>NZ_JBSGJA010000036.1:0-84883 GCF_053605345.1 Amycolatopsis sp. NPDC003865 | reverse complement strand
TACTTGCTCTCAAAGGAAACCCCGACGAGGGGTTTCATACATAAGCTCTACTGGCTTAGTTCACTAGCACACTGTTGAGTTCTCAAGCAACACACCCCGAGTCCGCCGCGTTGAAGCGGCTCGCTCGAAGCGAGTCATTCCTAGCAGTTTGTGTGGGACACCCACTCAATCGCCTCGGGCGAGAGCTTGGTTCGTGTCCCGGCGGCCGCCCGGTCTCCCTGGCGACTTGGAGAACTTTACACCCCTCCAGAGGGCCCGGAACAGGGGGGTCCCTTAACCGCGTTCCTGCAGGTCAGCACCCTGTTCCGGGCCACCGGAACCGATCAGCCGCCGAGCGCGACGCCGGCGACGTTCCGCTTGCCCTTGCGGACCACGAGCCACTTGCCGTGCAGGGCGTCGCCCGGCGCCGGCTTCCACTCCTCGTCCGCGATCTTCACGTTGTTGACGTAAGCGCCGCCCTCCTTGAGCGTGCGGCGCGCCGCGCCCTTGCTGTCCACCAGTCCCCCGGCGAGCAGCAGGTCGACGATCGTCGCGTCCCCGGACGGGTCGACCTTGCCGTTCGGCACCTCGGCCATCGCGGCGTCGAGGGTGCGTTCGTCCAGCTCGGCGAGCTCGCCGCGGCCGAACAGCGCCTGGCTGGCGTTGATCACCTGCCGGGTCTGCTCCTCGCCGTGGACGAGGATCGTGAACTCCTCGGCCAGCCGCTTCTGCGCGGCCCGCAGGTGGGGACGTTCCTTGGTGTCCTCCTCCAGCGCGGCGATCTCCTCCTGGCCGAGGAACGTGAACATCCGCAGGTAGCGGATCACGTCGGCGTCACCCACGTTGACGAAGTACTGGTACCAGGCGTACGGCGAGGTCATCTCCGGGTCGAGCCAGAGGTTCCCGCCGCCGGTGGACTTGCCGAACTTGCGGCCTTCGGCGTCGGTGACCAGCGGCGCGGTCAGCGCGTGCGCGCCCGCGCCGTCGGTCCGGCGGATCAGGTCGACCCCGCCGACGAGGTTGCCCCACTGGTCGGACCCACCGACCTGCAGCTTGCAGCCGTACTTGCGGTGCAGCTGCAGGTAGTCCTGCGACTGCAGCAGCAGGTAGCTGAACTCGGTGTACGACATGCCGTCGCCCTCGAGCCGCCGTTTCACCGTCTCCCGGTTGAGCATGACGTTGATCGAGAAGTGCTTCCCGACGTCGCGCAGGAACTCCAGGGCGGTCTGCTGCCCGGTCCAGTTCAGGTTGTTTTCGACGATCGCGCCGGTGGGCGAGTCGTCGAAGTCGACGAACCGTTCGAGCTGGCCACGGATGCGCCCGGCCCATTCGGCGACGACGTCGAGCGTGTTCAGCGTGCGCTCACCGGTGTCGCGCGGGTCGCCGATCATCCCGGTCGCGCCACCGGCCAGCACGATCGGCCGGTGCCCGGCGCGCTGGAAGCGCTTGAGCATGAGCAGCGGGACCAGGTTGCCGGCGTGCAGGCTGGGCGCGGTCGGGTCGAAGCCGCAATAGAGCGTCACGGGACCCTGGTCGAGCTCGCGCCGGAGGGCGTCGATGTCGGTGGACTGCGCGATGAGGCCGCGCCAGGTCAGCTCGTCGAGGATGTGTTCGCTCACGCCTGTAGATCCTCCCGCACCAGGTCAACCGACTAACTGGCGGGTCGGACCCGGCGCTTCCCGCCGCGGCGGTAGGTGGACACGGCGGCCGACGCGCCGTCCCAGAACCGCCACGGCGTGTCCATGGCCATCGCGACGCCGACCCGGGGTCCGGTGCGGATCCGCTCGGCGGGGACGCGCTCGCCGACGTGCAGCCGGACCGGGGACGCGGGGTCGGTCAGGTCGACGCCGTTCTGCGCGCGGTCGATGCGCAGCACCGACGTCAGGATGGCCGGGCCCTTCGCCAGCTCGCCGGTTCCCCGCGCGGACGGGCGCCGCTTGCGGACGACGTCGAGTCCGGTGACGACCTCGCCCGCGCGCAGCAGCACCGCGCCGGCCACGCCGTCGTGGGAGCCGACGATGTTCGCGCAGAAGTGCATCCCGTAGACGAAGTACACGTACAGGTGCCCCGCGGGCCCCCACATGACGGCGTTGCGCGGGGTCTGGCCGCGGTAGCAGTGCGACGCCGGGTCGTCTTCGCCCCGGTAGGCCTCGACCTCGACGAGCCGGACGCCGACCGTGCCGTCGGGGCCGGTGGCCTCCAGGACCGAGCCGAGCAGCAGCTGGGCCAGGTCGACCGGGTCGAGGGCCAGCTCGTCACGGGTGAACAACCGGCCTGCGTCGCCGCTCAAACGGGGTCCTCTCTTCGGCTGCCTGGCCGGACCACCCTAACTCTTGAGCGATCGCTCAAACTTCTCTACTCTCGGTTTGAGCGTTCGCTCAAACTCTGAGGGGAGCCGAGAGATGCGACCGAAAGCGCTCTACGTCGAGACAGTGATCCGCACGGACCTGGACACGCTGTGGCGGCACACGCAGGACCCCGCCCTGCACCGGCGCTGGGACCTGCGCTTCGCCGACATCAGCCCGCTCGCCGGGCACGACGGACACTTCCGCTACGCCTCGCGCTTCCTCGGCGTCACGGTCACCGGTGTCGGGGTGAGCGCCGCGTCGCGCGCCTGGCCGGACGGCTCGCGCACGTCGGTGCTGCGGTTCGCCTCCGCCGATCCGCTGTCGCTGATCAGCGCGGGTGCGGGGTTCTGGCGCTACACACCGGTCGGCGACGGCGTCCGGTTCGTCACCGGCTTCGACTACGGCACCCGCTGGGGCCGTTTCGGGCAGCTGGCCGACCGCGCGTTCCGCCCGCTGTTCGGCTGGATGACGGCCTGGTCGTTCGACCGGCTGCGGCTCTGGCTCGAGACCGGGACGCCCCCGGAGGAGCAGCTCCTGACCGCGCCCTCGGCCGCTCGCTGCGGCCGGACCCGCCCCCGTGACGAGGTGGCGGCGCGGTGACCGGCGTCTTCGAACGCGCGCTCGGCGCCGACTTCGCGGTCCTGCACCCGCGCGTGCGGGAACGCCTCGCCCTCTCGGCCGGCCGCGGCATGATCGGTCACGGCGTGATGGACCGGATCTGGCGCGGCCCCGCCTTCACACTGCCGTTCCTCTGGCTGGGGTCGACGCGGCACATCCTCTTCCCCGACCACGGCCGGACTGTGCCGTTCACCATCGAGAACTACCCGTATGTGGACCGGCACGGCCGCGAGACCGTGTCGTTCGTGCGCACCTTCGAATTCCCGGGACGGCGCCGGCGCTTCGACGCGCAGATGGTGTTCAGCCCCGGGCGCGGGCTCGTCGACTACCTGGGAACGCACCAGCACCTGGCGGTCGACCTCGCGATGTCGGCCCGGCCGGACGGCGGGTTCCGGATCCGCACCGGCGAGTTCCGGCTGCGGGAAGGGCCGCTTCGCGCCGGCCTCCCGCGCGTCCTCACCGGCTCCGCGCAGGTCGACGAGTGGTTCGACGAGCCGAGCGGGCGGTTCCGGATCGAGGTCGCGGTGGTCAACCCGCGCTTCGGGCCGGTGTTCGGCTACGAAGGTTCCTTCGCCGCGCGGTTCGTCGACGTCGGTGGCGGGGTGAGCGGGGCGGTTAAGCCGCTCCGTGAGAGGGTCATGGACTGATGGGCACCGGCCGGAACTCCAGCTCGCGGGACACGAAGCAGAAGCTCGTGGACGGCGTGCTCGAGATCATCCGGCACCAGGGCATCACCGCGGTCTCCGCCCGGTCGGTCGCGACGGCGGCCGGCGCGAACCAGGCGCTGATCTTCTACCACTTCGGCAGCGTCGAAGAGCTCGTCGCGCAGGCGTGCGTCCTCGCGACCGAAGCCCGCGTCTCGCTCTACCGGGAGCGCTTCGCCACCGTGGCCTCGGTCGGCGACCTGCTCCAGCTGGGCCGCGAAATCCGGGTCGCCGAACGCGCGGAGGGCAACCTCGCCGTGCTGGCCCAGACGCTGGCCGGGGCGCAGGGCAGCGAGCGGCTCTCCCAGGCGACCCGTGAGGGCTTGGGGAAGTGGATCACCGAAGTCCGGGCGGCGCTGGAACGCGTGCTCGACGGGTCGCCGCTGGCCGAGCTGGCGGACCCCGCCGGGCTGGCCCACGCCGTGTCTTCGGGGTTCCTCGGGCTGTCGCTGTTCGAGACCGTCGACCCCGACGGCGCCGAGCAGGCCATCACCGCGCTGGAGCAGCTGGCCGTGCTCGTCGACGTCCTCGACGGGCTCGGCCCGGTGGCCACGCGGGCCGTCCGGGCCAAGCTCCGCAAATCGCTCAGTTGAGCCACTGACGGGCCGCGGTGACCCGCTCTTCGAGCCGCGCGCGCTGTTCGGCGACGCGCTCGGGCGCCGTGCCACCGCGGGCGTTGCGCGACTTCACCGAGCCCTCGACGGTCAGCACGGCCCGCACCTCGGGGGTGAGCGCCGGGTTGATCTTCTCGAACTCCTCGTCGGTCAGCTCGTCGAGGCCGGCGCCGCGGGCCTCGGCGACGCGGACGCTTTCACCCGCCGCCTCGTGCGCGACGCGGAACGGGACGCCCTGGCGCACCAGCCATTCCGCGATGTCGGTGGCGAGGGTGAACCCGGCCGGGGCCAGCTCGGCGAGCCGGTCGGTGTGGAACGTCAGCGTGGCGAGCATGCCGGCGATCGCCGGGAACAGGAGCTCCAGCTGCTCGACCGAGTCGAACACCGGCTCCTTGTCCTCCTGGAGGTCGCGGTTGTAGGCCAGCGGCTGCGCCTTGAGCGTGGCCAGCAGGCCGGTGAGGTTGCCGATCAGCCGGCCGGCCTTGCCCCGCGTCAGCTCGGCGACGTCCGGGTTCTTCTTCTGCGGCATGATCGAGCTGCCGGTCGCCCAGGCGTCGTCCAGCGTGACGTACCCGAACTCGGCGGTGTTCCAGATGATCACCTCTTCGGCGATCCGGGACAGGTTCACCGCGAGCATCGCGACGGCGAAGGCGAACTCGGCGACGAAGTCGCGGGAAGCGGTGCCGTCGATGGAGTTCTCGACGCTGGTCGCGAAGCCCAGCTCCTCGGCGACGGCCTCGGGGTCGAGGCCCAGCGACGAGCCGGCGAGCGCGCCCGAGCCGTACGGCGACTCGGCCGTGCGCGCGTCCCAGTCCTGCAGCCGCGAGACGTCGCGCAGCAGCGCCTGGCCGTGGGCCATCAGGTGGTGCGCCAGCAGCACCGGCTGGGCGTGCTGCAGGTGGGTGCGGCCGGGCAGGATCGCGTCCGGGTGGCGCTTGGCCTGGGACACCAGCGCGTCGACGACGTCGAGCGTGCCGGCGACGACCCGGCGGGCGGCGTCCCGCAGCCACATCCGGAACAGGGTGGCCACCTGGTCGTTGCGCGACCGGCCGGCGCGCAGCTTGCCGCCGAGCTCGGTGCCGGCCCGCTCGAGCAGGCCGCGTTCGAGCGCGGTGTGCACGTCCTCGTCGGCGATCGTCGGGGTGAACGCCCCCGACGCGACGTCCTGCGCGAGGGTGTCCAGCGCGGCGAGCATGCCGGTGAGCTCGTCCTCGGTGAGCAGGCCCGCCTTGCTCAGCACGCGGGCGTGCGCGCGGGACCCGGCGATGTCGTAGGGCGCCAGGCGCCAGTCGAAGTGCGTCGACGCGCTCAGCGCGGCCATGGCCTCCGCCGGACCGCTGGCGAACCGGCCGCCCCAGAGCTGCACCGGCTGCTCGTTCCCGCTCACTGTTCTCGCTTCTCCTCGGTGTTCGTGTGTTCAGGCGACCGTGATCCGGCCGTCGTACAGGACCAGGCGGACACTGGCACATCCGCGGCCGGTCCGCCGTTCGAGTGCGGCGCACGCTTCGCCGCGCCCGATCCGCTGCGCTTCGCCACGCGCGTCGAGCATCCGGCGGGCTTCGGCGACGGAGACGGTCTCGCCGTCGATCGCCACCGGGATCCCGTGGTCGAAGGTGATCACGACCTCGTCCGGCGCGAGGAACTCGCCCTCGGCCGGGAAGATGTCGCCGATCATGGTGTTCCTTCGTCCGCCGATCGTTGGGCGAGCGCGGCGAAGCGCTCCGCGAGTTCTTTGCCGGTCAGGGGTTCCCGCGCGATCACGGCGACGGTGTCGTCCCCCGCGATCGAGCCGACGACCTCTTCCAGCGCCGCCCGGTCGATCGCGCTGGCCAGGAACTGCGCCGCGCCCGGCGGCGTCCGCAGCACCATCAGGTTGCCCGACGAGTCGGCCGAGACCATCAGCTCCGCGAGCAGCCGGGAGAGCCGGGACGTGCCACCCTGCACCCCGCGGACGGGACTGCCGTCCTCGGGGATGACGTAGACCGGCGCACCCGAGTCCGGACCGCGCAGCTTGACCGCGCCGAGCTCGTCGAGGTCGCGCGAGAGCGTCGCCTGCGTGACCTCGATGCCTTCGGCGGCCAGCAGCTTGGCCAGCTCGGTCTGGCTGCGGATCGTCATGGTCGACACGAGTTCGGTGATCCGCGCCTGGCGCCCCACCCGGCTGCTGGTCATCGCCGGCTCTCTTCGAAGAGCCAGACCAGCAGGGCCTTCTGGGCGTGGAGCCGGTTTTCCGCCTCGTCCCACACCGCGCTCGCCGGGCCGTCGATCACCTCGTCGGTGATCTCCCAGCCGCGGTGCGCGGGCAGGCAGTGCAGGACGATCGCGTCGTCCGCGGCCTTCTTCAGCAGCTCGGTGTTGACCTGCAGCGCGCGGAACGGGCCGACCCGGTCGAGCCCGTCGTTCTCCTGCCCCATCGACGTCCACGTGTCGGTGACGAGCACGTCCGCGCCGTCGACCGCCGCGTACGGATCGGTGAAGACGGTCGCGGTGCCGCCCGTCTCGTTCGCGCGCTTCTTCGCGTCCAGCATCACGCCCTGGTCCGGCTGGAAACCGACCGGCGAGACGACCCGGACGTGCATGCCGGCGGTGACGCCGCCGAGCAGCAGCGAGTGCGCCATGTTGTTGGCGCCGTCGCCGAGGTAGACGAGGGTGAGGCCGGCGAGCTCGCCCTTGCGCTCGCGGATGGTCATCAGGTCGGTGAGCACCTGGCACGGGTGGAACTCGTCGGTGAGCGCGTTGACGACCGGGATCGAGGCGGCCGAAGCCATCGCCTCGATGCGCTTCTGCGCGAAGGTGCGCCACACGATCCCGTCGACGTACCGCGACAGCACCCGCGAGGTGTCTTCGATGGTCTCTTCGCGGCCGAGCTGCATCGAGCGGCCGTCGACGATCACCGGGTGCCCGCCGAGCTGGCTGATCCCGACCTCGAACGAGAACCGCGTGCGCGTCGAGTTCTTCTCGAAGATCGCCGTGATGGACTTGCCGGCGAGGGTCTTGGTGCCGAGCGGGTCGGCCTTCAGCGCGTCGGCGAGGTCGAGGATGGCCTTCTGCTCGGCGGGACTGACGTCGTCGTCGCGGAGGAAGTGGCGGAGCATCAGTCGGAGTCCTTCGTGGTGGTGTCGAGCGCGTTCGGGAGTGCGGCCAGGAAGCCGCCGGCCTGCTCGGCGTCGAGCACGAGCGGCGGCGCGAGCCGGATGGTGTCGGGCGCGACCGGGTTGACGAGGTAGCCGGCGTCCTGGACGGCCTTGGCCACCGCGGCCGAGACCGGCTTGCGCAGGGCGATGCCGAGCAGCAGCCCGGCGCCGCGCACCCCGGCGACGAGCGGGTGGCCGAGCGCCTCGACGCCCGCCGCGATGTCCTTGCCCAGCGTCGAGACGTGGTCGAGGAGGCCGTCCGCGGCGATGGTCTTCAGCACGGCCAGGCCGGCCGCGCAGCACACCGGGTTGCCGCCGAACGTCGTCCCGTGCTGGCCCGGCTTGAGCAGGTCGCCCGCCGCGCCGACGCCGATCACGGCGCCCAGCGGCAGGCCGCCGCCGAGTCCCTTGGCCAGCGTGATCACGTCCGGCACGATGCCGGCCTGCTGGTAGCCGAACCACGTGCCCAGCCTGCCGAGCCCGGTCTGCACCTCGTCGAGCACCAGCAGCGTGCCGGTGGCCTTGGTGATCTCGCGCGCGGCCTGCAGGTAACCGTCCGGCGCGGGGATCACGCCGCCCTCGCCGAGCACCGGCTCCAGGAAGACGGCCGCGGTCTCGGTGTCGACGGCCGCCTTCAGCGCCGCGACGTCCCCGAACGGCACGTGCTCCACCCCGGGTACCAGCGGCTTGAAGGGGTCGCGCTTGCCGGGCTGACCGGTCAGCGTCAGCGACCCCATGGTCCGGCCGTGGAACGCGCCCTCGGCGGCGATCACCTTGGTGCGCCCGGTCAGCCGGCTGATCTTCAGCGCGGCCTCGTTGGCCTCGGCGCCGGAGTTGACGAACAGCACCTTGCCGCCGCCGGTGAGACCGGCGACGTCGAGCAGCGCCTCGGCGAGCTCGACCGCCACCGGGTTCACGTACAGGTTCGAGGTGTGGCCGAGCTGCTTGACCTGCGTGGTGACGGCTTCGACGATCGCCGGGTGGGCGTGGCCGAGCGCGTTGACGGCGATGCCGCCGACCAGGTCGACGTACTCCGTGCCGTCGGCGTCCCACACCTTCGCGCCTTCGCCGCGCACGAGGGTCAGCGCGGGCGTGCCGTAGTTGTCCATGAGGGCGGACTGCCAGTGCGTCTGGCCGTCCACATTGGACTTGAGGTCGGTCACGGGAGCTCCGTTTCGGGGAAGACCATGGTGCCGATGCCCCTGGAGGTGAAGACTTCCAGGAGCACCGAGTGGGCGAGGCGGCCGTCGATCACGTGCGCCCGGCGCACGCCGCCGCGGATGGCGCGCACGCACGCCTCCATTTTCGGGATCATGCCGCTGGCCAGGGTGGGCAGCATCGGCTCGAGGTGGTCGACGCGGATGCGGTCGATCAGCGACGACCGGTCGGGCCAGTTCGCGTACAGGCCTTCGACGTCGGTGAGCACGACGAGCTTTTCGGCGCCCAGCGCGGCCGCCAGCGCGCCCGCGGCGGTGTCGGCGTTGACGTTGTGCACCACGCCGTCGACGTCCGGGGCGACGGTGGACACCACCGGGATGCGCCCGGCGTTGACGATGTCGAGCACCGCGTCCGGGTTGACCTCGGCGACCTCCCCGACGAGCCCGATGTCGACCTGCTCTCCGTCCACAGTGGCCTGTTTGCGTTCGGCGGTGAACAGCCGGGCGTCCTCGCCCGAGATCCCAACCGCGTACGGGCCGTGCGCGTTGATCAGGCCGACCAGCTCCCGGCTGACCTGGCCGGTGAGCACCATCCGCACGATGTCCATCGTCTCCGGCGTGGTGACCCGCAGGCCACCCTTGAACTCGCCTTCGACGCCGAGGCGCTTGAGCATCGCGGTGATCTGCGGGCCACCGCCGTGCACGACGACCGGGCGCAGGCCGGCCAGCCGGAGGAACACCATGTCCTCGGCGAAGGCCGCCTTCAGCTCGTCGTCGATCATCGCGTTGCCGCCGTACTTGACCACCACCGTGGCGCCGTGGAAGCGCTGCAGCCACGGGAGCGCCTCGATGAGCACCCCGGCCTTCTCGGCCGCCGTCGCGAGTCGTTCGTCCGCGGAAATCAGTGCCTCCTTGGTCATGAGGAGTACGCGCTGTTCTCTTCGACGTAACCGTGCGAAAGGTCGGTGGTGTAGATGGTGGCCGCTTCGCCGCCGACGCCGAGGTCGACGACGATCTCGATGTCCCGCGCGGTGAGGTCCGCCGCCGACCGGTCGGCGGCGGGCATCCCCTGGGCGAACAGGGTGACGCCGTTGATCGCGATGGACACGGTCTCGGGGTCGATGCGGGCCGGCACCCGGCCCAGCGCCATCGCGATCCGGCCCCAGTTCGGGTCGGAGCCGAACAACGCCGTCTTGACCAGGTTGTCCTCCGCGATCGTGCGGGCGACCGCGATCGCGTCGGACTCGGACTCCGCGCCCTGGACGGTGATGTTGACGTCCTTGGTCGCGCCTTCGGAGTCCGCGCGCAGCTGGAGCACGAGGTCGAGGCTGACCTTCGTGAGCAGCTCGGTGAGCTCCGCCTCGGTCGGCTCGACGCCGCTCGCGCCGGAGGCCAGGACCAGGACGGTGTCGTTGGTGGAGGTGCCGCCGTCGACGTCGAGCCGGTCGAAGGTGACGTGGGTGGCCGCGCGCAGGGCGCGGTCGAGGGTTTCCTTGTCCGCCACGGCGTCGGTGGTCAGCACCGAGAGCATGGTGGCCAGGTTCGGCGCGAGCATGCCCGCCCCCTTGGCGAAACCGCCCACGCTCCAGCCGGTTTCGTGCTTTTCGAAGGACTGCTTCGGCTTGGTGTCGGTGGTCATCACGCCCTTGGCGGCGTTGAGGCTCGCTTCGGCGCTCGCGTCGAGGGCCTTGAAAGCGGTGTCCACTCCGGACAGGACCGCGTCCATCGGCAGCCGTTCGCCGATCAGGCCGGTGGAGCACACGGCGACCTCGATCGCGCCGGCCCGCAGGACGTCCGCGACCTTCTCGGCCGTGGCGTGGGTGTCCTGGAAGCCACCGGGGCCGGTGGCCGCGTTCGCGCCGCCGGAGTTGAGGACGACGGCCTTGAGCCTTTGCTGCTTGAGCACTTCCTGCGACCACAGCACCGGCGCGGCCTTGATGACGTTGCGGGTGAACACGCCGGCCGCGACGTCGAGCGGGCCGTCGTTGACGACCAGCGTGAGGTCGAGCGCGCCGGAGGCCTTGATCCCGGCGGCGACGCCGGCGGCGCGGAAGCCCTGGGGGCCGGTGACGGTCACGGTGCCACTCCTACGGTGGAAAGGCCGGTGGTCTCGGGGAGGCCGAGGGCCAGGTTCATCGACTGGACGGCACCGCCGGCGGTGCCCTTGGTGAGGTTGTCGATCGCGGCGACGACGACCAGGCGCTTCGCGTCGGCGTCGACCGTGACCTGCAGCTGGACGTTGTTCGAGCCGAGCGTCGCCGAGGTCGTCGGCCAGGCGCCAGCCGGCAGCAGCTGGACGAACGGCTCGGCGTCGTAGGCCTTCTCGTACGCCGCGCGGGCGGCGGCCTCGTCGACGTCGGTCTTCAACGGGGCGCTGGCGGTGGTGAGGATGCCGCGGGGCATCGGCGCGAGGACGGGCGTGAAGGACACGGTGACCCGCTCCCCCGCGACGGCCGAGAGGTTCTGCGCGAACTCGGGGGTGTGGCGGTGGGCGCCGCCGACGCCGTACGCGCTGGCCGAGCCCATCACCTCGGAACCGAGCAGGTTCGGCTTGAGGCTCTTGCCGGCGCCGGAGGTGCCGGTGACCGCCACGACCGTGACGTCCGGCTCGATCAGGCCGGCCGCGAACGCGGGCGCGAGGGCCAGCGAGCCGCCGGTCGGGAAGCAGCCGGGCACGGCGACACGTTTGGTGCCGGCGAGCTTTTCGCGGGCGCCGGGCAACTCGGGCAGGCCGTAGGGCCACTGCCCGGCGTGGTCGCCGCCGTACCAGCGCCGCCAGTCGGCCGGGTCGGCCAGCCGGTGGTCGGCGCCGAGGTCGACGACCAGGACGTCCGGGCCCAGCTGCGCCGCGATCTCCGCCGAGTGCCCGTGGGGCAGCGCGAGGAACACGACGTCGTGGCCGGCGAGGGTCTCCGGCGTGGTCTCGCCGAGGACCCGGTCGGCGAGCGGGACGAGGTGGGGCTGGTGGACGCCGAGCTTCGTGCCCGCGCTGCTGGCGGCCGTGAGCGCGCCGATCTCGACCTCGGGATGGGTCAGGAGCAGGCGCAGCAGTTCGCCGCCCGCGTACCCGCTGGCTCCGGCCACCGCGATGTTCACCGTCATACGCATGATTATGCACGCCCTTGCAAGTCTAAACAAACCCGGAGTGGTGCCCGCCACCTTGGGATGCTGGGCCCATGACGGACACCCCGGCCCGGCTGCTCGGCCTGCTTTCGCTGCTCCAGACCCCGCGCGAGTGGCCGGGCAGCGAACTCGCCGAGCGGCTCGGCGTCAGCCCGCGCACGATCCGCCGCGACGTCGACCGGCTGCGCGACCTCGGCTACCCGGTGGAGGCCAGCCGCGGTGTCGCGGGCGGTTACCGGCTGGTGGCCGGCACCGCGATGCCGCCGCTGGTGCTCGACGACGACGAGGCCGTCGCGATCGCGGTGGGGCTGCGGACCGCCGCGGGGCAGACCGTCGACGGGATCGAGGAGGCGTCCGTGCGGGCGCTGGCCAAGCTGGAGCAGGTCCTGCCGGCCCGGCTCCGCCGCCGGGTGGGCACGATCGGCACGGCGACGGTCGCCGTCCCGGCCGCGGGCCCGGCCGTCGACCCGGCGCAGCTGACGGTGTTCGCCGGCGCGATCACCAACCACGAGACGGTCCGCTTCCGCTACCGCGCGAACGACGGCGCGGAGACGCGGCGGCGGGCCGAACCGCTCCGGCTGGTCGCCACCGGCCGCCGCTGGTACCTGGTGGCCTACGACCTCGACCGCGCGGACTGGCGCATCTACCGCGCCGACCGGATCCGCGACGCCCAGGCGACCGGCGGCCGGGTGGTGCCGCGCCGGCCACCCGCCACCGATCTGGCGGCGTACGTGATCGACCGGCTGTACGACCTCATGCCGACGTACCGGGCGGTGGCCGTGCTGGCCGAGCCGTCGTCGCAGGTGGCAGCCCGACTGGGCGCGGCGGCGGGCGAGCTGACCGACCTCGACGACGGGGGATGCCGGTGGCGCAGCGGCGCGGACACCCTGGACTGGCTCGCGTTCCGGTTGCTGGGGGTGGGGTGCGCGTTCACCGTCGAGGAGCCGCCGGAATTGGTGGCGCGCTTGAAGGTGCTTGCGAACCGGGCCGCCGCGGCGGCCGGCGTCGAGGCATGACCCGTGAGTTCGCCGGGGCACCCCTTTCGCGGGCGGCGACGAGCTGAACTGCTGCGACATTTCGGAACCTTCTCCTCCCAGGGCACGGCCGGCGGACGAGGCCGGTGGGCCGGTCCGCCACGGACCGACCCACCGGGTCGTCAGCTCGGCTCACCCCCGTCCAGGTCCGTCCGCCTGCTCGGCGGCACGGGGAGGTAGCAGCCCGGGTTTTCGGGGTCGCAGCCCACGCGGGGCAGCCGCGCCCGGATGCCGCCCGGGGTGCGTTCGAAGTACGCCGCGATCTCCGCGACGCTCTCGCCCGCGATCCACCGGGTCTCCAGTTCCGCGTCCATTTCCCCGTTCCACGGCCGGCCCTGCTGCGCGGGCCGGCCCGCGGATCTTCGCCGCGACCCCCGGCTCTCGCCCGCCGCGGACAGCAACCCGTCCGCGACGAGGTCGGCCACCTTGGCCGCCACCGCCACGTCCAGGTCGAGGCTGCCCTCGGCGACCGGTTCACCGCCGGGGCCGCCGGCTTCCAGGGTGATCATCACCCGCGGAGTCGGTTCGGCGCGGTCCTCGTCCGTCCTGGTGGCGACCGCGATCTGGTAGGTGACGTCGTGTGCCCGGACCTCGGTCCGGCGCTCTTCGATGATCGACATGCCGCGAAGCTAGCGCGCACCCCCGACAATTTCCGGCCACGCGCTGCTCACGGGCGACAACGCTGCGAAATTGTCGGACCCCTCCCCTAACGTCTCCGGTGACCACACCCCGTCATCAGGAGGCAACGATGAGACACCGGCGGACAAGACGGTGCCCCGGTCCGGGCGAGCCGGACCGGGGCACCTGGCGGGCCTTCCGATCAGAAGTGCAGCAGCTGGGCCAGCTGCTTCTCCTGCACGGCCTTCGCGGAGCTGTCCGACTTCTGCGCCGCGGCACCGTCGGGCACCGGCGGCGCCACCGGGTCGCACTGGACGTCCGAGTGGTTGCCGGGCTGGCGCTTGGGCAGCGCGCCCGTGGCCAGGTAGTCGGCGATCCGGTCGTCCACACAGGACACCCCGGACAGCGAACCGGCGTGCGTCGTGCCGCCCGGCGCGCTGATCAGGCTCGAGTTCGGGTACCGCTTCCGGACCTCGAGGCTGCCGGGGTACGGCGTGGCGGCGTCGAGCTCCTCGCTGATCAGCAGCGCACCGGCGACCTTGCGGCCGTCGATGTCGACCGGCTTGCCCGCCTTCGCCGGCCAGTACACGCAGGGCGCGTTGAACCAGGCGTTGCCCCAGGTTTCGAACGGCGCCTTGAAGTAGGTCAGCCAGTTGTCGGCGCGCCACTTGTTCCAGTTGGTCGGCCACTGGACGTCGGTGCACTGCACGCCCAGGTACACGGCGAAGCCGTTGTCGGCGCCGGGCGGGTTCGAGTCGTCGTAGAGCCCCTTCAGCGTTTGCCAGTCACCCTTGTGGACGTAGCCGTCGAAGGCCTTGGCCATGTCGACCCAGCCGAAGACGTAGTAGCCGGCCTGCAGGAAGATGTCGGTCCACTCGTCGCCGCCGATCACCCCGCCCGCCGGGTTCTTGGCGAGCTTGCGCTGCGTGTCGTACCACAGCTTCTCGACGGCGGCGCCGGTCTTGCCCAGGTGGTAGACGCCGTCGTAGGACGCCAGCCAGTCGAAGTAGATCTTGATGTTCTTGTCGAACTGCACGTCCTGGTCCAGGTTGGCCTGGTACCAGACCTTGCGCGGGTCGACGTTGCCGTCGAGCACCATCCGGCGGACGTTCTTCGGGTACAGCGTGCTGTACACCTGGCCGAGGTAGGTGCCGTAGGAGAAGCCGTAGTAGTTGATCTGCTTCTCGCCCAGCGCCTTGCGCAGGCTGTCCATGTCCTGCGCGACGTCGGTCGTCTTCAGGTGGTCGAGGATCTCGCCGTTCTTCTTGCACGCGTCGGCGTAGCCCTTCGAGCGGGTCAGCCACGTCTGCTCGAGCCCCGGCGTGGTCGGCACGTACGCCGGCCGGTTGTAGCTGAAGTAGTTCCCGTCGCAGCTGATCGCCGGCTTGCTGGACCCGACGCCCCGCGGGTCGAAGCCGATCCAGTCGTAGTTGTCACCCGCGTGGTTCGGCACGTACTTGCCGAGCACCGAAAGCCCGAGGCCGGATCCGCCGGGGCCACCCGGGTTCACGAGCATGATGCCCTGGGACTGCGCGGTCTTGTGCTTGATCCGCGACACCGCGACGGAGACCTTGGTCCCGCCCGGCTTCGTGTAGTCCATCGGCACTTCGAGGAAGCCGCACTCGGCGCCGTTGGCCTTCAGGCTCGCCGACGCGCAGGGCCCCCAGGCGATCGGCGCGGGCGTGAACTGCACCCCGGGATCCGCCGAGGCGGCGGGCGCGGCGGCCATCAGCCCGGCCGCGAGACCCGCGGCGGCGACAGCGGCAACGATTCTCTTCACAGTCGTCCTTTTCATCCGCATTGGACAGAGTTCGCCGGATTCCTGCGAAACTACCGGCAACCTTGGCCAATCTCGCCGACCGGCGCGACTTCCGCCATCCGTCTTTCGTCGGTACCTGAGCCGGCCGCCGAGCCCCGGAACTGTCGGTGCCCGGCAGTACGCTGCGGACCGCCGGAGCGCGACGGGAGGACGCATGAGCGCGGACGAACAGCTGGTCAAGGCGATCCGCACCGGGCTGGCCGGGCTGGCCGACCCGGTGAAGGCGCCGGCGATGCAGGCGTACATGAAGTCGGCGATGCCGTTCCGCGGGGTGGCCTCACCCGAGCGGACGGTGCTCCTCGAGCGGGTTCTGGCCGACCACATATTGCCCGATCGGGTGACGTATTCGGCCACGGTGCTGGAGTTGTGGCGGACGGCCGAATTCCGCGAAGAGCGCTACGCGGCCATCGCGCTGTCGGGGCACCGGGCGTACCGGCACTGGCAGGACCGGGAGCTGGTGCCGCTGTACGAGGAGCTGATCGTCGACGGCGCGTGGTGGGACTACGTGGACGAGCTCGCGATCCGCCGGATCGGCCCGATCCTGCGGGCCGACCGGGACCGGGTGACCCCGGTGATGCTGGGCTGGGCGGCGGACGCGAACCTCTGGCGCCGGCGTACGGCGATCATCTGCCAGATCGGGGCGAAGGAGGCCACGGACACCGACCTGCTGACGCGGACGATCGAGCCGGCGATCGCGGAGCCGGAGTTCTTCCTGCGCAAGGGGATCGGCTGGGCTCTGCGCGAGTACGCGAAGACCGCGCCCGGCTGGGTCCGGTCCTTTGTGGAGGACCACCCCGGGTTGTCGGGGTTGTCGCGGAGGGAGGCGTTGAAGCACATCGGGAGCTGAGCAGGGCGCGCGGTCCGGCTGAAACGCCGGGAGGGGCCGGTTTCCCGACCCCTCCCGAACCGCCTCGCGCGCCGGCCGAAGCCGGCGGGACTGCCTATGCGCGCAGCGTTGCCTCGAAGCGCTCGCCCGCTGCCGCCACCGCCGCGTCTCGGGCCTTCGTCGCCTCGTCGACCGTCAGCGTGCGGTCCGCCGCGCGGAACCTCAGCTTGTACGCCAGCGACCTCTTGCCCTCGCCGACCTGCTCGCCCGCGTACACGTCGAACAGGGTGATGTCCTCGAGCAGCTCGCCCGCGCCCTCGCGCAGTACCGCGGCGAGGTCCGCCGACGGCACCTCCGCCGCCGCGACGAGGGCCACGTCGAGGAGCACCGGCGGGTAGCCCGACACGCTCGGCGCCGGGCGGGAGTCCGGGAGCGGGATCGCGTCCAGGTCCAGCTCCATCGCCACCGTCCGCGGCGGCAGGCCCAGTGCCTCGACCACCTTGGGGTGCAGCTCGCCCGCGTGGCCGACCGGCCAGTCGCCGACCTGGAGGCGGGCGCAGCGGCCCGGGTGCCACGGCGGGAGGTCCGTCGCCTGGACCGTCAGCTCGATGCCCGCCGCCTCGGCGATCGTGCGGGCCGCCTCGACCGCGTCGGCCCAGTTCGCCTGCTCGCCGGCACCCCACCAGCCCGCTCGGGTGCGCTGGCCCGCCAGCACCACCGCGACGTGCAGCGGCTGCTGCGGCACCGCCGCCTCGAGCAACGCCAGTTCCTCGTCCGTCGGCCGCCGGTCGACGCCGAGGTCCGGGATCTTCAGCGGGTTCGGCGCCGGCAGCACCACCTGGCCGACGTGGAACAGCGCCACGTCCTTCATCCCGCGGGACACGTTGCGCTGCAGCGTGTCCAGCAGGCCCGGCAGCAGCGTGGTGGCCAGCCGGTTGCGGTCGGCTTCCAGCGGGTTGCGGACCACGACCGTGCTGCGGCGGACGTCGTCCTCGGGCAGGCCGAAGGCGTCCCACACCGAGTCGGAGATGAACGGGAACGGGCGCACCTCGACGTAGCCCGCCTCGGCCAGCGCCCGGGACACCGACCGGACCCGCCGCTGGGCGTCGGTCAGGCCGCGACCCGCCGGGGCGGCCGGCAGTGTCGACGGGATGCTGTCGTAGCCCTCCAGCCGCAGCACCTCTTCGACGAGGTCGGCGGGCTGGCGCAGGTCGCCGCGCCAGCTCGGGGGGATCGCCGTCACCAGGCCGGTGCCGTCGTCGCCCGTGCCGACCGAGACCTTGCAGCCGATCTGGGACAGCCGGCGGACCGTGACCCCGCGCTGGTAGTTCACGCCCGCGACCTTGTCGGGCAGGTTGATCGGCATCACGACGGCCGGGTTCGGCTCGACCACACCCTCGTCGGTGCGGCCGGGCTGGATCGCGGCGTCGCCGTACTGGCGCAACAGCCGGGCGGCCAGCTCGACCGCCGCCGGGCACAGCTGCGGGTCGGTGAACCGCTCGAACCGCTTCGCGGCTTCCGAGAACAGCTTGTGCCGCCGCGCTGTCCGGCTGATCGCCGCCGGGTTCCAGTGCGCCGCCTCGAGCAGCACGTCGGTGCTCTCCGGCGTGATCTCGGTGCTCGCGCCGCCCATCGTGCCGGCCAGCGAGATGACGCCGCTGTCGTCGGCGATGATCACGTCGTCCGGGTCGAGCGTGCGCTCGACGTCGTCCAGCGTCGTGAGCTTCTCGCCCGGCTTCGCCCGGCGGACCACCAGGTCGCCCTGGATCGCCTTCGTGGCGAACGCGTGCAGCGGGTGCCCGAGCTCGAGCATCACGTAGTTGGTGACGTCGACGGCCAGGGAGATGGACCGGATGCCGGCCAGCATCAGCCGGCGGCGCATCCACCACGGCGTCGGCGCGGTCGCGTCCAGGCCCGTGACCCGCCGCAGCACGAAGCGCGGGCAGCCTTCCGGGTCCTCGACGTGGACCGGCCAGGCGTCACCCTCGGCCGCCGGGACCTCCAGCAGCGCCGGGTCGCCGAAGGGCACGTCCAGCGCGTTCGACAGCTCGCGCGCGAGGCCGCGGACGGACAGCGCGTACCCGCGATCCGGCGTCGGGGCCAGTTCGAGCACGGTGTCGTCGAGGCCGAGCAGCTCGCGGGCGTCGTCGCCGGGGCTCGCGGTGCCCGACGGCAGCACGAGGATGCCGGCGTGGTCGTCACCGAGGCCGAGCTCGCGCGCCGAGCAGATCATGCCGTCGCTGACGCGGCCGTAGGTCTTGCGGGACGCGATGGTGAAGTCGCCGGGCAGGACCGCGCCCGGCAGCGCCACGACGACCAGGTCGCCCTCGGCGAAGTTGCGCGCGCCGCAGACGATGCCGCGGGTGCGGATGCCGTGCGGGCCCTCGTCCTCGAAGTCGCCCTCTTCGTCGTCCTCGTCTTCGTCGTCGGCGGCCTCGGCCGGCTCTTCGGCCTCTTCACCGACGTCGACGCGGCAGAACCGGATCGGCTTCTTGAACTCGGTCAGCTCTTCGATCTCGGCCACCCGGCCGACGACCAGCGGGCCGGTCACCGGCCCGAGCTCCTTGACGTCGTCGACCTCGATGCCGATCCGCACGAACGCGTCGGCCAGGTCCTGCGGCGTGACCTCCTCGCCGATGTCGAGGTGCTCGGTCAGCCAGCTGACGGGGACTCGCACTACGCCTCCGTTCCGAAGGGAAGGGTGAAGCGGACGTCGCCCTCCACCATGTCGCGCATGTCCGGGATCCCGTTGCGGAACTGCAGGGTGCGCTCGATGCCCATGCCGAAGGCGAAGCCCGAGTACACCTCGGGGTCGACGCCGCAGGCGCGCAGCACGTTCGGGTTGACCATGCCGCAGCCGCCCCACTCCACCCAGCCGGGGCCGCCCTTCTTCTCCTCGAACCAGACGTCCACCTCGGCGGACGGCTCGGTGAACGGGAAGAAGTGCGGGCGCAGGCGGGTCTTGGAGCTCTCGCCGAACATCGCGCGGGCGAAGGCGTCCAGGGTGCCCTTGAGGTGCGCCATGGTGATGCCCTTGTCGACCGCGAGGCCCTCGACCTGGGTGAACACCGGGGTGTGCGTCGAGTCCAGCTCGTCGGTGCGGTACGTCCGGCCCGGGCAGACGACGTACACCGGCAGGTCGCGGTGCAGCAGCGTGCGGGCCTGCACCGGCGAGGTGTGCGTGCGCAGCACCAGGCCGGAGTCCTCTTCGCCGACGTAGAACGTGTCCTGCAGCTGACGCGCGGGGTGGTCCTTGCCGAAGTTCAGCGCGTCGAAGTTGAACCACTCGGCTTCGAGCTCCGGGCCCTCGGCGACCTCGTAGCCCATCGCGACGAACGCGTCCGCGACGCGCTCGGAGATGGTGCTGATCGGGTGCCGGGCGCCGCGCGGGACGCGGTCCCACGGCAGCGTGACGTCGACGGCCTCCTCACGCAGGACCCGCTCGTCGCGCTCCACCTGGAGCTCGGCGCGGCGGGCGTCGAACGCCGCCTGGACGGCCTGACGGGCCTCGTTGACGCGCTTGCCGGCCTCGGCCTTCTCCTGCTTGGGCAGGGCACCGATCTCGCGGCGGGCCAGGCCCACCGGGGACTGGTCGCCGAGATGAGCCGGCTTGACCTCGGCCAGCGCTTCGAGCCCGGTCGCGGCGGCGAACGCGGCTTCGGCGGCCTTGACCGCTTCCTGCAGCGTCTCGGGGGCGAGCACCGCGCCCTGGGCTTCCTTCTCCTTGGCTCCGGACATAACTCCTCGGCGTCCGCTGGGACTGGTCGTACGCGCACCGCCGGACACGCGGCGCGCGAGAGGTCAAAGGTGGGAAAAGTCTATGGGATCGGGTCCGCGCGCCCCCGGTCGCCCCGGGCCCCGCGGACGCGCGGTCAGCGCCTGCGGAACGCGTCGGCGAAGTCGACCGACGCGAATTCGCCGGGGACCACGCCGTCGGCGACGTTCTCGCCCCAGGTCCGGCGGAACAGCTCCACCGACCGCTCGACGCCCGGCTTGACCACGGCGCCCTCCACCACGACGACGGGCAGCACGAGGAGCGTCGTCGGCTGCCCTTGTGGGCCCGGAGGACTCTGAACGTTCCCCCAAGGGGCTCTGGCAGCAGCCTGCTCGCAGGTCAGCGGCGTGCCGCCATCGCGCTCGTGTACACGCAGACGGCCGCCGCGGTGGCGAGGTTGAGGCTTTCCGCCTTGCCGTACAGCGGGATCCGGACGGCGAGGTCGGCCCGGTCGAGCACGGCGGCGGGCAGGCCGTGGGCCTCGTTGCCGAAGACCCACGCCGTCGGCTCGGCGAGGTCCACCCGATCGAGTTCGGCGGCGGCGTAGCCGTGCGCGGCGAACGTGCGCAGGCCGGCGGCCGAACAGGCGGACAGGGCGGCCGGGACGTCGCGGACGCGGGTGATCGGCAGGTGGAACAGGCTGCCGGCGGCGGCGCGGACGCACTTGCCGTTGTGCGGGTCGACGGTGTCGCCCGCCAGGACCACGGCGTCGGCGCCCGCCGCGTCGGCGACGCGGATCACCGTGCCCGCGTTGCCGGGGTCGGCGACGTCGACCAGCACCACGAGGAGCCGGGCGCCCGGCGTCACGGCCTCGTCGAGCGGCCGGTCGAGCAGGGCGCAGACGGCCACGATGCCTTGGGGCGTCACGGTTTCCGACAGCCCGTCGGCGGCGCGGTCGGTGATCGGCGACACTCCGACGCCGGCCTCGCGGGCGGCGTCGAGCAGGTCCGCGTGCTGCGCTGCCGCGCGTTCGGTGACGAACAGCTCGTGCACGGTGCCGTGCTCGAGCGCCGCTTCGACGGCGTTGGCGCCTTCGGCCAGGAACCGGCCGGTCTTGTCGCGTTCCGCGCGCCGCGTCAGCTTGCGCGCAGCAACGACCCGGGGGGTCCGTTCGGTGAACGGATCCACCCCGGGCCGGGGAAAGCTGCCGGTCAGGCCGACTTCGCTTCGGTGTTCACGTTGGCCTTGGCGAGCTCGGCCAGCGCGGTGAAGGCGGCGGCGTCGTTGACGGCGAGGTCCGCGAGGATCTTGCGGTCGACCTCGACACCCGCGGCCTTGATGCCCTGGATGAACCGGTTGTAGGTCACGCCGTTCGCGCGAGCCGCCGCGTTGATGCGGGTGATCCACAGCTGGCGGAAGTCACCCTTGCGGGCACGGCGGTCCCGGTAGGCGTAGTTGAGCGAGTGAAGCGTCTGCTCCTTGGCCTTGCGGTACAGCCGCGAACGCTGGCCGCGGTAGCCGCTGGCCAGTTCGAGAGTTGCGCGACGCTTCTTCTGGGCGTTGACCGCCCGCTTGACGCGTGCCACGGGTCCATCCTGTCGATCTCGGGGGGCGAGGGGGAACGCCCCGGGTGGTTACTGCAAGTTCTGCGGGATCAGATGCCGAGCAGGCGCTTGACGCGGCCGGCCTCGGTCTTCGCCAGCTCGGTGGTGCCCTCGAGCCGGCGGGTGAGGCGGTTCGACTTCTTCTCCATCAGGTGGCGGCGGCCGGCCTTCTGGCGGCGCAGCTTGCCCGAGCCCGTGACGCGGATCCGCTTGGACGTCCCGCTGTGGGTCTTCATCTTCGGCATTTCAGTCCTCTTTCGTGCGGCGGCTCACCGGAAATTCCGGTGAGCCGCTACTGTGCGATTCGTTGCCAATCCGACAGCAGTCACGGCGGAAAACCGTGCTTCGTGCGGATCGGCTGCGGACCGTATCCGCCTGCTTTCAGCCGGATTGGCAACTGTGCTGGTCGGCGCTTACGCCTCAGGGGCCGCCTCGGCCTTGGCCTTCGGCTTCACGTTCTTGTGCGGGGCCAGCACCATGATCATGTTGCGACCGTCCTGCTTGGGCGACGACTCCACGAAGCCCAGCTCGGTCACGTCGTCGGCGAGCTTCTGCAGCAGCCGGAACCCGAGCTCCGGCCGGGACTGCTCGCGACCACGGAACATGATCGTGACCTTGACCTTGTTGCCCGCCGCCAGGAAGCGCGACACGTGACCCTTCTTGGTCTCGTAGTCGTGCTGGTCGATCTTGGGGCGCAGCTTCTGTTCCTTGATGACGGTCAGCTGCTGGTTGCGCCGCGACTCGCGGGCCTTCTGCGCGCTCTCGTACTTGAACTTGCCGAAGTCCATGAGCTTGCACACCGGCGGGCGGGCCTGCGGCGCGACCTCGACGAGGTCGAGATCGTTCTCCTGCGCCAGGCGCAGCGCATCCTCGATCCGGACGATGCCGACCTGCTCACCGGCGGGCCCGACGAGGCGGACCTCCGGCACCCGGATTCGGTCGTTGATGCGTGTCTCGGAGCTGATGGGGCCTCCTTGGTCCGAGGAATGTTTCCTGTTCTCGTTTCGACCTGGTGCCCACATAGCGAAGGCCCCGTCACCTGTCGGTGCGCGGGGCCCACTCTGTTTCCGATCGTGTCCCGGAGGACACTTCACCCTGGACTGGCGTCCGGGCGAGACCGGACCCGGCCACCTGTGCGGTGACGCGGGTGGGAGCGGGGCTCCACTTGCCGCCCCCGATCGCTCGGGGGCTGGTCGCTCGTGGAAGGGTACCAGACGTGTCAGATCAACCCTCCGAACAGGCCCCCTATTCCCCGGACGACCGCCACCTGGCCGAGATCCCCAGCGTGGAGGTGATCAGCCGGGCGGCGGTGATGCTGCTGTCGGCCGGCGCCGAAAAGCTCGGCCTCGCCGACGCCGACCCGGCGACGTCCCCGCACCGCGACCTCGACGAAGCCCGCCGGCTCATCACCGCGCTGGCCGGGCTCGTGACGGCCTCGGCGGAGTACCTGGGCCTGCACGCCGGGCCGTTGCGCGACGGTCTGCAGTCACTCCAGAAGGCGTTCCGGGAGGCTTCGGCCGTGCCCGACGAACCCGGGCAGGGCCCCGGCGAAAAGTACACCGGTCCCGTCTACTGACCTTTCACTCGTCCGGTTCCTTGCCGGCCGAGCCCACCGACATCTAACATGTTAGATGTGAGTCTCTCGAAGGTCAGTCGCCCGTTGTTGCGGGACGAGGCATACGACCGCATCCGACGCGCCATCGTCGACGGGTCGCTGCCGCCGGGCACGCCCCTGCGCGACGGCGATCTCGCCGACCAGCTCGGCCTCTCCAAGGCTCCGGTCCGCGAAGCGCTCCGGCGGCTGGCCGACGACGGGCTCGTCGAGTCGAAGCCGCAGAGCTACACACGGGTCTCCGAGGTCATGTCGCGCGACGTCATCGACGCCCGGCAGATCGTGCGCGTGCTGCACGAGTTCGCGGTGAAGGAAGCGGCCGCGAGGTGCCGGCCCGCGGACATCGCCGCGATGCGCGCCGCCAACGACCGGTTCGCGAAGGCCATCGAGGCGGGCGACGTCGAGGCCGCCGTCAAGGCCGACGACGAGCTGCACGACGTCCCCGTCCGGCTGGCCGGCAACGCCGCGGTCGCCGCGACGCTCGACCGCTACACCCCGCTGCTGCGCCGGCTGGAGCACGCCCGCTTCAGCTCGACGCTCGCCTGGAACTCCGTCGAACGCCACACCCTGCTCATCGACGCCCTCGAAGCACGCGACACCGCAACCGCCGTCTCCGTGATCTCGACCATCTGGACCGATCTGCTGGAGGACCGATGACCCTCGCCGACTTCCCCCGCTACCCCCTGCTGTTCGGCCCGTCGCCGGTGCACCCCCTCGACCGGCTTACGAAGCACCTCGGGGGCGCGAAGGTCTGGGCCAAGCGCGAAGACGTCAACTCGGGGCTGGCGTACGGCGGAAACAAGACCCGGAAGCTCGAATACCTCGTCGCCGACGCCCTGAAAGAAGGCGCCGACACCCTCGTCTCCATCGGCGGCGTCCAGTCCAACCACACCCGGCAGGTCGCGGCCGCCGCGACACGGGCCGGGCTCAAGGCCGTGCTCGTGCAGGAGAGCTGGGTCGACTGGCACGACCCGCTCTACGAGAAGGTCGGCAACATCCAGCTCTCGCGGATCCTCGGCGCGGACGTCCGGCTCGTCGAAGCCGGCTTCGGCATCGGGTTCAAGCAGGCCTGGGAGGACGCGGTCGCCGAGATCGAAGCGAACGGCGGGAAGCCGTACGCCATCCCGGCCGGCGCGTCGGATCACCGGCTCGGCGGCCTCGGGTTCGCGAACTGGATCGTCGAGCTCGAGAAGCAGGAGGAAGAACTCGGCGTCTTCTTCGACACCGTGATCGTCTGCTCGGTCACCGGCAGCACCCAGGGCGGCATGGTCGCGGGAACCGCGCTGGGCAAGAACCGGCGCATCCTCGGCGTCGACGCCTCCGCCAAGCCGGACGAAACCCGCGAGCAGGTCACACGCATCGCGCGCAACACCGCCGAACTGATCGGCGCGGGCGACATTCCGGAGGTCGAGCTGGACGACCGCTACCACGCCGGGGTCTACGGCATTCCGGACAAGTCCACAGTGGACGCGATCGAGACGTGCGCCCGGCTGGAGGGGATGATCACCGACCCGGTGTACGAGGGCAAGTCGATGGCCGCGCTGATCGACCTGGTCGGCCGCGGGGAAATCGGCAAGGACTCGAACGTCCTCTACGCCCACCTCGGCGGGCAGCCCGCGCTCAACGGCTACACGAGCGTCCTGGGCTGAACCCCTGGGGCCGGGCGACCGGCCCCAGGGACCACGTCAGTCCAGCACGCAGAGCACGTCGATCTCGACGAGGAGCTCGCCCGGCAGGCCGACGTACACCGTCGTGCGGGCGGCGTGCGGCGCGTCGCCGATCAGCTCGTTGTAGACCTCGTTGAACGGCGCGAAGTGCGCGGTGTCGGTCAGGTACACGCGGACCATGATCGCGTCGGCCAGGCTCGAGCCCGCCTCCGCCAGCACGGCCTCGATGTTCTTGAACGTCTGCCGCGTCTGGCCGGCGACGTCGTCGCCGACGATCGCGCCCGTGGCCGGGTCGAACGCGACCTGGCCGGCGACCTGCAGCAGGTTCCCCTTGCGGACGGCCTGCGAGAACTTCGCCGGCGGCTTCGGCGCGTTCTCGGTGGAAACTGCCGTCTTGCTCATCAGTGCCCCTTTCCGTTCTCCGTCCATCCACTGTGGACGGAAGCTTCCGTGGTCGCGGCGCGCAGGTCCGGCACCAGCGCGAGCAGGCCTTCGTAGTCGAGCAGCACCTTCGGCACCGACATCGACGCGGCGGCCAGCACTTCGCCGTCCGCCCCGCGCACCGGCGCCGCGATGCAGTGGATGAAGTCCTCGTGCTCGGCGTTGTCGACGGCGTACCCGAGCCGCGCGACGCGGTCCAGCTCCGCCAGGAAGTCCGCCGCCGAGGTGATCGTGTTCGGCGTCAGCACCGGGTACTCGATCGACCTCGCGATCTCCTCGCGCCGCGCCTGCGGCATCGCCGCGACGAGCACCTTGCCGACCGCCGTGCAGTGCAGCGGCGCCCGTTTGCCGACGCGCGAGTACATCCGCACCGAATGGCGGCCCTCGTACTTGTCGATGTAGACGACCTCGCCGTCGTCGTAGCTGGCCAGGTGCACGGTGTGGCCGGTGCGCGCGTTGAGCGCGGCCAGCGCCGGCTGGGCGCTGCGCCGGACGTCGATCGAGTCGAGCGCCTGGTTGGCCAGGTCGAACATCGCGCTGCCCAGCCGGTAGTAGCGCGCGCCTTCGCGGCGGACGAAGTGGTGCTGCTCGAGGGTGCGCAGCAGCCGCAGCACGGTCGACTTGTGCACGCCGATCTCCTCGGCGAGGTCGTCGAG
This sequence comes from Amycolatopsis sp. NPDC003865, assembly GCF_053605345.1. NCBI lineage: Bacteria > Bacillati > Actinomycetota > Actinomycetes > Pseudonocardiales > Pseudonocardiaceae > Amycolatopsis > Amycolatopsis sp. NPDC003865. Next base: position 59,214 of record NZ_JBSGJA010000036.1, on the reverse strand, counting down.
GGTGCGCGCGTCCTTGGCGATCGAGTTCAGCAGCGTCAACGCGCGGTCCAGACTCTGGCTCACGTCCGCACCAGCCCTTCTCCGGTCAGCCGGGCCGAACGCCACTCGTCCGGGTCCGCCTGGAGCAGGCTATCCACCACCGGGCGCGGCAGAGGCACCCCGACGTCGTCGTGGGTCAGCAGGGTGACAGCGGCCTGCAGGTGCCCTTGGCGCAGGCGGGCCAGCGGCTCGGCACCGCGCAGGGTGGCGGCTAGGAAGCCGGCGGCGAACGCGTCACCGGCGCCGACCGGCTCCACGACGTCGACCTTCAGCGCGGGCGCGAACAGCGGCTCGCCCTCGACGAGCGTCGCGCCGCGTTCGCCGTGCTTGACGACCAGCGTGCGCGGCCTCGGCAGCAGGGCCCGCAGCTCGGCGGGGTCCCCGGTCCCCCAGACGTGCTGGGCCTCGTCGTCACCGGTCAGGACGATGTCGGCCCGGTCGGCCAGTTCCGCGAGCAGCCGCGGGTCGCGGCCCGCCCAGAGCGCGGGCCGCAGGTTGACGTCGAACGAGATCAGCCGGTCGCCGCGAGGCATCTCCAGCAGCGCGCGCACCAGCGCGAGGCAGCTTTCGGACAGGGCCGGGGTGATCCCGGACAGGTGCAGCACGCGGACGCCGTCGAGGTCGAGGCGGTCCAGCAGCGAAGGGTCCATCGCCGAGGCCGCCGAGCCGGTCCGGTAGTAGCGCACCGGGCTGCCGCCGGCGCCGCTTTCCTTGACGTAGAGCCCGGTCGGGCGGGCCGGGTCGACGACGCACGCGCTGACGTCGACGCCGTGGGAAGCGACCTCCCGCAGCATCGCCCGGCCGAACGGGTCGTCCCCGACCGCGCTCACCCAGCCGCTGCGCACCCCCAGCGTCGGGAGGTTGCAGGCCACGTTCGACTCGGCGCCGCCGATCGTGCGCACCCACCGCTTGACCTCGTCCGGCGGGCCGGGTTCGGCGGGCACGAACAGCGCCATCGTCTCGCCGATACACAGCACCTCGGGCCCGCTCGTCACTTTCCGTCTCCCCTGTCCGTCACCCCGTTGACCTGTGGCGACCCGGATGCTACACCTATGGCACTCAAAATGCGCAACAGTCGTTGCAACATACGCAACAGAGGTCGCCGCCGATGAACGCATGCACTATGGACACCGCCGCGCTCGACGCCCTCCGCCAGGAGCGGGTCGACTGGCGCTTCCGCTCGGCCGCCCCCGCGCTCACCGGGCTCACCCTGGAAGAGGCGGCGGACCGCCGGCTGAACCTCTTCACCGACGGGTTCTTCGCGCCCTTCGTCGTCCTCGACGAAGAAGCGCTCGAACACAACCTGCGGACGATGGCCGCCTGGTGCGCCGCCCGCGGCGTCGTGCTCGCCCCGCACGGCAAGACGACCATGGCACCGCAGCTGTTCGCCCGCCAGATCGAGCACGGCGCCTGGGGCGTGACCTGCGCGAACGCCGGTCACCTCCGGATCTACCGCGCGTTCGGCGTCTCGCGGATCCTGCTGGCCAACCAGTTCCTCGACCCGGCGGGCCTGCGCTGGCTGGCCGCCGAGCTGGCGGCCGACCCGGCGTTCGAGTTCGTCTGCTGGGTCGACTCGGTCCGCGGCGTCGAGCTGATGACCGAAGCCCTCGAAGGCAGCGAACGCCCGGTGGACGTCCTGCTCGAACTCGGCGCCGACGGCGGCCGCACGGGCGTACGTGACACCGCGACCGCCTGGGCCGTCGCCGAAGCGGTGGACGCCAGCCCGGTCCTGCGGCTGCGGGGAACCGGCGGGTACGAAGGCGCGCTCTCCCACCACACCGACGAGGCCGCACTCGCCAAGATCAGCTCCTATGTGAACGGACTGCGTGACCTGGCGATCGCGTTCGCGGACAAGGGGCTGCTCGACGGGCAGGTCATCGTCACCGCGGGCGGCAGCGCGTACTTCGACCAGGTCGCCAACGAACTCACGAAACCGTGGCCGGACGGGCTCGACGTGCTGCCGGTGCTGCGCAGCGGCGCGTACGTCACCCACGACGACGGCTTCTACCGCGAAATCTCCCCGCTCGGCGACCACCCGCGCATCGACGGCGTCGAGTCGTTCCGGCCCGCCCTGCGTGCCTGGGCGCAGGTGACCTCGAAGCCGTCGGACACCCTCGCCCTGCTGACCATCGGCAAGCGCGACGCCTCCTTCGACGAGGGCATGCCCGAGCCGCAGCTGCGCCGGACCCCGAACGGCCCCGCCGAACCCCTCGAAGGCCACGTCGTGGCGAAGATGAACGACCAGCACGCGTTCCTCACGCTGCCCGCCGGCTCGCCGATCGAGGTCGGCGACTGGGTCGGGCTCGGTCTTTCGCACCCGTGCACGGTGTTCGACAAGTGGCCGCTGCTGCCGGTGACCGCGGCCGACGGCGAAACCGTCGTCGACCTCGTGCGGACGTGGTTCTGATGGACGTCGTCGTCAAGAACGCGCTGGTCGCCGACGGCACCGGCGGCCCGCTCGCCCGCCACGACGTCGGCATCGCCGGCGGGCGGATCGCGGACGTCGCCGAGCCCGGTTCGCTCACCGGCGGCCGGACCATCGACGCCGACGGCCTGGTGCTCGCGCCCGGGTTCATCGACATGCACTCGCACTCCGACCTGCAGCTGCTGGTGAACCCGGACCACCCGGCCAAGATCACGCAGGGCGTCACGACCGAGGTGCTCGGGCAGGACGGGCTGTCGTACGCGCCGGTCGACGACGCCGTCCTGGAGGCACTGCGGCAGCAGCTCGCCGGCTGGAACGACGACCCGGCCGGGTTCGACTGGAACTGGCGCTCGGTCGGCGAGTACCTGGACCGCCTCGACCAGGGCATCGCCGTGAACGCGGCGTACCTGGTGCCGCAGGGCACGGTCCGGATGCTCGCCGTCGGCTGGGACGACCGCCCGGCCACCGACGCCGAGCTGACGCGGATGAAGGAACTGGTCGCCACCGGGCTCGCCGAGGGCGCGATGGGCATGTCGTCCGGCCTGACCTACACGCCGGGGATGTACGCCGAAACGAGCGAGCTGGTCGAGCTGTGCCGGGTGGTCGGCGACGGCGGCGGGTTCTACAGCCCGCACCACCGCAGCTACGGCAAGGGCGCACTCGAGGCGTTCGCCGAGATGATCGACGTCTCCCGGCAGTCGGGCTGCCCGCTGCACCTCGCGCACGCGACGATGAACTTCTCGGTGAACAAGGGCAAGGCACCCGAGCTGCTGAAGCTCCTGGACGACGCGCTGGACGACGGCTGCGACGTCAGCCTCGACACCTACCCGTACCTGCCGGGCGCCACCTACCTCTCGGCGCTGCTGCCCAGCTGGGCCACCGAAGGCGGTCTCGACGCGACTCTCGCCCGTTTGTCCGATGTGGACGAACGCGAGCGAATCCGTGCCGAAATCGAGGAGTCCGGTTCGGACGGCGCGCACGGCGTCCCGATCGACTGGGACGCCATCGAGATCAACGGCGTCCGGAACGAACACAACGCCCACCTCGTCGGGCACAGCGTCGCCGCGTCCGCGCGCACGCAGGGCACCGAACCCGCCAAGCTGTACTTCGACACGCTGCTCGACGAGAAACTCGGCACGTCGTGCCTGATGCACGTCGGGCACGAAGAGAACGTGCAGGCGATCATGCGGCACCGCACGCACACCGGCGGCAGCGACGGCCTCCTGGTCGGCGCCCGGCCGCACCCGCGCGCATGGGGCACGTTCCCCCGCTACCTGGCCCGGTACGTCCGCGAACTGGGCGTGCTGGACCTCGCCGAATGCGTCGCCCACCTGACCGGGCGGGCCGCGCGGCGGCTGCGGCTGGCCGACCGCGGGCTCGTCCGCGCCGGCTACGCCGCCGATCTGGTGCTGTTCGACCCGGACACGGTCGCCGACACGGCCACCTTCGACGATCCCCGGCAGGCCGCCGCCGGGATCACCCACGTCTTCGTCAACGGCGTCGCCGCCCTCGACGAGGGAACCCCCACCGGCGCCCTCGCCGGCCACTCCCTGCGCAACCCCCGGAGAGCTCGATGATCCACTGGCTGCAACACACCACGGGCGGGCTGCTGACGCTCGCCGCCGTCTCGATCGCCGTCCTGCTGGTGCTGATCATCAAGCTCAAGCTGGAACCGTTCATCGCCCTGATCGTCGTCGGCCTGCTGACGGCGCTGGCCGCGGGCCTGCCCGTCGGGACGATCGTCGGCTCGGCGCAGAAAGCGTCGGATTCGTTGCTGGAGAAGGGCTTCGGCAGCATCCTCGGGCACATCACGGCGATCATCGGGCTCGGCACGATCCTCGGGTCGATCCTGGAACGCTCGGGTGGCGCGAAGGTGCTCACCGGCGCGCTGCTACGGGCGTTCGGCGAGAAGCGGGCGCCGCTGGCCATGGGCGTCGCGGGGTTCATCTTCGGCATCCCGGTGTTCTTCGACATCGGCATCTTCGTGCTCGCGCCGCTCGTCTACGTCGCCGCGCGGCAGGGCGGGAAGTCGCTGGTGCTGTACGCGATGCCGCTCCTCGCGGGCCTGTCGATCACGCACGCGTTCCTGCCGCCGCACCCCGGTCCGGTGGCCGCCGCCGGGCTGCTGCACGTCGAGCTCGGCTGGATCATCCTGATGGGTCTCGCCTGCGGTATCCCCGCGTTCCTCGTCGGCGGCGTCGTCTACTCGACCTGGATCGGCAAGCGCATCGACGTCGCCGTGCCCGAGGACATGGTCTTCGCCGAAGAAGAGGGCGAGAAGGAGGAGAACCCGCCGTCGCTGGGCCTGGTCGCCGCGATCATCGCGGTGCCGCTGGTGCTGATCCTGGCCGGCACGTTCGGCAGCATCTGGCTGCCGAAGGGCTCCGCGCTCGCCGGGGTCGCCGCGTTCATCGGCACGCCCGCGGTCGCGCTGACCGTCGCCGTGTTGCTCGCGTCCTGGCTGCTCGGGCTGCGGCGCGGGTTCACCGGCAAGGACCTCAACGAGCTGGCCGCGAAGTCGCTGCGGCCGGTCGCGATGATCCTGCTGGTCGTCGGCGCGGGCGCGTTCTTCGGCGCGGTGCTCTCGGCCACCGGCATCGGCAAGGCCGTCGCCGACTCGCTGCACGACGCCGGGCTGCCGGTGCTGCTGGCGGCGTACGTGATCAGCTGCGGCATGCGGATCGCGCAGGGTTCGGCGACCGTCGCCATCGTGACCACGAGCGGGATCATCGCGCCGACCGTGGCCCAGCTCGGCTATTCGCAGATCCAGCTGGCGCTGCTCGTGATGGCGATTTCCGCCGGCTCGATCATCGCCTCGCACGTCAACGACGGCGGGTTCTGGATCGTTTCGCGGTACTTCAACCTGACGGTGCCGCAGACGCTGAAGTCCTGGACGGCGCTGGAAACCGTGCTTTCCCTTTCCGGATTCGGGGTTTCGGCATTGCTCATGGCCGTGGTCTAGACCATACTGGGGTGAGCCGCCGACCCGAACCCGTTGGGAGACAATGACGATGACCGGACTTTCCCGTCGTACGTTCCTCGGCGCCGCCGCGGGCGCGGGCGCCGCCACCGTTCTCGGTGCGCCGCTCGCGTCCGCGGCCACCACCGCGAAAGGCTGCATCGCCGGAGGGACCGTGTACATCGGCAGCTACACCAGCGGGGCCAACGGTCACGGCCTCGACGTCACGACCCGGTCGGGCGCGACGCTGAACCCGGTGCGCACGGTGCCCGGCATCACCGACACCTCGTGGTTCGACCGCGGCGCCGACGGCAAAACCCTGTACGTCACCAACGAAGGCGACCCGAACGGGTACGTCTCGGCGCTCAACGTCGCCGACGCGACGAAGCCGAAGCTGCTCAACAAGGTTTCCTCGAAGGGCGGCGCGCCGACGCACCTGAGCGTGCACTCGAGCCAGAAGTACGTGCTGGCCGCGAACTACAGCTCGGGCAGCGTCGTCGTGCTGCCGATCCTGGCCGGCGGCAAGCTCGGCGCGGCCACGGATCTCGTGACGCACCAGGCCGATTCCGGACAGGCGCACGCCCACCAGGTCGTCAACGACCCGACCGGCCGCTGGGTGCTGTCGGTCGACCTCGGCGCCGACTCGGTGTACGTCTACTCGCTCGACGTCGCGACCGGGAAGCTTTCGCTGCACCAGCAGCTGAAGCTGCCCGCCGGCGCCGGGCCCCGTCACCTCGCGTTCGACAGGACCGGGACGTTCGCCTACGTCCTTCAGGAGCTGCGGCCGGAGGTGACGGTCGCGAGCTGGGACGCGGCCACCGGCACGCTGAAAGCGCTGTCGGTCGTCCCGGCCGTGCCGCCGGGCAGCACGGGTGACCTTTACCCGGGCGAGATCATCCTGTCGAAGGACGGGAAGTTAGCCTACGCCACGGTTCGCGGCCCCAACACCCTGGCCACGTTCGCCGTCACCGGGGAGTCGCTGAAGCTGGTGTCCACTGTGTCCAGTGGCGGCAACTGGCCGCGGCACGTGACCCTCGACCCCGGCGAGAACTGGTTCTACGTCTCGAACCAGCGGTCCGGCACCGTCACCTGGCTGCCGCGCGACCCGGCCACCGGCCTGCCCGGCGCGGTCGCCGGCAGCCTCGCGGTCGGCAGCGTCAACTCGGTCTACTTCGCCTGACGCCGTTCAGGAACCCACTGGAGGATCGTCATGAGACTGCGCCGCACCCTGCCCGTCGTCGCCGGGCTGGCCCTGCTCGCCGGCTGCGCGCCCACCCAGTCCGCGCCCGCCGGCGCCGGCGGGGACGACAAGACCGGCACCGTCCGCGTCTGGCTGTTCGACGAGGCCAACCGCGCACCGAAGGAAGCCGCGGTCAAGGACGCCATCACCGAATTCAAGGCCGCGCACCAAGGCGTCGAGGTCGACGTCCAGTGGGTGCCGGTCGAGGGCCGCGCCGACAAGTTCTCCGGCGCCTTCAACGACCCGAACAACGCGCCCGACGTCGCCGAGTTCGGCAACACCGACGTCTCCAGCTACGCCGCCACCGGCGCGCTGGCCGACCTGACCGGCGACCTCGCGTCGTGGAGCGAGGGCAAGGATCTCATCCCGACTGTGCTGGACACGGCGAAGTCCGGCGGCAAGACCTACGGCCTGCCCTGGTACACCGGCATCCGCGCGCTCTACTACCGCACCGACGTCTTCACCGAGCTCGGCCTCAAGCCGCCCACGACGCTCACCGAACTGACCGACACCGCCCGCAGGATCCGCGCCGCCAAGCCGGACCTCTACGGCATTTCCGTCGGCGGCAAGTACACCTACGCGATGCTGCCCTTCCTCTGGGCCAACGGCGGTGAACTCGCGACCGACAACGGCGGCAAGTGGAAGTCGGCCGTCACCGAGGACAAGGCCAAGGCGGGCGTGACGCAGTACGCTAGCCTGCTCAAGGACGACATCTGCCCGCCCGCGCAGTGCGCGAACCTGACCGGCACGCAGAGCGTCACGGCGTTCGCCGGTGGCAAGGCCGGGATGACGATCGGCGGCGACTTCAACCGCAAGGCCGTCGAGCAGGGCGCGGTGAAGGGCAAGTACGCCGTGGTCCCGATCCCGGGCACGACGGCTGGCAGCATCGCCCCCGCGTTCGCCGGCGGCAACCTCCTGGGTGTGTTCAACGCTTCCAAGCACCGCAGCCTCGCGCTGGAGTTCGTCGAGCTGCTCGGCGGCGCGAAGTACCAGGAGAAGATGTACACCGCGATGGGGAACCTGCCGACGCTGAGCAGCGTGCAGCAGAAGCTCGCGGCGAACGACCCGTTCCTGAAGCCGTTCGTCGACACGCTCAAGGCGGGCACGAAGTTCGTCCCGGCGACGCCGGCGTGGTCGAAGATCGACAGCCAGAACGTCCTGCCGACGGCCGTCCAGCAGATCGCCACCGGCGGCAAGGACCCGGCGGCGGCGCTGACCGACGCGGCCGCGGCGATGGACAAGGCCTTCGGGTAGTGGTGACCGTCCAGGAAGCCCCTTCCGTCACGGCGCCCGCGCGGCGGCCGCGGCGGAAGGGGGACGGCCGGGCCGCCGGGCTCTACCTCGCCCCGGCGGGCATCCTGCTCGCGGCGCTGCTGGCCTACCCGATCTACCAGCTGGTCCTGATCTCGTTCTACGACTACGGCCAGCCGCAGGCCGCGGGCAACGCGCCGCTGGTGTTCCTCGGTTTCGCCAATTACGCCGACCTGTTGTCCCAGGCGGAGTTCTGGACGGTGCTCGGCAAGACGGTCGGGTTCGCCGCGGCCTGCGTCGTCGGCTCCCTCGTCGTCGGCACCGGGCTCGCGGTGCTGGCTTCGCGCGTGCGCTCGCTCCCCCGGACGCTGCTGTTCCTGGCCGCGCTCGGCGCGTGGTCGACGCCGGCGATCGCGGGCTCCTACGTCTGGCTGTTCCTCTTCGACACCGACTTCGGCCTGGTCAACGAGGTGCTGTCGGGGATCGGGCTGCCGTTCGAGCACCACTCGTGGACCTTCGGCACGCTCGGCGCGTTCGGGCTCGTCGCCGCCGAGGTGATCTGGTGCTCGTTCCCGTTCGTGCTGGTCACGATGTACGCCGGGATCAAGGGCGTCCCGGACGAGGTCCTGGAGGCCGCGTCGCTCGACGGCGCGTCGGCCTGGCGGACGACGTGGTCGATCGTGCTGCCGATGGTGCGGCCGCTGCTGATGATCGCGACCGTCCAGTCGATCATCTGGGACTTCAAGGTGTTCACCCAGATCTACGTGATGACCAACGGCGGCGGCGTCGCCGGGCGCAACCTGGTCCTGAACGTCTATGCGTACCAACAGGCTTTCGCCGGGCAGGAGTACGGCCTCGGCTCGGCGATCGGAGTCGTCATGACGCTGTTGCTGCTGTCGATCACCGGGCTGTACGTCCGGTCGCAGCGCCGGAGCGCGGCGTGGCTGTGAAACGTCCCGGCCGGCTCATCGCCGAAGTCGTCACCGTGGTCATCGCCGGGATCGTCGCGTTCCCGCTGTACTGGATGCTGCTCTCGGCGTTCAAATCGCCGGGTGAGATCCAGTCGGCGAACCCGAAGCCGTGGACGGTCAGCCCGTCGCTCGACAGCTTCGAGCGCGTGCTCACGGTGTCCGGCTTCGGGCGGTTCTTCGTGAACAGCCTGCTGGTGGCGCTGGTCGTGGTGGTGCTGTCGCTGTTGCTGTCGTTCCTTTCGGCGGTCGCGCTGACGCGGTTCTCCTTCAAGGGAAGGACCGTGCTGCTGGTGATGATCCTGGTGGCGCAGATGGTTCCGGTGGAGGCGCTGACCATCCCGCTGTTCTTCCTGATGCGCTCACTCGGCGGCGCGGTGCCGGCGCTGGGCCTCAACGAGCTGGGCTCGCTGGTGCTGGTGCACCTGGCGTTCAGCCTGCCGTTCGCGATCTGGATGCTGCGCGGGTTCGTCGCCGCGGTGCCGGTGGAACTGGAAGAAGCGGCGAAGCTCGACGGCGCGTCGCGGATGCGGTTCACGTGGCAGATCCTGTTCCCGCTGGTGGCGCCCGGGCTCGTGGCGGTGAGCGTGCTCGCGTTCATCCACGCCTGGAACGACTTCCTCTTCGCCAAGACGTTCATCATCTCCAAGACCGAGAACCAGACGCTGCCGCAGGCGATCCTGGTGTTCTTCAAGCCGGAGGACACCGACTGGGGCGCGGTGATGGCGTCCTCGACGCTGATGACGATCCCGGTGCTCGTGTTCTTCGTCCTCGTGCAACGACGGCTGGTGTCCGGGATGGCCGGCGCCGTGAAGGGCTGACATGGCTTTCGACACCTTGCTCCCCCGCCCGGTTTCCGTGACCCCCGGCGAGGGTTCGTGCCCGTGGCCGTCCCCTGTGGACGTTCGATCCGCGGCGCTGCCGGCCGAGGGGTACCGGCTGGAGATCTCGCCCTCGGGCGTGGTGCTGTACTGCGGTGACCTCGCCGGGGAGGTTTACGGCCGGCAGACCCTGCGGCAGCTGGCCGGGCCGTCGGCCTTCCGCGCGGTCGCCCTCGAGGAGCTTTCCGTCCCGTGCGGCGTGGTCGAGGACCACCCGCGGTTCGGCTGGCGCGGGTGCCTGCTCGACGTCGCCCGCCACTACCGGACGAAGGCCGAGGTGCTGCGGTTCGTCGACCTGCTCGCGGCGCACAAGCTCAACGTGCTCAACCTGCACCTGACCGACGACCAGGGCTGGCGCTTCGAGGTACCCGAGTACCCCAGGCTGACGTCGGTGGGCGGCTGGCGGCCGTCGTCGATGGTGGGCAGCGGGGGCGAGCAGGACGGCCGTCCGCACGGCGGCTTCTACACCGGGGACGACCTGCGCGAGATCGTGGCGTATGCGGCTTCCCGGGCCGTGACGGTGGTCCCGGAGATCGACATCCCCGGGCACGCCCGCGCGGCGCTGGCCGCCTACCCGGCACTCGGGACTTCGGAGTCCTACGAGATCTGGACTTCCTGGGGCATCAGCACGTCATTGCTCGCGCCCACCGAGTCCACTTCGGACTTCTTCCGCACGGTGTTCGACCACCTGCTGGAGATCTTCCCGTCGAAGGTGATCGCCCTGGGCGGCGACGAGACCCCGGGGGCGACCGACGAGCACCGCGCGTTCGTCCGGCGGCTGGCCGAGCACCTGATCGCGCGCGGCCGGACGCCGATGGGCTGGGACGAGGTCCTCGACATTCCCGGCCTGCCCCCGATGGTGATCGGCTCGTGGCAGAACGAGGAGGCGGGCGTGCGGGCGGCGTCGGCCGGCCACGACGTGGTGATGTGCCCGGAGCAGCACGTGTACCTGGACCACCGCCAGTCCGCGCACCCCGACGAGCCGATCCCGGTCGGCTGGGTGCACACCCTGGAGGACGTGTACGGCTACGAGCCGGCGTTGACCGGCCCGCGGCTGCGCGGCGTGCAGGCCCAGGTGTGGAGCGAGCACCTGGACGACGTCCGGCGGGTGGACTACATGGCCTTCCCGCGGTTGTCGGCCTTCGCGGAGGTGGCTTGGAGCACCGGTTCCCGTGACCACGCGGAGTTCCTGCCGCGGTTGCGGGACCACCACCTGCCCCGGCTGGACGCGCTCGGCGTCGAGTACCGGCCGCTCGACGGCCCGCACCCCTGGCAGACCCGGCCGGGCGTGCCGGGCCGGCCACGCTGATCAGGGCAGCAGCGTCACCACGATCGACCGCGTCGGGCCCACGTTGCCCGCCGCGTCGATCGAGCGGTACTCGATGCGGTGGCGGCCGTACCCCGGTTTCCGGTCGCTGAACGGCGACACCGTCAACCCGCCGGAACCGAGGTTGCCGTACGCCAAACCGTCGATCTCCGTGCCGCGCGGGGTGAACAGATACGGTGCGTTCGGGTCCGTCGGCCAGCCGTAGTACTTGTGCCAGCCGTCGCCGTCCACGCGGAACTCCGGCATTCCGTCCGACGCCGTCAGCTTCATCGTGAACGACCCGTGGAACACCGAGTCCGGCGGCAGCGAGACCGTCGTCGCCGGGCCGTCCGCGTCCACCGTCCAGGTCAGCGTCGTCCCGCCGGTCGTCGCCGTCAGCGTGTGCTGCCCGCGCGACTCCTTCAGGGCGAAGTCGGGCCCGCTTCCGGCTGGCCGGCCGTCCAGGGCCCAGCGGACCGGCGGGATCGCGCCCGCCGGCTCCCCCGTCTCGACGTACACGACGTCGTGGCCGCCCACCGGCGCGGCGGTCGGGGTCGACGCGACGACCGCCGGACCGCCGGCCGGTGGCGTGACCACCGACGTGTCCACGGTCCACGTGCGAGCCGCCGTCGGCCGGACGGCCGGGTCCCGGACGAACGGCGTCGGGTCGGTCACCGTCGCCGTCAACGTGTGCTTGCCCGGCTTCACGTGGGCCTGCCGCAGGTCGAGTGCGTCGGAGCCGCGCAGCGGACGGCCGTCGAGCGTCCAGGTCACGTCGAGGCGGTGGTCCACCGGGTGCATCGTCCGCACCCACACGACGCGGTCGGCACCGATCGTCCCGGCCGGCGTGCCGCCGCCGATGAGCGGCACCTTCGCCGAGATCCGCTGCGTCATCCGCTCGCGGCCGACCTGGTCGAAGGAGTAGCCGAGCGTCTTCATCATCGAGTGCGCGCTGGGCCGCCAGACGCCGGTCTGGGTGTAGAGCCCGCCTTCGAACCGGCCGATCGGGCCGCCGGACTCGCTGGGCTCGCCCAGCCAGCGCCACCACTTGGCGTGCTGGTCGCGCATCTGCTGTTCGGTCAGCAGGGTGTGGTGGATCGAGTCCGGCTCACCGCCCTCGTACGCGCCACCCGGCACGTTGCGGGCGTAGTAGTCGTACTCGTCGTCGAGGCCGCCGAGCGAGTGGCCCAGTTCGTGCGGGGAGATCAGCGCGGACAGCGCGTTCCCGCCGGACGCCGTCGCGTACGTCCCGCCCGCGCCGCCGTACGTGCCGCTGTTGGCCAGAGCGAGGATCTGGCGGTTGGCCCGGGTCGTGCCGGGGACGAGGTCGGCGTACCGCTGGGCGGCGCCGTCGTCCACGGTCAGCAGGCGCTGCACGCTCTGCGGGTTGCAGCCACCCCAGAAACCCATGTCCAGCGGGGTGTCCCGCTTCGGCGCGTCGAGCGACGGGTCACAGTCCACACCGGACTCGGGCGAGGCGATCGACACGGCGTAGACGTTGAAGTAGGCGCGGTAGGACTTGAACGGCTCGAGCGACCAGAGGGTGCTGACGTGCCGCTGGACGTCGGCGAAGAACTTCGGCTGTTCGGCCGCGGTGTAGCCGTCCCCGAGGACGACGAGGTTGAACCGCTGCGCGGCCGGCCCGGTCACCTGGACGTCGGTGACGGACGCGGCGGGTTCGGCGGCTTGTGCGGGGGTGGCGAGTCCGAGAGTCAGGACAACGGCGGTGACCAATCCGGCCCACTTCGACATGGTCCCGGTCTACCGCACCGGAAAAGCCGCCGGAACCGCCGGAAGTCGGGCTATCCTCGCGCAATGGGGAACCGAGGGGGAATCCCGGCCACGGCCGGTCTGCTTGTTCTGCTGACCGCGTGTTCGACGCCGGCACCGGTCGCACCGGCCGCGACGACGACTTCGGCGGTCTCGGCCACGAAGCCGGTTCCGTCGTCCGACGCGCCGGCGCTGGGCAACGGGCCTGGCTCCCAGCCGCCGACCACGCCGCAGCCACCGCCGCCGCGGTCGCCGGACAAGGTCACCTCGGCGTGCCCGTTCCTGGGCGTGACCGAGATCAGCGCGACGATGGGCGCCGCGCTCGACGCGTGGGCCGAGGAGGCGAAAGCGGACAGCGGGTGGCGGGTCCCGGTCTACCGCTGCGACTACCTCTCCCGCGTGGGCGGCAGGCAGGTGCACCAGCTGTACGTCGCCGCGGTTCCGGGCACCGGACGGCTCGAGGCCACGCTCGGGGAGTTCGCCCCCGACTGCGGCAAGCCGGTGGAACTGATCGCCGTCTCCGCCGGAACAGCGCGCTCGTGCCGGTCCACGAACCCGGACAAGGAAGGCGACACGATGGTGCTGGTCGCGAAGAAGAGCCATGGCCAGACCCGGCTGGCCGAGCTCGATCTCCGTCCCCAGCGGGACGCCGTGTACGCGAAGCTCGCCCAGCTCCTGAGCGACCGGCTATAAGTCGTTATACGCGAGTGAGCCGGTACCAGACCTCGGGTCGTCCCACCTGTCCGTAGTGCGGTTCCCGGTGGGCCATCCCGTTGTCCGCCAAGTACTCCAGGTACCGGCGGGCCGTCACCCGCGACGCACCGATCGCCGAAGCCGCCGCGCCCGCGGAAAGCCCTTCCGCGGCGCCGGACAGCGCGTCCCTGATCGCCTCCAGGGTCTGGACGCTCATCCCCTTCGGCAGCGGCGGCTGTTCGGTCGTGCGCAACGCGCCCAGCGCCCGGTCGATCTCGGCCTGGCCGGTCACTTCGCCGGACGCGTCGCGGAATTCCGCGTAGCGCTCCAGCTTTTCGCGCAGGGTCGCGAACGTGAACGGCTTCAGCAGGTACTGCACCACCCCCACCGACACCGCGGCCTTCACCAGGCCGAGGTCGCGCGCCGACGTCACCGCGATGACGTCGATCGGCAGCCCCGCCGCGCGCAGCGACCGGCACACCGCCAGGCCGTGCGTGTCGGGCAGGTAGAAGTCCAGCAGCACCAGGTCGACCGGTTCGCGTTCGCAGAACCGCAGCGCCTCGCCGCCGGAGTGGACGACGCCGGCGACCGTGAAGCCCGGGAGCCGTTCGACGTAGACGCGGTGCGCCTCGGCGGCCACCGGCTCGTCCTCCACCACCAGCACCCGGATCACCGGCTCGCCTCCTGTCTCGGCAGCCGCACGGTGAACACCGCGCCGCCGTCGCGGCCGACGTCGACCGTGCCGCCGTAGCGGCGGACCGCCTGGCCGACCAGGGCCAGGCCGAGCCCGTGCCCGTCTTCGGCCTTCGTCGACCAGCCGCGGCGGAAGACGTCGGCGTCCTCGGGGACGCCCGGCCCGCTGTCGGCGACGCGCAGCAGCAGCCCGTCTTCGTCCGTCCGGGCGGTGACGACGACCGCCGGCTTGCCGCCGCCGCGCACGGCCGCGTCCAGGCCGTTGTCGATCAGGTTGCCGAGGATCGTCACCAGGTCGCGGGCCTCGATGCCGAGCGAGACGTCGTCGATCACCGTGTCCGGGGTGACGGTCAGCTCGACCCCGCGTTCGCTCGCCTCCGCCGCCTTGCCGAGCAGCAGCGCCGCGAGCACCGGCTCGGCGACGGCGCCGACGACGCGGTCGGTCAGCTCCTGGGCGAGCGCGAGCTCGGCGGTCGCGAACTCGACGGCCTGCTCGGGTTTGCCGATCTCCACCAGGGAAACGACCGTGTGCAGCCGGTTCGCGGCCTCGTGCGCCTGCGACCGCAGCGCCTCCGCGAGACCGCGGGCGGTGGTCAGCTCCCCGGTCAGCGTCTGCAGTTCGGTGTGGTCGCGCAGGACGACGACGGTGCCCTGCGAACGCCCGCCCGAGCGAACGACGGTCGTGCTGACCAGCAGCACGCGGGCGTCGGTCAGGTGCAGTTCCTCGGCCCGATTCTCCGACGACGTGAAAGCGCTCGCCAGCTCGGCGGGCAGGCCGAGCGACGCCAGCTCACGCCCGACCGGGTCGGCGTCGAGGCCGAGGAGGGCACGGGCGCCGTCGTTGCACAGGCCGATGCGCCCGTCCCGGCCGACGAGCAGCACGCCTTCGCGGACCGAGTGCAGCACGGCTTCGTGGTACTCGAAGAGGTTGCTCAGCTCGTCGGGGGCGATCCCGCGGGTCTGGCGCCGCAGCCGGGCGCTGATCAGCCAGCCGCCCAGCGCCCCCACCACCAGCACCGCCCCCGCGACGCCGAACAGCGGCCACAGGCGTTCGCGCAGCTCGGCCGAGATCGCGGCCACGGTGATCCCGACGGCGACCAGCGCGACCACCCGGTGCCCCGGGCCGAACACCGGGACGACCGTGCGCACCGACGGGCCGAGCGAGCCGGTGTAGGTCTCGGTGTAGGGCTGCCCCTGCTGCGCCTGCGTGATGGTCCCGATGTAGTGCTGGCCGATCAGCGCCGGGTTCGGGTGGGTGTAGCGGATCCCGGCCGGGCTCATGATCGTGATGAAGTCGACGCCGGTGTCGGCCTGCACCCGCACCGCGTATGGCTGCAGCGTGGCGCTCGGGTCCGGCGCGGCGGCCGCGCTGACGACGGTCGGGGCGTCCGCCACCGCCGAGGCCACCGCGCGGACTTGGTCGCGCGCGTTTTCGTTCACCGCGCGGGACGCGTCGAGGTAGGCGAACGTGATCCCGGCGCCGGCCAGCACGCAGAGCACCGCCAGCTGCAGCACGAGCAGCTGACGGGCGAGGCTCCAGCGGGACCGCATCGTCGGGGGCACCTCCTCATACCAGCACACGCGCTCCAGGAGTCCGAAGGGGACGGTGCGCGAACTCAATGAACACAAGTGAGCCGGATCACCCGTTGGCGCCTACAGTGTGCCGCAACCTGGAACACCCCTGAGCTGGAGGCAACGGTGCCGACCCCACCGACGACCGAGGAGACCCCGCGCAAGCGGGACAAGACCCACTACCTGTACCTGGCCGTGATCGTCGCGGTCCTGCTCGGGATCCTGGTGGGCTTCCTCTTCCCCGGCTTCGCCAAGGGCCTCAAGCCCCTCGGCGACGGCTTCGTCAACCTGATCAAGATGATGATCTCCCCCATCATCTTCTGCACCATCGTCATCGGTGTCGGCTCGGTCGCGAAAGCGGCCAAGGTCGGCAAGGTCGGTGTGATGGCGCTGGTCTACTTCATCGTCATGTCGACGTTCGCGCTCGCGATCGGCCTCGTCGTCGGCAACATCCTGCACCCGGGCACCGGGCTGCACCTGAACCCGGCCGACGTGAAGAGCGTCCAGAAGTCCGCCACCGGGTCCGAAGGACCGGTCGACTTCCTGCTCCACATCATCCCGAAGACGTTCGTGTCCGCCTTCACCGAAGGCCAGGTCCTGCAGACGCTGCTGGTCGCCCTGCTCGTCGGGTTCGCGCTGCAGAAGCTGGGCCCGAAGGGCGCGCCGATCCTGCGCGGCGTCGAGCACATCCAGCGGCTGGTCTTCCGCGTCCTGGCGATGATCATGTGGGCCGCCCCGATCGGCGCGTTCGGCGCCATCGCCGCGGTGGTCGGCGCGACCGGCTGGGCGGCGCTGAAGAGCCTCGCGGTCATCATGATCGGGTTCTACGTGACCTGCCTGGTGTTCGTGTTCGTGATCCTCGGGCTGGTGCTGTGGCTCGGTGCCCGCGTCAACATCTGGCACCTGCTGCGCTACCTCGGCCGCGAGTTCCTGCTGATCCTGTCGACGTCGTCGTCGGAGTCGGCGCTGCCGCGGCTGATCGCGAAGATGGAGCACCTGGGCGTCGACAAGTCGGTCGTCGGCATCACGGTGCCGACCGGGTACTCGTTCAACCTCGACGGCACCGCGATCTACCTGACGATGGCGACGCTGTTCATCGCCGCAGCGCAGGACGAGCCGCTGTCGATCGGCGCGCAGATCGGCCTGCTGGTCTTCATGATCATCGCGTCGAAGGGCGCGGCGGGCGTCAGCGGCTCGGGCATCGCGACCCTGGCCAGCGGCCTGCAGTCGCACCGCCCCGAACTGGTCAACGGCGTCGGCTTCATCCTCGGCATCGACCGGTTCATGTCGGAGGCCCGCGCACTGACGAACTTCGCCGGCAACGCCGTCGCGACCGTCCTCATCGGAAACTGGACGAAGGAGTTCGACCGCGAACAGGCGCAGCGCGTGTTCGCCGGGCAGGCCCCCTTCGACGAAGCCACGATGGTCGACGAGGACCGGCAACCGGACCCCGGCGACGACGCGGCGAAGTAGCGCCCACCACGTTCGTGCTCACTGCCCCCGCTGAGCACGAGCCACGACGGGCCGTTGCGCGAGTTCCCCGACTTCGCGCAGCGGCCCGTTTCCACGTTTCAGCCGGCGGCGTCGTAGGCGACGCGCGCCGCGGCGATGTCGTCGCGGTGCTGCTCGGCCCACCCGAGCAGGCCGTTCAGCGACTGGTACAGCTCCTTGGCCATCGCCGTGGCCTCGTACTCCACCCGCGGCGGGACCGTCGGGTAGATCGTGCGCTGGAGCAGGCCGTCCCGTTCGAGGTTGCGCAGCGTCAGGGTCAGCATCCGGCGGCTGATCCCGTTGACCGCGCGTTCCAGCTCCGTGAACCGCACCGGGCCCCGGATGGCCTCCAGCAGGATGCCGATCGCCCACTTCCCGCTGATCCGGTTGATGACCTCGAGCACCGTGCAGACGTCGAGTTTCTCCGGGTCGATCTCCGTGACCTGGTCGGGTACACCGATGTTCCCCTGGGACATGGAAGTGCCTCCTTACGCGCGCACCCATGGTCACACATGATGGGCACTGTTACAAGAAGTGCCCTGGCAACGACCAGGGGGAACGTTCGACTGGAGGGGGCCTCACATGGCCGAGAACCACCCCGCCCGCGCTCGCGGCCTCGCGCTGGCGGTGCTGTGCGCCGCGTCGCTGATGGTCGTGCTGGACAGCAGCATCGTCGCGGTCGCGCTGCCCGCCATCCAGGCCGACCTCGGGTTCACGCCCGCCGGCCTCGCCTGGGTCGTCACCGCGTACCTGGTCGCGTTCGGCGGCCTGCTGCTGATCTCCGGCCGCCTGGGCGACCTGCTCGGCCGCCGCCGCGTCTTCCTCGGCGGGCTCGGCCTGTTCACCTTCGCTTCGCTGGTCGCCGGGCTCGCCGACGACGCCGGGGTGCTGGTCGTCTCACGATTCGTCCAGGGCGTCGGGGGCGCGCTCGCCTCGGCCGTCGTGCTCGGCATGATCGTCACGATGTACCCCGAGCCGCGAGCCCGGGCCCGCGCGATCGGCCTCTACAGCTTCACCCAGGCCGCGGGCGCGTCGATCGGCCTCATCGCGGGCGGCGCGCTGACCCAGGCGCTGAACTGGCACTGGACCTTCTACGTCAACCTGCCGATCGGCGTGGCCGCGCTGGTGCTGGCGGTCCGGGTCGTCACGCCGGACCGCGGCACCGGCCTTCGGGCGGGCTTGGACGTCCTCGGCGCGATCCTGGTCACCGCGGCCGTGATGCTTGGTGTGTACGCGATTTCGTCGGCGGTGTGGCCGGTGCTGGCCGCGGCGATCGGCTTGCTGGCGGCGTTCGGGGTGCGGCAGGCGAAGGCGCGCACGCCACTGCTGCCGCTACGGCTGTTCCGGATCCGCGCGGTCACCGGCGCGAACCTGGTGATGGTGCTGATGGTCGCCGGGATGCTGGGCTTCCAGTTCGTGACGGCGCTGTACCTGCAGCAGGTCCTTGGCCTCGACGCGCTGCGCACCGGCGTCGCGTTCCTGCCGGTGCCGCTGGTGATCGCGGTGGCGTCCCTGGGCTTCGCGGACCGGCTGTCGGCGCGGTTCGGGCCGCGGACGGTGCTGCTGTCCGGCCTGGGCCTGGTGATCGTGGGCCTGCTGCTGCTGACGCAGGTCGGCGACGGCTACTTCACCGGCGTGCTGCCGCCGCTGTTGCTGATGGGCCTCGGCGCGGGCGCGGCGATCCCGGCGCTGATGGGGCTGGCGATGTCGGACGTCCCGGCCGGCGACGCGGGGGTGGCCTCCGGCCTGATCAACACGACCCAGCAGGTGGGGGCGGCGATCGGCACGGCGGTGCTGGCTTCGGTGGCGGCGTCCCGCACGGCGGGTCTGTCCGGAGTGGACCACCGCGAGGCCTTGGCGGCCGGGTTCCGGCTGGCGTACGGGGTGAGCGCGGGCTTCCTGGTGGCGGCGGTGGCGCTGGGCGGGCTGGTGCTGGCCCGCCGGACTCGCCGGGCCGCGGTATCCGAGGTGTGCGTGGCCGGCTAGGCCAGGTAGGCCGAAAGGCCGCGGTGGCCCCGCCGCATCATCAGCGCGTGGTTCGCGCGGAAGATGGGCCGGGCCACCGCGTCGAGCCGCCGCAGCAGCTCCTTGCGAGCCTGGACGTCCTGGGTGATCTGCAGGAGCGTGCCCGCGCCCGCCGCGCGGACCGCTCCCGCCAGCACCCCGTCCAGGTCGCCGCTCAACCGGACCCGCAGCAGGCCCGCCCGCTCGTCCTGGTGGTCCCGGTGCATCCGGACGACCAGGCGGAACGGGAGCCGCGACCGGCAGATCAGCTCGGCGGTGTCGTCGTCCACCCGGCGCACCGCGCGGACGTCCGACCACCACCGCGGGTAGCCGGCGAGGTCGGTGACCGCGCCGAACACCCGCTCGGGCGCGGTACCGGGCAGCAGCCACGTGCTGCTGAACCGGTAGCGCGCGCCCGTCACGTCACACCTGGGCCGAGACCAGCTTCCGGCCGTCCACCGTGACGATGTCGACCGACTTCACGTCGTCCGGCGCCACCAGAGCGGAACCGTCGAGCGAGAAGCCCGAACTCTCCCACTTCTCGGACACCTTCCAGCTGCCGGCGGTGACCGCCTGGCCTTCCTTCGTGACGACCTGCAGCAGGCACTGTTCCCCGGCCTTGACGCCCTTCACCGCGACGTTGACCCGGACCCAACCCTGGAACGGGCTCACCGACGCGGCCAGCTGCACCCCGGTCGTCGGATCCCGGCCTTCGACGCTCTTCGTGCCGGGGACGTCGGTCGGGGGCGCGGGGATCGCGAGTGGCTCGCTCCCCCCGCCCGTCTGCCTGCCCACCAGGATCCCGCCGCCGAGCGCGGCCACCACGAGCACCGCGGCGGCGACGAGCGCGAGGCCCCGGCGTCCGCCCGAACGAACCGGCGCCGCCTGTTCTTCGTCGCGCACCCGCCGCAGGGTCTTCTGCAGCAGCAGGTCCCCGCCTTCGGGCGGCCCGTCGAGGAACGCCTCGGGCGGTACCTCGTCGAGCGACTCGCGCAACGCCACGAGCTCGTTCAGGTCGAACCGGCACTGCGCGCAGGTCTGCAGGTGCCGCCGCTCGAAGTCGGCCGCCTCCCCGGGATCGAGCGCGCCGAGGGCGTACGCGCCGAGCTGCGTGTGACTCTCGTCGACCGAGTTCATCGCGCCACCTCCGTTCCGCTCGAAATCATCGCTGCTCTCAGTGCTCTCAGTGCGTAGTACGACCTTGATTTCACGGTACCCGGTGCGACGCCCAGTGTTCTCGCCGCTTCGGCCACCGTCCGTCCCCGGTAGTAGATCTCCACCAGGACCTCTCGATGCTCGTTCGACAGGCCGTCCATCGCGCCGAGCACCGTCATCGAGTCGACCACGCCCTGGGCGTGATCGCGCTCGACGGCCGGCGTCGGCACGCCTTCGGCCGGTTCGGCCACCTCCTGTGGCCGCGCCGCCCGGGCCCGGGCCCGGTCGGTGACCAGGTTGCGCGCGACGGTCAGCAACCAGCCGCGCACCGAGCCCTTCCCGTCGTTCTGCAGATCGTCCGCGTGCTTCCACGCTCGGACCAGCGTCTCCTGGACCACGTCCTCGGCCGCCGCCCGATCACCGGTCAGCCTCGTCGCGTAGGCCAGCAGGCTCCGGCCGTGTTCGGCGTACAGCTGCCGAATCAAGTCCTCGCCCTTGGCCTTCTTAGGCCGCCTGCCTCCTATGGCCACCCTCGTCCTCCCGACGGTGTTCTGAGTCGGCGAGGACAGTACTGCAACCCGCAGGGCCACCGGCGGTGCGTGCGTCGAGCGCAGCGCGACCATGGTGTTCATCGGCTGCCCGTCCTTCCTCGTTCTGCCCGGAATCCGTCGGTGCTCAGTAGCCGGAGCCACCGGCCGCGGGACCGCCCGCGGTGATCTTGCTGCCGTCCGGCGCGATCGCGAACCAGGTGCCGTTGGCGCCCTGGCCGTTCGCCACGCCCGGCGCCTTGTCGCCCGAGAACTCGTACAGCGCCCAGCCGTTGAGCGTGAGCTGCTTGCTGCCGTCCTTGCGGGTCAGGGTGCCGACCTGGGTCTCCTGGATCCCCTGGAGCATCGGCGGGGCCTCTCCCGCCAGCACCGGAGGCCAGGCCGTCGCGCATTCGCCGTCGCAGTTGGACGTCGGCGGCTGCGAGAGGTCCTTGTCGAAGCGGTAGAGCGTCTTGCCGTCGGCGTCGGTGACCACCGCGCCGACCCCGGCGACCGAGCCGGAAGCCAGCATCTTGTGCCCGGGCTGGCCGTGCGCGGGTCCCTGCCCGCCGGCGGCCATGTCGCTGCAGGCCGACAACGCGGCCACCCCGGCGGCGCCGATGACGGCCATCCGGATACGGTTCATGACGTTTCTCTCCTCGGTGAGGGCGGCACCGCCGTCCGGCGGACCTCGACACCTGGGAACACGGACGGTTGCGGAAAACGGTTCAGCGGGGTTTCACGCGCCTTCGGTGCCGGTTCGCCACCGGATTGGTGTGTGCCGGTGATCGGCACGATCTTGTCGCCGTGCGGGCGGGTTCCTAAACTGATCACGTTCGCCCCGCCGCCCCCGCTCGTCCCGGGAGCCGCCGTGTCCGCGAAACCCCTCGTCCTGGTCGCGCTGCTGGCCGCGGGCTGTTCGGCTGCCGCGCCGCCGCCCTCGTTCACCGCTTCGCTGACGTCACCGACCGACGTGGTGCTGACGTGGCCGGACGACGGGTCCGGCCACCGCGTCGAGTACGCGAACGACCCGGCCGGGCCGTGGACGACGCTGCGGTTCCTGCCCGCCCACACGACGAGCTACCACCACCCGGACCTGATCCCGGAGACGCCGTTCTACTACCGGGAGCAGCCGTTCGGCGGTCCGCTCTCGACGGACCTGAAAACGCGGGTGACGGGCGGCACGGCGTGGTTCACGTGGACCGACCGCACGCCGGACGAGGCCGGCTTCCTGCTGGAGATCCGGCGTCCGGGCGCGCCGGAGTTCGACCCGGTCCTGGTGACCGGGCCGGACACCGGGGAGTGCTCGCTCTCGCTGCTGCCCGGCGAAGAGGGCTCGGCCTACCGGCTCCGCACGCTGTACTACGGCCCGCTCTCCCCGGTGGTCCGGCAGACCACCGGGAAGGAGCGGTAGCCGTCACTCGCCCGCGAGGACCGTCCGCAGGAACTGGCCGGTGTAGCTCTCCTCGACTTCGGCCAGGTGCTCCGGCGTGCCCTCGGCCACGACCGTGCCGCCGCCCGAGCCGCCTTCGGGACCCATGTCGATGATCCAGTCGGAGGTCTTGATCACGTCGAGGTTGTGCTCGATCACGATCACCGTGTTGCCCTTGTCGACCAGGCCGTTGATCACGCCGATCAGCTTGCTGATGTCCTCGAAGTGCAGCCCGGTCGTCGGCTCGTCGAGGATGTACACCGTCTTGCCGGTCGAGCGCTTCTGCAGCTCGCTGGCCAGCTTGACGCGCTGCGCCTCACCACCGGACAGCGTCGGCGCGGGCTGGCCGAGGCGGACGTAGCCGAGGCCGACGTCCACCAGCGTCTGCAGGTGGCGGTGGATGGCCTTGATCGGCTCGAAGAACTCCGCGGCCTCCTCGATGGGCATGTCGAGCACGTCCGAGACGGTCTTGCCCTTGTAGTGCACCTCGAGGGTCTCCCGGTTGTACCGGGCGCCCTTGCAGACCTCGCACGGGACGTAGACGTCCGGCAGGAAGTTCATCTCGATCTTGATCGTGCCGTCGCCGGCGCACGCCTCGCAGCGGCCGCCCTTGACGTTGAACGAGAACCGGCCCTGCTGGTAGCCGCGGACCTTCGCCTCGGTGGTCGCGGCGAACAGCTTGCGGACGTGGTCCCAGACACCGGTGTAGGTGGCCGGGTTGGACCGCGGGGTCCGGCCGATCGGCGACTGGTCGACGCGCACCAGCTTGTCGACGTTGCCCAGGCCGTTCACGCGGGTGTGCCGGCCCGGCACCTGGCGGGCGCCGTTGAGCTTGTTGGCCAGCACCGTCGCGAGGATGTCGTTGACCAGCGTCGACTTGCCCGAGCCGGAGACGCCGGTGACCGAAACGAGGCAGCCGAGCGGGAACGAGACGTCCAGCCCGCGCAGGTTGTGCTCGCGCGCGCCGACGACGGTCAGCTGCCGCTTCTTGTCGATCGGCCGCCGGATCGCCGGGATGTCGATCTTCCGCCGGCCGGACAGGTACTGCCCGGTCAGCGAGTCCTTGCTCTTGAGCAGCTTCTTGTACGGTCCACTGTGGACGATGTGGCCGCCGTGCTCCCCCGCGCCCGGGCCGATGTCGACCACCCAGTCGCTGGACCGGATGGTGTCTTCGTCGTGCTCGACGACGATCAGCGTGTTGCCGAGGTTCCGCAGCCGGGTCAGCGTCTCGATCAGCCGGTGGTTGTCGCGCTGGTGCAGGCCGATCGACGGCTCGTCCAGGACGTACAGCACGCCGACGAGGCCCGAGCCGATCTGGGTCGCGAGCCGGATGCGCTGCGCTTCACCACCCGAAAGAGTGGCCGACGCGCGGTCGAGCGAAAGGTACGTCAGGCCGACGTCGAGCAGGAACCGCAGGCGGGCCTGGATCTCCTTCAGGACCGCGCCGGCGATCATCGCCTCGCGCTGGCCCAGCTCCAGCTCGTCGAGGAACTGCGAGGCCTCCGCGATGGAGAGCGCGCAGACCTCGGCGATGGACATGTCGCCGCGGGTCTTGTGGGCCAGCGTCACCGCGAGGATCTCCGGCTTGAGCCGGGTGCCCTGGCAGGCCGGGCACGGCACCTCGCGCATGTAGCCCTCGTACCGCTCGCGCATGTACTCGGACTCGGTCTGCTCCTGGCGCCGCTCGAGGAACGGGATGACGCCCTCGAAGGCCGCGTAGTACGAGCGCTGGCGGCCGTAGCGGTTCTTGTAGCGGACGTGGACCTGCTCGTCGACGCCGTGCAGCACCGCCTTCTGGGCGCGCGCCGGCAGCCGCCGCCACGGCGTGTCCATCCGGAAGCCGATGGTCTCCGACAGCGACTCGAGCAGGCGGATGAAGTAGTCCGCGCTCTGCCCGCCCGACCACGGCGCGATCGCGCCCTCGGCCAGGGACAGCTCGTCGTCCGGCACCACCAGCTCCGGGTCGACCTCCTTGCGGATGCCGATGCCGGTGCACTCGGGGCAGGCGCCGTAGGGCGAGTTGAAGGAGAACGAGCGCGGCTCGAGGTCCTCGATGGCCAGCGGGTGGCCGTTGGGGCAGGCCAGGTTCTCGGAGAAGCCGCGGATGCGGTGCGGGTCACCCTCCGGCAGGTCGACGAACTCCAGCTCGATCAGCCCGTCGGCCAGGCGCAGCGCCGTCTCGACCGAGTCGGTGAGCCGCTGGCGCGACGCCGCCTTCACGGTCAGGCGGTCGATGACCACGCCGATCTGGTGCTTTTCCTGCTTCTTCAGCTTCGGCGGGTCGGTGAGCGCGTGGACCGTGCCGTCGACGACCACGCGCGCGTAACCCTGCTGCTGCAGGTTCTCGAACAGGTCGACGTACTCGCCCTTGCGCCCGCGGACGACGGGTGCGAGCACCTGGAACCGGGTGCCCTCCTCCATGGCGAGCACCTGGTCGACGATCTGCTGCGGGGTCTGCTTGCTGATCGGCTCGCCGCACTTGGGGCAGTGCGCCTTGCCGGCGCGGGCGTAGAGCAGGCGCAGGTAGTCGTAGACCTCGGTGATCGTGCCCACGGTGGAGCGCGGGTTGCGCGAGGTGGACTTCTGGTCGATCGACACCGCGGGCGAGAGGCCCTCGATGAAGTCGACGTCCGGCTTGTCCATCTGCCCGAGGAACTGCCGGGCGTACGCCGAGAGCGACTCGACGTAGCGCCGCTGCCCTTCGGCGAAGATGGTGTCGAAGGCGAGGCTCGACTTCCCGGACCCGGACAGGCCGGTGAACACGATCAGGCTGTCGCGGGGCAGGTCGAGATCCACGCCGCGGAGGTTGTGCTCGCGGGCACCGCGAACAACGAGGCGATCAGCCACGCCAGGGTCCTCTCAATGTCATTCTCAGCTGCGGTCGCCGACCCGGTTTCCAGCTGCACGGGTGGCCGCGATCCATGCTACGAGCCACCACCGACAAAAACGGGTTCCGCGTCCTTGACCTGCGGTTCTTCGGGCTTTCGACGTCTGGTGAGCCACCGGTGGGCCGGACGTTCGACCCCCGCGGTGACCGCCCAGCCGGCCAGCACGGCGGCGCCGACGACGACGGGGAGCCGCAGCCAGCCGGGGAGGCCGAGGTCGAGCAGGGCGCGGGCCAGGACGTAACCCAGTTCCTGGTGCACCAGGTAAAGACCATACGAGATGCCCGCGAGCCAGGTGACGGCCGGGGCGATCCGCGCGAGTCCGGGGAACCGCCAGTCCGGGCCGCGGGCGGCCAGGCAGACCAGCAGGAGCAGCACGGCGAACCCGATCGTGGAGGGCCAGCGCTGCGCGTCCTGGGGAAGCGCGACGTGGAAGGGGAAGACCTGGAGGTCCTGCGCGGCCACGGCGGCGGTGAAGAAGAGCGCGATGTGCCACGTCTTCAGCCGCCGTCGCGCCCACAGCCAGATCGCGGCGCCGATGGCGAAGACGTGCAGCCGGTGCAGGCCCAGGCCGTAGAAGAACGTCTCGGCCACCGGGCTCGCCGTCCCCGGCGGGAAGACGAGGAAGCGCAGCGCGAGCGGGATGAGGATCAAGGACCAGAGCAGGGCGACGGTCAGCCGGTGGGTGCGCCACGACCGCGGCCACAGCAGGGCGGCGCCGGTGAAGGCCATGAGCTGGACGGGCAGCGTCCAGTAGGAGCCGTCGAGGTAGTAGAACGTCTCCGACCGGATGCCCCACTCCTGCACCATGCCGAGGTTGGCGACGAGGTCCAGCCAGGTCGGGATGTACCACGGCGACGGGTTCGACGGCGGTCCCTGCGGAACGCCGAAGAGGAACCCGGTGACGCCGGGCGGGTAGGGCAGGCCGCTGAAGGAGATGGCGGCCCACCGCGTCACGACGTAGGTCAGCAGGACGGCGACGAGGTAGGCCGGCACCAGGCGCGCGACGCGGTTCCACAGCCACCGGCGCGGGTTGCCCTTGCGGAGGCTGGCGCAAACGAAGTAGGCGGAGATCACCAGCAGGATCGCGGCGCCGAACTGCGCGGTCACCCGCACGGGGTACCCCGTGAGCTCGGGGTGCAGCAGAGCACCCTGGTGGGTGACGTGCCCGAGGATGACGGCGAGAACGGCGACGACGCGGAGGAGGTCCCAGCTGATCCGGCGCGGCGTCGGGGAGGTGGGCACGGTCGTCCTGAGGTCGGCTGGCTGGGGGTCGCCGTGAGCCTACGTGGCGTGGCGGCCGCGCGCTTGTGCGGGTGGAACCGGTTGGAGCGAAACGACTACCGTGTGCCAGGTGAACATCGTGGAGACCTACACGGGGCACGTCGACCCGGGCGGCGACGCCACCCGGCGCACCCTGGACGCGCTGACCATCACCAAGCTGTCCGTCGGTCCGATGGACAACAACACGTACCTGCTGGTGTGCCGCGAGTCGAACGAGGCGCTGCTGATCGACGCGGCGAACGACCCGGAGCGCATCTCGGACCTGATCGGCCACGGCCCGGACCGGCCTTCGCTTCGCACGGTGGTGACGACCCACCAGCACCAGGACCACTGGCAGGCGCTGGGCGCGGTGGCGGGGGCCAACGGGGCGAACACGGCGGCCCACCCGCTGGACGCGTCGCCGTTGCCGGTGCCGCCGGACTTCCTGGTCGAGCACGGGGACACGTTGTCGGTGGGGCAGGTCACTCTTTCGGTGATCCACTTGAGGGGGCACACGCCGGGGTCGATCGCGTTGCTCTACCGGGATCCCGCGGGACATCCACATCTGTTCACGGGGGACTCGCTGTTCCCCGGCGGTCCTGGGCGGACAACAAACCCAGAGGACTTCACCAGCCTGATGAACGACCTGGAGTCGCGCATCTTCGGCGAACTGCCGGATGAGACGTGGTTCTACCCGGGGCACGGGGATGATTCGACGTTGGGGACGGAGCGGCCGAAGCTGAAGGAGTGGCAAGAGCGCGGCTGGTGAGGTGATCTCGGTGGGCCGCCACCCGGCGCGGCCCACCGCCGTTGGCAGGGGCGACCACTCAGGGGGATGTGCTGGATCTCGAAGAAGCAATTCGAGTGGTCAACACGCCGGCGCACGTGCCCGGCCGCAGCGACGACGCCCTGATCCGGGAAATCCGGCAGCGCAAGGACTTCCAGGCGCCCCGCAAACCGCTGGCGCCCGCGATCGGCCTCGACGGCCGGATCACCATCCGTCCGCTCGAAGCCCTCCACCGGCTCGCCGTGGCGACACGGCCGCGGTACCAAGACGACGTGCTGGGTCAGTACCAGTGGTGGGGACTGCTGCGCTACCTGGGCTTCTTCGAGAACTTCTACTCGCGCTCCCGCGTCCCGGACCTCCTCGTCAGCGACGCCGGGCAGCGCATCGTCGGCAACCAGCGGCGGGTGACCTCCGAAGAGATGGGAATCGCGTTCGGGACCGCGCTGGCGGCTCGGTGGTTCGACGCCACGAAGGGGGTCTCCCTGCGTTCCGTCGTCGACATCGACGTGGCGTTGGACGCCCGCTTCGTCTTCAAGTCGGACGTCGAGGTCAAGCACGTCGGAACCCGACGGCCCGACTACCTCCTGCTCGGTACCGACCCGCGGAACGGCAACGAGTTCGTGTCGCGGGTACTCGAATGCAAGGGGACGAAGAACGCGCGTACGGCCGTGGCGCAGCTCGCCCGCGGGGTCGGCCAGCTGGACGGAGTCGAGGTGGGCGGCCGGGTACCCGACGGCCTGGCCACCGCTGTCGTCACCGGCGACCGCGGGGTGTCGTACCTGGCCGTCGACCCCAGCGAAGACGATGAACCGTTCTACCGAGTCACCCAGGAAACGATCGACCGCGCACGGACTTTCCGTCTCGAGTCCGACCGCGTCGAGGACACGGCCGCCGAGATCATCGGCGCCGCGGTTCGCGCGTCCTGGGCCGTGCTCGCCGATTTCGGCGGCAATACCGACGCGATTCAGAACTGGGCGCCGGAAGTCATGCGGAACCGGATCCAGCGACGGCCTCGGCAGCGGGTGACGTTCGAAACCGAGCTGGGTCCGGCGCACGGCACCAGCTTCGCTTTCGACTTCGGCCAGGAGCGGCTCACCGTCAAGTACGGCATCGACGCAGCGGTGGACCAGCAGCTGAGCGGAGAATCCGCACAAGCGGTCATGGATGCGCAGCAGACGTTCGCCGGTCGCCTCCGTGCGACGGAGAACCGCGACCGGCCGCAGGAACCGCGGACGGCCTACTCCGCGACACCCGACGGATCGATTCTTCTGCTGACCACGGACGACTGACCCCGTCCCCGTTCGGAGCAGCCGCATAACGAAAAGGGACTCCCGCGCAACTTCCCGGACCAACCGGACGTCCCCAGCAGACCCAGCGCTGGGACTTCCACCGGTTCGCTCCGCCAGGAGGTCCACCATGTCCAGACCCGTCAGACGCGCCCTTCTCGCCATCACTCTGCTGCTCGCGGCGAGCGTGGCCGCCGCCGCGCCGGCTCAGGCCGGCAACAGCGTTCCCACCCTGACCGCCATCCGGACCGGGAACAACCCCGGGTTCGACCGGGTTGTGCTCGACCTCGGGCCCGGGAGCGCCCCCACTCCGAGCTACCAGCTCGTCGATGAGCTCATCGCCGATCCCAGCACCGAAATCGTGTGGCTCACCGGTGAGTACTTCATCAACGTCAGCGTGCCCTACGCCGCCGCGCACGATGACAACGGGAATCCCACCTACGCCGGGCCGGCCAAGTTCCGGACGCGGAACCTCTCCAACGTCATGGCCGTCGCCGTCATCGGGGACTGGGAGGCGCACCTGCTGATCGGGCTCGGGGTCCGGTCGCGGACCGCGGTGAACGTCTTCACGCTCACCGCGCCCAACCGCGTCGTCATCGACGTCGCCCACTGAGCCCGCTGAGCCCACTGAGCCCGCTGACGGGAAGCGGGGGAGTCACCCGCGCTCGTGCGGGATCTTCTCCCCCGCCTCCACCGCGAACGGCAGGTGGTTGCCCGCCGGTGGGAGCGGGCACGTCGCGAAGTCCGTGAACGCGCACGGCAGGTTCACCGCGCGGTTGAAGTCCAGCGTCACCGAACCGTCCGGCGAAGGCGCGGCCACCGGCAGCGACCGGTTCGCCGCGTACGTCGTCACGCCGCTCGTCTCGTCCGTGAACAGGATGCTGAACCCGCCGTCCTTGCCGTTGAACGCCGTCAGCGTGTGCTCCGAGCCGCCGAAGGAGAAGCGGACCACTCCCGGCGCCGTGTAGACGTGGCTCAAACCCTCCACCACGGCCCCGACCGTGGTCGGGCGCGGCGCGTCGAACGGCTCGAACCGACCGGACAGCACCCAGGAGGGCGACGGCTCGTACGCCGGGACGCCGTGGAACGCGCGCAGGACCTCGGCCTTCGGGTCGTGCACGCGGATCAGGTACCCCGACCGGCGGGCGACCTCGATCTCGACGTCGCCGGCCAGCACTCGCGTGCCCGCGCCGCTGTTGACCAGCTCGAACCGCCGAACACCGGTGACCGGGGCGCCGTCGAAGACGAGCGAAGCGCCGGCCGGGTCGACGTACGCCGCCTCCGCGTCCTGCCACCAGCGGCCGGGGATGCCGGGGTACTCGCGGGGCGCGTCGGTCAGCCAGTCGAGCGACACCAGCGCCAGCCAGCCGTGCGGTGCCGCGAGGTCCTCCTCGCGCCGGGTCTTCCAGTCCTGCCACTCGCTCGTGAACGTGCTCATCGCGCGCCCCTTTCCCGTCGGCTACGACGGTGCCAACCCACCGCCCGGGCCGGTATTCCGCGTCCCAGTATCCGGACCCGTCCGCAGCCACGCGATTTCGCGCTCGCCGCCGGCGGGGACGACGACGCGCCGGAACCCCCGCCCGTCCGGCAACGCCGTGTGGAACCGGTCGGAGACGATCAGCAGCTCGTCCAGCTCCGGCGCCGCGGCGAGCGCCGCTTTCAGCACCTCCGCTTCGCACAGCCAGACGGCCAGCGCGATCGCGGCGCCGCCGAAGTTCGGCGGCCGCAGCACGACGTCGCCGTGGTCGGCCGCGAGCCGCAGCCGGAGCCTGCCGAACTCGTTGAGGTGGCGGTTGCGGCGCCGCAGCGCACCGGCCAGCTCGCCGGCGAACGCGCCCGCCACCCACGGCAGCGGCACGGTCGGCGGGATGACCAGCGTCGTGGTGTCCCCCTCGGCGCGCCGGTACCACGTCGGCGTGCGGTACGGCACCGGGACGTGGTCGAACACCTCGTCCAGGACCCCGTCGAGGGTGGTGCCGAGGTGCACCGCGCGGGCGGTGCCGCCGCGGCTCGGGGCGACGATCCCGATCCGGACGACGGTCGCGGCCACCGGGACGGTGCGCATGGCCTCCTCAGTCCTCCCGGGGGTCGAAGGACCACTGCAGGCCGTAGCTCAGGCCCTGGTGCAGCTCGTGGAACTCGAGCCCCACCTCGCCGACCCGGTTGACCGTCAGCGCGTCCCCGGAGTCGACGCCGTCGTCGACGACCCGGGCCGGCACGCCGTTGAGCCGCCACACGCGCGAGGGCGGCGCCGCGCGGTCGAAGCGCACCCGCACCGAGAACTCCTCGCACCGGCGCAGGGGGGTCAGGACGTAGTAGGGCCGCAGCGACGTGCGCCGCGGCGCGAACCGGATGCCGTACTCGTGGCGCTGGCCCAGCCGCAACGGGCTGGGCAGCCGCATGACGAACTGCGCGTGGCTCACCGACACCTGGCGCGCCTCGACGATCTCGCCGCCGAACAGGGCGTCGGCGGTGATGTCCGGGACCGGGTCGCTGCCCGGCTCGGCCGGGACGCTGAACGGGAGCACGAGCTCGTCGAGCTCGTCGACCTCCGCGACGATCCGGCGCTCTTCCTCCAGGTCCGGCGGGTCGCGGTCGAGCCGCAGCCGCGCTTTCATCGACTCGACGTACCAGCCGGCCAGCGGGTGCGCGTCGCGCCCAGCCGGCGGCGCGCCCAGCAGCTCGTCGAGCCGGCGGAACGCCAGGTCGATCCGGCGGCGGGCGGTGCGCGGGTCGCGGTCCAGGACGCTGGCCAGCCACGAGATCCGCCGGTCGAGGAACTCCCCCGCGGCCTCTTCGTGCAGGCCGAGCGCCGCGAGCGCGGCCAGCCGCAGGTCGGCGGGCAGCCGCCCGCACAGCTCGGTGAGCCGCAGCACGAGCTTCTGGCGGGCGGCGGAGGGCTGGTCGGCGACGGTGATCTCGCACGCTTCGCGCAGGCAGGGGCCGATCCGCTGGTGCAGGTCGGCCGCGTCGAGCCCGCGGCCGCGGCGCAGTTCGTTCAGCTCGCGCACGAACGGGAAGGAGTTCTCCGGCCGCATCCCACCCCTTCCCGTGCCCGGCGGAATCGAACGACCACGGTACCAAGCGTGATTCCGCGCCGATATGACAAATCATGGACACCGCATTTTCGCGGAATACCCGGCCGGCCGACCCCCCACGAGCCGGCCGGCCGGGCCGCCGCGGGTCAGTTCGCGCCGAAGATCAGCGCCCAGATCGAGTGGCTCTCCATCACACACACCTCCTCATCGCTGCACCCAGGCCGAGACGGGGAGCGGAGCGGAGCCGTGCGACGTCGGCGCGTCCGGTTCCGCCGCGTTTCCGGTGGCCGTCAGGAATCCCAGGACGGCCCCGACCACGAACGCGGCGAAGACGGATTTCACCAGGGTCAAGATCCTGCAGTAGACGTTCACGGCAAAGCACTCCCCGACCTCGCTCGAAAATGGGAATCCGGCCGGACGGCATCTGTTTCTTTTCCGGCCGGAACCCAGGATCCCGCCGGGGCGGGGTGCGCTCAGAGGTCCGTTGTCACGGGTGTTGTGTGCCGTTTGGCTCAGAGTGGGCGAAGTTGCGCAGGACGCTCGGCTTGCGGATGAGGATCCGGCGGCGGCCGGTCTCGACGATCCCCCGCTCCCGCAGCACGCGCAACGTTCGTGCGACGGTACGCCGTGCGGCGCCGATCTGCGAGGCGATGTCCTCCTGGGAGAACGCGGCCTCGATGAGCACCCCTTCCGGGACGCGCTTGCCGCGCTCCTCGGCCAGCCTGACCAGGAAGACCGCGACCCGGCGGCTGACGTCGAAGGCCGCGGAGCCGATCCGGGCCGACTCGGCGTCGCGCAGCCGGGCCGCGACGGTCTTGATCGTCGCGATGGCGATTTCGGGACGGGTGTGCAGCACGTCGACGAACTCGGCGCCGGTCAGCTGGACGACGGTGCAGGGCTCGATCGCGCGCACCGACGCCGACCGCGGCCGGCCGGTGACGGCGGCGAGGTCGCCGAGCACCTCGCCGGGGCCGCGCAGGCCGAAGAGCACCTCGCGGCCGTCCTCGACGATCATGGAGACGCGCACCCAGCCGGAGACCAGCACGTGGACGTGGTCGGTGGGATCGCCCTGCATGAGCAGGGCGTCGTTCGCCCGGAACCGGCGGCGGGTGCCCCGGCCGAGCAGGTAGTCGCGATCGGCATCGGCGAGGTGAGCGAGGAGCGCACCCTCGCCCGCGTCGTCGTGCCCGCTCATGGTTCCCCTCCGGAGGTTCACCGTAACCCGGCGTGGCGGCTCCCCGCGAGGGTCGCGACCGGTAGGGTCGCCGCGTGGACGTGGAGATCTTCACCGACGGGGCGTGCAGCGGGAACCCGGGACCGGGCGGCTGGGGCGCGGTCCTCCGCTACGGGCGGCACGAGCGCGAGCTCTACGGCGGCGAAGCCACCCCGACGACGAACAACCGGATGGAGCTGACGGCGCCGATCCGCGCGCTGGAGAGCCTGACCCGGCCGTCGCAGGTCCGCGTGTACACCGACAGCACGTACGTGCGCAACGGCATCATGCAGTGGCTCCCGCGGTGGAAGAAGAACGGCTGGCAGACGGCGGCGCGCGAGCCGGTGAAGAACGCGGACCTGTGGCAGCGCCTGGACGCGGCGGCCGGCGTGCACGAGGTCGAGTGGCTGTGGGTGAAGGGCCACGCGGGACACCCGGAGAACGAGCGCGCCGACCGGCTCGCGGTGCGCGGGGCCCAGGAAGCGCGGGAAACCGGGAAGCCGGTCAACGCGGGTTAGTCCTGAGTAGACGGTCGAAGCAGGAGGATCCCGCCATGACTTCGTGTCCCTGCGGCCTCGCCGAGTCCTACGCCGCCTGCTGCGGCCGGTTCCACGACGGCGATCTCGCGGCGCCCACGGCCGAGCTGCTGATGCGTTCGCGGTTCAGCGCCTTCGCGGTCGGGGACACCGCGTACCTCCTGCGCACGTGGCACCCGGACACGCGCCCGCGCCGGCTGCGGCTGGACCCGGCGCAGGAGTGGACGCGGCTGGAGATCCTCGGCCGCACCGGCGGCGGGTTGCTGCACACCGAAGGCACGGTGGAGTTCCGGGCACACTACCGCCACCACGGCCGCGACGGGGCGATGGAGGAGAACAGCCGCTTCCGCCGGACCGAGGGCCGGTGGGTCTACCTCGACGCGGAAGCCTGAAACCCGCCCCACGAAACACCTGCGCCGTGCTAAACAAAGCGGCGATGGGAAAACTGACGCGCCGCGCCCGGGCGAAGGCGGACTACCTCGGCTTCATCGGCGCCCGGGAGTGGCCGCTCGCCGCCTCCGGTCTCGGTGTCGTTCTCGGCGTCGTCACCATCCTGCCCAGCGCCGTCGGGGTCGTGCTCTCCGTCGTCGCGCTCGGCCTCGGCCTCGCCACCTTCACCCGGGACGTGCGGCTGGTGCGCCGGCGGTGGGCCGGGTTCGCCTTCACCACCATCGCCGCGCCCTTCCCCACCGCGGAGCTGCCGCCGCCGTCGGCCTACCCGCCGTCGGAATACCTCGCCGTGCCCGCGCGCGGGACCGCGCTGGTCAGCGCCGCGATCGACCGGCAGCTGTGGACAGGGCAGCACACGATCGACGTCGCCGAGGAGCCCTACCGGCTGCCACCCGCGCTCAAGGCCACCGCGCCGCACGTCCTTCCCCTGCGGGCCCGCGGACGGCTGCTCTTCAACGGCCCCATCGTCGGCATGCGCGGCGACCCGCTCCCGGCCGCCGGCGCCCGGCCCGGGCCCATCCGGCTGCACCGCGCCCGGTTCTTCGACGCCGTCTGCTCCAACGAGCTCGGCACGCTCCGCATCACCCGCGCCGACACCGGCGAGGAGTACGACCTGCGCAAGGCCGAGCTGACCGACACCGACGGCGCCCTGCGCGAGCTCGGCAGCAGCACGCTCGCCGACCTGATCGGCGTCTCGACGGTCGCCTTCACCACCGACGGCAAGCTCGTCACCGTCCGGCAGTCCTCCCTCAACGCCGTGAGCGGGCTGCTGCTGGCGCCGTCGGGCAGCGGCTCGCTCGAGCCGAGGGACCTGCACACTCCCGACAAGAACGCCCGCCGGTTCCTGCACACCGCGATCCGCGCCGGCATGGAACGCGAACTGTGCGAGGAAAGCGGGCTCACCACCCGGGACGTCCGCGAGACCAAGGTCGTCGGGTTCGCGCGCTGGATGGAACGCGGCGCCAAACCGGAGTTCTTCGGCCTGACCGAGCTGGCGGTCGACAGCACCGAGGTCGCCGCGCGCCGCCCGGTCAGCGGTGAACGCCTCTACAGCGCCGGGCTGACGCTCTTCGACGTGGACCTCCCGGCGATCGGTGCCGCGCTGGCCGGCGGTGTCCCGCTCAGCGAGGCACTCCCGCAGCGGATCTGGGAGGACGGCTCCCTGCCCCTCCTGCTGGCGTTGCGCGCCGCGGCGACGTGGCAGGCGGCGCGGGTCTGACCGATTCGCCCCTGTTCCCGGCGTGACCGGACCGCTACGATCGTCCGCAATTGTTAGGAAAGTTCCCTAACGATGGTCCCACCGTCCCCACGCCGCCGTGGTGCCTAGGAGGCGCGCTAGTGAGCTATCGGCAGAGAAGAAGGACCCTCGTCGCGGCGGCGGTGCTCGCCGTCGCCGTGAGCGGGGCGAGCGTCCCGGCCGCCACCGGGCAGGAGCAGGCGAGAGCGGCGGTCGCGGCCGCGGGCCCGGCCACCGCCGTCCCCGGCTTCCTCATCCAGACGTCGGCGCGGGTGAGCGACGACTCGGCGGTGTCCAAGCCCGGCTACGACACGAACGGCTGGTACCCGGTCGGCCCGCGCTCGACCGTCTACGCCGGCCTGCTGGCCAACGGCAAGTACGCCGACCCGTTCTATTCGACGAACATGAAGAACGTCCCCACGGCGGACTTCCAGGTCCCGTGGTGGTACCGCACCGACCTCACCGTCACCGACACCACCCAGCGGACCTACCTCGACTTCAGCGGCGTGCTGTCCAAGGCCGACGTCTGGGTCAACGGGACGCGCGTCGCCGACAAGACGCAGGTCACCGGCGCCTACACCCGCCACGACCTGGACATCACGTCCCTGGTGAAGGCCGGCACGAACAGCGTCGCGTTCAAGGTCTACCCGAACGACCCGAACAAGGACCTGTCGATGGGCTGGATCGACTGGGCGCAGACCCCGCCGGACCAGAACATGGGCATCGTGCGGGACGTCCTCGTCCGGCGCAGCGGCCCGGTGGCGCTGCGCGGCGGCCACGTCGTCACGAAGCTGACCGGGACCAGCCACGCCGACCTGACGGTGAAGGCCGACGTCCGCAACGACTCGGCGAGCGCGGTGAGCACGACGGTCTCCGGCTCCGTCGCCGGCAAACCGATCAGCCAGACGGTGAGCCTGGCGGCGAAGGAGAAGAAGACCGTCACCTTCGGCGCGGTCGGGATCGACAACCCGCAGCTCTGGTGGCCGGCCGGGATGGGCGCGCAGCCGCTCTACGACCTCGACCTGACCGCGAGCGTCGGCGGCGCGGCGTCGGACACCTCGCACTCCAGCTTCGGCGTGCGCACGGTGACCGCGAACAAGAACTCCAGCGGCGGCCGCGCGTACACGATCAACGGGCGCCCGCTGCTGATCAAGGGCGGCGGCTACTCGCCGGACCTGTTCCTGCGCTGGAACGAGCAGTACGCGGCCGACAAGCTCGCCTACGTCAAGGACCTCGGCCTCAACACCGTGCGCCTGGAAGGGCACATCGAGCCGGACGAGTTCTTCGACCTCGCCGACCGCATGGGCGTGCTGACGCTGCCCGGCTGGGAGTGCTGCGACAAGTGGGAGGGCCAGGTCAACGGCGACGAGAAGGGTGACCCGTGGACGTCCGCGGACTACCCGGTCGCGAAGGCGTCGATGACCGCGGAGGCCGAACGGCTGCGCGACCACCCGAGCGTCATCTCCTTCCTCATCGGCAGCGACTTCGCGCCCGACGCGACGATCGAGAAGAACTACCTCGACGCGCTGTCCGCCGCGGACTGGCCCACCCCGGTGGTCCCGGCCGCGTCGGCGAAGTCGTCGCCGCAGCTCGGTTCGTCGGGCATGAAGATGAACGGCCCGTACGACTACGTCCCGCCGAACTACTGGTACGACAAGGCGCACGGCGACCTCGGCGGCGCGTGGAGCTTCAACTCCGAGACCAGCGCCGGGCCGGACATCCCGACGATGGACACGCTCAAGCGGATGATGTCCTCGAGCGAGCTCGACACGATGTGGAAGAGCCCGTCGACCGCGCAGTACCACCGGTCGTCGTCCTCGACGTTCGCCAACCTGAAGCTCTTCGGCGACGCGCTCACCAACCGCTACGGCAAGCCCGCGAGCCTGGACGACTTCGTCCGGAAGGCGCAGCTGGCGCAGTACGAGAACGTCCGCGCCGAGTTCGAGTCCCACTCGCGCAACTTCAGCGACGGCTCGAACCCGGCCACCGGGATCATCTACTGGATGCTCAACAGCGGCTGGACGTCGCTGCACTGGCAGCTGTTCGACGCCTACCTCGACCAGAACGGCTCGTACTTCGGGGCCAAGAAGGCGAACGAGCCGCTGCACATCCAGTACTCGTACGACACCAAGTCCGTCGTGGTCGTCAACCACAACCACGACGCGGCGTCGGGCCTCACCGCGTCCGTCAAGCTGTACAACCTGGACGGCACGGAGAAGTTCACCCAGTCGAAGGCCGTTTCGGTGGGCGGTGACGGCGCGAAGACCACCGCGCTGACCATCGGCTCGGTGAGCGGGCTCTCGACGACGTACCTGGCGAAGCTGGTCCTCACCGACTCGTCGGGCAAGGAGGTCAGCCGCAACGTCTACTGGCTGTCCACCAAGGCCGACACGCTGAACTGGGACTCGAGCGACTGGTACTACACGCCGCAGTCGGCCTACGCGGACCTGTCCGGGCTGAACGGCCTGGCCCAGGTTTCGCTCGGGTCGGCCGCCGCCACGACCACCAACGGTGACGGCACCACGACCACCAAGGTGACGCTGACGAACCCGGCGTCCGGCAAGGTGCCGGCGTTCTTCGTCGACGCGCACGTGGTCGGGGCGGCGGGCGCACCGGTGCTGCCGGTGCGCTGGACCGACAACCAGGTCAGCCTCTGGCCGGGCGAGTCGACGACGCTGACGGCGACGTACCGGACCGCGGACCTCAAGGGCGCCAAGCCGTCCGTGCGGGTCGCGGGCTGGAACACCGGGACGAAGACGATCCCGGCGGACGGCACGGTCGACCCGGGCCCCGGCAACCCGGTGGACTACCAGGCCGAGGACGCCACGATCGCAGGCGGCGTCGCGGAGTCCAACCACACGGGCTTCACCGGTACGGGGTTCGTCAACTACGACAACGCGACCGGCAGCGCGGTGGAGTTCACCGTGACCGCGGCGTCGGCGGGCAGCGCGAACGTCGTCCTGCGGTTCGCCAACGGCACCACGACGAACCGGCCGATGGACATCTCGGTCAACGGAACCAAGGTGGCGTCCGGAGTGGCCTTCGGCGGCACCGGGAACTGGGATACGTGGCAGACCGTCACGGTCCCGGTGACGCTGACCGCCGGGACGAACAAGATCAAGGCGACCGCGACGACCGCCAACGGCGGCCCGAACCTCGACAAGATCACCGTCTAGCTCCGGGGCCGAGGGCGGCACTTTCACGTGAAAGTGCCGCCCTCGGTCATTCCCAGAGGAGGCGCTGCTCGCGGTCCGGGTCGGCGACCGTCGCGGAGACGTCGTCGAAGATCCGCGTGACGCGGTCCTCGGCGCGGTAGCGGGGCCAGCCCGGGTCGCCCGTCGCGATGAACCGGACCCACACGTCGAACATCTCCGTCGCCATCGCCTGCATCCGCTCGGCCGGGAACGTCCGGCCGGCGAAGAGGAACCGCCAGTTCTTGTTCCGGATGTCGTCGAACACCAGCGGCAGGTCGAGCCCGTGCACCGCGCCGAGTCCCCTACCGCGCGGGGCGATCCGCCAGTCGAGCCGGTACATCCAGGCGTCCCGCTGCTTCTCGGCGAAGCGGATCGCGGGCAGCCACCAGTCCCCCGCGGTGAGCACGCGGTCGCGGATCTGGTCCTCCGGCCAGTCGAGCAGGCCGGTGTACGCCTCGACGGCCTTCTCGATCTCTTCGGCGGTCAGCATCGTCGAGCCGACGCCGAGCAGTTTCGCGCCGCCCGACTGCAGCCAGCTGAACAGGTCCTCCTCGTCGGCCGTCGTCCCGATCAGCAGCGGGATTTCCCGGACGCCGTCCAGCGGCCGCCGGGGAAGCAGCTCGTCGCCGACGACCACGCGGTAGGTCACCTTGGTCCCGGACGTGGCCGAAACCCGTTGCTGCGCCTCGAGAATCCGCTTGACCGGGAGGGTGACGAGGTCCTCCGGCGCGGCGGCCAGCTCGGAAAGGACCGCTTCGGCGATCGCGGCTCCCTCGGCCGGGGTGTGCACGACCGAGCCGACGCCGGTCCCGCTCTGCACGATCGCCTGGTGGACCAGCCCGCGCGTGGCGGGCACGGCGAGCAGCGTCCCGACGGTCCGGCCGCCGTTGGACTGCCCGGCGAGCGTGACCCGGCCGGGGTCCCCGCCGAACGCGCCGATGTTCTCCCGCACCCATTCGAGGGCGGCGACCTGGTCGCGCAGGGACAGGTTCGAGTCGGCGACCCCGGGCAGGTGCAGCAGCCCGAGCACGCCGAGCCGGTAGGCGATGGTCACGACGACGACACCGCGGCGGGCGTACGCGGAGGCGTCGAACTGGTGCGGCGCGCCCAGCACGCCACCACCGCCGTGGATCCACACCAGCACGGGGTACGAGCCGGGGTCCGCGGGCGCGTAGACGTTGAGGTGGAGGCAGTCCTCGTCGCCGGTGAAACCACGTCCGGTCAGCTCGGGCTGCGGCGCGCGGGGCGCCCACTCGGTCGCGTCGCGCGTCCCGGACCAGGGCCGGACCGGCCGGGGCGCGCGGAACCGCAGCTCCCCCACCGGCGGCTCGGCGTAGGGCACGCCGAGGAACGTCCTGACCCCGTCCCGCTCCGACCCGCGCAGGGCGCCGGCCGCGATCTCCACCGTCGTCACGCGGCCAGCCTACGAACTTGCCCTGGAGTGCGCTCCAGCGTGTTGACTACGAGCCATGAGCGCAGCCGAAAACAAGCAACTGCTGAGAACCGCGTTCGACGCCTGGGCCACCGGCGACATCCGGCCCCTGCTCGCCGCGATGGCCGACGACGTCACCTGGACCGTCAGCGGGCACAACAGCTGGTCCGGCAGCTTCGTCGGCAAGGTCTCCGTCCGCCGCGACCTGCTGGGCCCGCTCGGCGAGCAGTTCGAGGGCACCTACACCAGCACCGCGAGCCGGTTCGTCGCCGAAGACGACGTCGTCGTGGTCGAGACGCAGGGCAGCGTCGCCACGAAGACCGGCGCGCGGTACGACAACCGGTACTGCTTCGTGTTCCGCCTCGAAGACGGCCGGATCCGCGAGATCACCGAGTACCTGGACACGCAGCTGGTCGCCGAGGTGCTCACCGAGCTGGCCCGGTGACACCCGCCGCGGCCCGCGGGTGATGATTACCCCGTGCACATCGCGGCAGAGATAGTGGCGCTGGTCGTGACGGTCCTCCTCGTCAGCGCCGGAGCGCGGCGGCTGGACTGGTCCGCCCCGCTGTGCCTGATCGTCGTCGGCGTCGTCGCCTCCTACATCCCCGGCGTGCCCGAGTACCACCTCGACCCCGAGGTCGTGCTGCTCGGCCTGCTGCCCCCGCTGCTGTACTCGGCGGCCATCCAGACGTCACTGGTCGACTTCCGGAAGAACCGCAGCGCGATCGGGCTGATGTCGGTCGGGCTCGTCGTGTTCACCACGCTCGGCGTCGGTGTGGTCGCCTGGGCGGTGATCCCCGGGCTCCCGCTGGCCGGTGGCATCGCGCTCGGCGCCGTCGTCGCGCCGCCGGACGCGGTCGCCGCCAGCGTGGTCGCCCGCCGGGTCGGCATGCCGCGCAAGCTGATCCGGCTGCTCGAAGGCGAGAGCCTGTTCAACGACGCCGCCGCGCTGGTCGCCCTCCGCACGGCCATCGCCGCGCTGGCCGGCTCGGTCAGCCTGTGGCAGGTCGGCGCCGACTTCTTCCGCGCGGCCATCGGCGGGGCCGTGGTCGGGCTCGTCGTCGGGTTCGCGGCGGCGTTCGTCCGCGCCCGGCTGAACGAGCCGGTGCTCGACACCGCGCTGTCGTTCGCCGTCCCGTTCATCGCCTACATCCCGGCCGAGGCGATCCACGGCTCCGGCGTGCTCGCGGTCGTCATCGCCGGGCTCATCCTCGGGCACAAGGCGCCGCAGATCCTGTCCGGCTCGACCCGGCTGGCGTCCCGGCTGAACTGGCAGACCATCGCGTTCCTGCTGGAGAACATGGTCTTCCTGCTGATCGGCCTGCAGCTGCGGCGGATCCTCGCCGAAGTCGGCGAGAGCGGGCTGTCGCTGGCGATGCTGACCTGGATCTGCGTCGCCGTGCTCGGCGCGACCATCGTCACCCGCGTGCTGTGGATGGCCGGGATCGGCACCGTCAAGCGGGTCGAGCGGCGCCTGCTGCCGGACAAACCGCGGGCGAAGATCTGGCCGTGGCGCTACTCGGCCGTGATCGCCTGGGCGGGCATGCGCGGCGTGGTCACGCTCGCCGCGGCGTTCGTGCTGCCCGCGGACACCCCGCAGCGGGCCGTGCTGGTGCTGGCGGCGTTCGTCGTCGTGGCCGGCACCCTGGCCGTGCAGGGCATGACGCTGCCGCCGCTGATCCGGAAGCTGCGCCTGCCGCGGCCGGACCCGGCGGAGGACGCGCTGCAGGAGGCAGCCGTCCTGCACGACATGACCCGCGCGGCGCTGGCCAAGCTCGAAGAGATCCGGACCGACGACGACCCGCCGGAGATCATCCAGCGCCTGCGCGACCGGCTGCAGCACCGCGCCGACTCGGCGTGGGAGCAGCTCGGCAGGCAGAGCGCGCTGGCCGAGACGCCGAGCGACGCCTACCGCCGCCTGCGCCTGGAGCTGCTCGACGTCGAGCGGCGTCAGTTCCTCAAGGCCCGCGACAGCGGCAGCGCCGACGACGACGTCCTGCGCAAGGTCCTGGAGCGGCTCGACATCGAAGAGTCCATGCTGGACCGCGACGAGGAAGAACCCGACATCGAGGGCCGCGAGCTGCGCACCCCGACCGCCACGGCGGGGTCGTGCAAGCACCTGGCCCACGAGTGGGTCGAGAAGGACCCGAGCTCGCCGGACACGTGCGCCGCCTGCATCGAAGAGGGCACGACCTGGGTGCACCTGCGGATGTGCCTGAAGTGCGGCAACGTCGCCTGCTGCGACTCCTCGCCGCGGCGGCACGCCACGCGGCACTTCCACGAATCCCGCCACCCGGTCATGCGCAGCTTCGAGCCGGGCGAGACGTGGCGGTGGTGCTTCGTGGACAAGCAACTCGGCTAACCTCGGGGCCATGAGCACCCCTGAGCAGGAGATCGAGTACCGCCAGCACCGCTTCAGCCCGCCGCCGGGCGCGACGGAGATCTTCCTGGTGCGCCACGGCGAGTCGGCTCCCGCCCGGGGCGAAAACCCCTTCACCCTGGTCGAGGGCCAGGCCGACCCGGAACTCGCGCCGGACGGCCGCGACCACGCCCGGCGCGTCGGCGACCGGCTGGCCGGCGAGCGGATCGACGCGATCTACGTGACGACGCTGCGGCGCACCGCCGAGACCGCCGCGCCGCTGGCGGAGAAGCTCGGGCTGACCCCGGCCGTCGAGCGGGACCTGCGCGAGATCCACCTGGGCGACTGGGAGAACGGCCTCTTCCGCAAGTACAGCGCCGACGGCCACCCGATCATCGAGCGGCTCTGGGCCGAGCAGCGCTGGGACGTCATCCCGGGCGCGGAGTCCGACGAGGCCTTCGGCGCCCGGCTGCGCGGCGCGCTGACGCGGATCGCCGCGGCCCACCCCGGCCAGCGGGTCGCGGTGTTCACCCACGGCGGCGTGATCGGCGAGGTGTTCGCGCAGGCCAGCCGCTCGATCGAGCGGTTCGCGTTCCTCGGCGCGGACAACGGCTCGATCTCGCACCTGGTGGTCCACGACGACCGCTGGATCATCCGGCGCTTCAACGACACCGCCCACCTGGCTACGCCGCTCGGCTGAGCTTGCCCGCCGCGACGAGCTGCACGGTCACCAGGATCGAAACGGCTTCCGCGGCCAGCAGCCCGATCAGCACGAGCACCTGCGTCAGCCCCGCTTGGATCGGCCCCGCACCGCCGAGCAGCACGCCGACATAGGCGCCGGGGAGCGTCACCAGCCCGACGGTGCGGGTCTGGTCCAGCGCCGGGATCAGCGCGTGGCCCGCCGACGGGCGGCAGATCTCCAGCGCGGCGGGGCGGGGCAGGAACCCGAGCGCGAGCGCGGCTTCGTACTCGCCGTGCCGGGCTTCGAGCTCGTCGAGCGCGCGCCGGGCGGCCTGCGACGTCGCGGTCATCGCGCCGCCGATGACGATGCCGGCGATCGGCACGACGGCGATCGGCTTCGGCGGGACCACCCCGGCGCCGAGGACCAGCGCGAGCACCGGCGCGACCCCGGCCGCGATGGCCAGCGCCGTCCAGGGCAGGTTCGCCCAGCGGCCGGCGCGGCGCGCCGACGTCGCCGCGGCGATGCCGAACATCAGCAGGACGAACAGGCCGGTCAGCGGCGCCGAGCGCAGCACGGCGGTGATCACGAACGACACGAGGGCCAGCTGCGCGACCGCGCGGACCGCGGCGATCAGCACGTCCCGGCCCCGCCCGAGCCCCCCGGCCCGGACGACGGCGGTGGCGGCGACGGCGAGCAGGACCAGCACCGCCACGAGGGCGGGCCCGAAGGTGATCGCGGCGTCGTTCACGCCGCTCATGGTGACCGTCAGACGGCGCAGGTGAACTGGCGGCCCGGCTCGGCGACGGTCTTCTCGGCGACGACGACCCCGTCGACGAGGATCCGGCAGCGCAGCTCGCCGGGACCGGGGTTGCGCGCGGCGACGCTGTAGAACTCGGTGCGGCCGGCGGGGCCGACCCGGGTGAACGCGGCCGACCACGGCGTGGCGACCTCGGCGTGCTGGGTCAGTACAGAACCGGCGCCGGCGTAGGTGACGTCCTGGGCGCCGTGCGCGCCGAGCAGTTCGTAGACGACGGAGTGGCTCGCGGTGGCGACGGCGGCCGGCACGACCGGCGCGGCGACCGGCTCCACCTTGGCCGGCCCGCGAGCCGACCGCGGCACGACGAACGACGTCACCGCGAAGGCCGCGGCGAGCACCCCCAGGACGACCACGACGCTGCCGGCCGACCTGGCGCGGCCCTGGTCGCGGTTCGCGGTGTGAGCACCCATGAAGAGGTCTTCTCTCGTCGCGCGCACCCTCGCCGGGTGCGTCGATCTCTATCTCGCCGTGACCTCACCGCGCGTTAGCCGTTACCCGCCGGGTTTCACCCGAACGGGGGCCGTCCGGTTTTTGTCGGTGCCCGGGTGCATGATCGGGGTGTGTACGAGGAGGCGGCACCACCCCGGCGGCTGGCGGGCGTGGCGCGCTGCGTGTGGCGATCGGCGTCGGCGGGCCCGAAGCGGATCGTCCCCGACGGCTGCCTGGACCTGGTCGTCGGCGACGGCGGGGTGTTCGTCGCGGGCCCGGACACGGCGGCGTGGTCGTCGGTGACCCGGCCGGGCGCGGTGGTGCGGGGTGTCCGGTTCAAGCCGGGGCACGCCCCGGCGGTGCTGGGCGTGGCGGCCGACGAGCTGCGGGACCGGCGGGTGCCGTTGGGCGAGCTGTGGGGGCGCGAAGGAGAGGAGCTGGCGGAGCGGTTGCTGGCGGGTGAGCTGTCACCGGTGGCGGCGGTGGAGTCGCGGCTACCGGAGGCCGACGCGGCCGATCGCGCGGTGGCGGAGCTGATCGAGAGGCTGGACGCGGGC
This sequence comes from Amycolatopsis sp. NPDC003865, assembly GCF_053605345.1. Taxonomy (NCBI): domain Bacteria; kingdom Bacillati; phylum Actinomycetota; class Actinomycetes; order Pseudonocardiales; family Pseudonocardiaceae; genus Amycolatopsis; species Amycolatopsis sp. NPDC003865. The sequence continues at coordinate 14,643 of NZ_JBSGJA010000036.1, read as the reverse complement.
GCGGCGCGGGTCGCGGAGGCGGTGGCGCTGCGGGACCGGCGAGAGGCCGATCCGGCCCGGATCGCCGCCGTGAGCGAGCGGCGGTTGCGGCGGCGGTTCGTCCAAGCGGTCGGGTACGGCCCGGCCACCTACCTGCGCGTCGCCCGGTTCCAGCGGGCCGTCGGGCTCGCTCCGCACGTTCCGGGGCTGGCCGCGCTCGCCGTCGCCGCCGGGTACGCGGACCAGGCGCACCTCAGCCGGGACTGCCGGGCCCTCACCGGGCTGACCCCGCGCGCCTTCTTCCCCCGTCCCTCCACTGTGGACGCGGCGGAGCGTGACCGGCTCCGTTCGGCGTAACCCGGGCGGTCAACCGGAAGTGGGCCATCACCCGGTAAGGCAAGCGGACGGTAAACGCCCACCAAGAGCGCTATCCTCCCCTCGACCGGTGATCAGGGAGGGCGTGTGGCCACCATCAGCGACGTCGCGGCGAGGGCCGGCGTCTCCACGGCGACCGTGTCGCGCGCGCTCAACGGCAAGTCCACTGTGGACCCGACACTCGCCGCGCGGGTGCAGGAAGCAGCCGCTGAGCTGGGATATCACCCGAACGGGCTGGCCAGGAACCTGCGCCGGCAGGAGACCGCGGTCCTCGCGCTCATCATCTCCGACGTCGAAAACCCGTTCTTCACGGCCATCGCGCGCGGCGTCGAGGACCTCGCGCAGCGGTCGGGCTACTCGGTGGTGCTCTGCAACTCCGACGAAAACGAGGACAAGGAGCGCCGCTACATCGAGGTCGCGCTGCAGGAGCGGGTCGCCGGGGTGGTGCTGTCGCCGACCGGCCGGTCGACGAACGTCGAGGGCCTGCGCCGCCAGGGCACGCCGCTGGTGGCGGTCGACCGCCCGCTGCCGGCCGCGACGGGCGACCAGGTGCTGGTCGACACGCGCCACGCGGCCGCCGTCGCGACGCGGCACCTGCTGGCGGGCGGCTACCGCCGCGTCGGCTGCCTGACCGGGCCGGCGGGGGTCCGCACGGCCGACGACCGCCTGGCGGGCTACGCCGACGTGGTCGGCGAGGCGAACGTCGTGTCCCGGCGGGCGGAGTACCGCGCCGAGGGCGCCCGCCTGGCGGCGCTGGAGCTGCTCGACGAGCCGCAGCCGCCGGACGCGCTGCTGGTGGCGAACAGCACGATGGCGATCGGCGTGCTGGAGGCGCTGTCGTCGCGGGGCCTGCGGTCCGGGCGCGACGTCGGGATCGTCTCGTTCGACGACGCCCCGTGGACGACGCTCATCGACCCGCCCCTGACGGTGGTCGCCCAGCCTGCGTACGAGGTCGGCCGGGTGGCGGCGCAGCTCCTGCTGGCCCGGATTTCGGACAGCGGCCGCGAGGCCACCACCACGACGCTCGAGGCGACCCTGATCGAGCGGAAGAGTTCCCGCCGCTGACACGGGGGCCGGCTCACGTGCGCGGGGGCCGGAGCGACGTGCCCGGGGGGCCGGCTCGTGCCAGGCCCCCCAGGCACGCCCCACCCCCTGTGTCCCCCATGACCGGCGCGAACCCGCCGGATCCCGTGAGCACGGAGCGGAAATCGTTTACTCACACGGAACGTAAGTCCGCGCAAGCACACTGTCAAGCCTGGACTTCGTCGCCCGATGCCGTCAGACTGACCGGAAGTTGCCTACTCAACGTGTTGAGTGATGTGCAATAAGTGTCGATCTTTGGTGAATTCACCCACAGATCGGGCAAGAAAGCGCACGAACCCGCACACCCGCGCTGTTTCGGGTTAGGCTGAATCCCATGTCTGTAGCGCTGGAGAACATCCTCGCCAAGGCGGGCCTGAAGGTCGACGCGAACGAGTTCCTCACGCTCGTCGAAGACGCGGCGCGCAGACTGTCCCCACCGAACCCCGATCCCTCGCACTACTTCTCCGCCGACCAGCGCGCCGCGCTCACCGACGTCGGCCTGGACCTCTCGCCGCGCCGGGAGGGCGAACCGGACTTCCGCGCCCGCACCGTGGCCGCGCACGCCGTCCTCGCCGAAGGCGCGCTCAGCGTCAACGAGGCGGCCAGGGCCCTCGGCGTCGACGACAGCCGCATCCGGCACCGCCTCAAGGAAGGCAGGCTGACCGGCTGGAAGGACGGCGGCTGGCGGCTCCCGGCGTGGCAGTTCGCCGGCTCGGGCGTGCTACCCGGCCTCGAAGTCGTGCTCAAGGCCCTCCCCGACGACCAGCCCGCGCTGGTCGTCGCCGCGTTCATGAGCACACCGCAGCCGGACCTGGTCATCAACGAGCACCCGGCGACCCCGCGGCAGTGGCTCCTCTCCGGGGGTGACCCGGACCACATCGCCCGCCTCATCGCCACGCTCGGCTCGCCGTTCTAGGCTGGAGCGTCCCCGAGCAAGATCACCGACAAGGACGGACCACCCCCGACCCATGGCCCGGCTACCGCTGCCGCCCGCCCGATCCGTCCTGGTCCGGCAGCTGAACCGCGCCAACGACGTGGTGACGGTCCAGCCCGCGACCAGGCTCGTGCGGATCTTCACGGCGCACGGCAACCACCCCCAGCAGTGGAATTCGTTCCGCTACACCGGTCCGCTCCCGCACGGCCGGTTCGACCAGCAGTCACCCGGCCGCGGCGGCACGCCGGTCACCGACCCGGCGAACGGGGTCCTCTACTTCGGCCTCACGGTCCGCACGTCGATCGCGGAGGTCTTCCAGACCAGCTCGACGGTCGACCGCCGCACGCGCGGGCCGCGCCTGGTGGTCGTCCGCCCGACGCGCACGCTGAGGCTGCTCGACCTGACCGGCCTCTGGCCGACGCGGGTGGGCGCGTCCCAGGAGATCTCGAGCGGGCCGAAGAAGCTGACGCAGGCGTGGGCGCGCGCGATCCGCGGCGCGTTCAGCGACCTGGACGGCCTCTGGTACCGCTCTTCGATGGATTCCGGCGACCCGGCGATCTGCCTGTGGGACCCGCCGGCGGGCGCGGCGCTGCCGATCGCGCCGGACGTGCTGCTGCCGCTGGACCACCCGGGTCTGGACGTCCCGCTCGGCCGGGTCTGCGAGGAGCTGAACTACACGCTGCTGAACTGAGCGTCCAGCAGCGGGACGATCCCCCGCAGGTCGTCGCCGTCGACGAGGTGCGTCGCGACGGCGCGGGCGGCGGCGCTCGCGTTGAAGCCGATGCTCATCCCGACGGCGGCGAAGAGCGGCAGATCCGACCGGCCGTCCCCCACCGCGACGCACCGCTCCGGCGCGATGCCCTGGGCCAGCGCGAAGTCCCGCTTGCCGAACTCGTCGAAGTGCCGGGCGACCCGGCCGGTGTAGCGGCCGTTCCCGGCTTCGGGCACCGGCCCGCAGTACGCCGCGAACCCGAACCGCGCGGCGAGCATCCGCCCCACCGGCGTCCAGGCCAGCGTCGTGAGGATCGGACGCAGGCCGCGGTCGTGGCACCACGCCACCGTCTCGGCGATCCCGCCGACCAGTGGCAGCGTCTCCAGCCGGGCCTCGATTTCGGCTTCGGTGTGCCCGGCCCAGCCGCGGGCGTCGATCACCGAGGCTTCCTGGTTCGTCATCAGGCCGGCGTCGTAGGCCGCTTCGGCCGCGACGAGCTCGGCTTCGTGCCCCAGCGCCGCGGCCACCCACGCGCACGACGTCGTGCCGGGGACCAGCGTCCCGTCGACGTCGAAGCAGACCAGCCCGTCAGCCAAGCGTGCCCCGCGGGCACACGAACCCGACGATCTCCGACGCGATCAGCCCCGCCTGCTCGGCCGGATCCGCGTCGAGGATCGCCCGCGTCTCCGCCTCCGACGTCCGGAAGAACGCCACCCCCGTCACCGGCAACGCCGAAGCCGGCTCCGGGACCGCCCCGGCGAACAGCAACGTCCCCGCCGCCTGTTGCTGCCGCGCGGCCGACAGGTGCCGGGCCCGCAGCTCGCGCGCCATCTCCTCGGAGATCTCCGCCGCTCGAGGTCCCTCCCGGAACAGCACCATCCGCCACGTCTCGAGCTCGAAGTCCACCTCGGGCACGGTCACAGGTGCCGGCCCCACCATTCGAGGATCGCTTCGAAGCGCTGGACGCGGTGCCGGGGCCGGCCGGAGCGGGACAGCTCGTGGCCTTCCCCGGGGAACAGCAGGAACTCCGCCGGCGCGCCCGCCCGCCGCAGCGCGACGAACATCCGCTGCGCCTGCTCCAGGGGACAGCGCCAGTCCTGCTCCGAATGCACCACCGCGAACGGGATCTTGATCTGCTCCGCGTAGGAAAGCGGCGACTTTTCGCGCTGCACTTCCGGCGAAGCGCCGATGTAGGCGTCCACGAAGAAGTAGCCGATGTCGGAGCTGCCGACCATCGAGTCCCACGCGTTGACCGCGCGCTCGCTCCACGCCGCCTTGAAGCGCTCGCCGTGGTGGGCCGCCAGCCAGCTCGTCATGAACCCGCCGTACGAACCGCCCATGATGCCGACGCGGGAGGCGTCCAGGTCCGGCCGTTCGAGCGCCTTGTCCAGCAGCGCCAGGACGTCGTCGACGTCGACCGTGCCGAAGGCCTCCGTGATCGCGTGGCCGTGGGTCTGGCCGTAGCCCGCCGACCCGCGCGGGTTGCCGAGCACCACCGCGTACCCCGCGGCCGCGTACACCTGGGCCTCGTCGAACACCGCCCAGTCCTGCTGGGTGAACGGGCCGCCGTGCACCACGCGCAGCACCGGGTGCGGGCCTTCGCCCTCGGGCAGCACCAGCCAGCCGTGCACCGGGTAGCCGTCCGGCGCCGTGGTCTCCAGTTCGACCATCGGCCGGATGCCCTTGTCGCGCAACGGCTTCGAGTAGTCGGTCAGCACCTTCGAGCCGGCGCCGATCAGCACGACCTCGCCGGCGGACGACGGGGTGGCGATCACCGCCGCCAGCACCGAGCCGTCGAGGGTGAACGACCGCACCGCCGTGCGGTCCGCGTAGACCACCGGCAGGTCGGCCAGCGGGGCGTCCGCGGCGGCGAAGGGCACCGCGCGCAGTTCCACGGCGCCGCGGTGGCGGACGGCCACCAGCACGTCGCCTTCGCGCGGTGCCGGCGGCCCCGCCGACGCCTCGCAGTCCACGGTTTCGATGTCGGTGAGGCGGCGGGCCTTCACCGGGCCGGCGCCGAACTCGGGCGTCGCCGCGTACAGCCCGGTCATGGCGGCTTCGCGGTGCTCGTCGAAGGACTGTCCGAAGTAGAACAGCGTGCCGTCGGCGCCGAACGCCGGGCGCTCCGAGAAACCCGCGCCCCGCACCACGACCTCGGGTTCGCCGCCCGCCGCGGGGATCGCGCAGACGTCGCGGTGGTCGCTCTCGGACGCGCCCCAGTCCGGCGGCGCGGTGAAGACCACGCGGGTACCGTCCGGCGTCCAGACCGGGCCGGCCACGTCGAAGCCGTCGCCGGTCAGCGGTTCCGGGTCCGGCGCGTCCTCGTCGAACACGTCGATGACGAACAGCCGCTGCATGCGGTCGCGCAGGAAGCCGGTGTCGTCGATGCGGTAGTCCATGCGCGTGATCCGGCGCGGGGCCTCGGCGGCCGGCTCCGGCGTCTCGCCGTCGGCGTCTTCGGTCCCGTAGCGGCCGGGTTCGGGCACCCGGGCGGTGAAGGCGATCCGCCGCGAGTCCGGCGCCCACACCGGCTCGCCCACGCCGAGGTGCAGCGACGTCACGCGGCGCGCGTCACCCCCGTCGGCCGGCATGACGTGCAGCTGCGGGCTGCCTTCGGCGCCCTTGCCCTCCCCCGCGCGCAGGAACGCCACCCAGCGCCCGTCCGGGGAGATGGCGGGCGCCGAGTCGCGCGGACCGTGCGTCCACGCGGTTTCCCCGCCGTCGAGCGAGACGCGCCGCAGCGAGCTGTGGGCGGCGTTCGTGGCGAGGTCGGGCTTCTTCACCGCGGTGAGCAGGAGGTTCCCGCGCAGCGCGGGACGGCCGGGGGCGACGAGGGCTTCGATGTCGGCAGGACGCACGTCCCCGACCGTACCGGAAATCCTTAGCGCTGCGAACGACCTTAAGTCGGGATTTACGCGGCGACCTGCTTGCGTTCGTCACGCTTGGCCTTCGCCAGGCTCGCCACTGTGGTGATGGTCAGCACGACGACGATCACCCCGAGGGAGATCCAGTTGTTGATGTCCAGCCAGTCCGGCACGACGTGGTACTCGTGCAGGGCGTGCAGGAACAGCTTCGCGCCGATGAAGGCGAGGATCACCGCGAGGCCGTAGGTGAGGTAGACCAGCTTCGTCACCAGGCCGCCGAGCAGGAAGTACAGCTGCCGCAGGCCCATCAGCGCGAACGCGTTGGCGGTGAAGACGAGGAACGCCTCCTGCGTGATGCCGAAGATCGCCGGGATGGAGTCGACCGCGAAGAGCAGGTCCGCCGAGCCGATGGCCACGATCACCAGCAGCATCGGCGTGATCATCCGCTTGCCGTCGAGCTTCACCGTGTAGTGGTGGCCGTGGTAGTCGTCGGTCACCGGGGCGATCTTGCGGACCTGCCGGGTGACGGCGTTCTCGTGGTACTCCTCTTCCTCGCCCTTGCCGCGCAGCATGCTGACCGCCGTCCAGACGAGCACCGCGCCGAAGAGGAAGAACACCCAGACGAACTGCTCGATGAGCGCGGCGCCGATGGCGATGAAGACGCTGCGGAAGCCCAGCGCGAGCAGGATGCCGACCAGCAGCACGCGGTGCTGGTGGATGGCGGGCACCTTGAACGACGCCATGATGATCATGAAGATGAACAGGTTGTCGACGCTCAGCGAGTACTCGGTGATGTACCCGGTGAAGAACTCGACACCCGGGTCGTGCCCGGCGAAGATCCACACGCCGGCACCGAAGAGCACCGCGCACGAGATGTAGAAGATCACCCAGCGAGCGGCTTCCCCCGTGGTCACTTCGTGCGGCTTGCGATCGACGATGACCAGGTCCAGCGCGATCAGCGCGAGCAGGCCACCGATCGTGGCGATCCACAGCCACAGGGGGACAGTCATGGAACCAGAACCTCCGGATAGTGCGCATGAGCAACTAACCGGAGGTCTCTCCCGCCGGTGAAAACACCGGCCGACGGTGCCGGGGGCGCAGGGCCACCGTGCTGACGACACCGCCGCGAAGGAATACTCCCCTCACAGCGCGTCCAGTTTGCCGGTTCCCCCCGCCCGAGCGCCAGCCGGGATCGCGCACGTCACCAGGTTGGTCCTGTAATTTCGGTCACTTCGGTCCACCAGGTGGTCCTGGCGTGTGATCGACGTGAGCCGGTGAGGACACTCTCAGGAAACTTCACCTACGGTCACTTCGTGCCCCGACTCCCGCTCCCGCGCACCCGCGGAGCCCGCCTCACCGCGCTCGTCGCCGTCGTCGCGGTCCTGGCCGCCGGCGCGGTCTTCTGGATCACGCGTCCCGCGGCGCCCGCGCCGGTGCCCACGCAGGACGCGCTGATCGACCTGCCCGCCGCGCCCGGCTCGGCGGAGCAGGTCAAGATCGACACGACCACCTACCTCCCCGCCACCGTGCCCGCGCCCGCGGTACTGCTGGCGCACGGCTTCGGCGGGGACAAGAACAGCGTCGCCGACGACGCCCGCGAACTCGCGCGGAAGGGCTTCGTCGTGATGACGTGGTCCGCACGCGGTTTCGGCAAGAGCACCGGCAAGATCGGGCTCAACGACCCGGACGGCGAAGTCGCCGACGCGAGCCGGCTGATCGACCGGCTCGTCGCGCGGCACCAGGTGACCTTGGCCGCCGACGGTGACCCGAAGGTGGCCGTCACCGGCGCGTCCTACGGCGGCGCGCTGTCGCTCCTGCTGGCCGGCACGGACAAGCGCGTCGACGCGATCGCGCCGGTGATCACCTACAACGACCTCGCGCAGGGCCTGGTCCCGAACGCGGCCACGCCCGGGCTCACCGCGCCGGGCACCCCGGCCGCCGGAGCGTTCACCACCGACGGTGTGTTCAAGAAGAGCTGGGCCGGCATCTTCTTCTCGGCGGGCTCGGGCGCGGCGGCGAGCGGTTCGCCGTCGGCCGAAGCCCCCGAAGCCGGCCAGGCGACCGACACCGGGTCGACGGGCGCGGCCGGCACCGCCGCCGCGGCCGCCGTCCCCGCCGTGCCCCCGGGCGCGGGCGGCGGGCGCCCGGGCGGACCGGCCGACCCGTGCGGCCGGTTCACCGCCGCGGTCTGCCGCGCCTACACCGAGCTCGGCACCACCGGCGAGGCGAGCCAAGCGAGCGTCGACCTGCTGCGCCGCGTCTCCCCCGCGTCGGTGACGAGCAAGATCACCGTCCCGACGCTGCTGGTGCAGGGCGAGAGCGACACGCTGTTCGGCCTCGACCAGTCCGACGCCACCGCGCGGCAGATCACCGCGGCGGGCGGCAAGGTCAAGACGATCTGGTACACCGGCGGCCACGACGGCGGGAAGCCCGGACCGCAGCTGCGCGCCAAGATCGGCGACTTCCTGTGGAGCGCGGTCAACGGCGGCGACCCGGGCACCGGGTTCAGCTACGACGTCCAGGGCACGTTGCGCGCCAACGGGACGCCGTCGGTCCGCACGGTCAACGCGGCCGCCTACCCCGGGCTGACCGGCCCCGCCACCGAGCGGCGGCTGCTGGCGATGTCCGGTCCCGCGCAGCCGGTCGTGCGCCCGGCCGGGGCGAACCCCTCCGCGGTGAGCGGGATCCCCGGGCTCAACGGCGTCGCGAGCAGCACGTCGCGGTTGGGCGCGCTGTTCAGCAACGACCCGCCGGGCCAGGCCGCGCAGTTCACCACCGCGCCGGTGGACGGGCAGGTCGTCGTCAGCGGCTCGTCCACCGTGCGGCTGCAGGTCGCCGCGGACCCGGCGCACCCGCAGCCGGACGCGGTGCTGTTCGCGAAGCTCTACGACGTCGGCCAGGACGGCTCGCGCGTGCTGCCCGCCAACGCGATCGCGCCGTTCCGGGTGAGCGGGCTGCCCGCCGACGGCACGCCGGTCGAGGTCACCGTGACGCTGCCCGGCATCGTCCGCCCGATCGAGGGCGGGCACTCGCTGCGGCTGGTCGTCGGCACGACCGACCAGGCCTTCGCCACCCCGGCCGCGCCCGCGGTCTTCCGCGTCGCGCTGGCCGGCGGCACCGCGCTGGCCGTGCCGGTGGTGCCCGGGACGTCGGTCGGTTCGCCGGCCCCGGTCGGGCAGCTGGCCGGCATCGGCGTCACGCTGGCGATCGGCCTGGCCGCGGTGCTGTTCGCGGCGCTTCGCCGCCGTCGCGCCACCGACGTCGACCCGGAGCTCGCGACGACGCCACTGGTCATCGAGGGGTTGCGCAAGCAGTACGCGGGCGGGTTCGTCGCGGTGAAGGACCTCTCCTTCCGCGTAGAGCCGGGCCAGGTGCTCGGCCTGCTCGGGCCGAACGGCGCCGGCAAGACGACCACCCTGCGGATGCTGATGGGCCTGATCACGCCGACCGCGGGCAGCATCCGCGTGTTCGGGCACAAGATCGCCCCCGGCGCGCCGGTGCTGTCGCGGATCGGCTCGTTCGTCGAGGGGTCCGGCTTCCTGCCGCACCTGTCCGGCCGGGCGAACCTCGAGCTGTACTGGGCCGCGACCGGTCGGCCCGCCGAGAAGGCGCACTTCGCGGAGGCGCTGGAGATCGCCGGGCTCGGCAACGCCGTCGAACGCCGCGTGCGGACCTACAGCCAGGGCATGCGGCAGCGGCTGGCGATCGCGCAGGCGATGCTCGGCCTGCCGGAGCTCATGGTGCTCGACGAACCGACCAACGGGCTCGACCCGCCCCAGATCCACCAGATGCGCGAGGTGCTGAAGCGGTACGCCGCGACCGGCCGGACGGTGGTGGTGTCGAGCCACCTGCTGGCCGAGGTCGAGCAGACCTGCACGCACGTCGTGGTGATGCACCGCGGTTCGCTGGTCGCCTCGGGCGAGGTCGGCGAGCTGGCCGCGGCGGGCGGCGAGGCGACGTTCCGGGTCGACGACCCGGCCGCGGCCGCCGCGGCGCTGAAGGCGGTCGGCGGGGTCACCCAGGTCGACGTCGACGGCGACCTCGTGCACGCCAACCTCGACGGGCTGCCGCGTGCCGACGCGGTCGCGGCGCTCGTCCGCGCGGGCGTCGCGGTCGAGCAGGCCGGGCCCCGGCGCCGGCTGGAAGACGCGTTCCTGCAACTGGTCGGAGAAGAGTCATGACCGCCGACGTACTCACCGCCGAGGCTCTCTTCTCCGCCGAGGCGCCATCAACACTGCCCGCGGAGGCGAAATGAGCACCGAGGGTGTGCACACCGATCCGCACGCGCTGGACGAGCTGAGCGACATCGCGTCGGCCGAGCACGCCGGCGTGGGACCGGACGGCGCCGTCGAGGGCTACAGCGCCCGGCGGACGCTGCGGCTCGGCGTCGAGCTGCGGCGCCAGCTCAAGCGGCGGCGCACGCAGTTCCTGCTCGGGTTCGTCGCGATCCTGCCGTTCATCCTGGTGATCGCGTTCGAGCTCGGGCAGTCGAACCCGAACCGGCGCAGCGGCGGGTTCGTCGACCTGGCCACGGCTTCGGCGCCGAACTTCGTCGTGCTGGCGCTGTTCGTGTCCGGGACGTTCCTGCTGCCGATGATCGTGGCGCTGTTCTTCGGCGACACGATCGCGAGCGAGGCGTCGTGGTCGAGCCTGAAGTACCTGCTGGCCGTGCCCGTGCCGCGCCAGCGGGTGCTGCGGCAGAAGGCGGTCGTGTCGGGGCTGCTCTCGGCGTTCGCGCTCGTCCTGCTGCCGGTGATGTCCCTGGTCGTCGGGCTGATCTGGTACGGCGCGGGCGACGCGATCAGCCCGACCGGCGACGCGGTTTCCTTCGGCGACAGCATGCTGGCCATCGCGCTGTCCACTGTGTACATCACCCTGCAGCTGGCGTGGGTGGCCGGCCTGGCGCTCGCGTTGAGCGTGTCGACCGACGCCCCGCTCGGCGCGGTCGGCGGGGCGGTGCTGGTGGCGATCCTGTCGCAGATCCTGGACCAGATCACGGCGCTGGAGGGGCTCCGGAACTACCTGCCGACGCACTACGCGTTCTCGTGGATGGACCTGATTTCGACCGACGTCGACTGGACCAACCTGGCCAGCGGCATGCTCTCGGCGGTGATCTACGGGACGGTGTTCTTCCTGTACGCCGGGCGCCGGTTCGCCAAAAAAGACATCACGAGCTGAGCCGCGAGGCGGCCGGTCGCGGTGATCCCGCAGCGGGCCGCCCCCTGGAGGAGGTCGCCGAGCTGGTGCGCCGCGAGCACTTCGGCGTCGTCCGGTTGAGCCCGGAAACCTGAGCGGTTACGGTCGGGCGCGTGCCGATCACTCTGGAGCGCCACCACGAGGTCGCCGTGCTGCGGATCGACCACGGCAAGGCCAACACGCTCGACAGCGAGTCCTGCCGGGAGCTGGTGCTCCGGCTGGAGGAGGTGTCGGCGGCGCGCGCGGTGGTGCTCACCGGCACCGGGCGGATCTTCTCCGCGGGCGTCGACCTCAAGCGGATCCGCGACGGTGGCGCGGCGTACGTGTCGGAGTTCCTGCCGCTGCTGTCCGACGCGCTGCTGGCGGTGTTCGGCTGCCCGCGGCCGGTGGTGGCCGCGCTGAACGGGCCCGCGATCGCCGGCGGCGCCGTGCTCGCCGCGGCGTGCGACCACCGCGTCCTCGGCGCGGGCACCATCGGCGTGACCGAGCTGCTCGTCGGGGTGCCGTTCCCGCTGGCCGCACTGGAAATCCTGCGCTGCGCGTACGGCACGGCGCCCCTGCCGTCCCTCACCTACTCGGGTTCGACGTACGGCGGCGAGGAGGCCCTCGCCCGCGGCCTGGTCGACGAGCTGGCGGAGAACGCCCTCGAGCGGGCGCTGACCGTGGCGACCCGGCTCGGCGGGCTGCCCGCCGAGCCGTTCGCGCACACCAAGGCCCAGATCCGCCAGCCCTTCCACGAGCGGATCGCCGAGTACCGCCACTCCGACGACCCGGAGGTCGAACGGCTGTGGCGCTCACCCGCGGCGCTCGCCGCCGTCAAGTCCTATGTGGACGAAGTGCTCGGCTAGGCGGCGCGGACACCGCTTTCGGCGAGGGCCTTGATGCCCTCGACCGTCTTCTGCATGTTGCCCTGCAGCTCACCGAGGCGCATCGCGACGATCTCGTCCTCGTGCTCGGGCATCGAACCGATGATCGCCGTCAGGTTGGACGGGCCGGGGCCGATCTGGGCCCACTGGCGCAAAATCGTGCCGTCGCCGTCGGGGACGAGCTCGAACTTCCACGACGCGGCCGGGTTCGTCACGTCCATCACGGCCCACGCGAACAGGCGCCCGGGTTCGTAGCCGGTCACCGTCGAGACCGTCTCCCACTCCCCGGCGACCGGGTGGGCGTTGCGGCCGCGGAACTGCGCGCCCAGGCCGGGTTCGGCACCCTCGACCCAGCCGCCGCCCTGGAACTCGGTCGAGAACCGGGCCGGCAGATCGACGTCCAGCAACCAGGACCAGACCTCGGCCGGCCGCGCGGCGATGCGGACTTCGACCTGTGTCGTAGGGCAGTCGGAAACCTTCATGGCGGACCCCTCGCTCGATGCCGGTGCCTACGGATTCGGACCGTAACGCGGCCCTGATCACCCGACAACTCGCACGGTGCCCCCGAATGCGCACGGAGGAGGACGCCCGCGCCACCCGCCGAAAGTCGGAACCTGACCGATTCTGCGCCCGGACAGCCGATTGCCGACCGCGCCCGGTTCTGTGAGGGTCCCACGTGGGATCGAGCCGGGGAGGGTGCTCCATGCGCAGACTGTTCACCGCCGTGGCGGCCGTGCTGATGGTGGTGGGCCTGGCGCCCGCCGCGAGCGCGGCGCCCGGCATCGAGACCGCGCTCGCGCGGATCCCCGGGCTGACGGTCGTCAAGGAGGACCCGGCACCGGCCGGGTACCGGTTCTTCGAGCTGACCTTCACCCAGCCCGCCGACCACCGCCACCCCGGCGCGGGCACGTTCGAGCAGCGGTTCACCCTGCTGCACCGCGACTTCGCCGCGCCGACGGTCGCCTTCACCAGCGGCTACAACGTCAGCACCGCGCCGAACCGGTCCGAGCCGACGCAGATCGTCGACGGCAACCAGCTTTCGATGGAGTACCGGTACTTCACGCCGTCGCGGCCCCAGCCGGAGAACTGGGCGAAGCAGCTGACGATCTGGCAGGCCGCCGCGGACGAGCACCGCGCGGTCCAGGCGTTCAAGGCGATCTACCCGGGCAAGTGGCTGGCCACCGGCGGCAGCAAGGGCGGCATGACGGCGACCTACTTCCGGCGCTTCTTCCCCGACGACGTCGACGCGACGATCCCGTACGTCGCACCGAACGACGTGATCGACCCGGTCGACGTCTACAACCGGTTCCTCTCGCGCGTCGGCACCGACCCCGCGTGCCGCGACGCGTTGAAGGCGATCCAGCGGGACGCGCTGAAGCGGCGTGACGAGCTGGGCGCGATCGCGGCGGCGGACGCGGCTCGTCGCGGACTGACGTTTTCCATCGTGGGCTCGGCCGACAAGTCCCTCGAGATCTCGGTGATCGACTCGTACTTCGCGTTCTGGCAGTACCAGAAGCAGGCGGACTGCGCGACGGTGCCGGCGCCGGGCGCGCCCGCGGCCGACGTCTACGCCTGGTACGAGAAGGTGGAGAGCCTCACCACGTACTCCGACCAGGACCTGGCGCCGTACATCCCGTACTACTACCAGGCGGCGGTCCAGCTGGGTTCGCCGGAGGCCTACGACGGCTACCTGCGCGACCTGCTGCGCTACCCCGGCGCCGACCAGCCGAAGACGTTCGTGCCGGCATCGATCAAGCTGCCCCGCTTCGACTACCCGGCGATGCCGGACATCGACTTCTGGGTGAAGTCCCGCGGCACGCGGCTGCTGTTCGTGTACGGCTCGAACGACCCGTGGGGCGCGGAGCCGTTCGAGCTGGGCTTCGGCAGCCGGGATTCGTACCGCTACTTCGTGCCGGGCGGCAACCACGGGTCGAAGATCGCCCAGCTGCCCGCGGCCGACGCGGCGGCGGCGACCGCGACGGTCCGGCGCTGGGCAGGGCTGCCGCCCGCCTCCGCCTTGTCGGCCCGCAGCGCCCCGGCCGGGTTCCCGGACTTCGACACCGACGTGACCCTTTCGGAGCGGCCGCGGCTGTGAGTTTCCCCGGGCCGGGCGTAGTCTCACGGCACGTTGCCGGCCCGGCCCGAGGAGGCGCGCATGCCTCGTCCCGTCCACTTCGAGATCCACGCGGGTGAACCCGAACGCGCGGTGGCGTTCTATTCGGCGGTGTTCGGCTGGAAGTTCGAACGCTGGGGCGAGGCGCCCTACTGGGTGATCTCGACGGGCGAGGGCAACGGCATCGACGGCGGTCTGCTCCCGCGCGTCGGCCCGGCACCGGCGGAATCGGCCCCGGTGCACGGGTACGTGAACACGATCGCGGTCCCCGACCTCGACGCGGCACTGGAGTCGGTGAGCGAGGCGGGCGGATCACTGGCGCTGCCGAAGAACCCGGTGCCCGGCGTGGGGTGGCTGGCGTACTGCAAGGACACCGAAGGCAACATCTTCGGGATGCTGCAGCCGGATTCCGAGGCCCCGGCGCCCTAGGGCCTGTATCGAAGTTGTCTCCGGCGGGTTGGGCTGGAGTTGGCCGTGCTGGGCGTGTTGGATGCCGAAATAGGTGAGGTCTCCGGTAAGTG
>NZ_JBSGJA010000035.1:0-89054 GCF_053605345.1 Amycolatopsis sp. NPDC003865 | reverse complement strand
GAGTGAGAAACAGGGTTCTAACCCTGTTTCTCACTCACGACCCCGGCCGGACCAGGCCTCGCTCGTACGCCAGCAGCCCCGCCTCGGTCCGGTGCGTGCACCCCAGCTTCCGCACCACCTGGGTCACCAGGCTCCGCACCAGCGGCTCCGCCACACCCAGCCGCGTCGCGATCTCCGCGTTCGTCAGCGCCGAGCCGATGCCGATCAGCACCTCCCGCTCGCGCGCGGACAGCCGGTCGACCCCCGCGAGCCGCTCGTCGCGCGGGCCGGACAACCGGGTCGCCGCCGAGACCAGCCGGCGGGAGGCGTCCGGGGACAGCACCACGTGACCGTCGGCCGCCAGGCGGACCACCTTGATCAGCTCGTTGCGCCGGGCCGTGCGCAGCACGTACCCCGAAGCCCCGTCGCGCAGGGCCCGCAGGATTCCCGCGTCGGAGTCGAAGGTCACCAGCGCCAGCACCGCCGGGCGGCGGAAGACCGGCCCCAGCGGGCCCAGCCGCAGGTCCAGCAGCACCACGTCCGGCAGCCGGCGGCGCAACGCGGTCCGGGCCGCCGGCGCGTCCGGGGCCGAGCCGACCAGCTCGATGCCGTCCGCCTCGTCCAGCAGGGTGCCGAGCCGGGCCCGCACCGCCGGGTCGCGTTCGGCCACCAGGACCCGGACCGGTGGCGGCGGCAGCACCGTCAGTCCTGGTCCTTGGGCCGCAGGCGGATCAGCGGCAGGTCGGTGCGCGACGCGCCCACCAGGTCACGCCCGCCCGGGCCGCGCAGCCGCAGCTCGCGGAACCGTACCGAAGACAGCTGCGCCGCTTCGATCGGGTACACGTCGCCGTAGCGCTTGATCTTGTCGACCAGTTCCTTGCCGAGCAGCTCCACCAGCCCGGCGTGCCGCGTCGAGCCGCCGCCGAGGGGCACGTCGAGCTGCTTGCGGACCTCGGGGAACCGCTGGTCCAGCTCGACCGCCAGCTGGTGGATGGTCACGTAGGCCGGGCCGAAGTCGGGCGCGTCCGGTCCCGGTGGGATCTCCTTCAGCACCTTGATGAGCTTGTCATCCATCCCGAGCCTGTCCCACAGCGTCACCGCCGCAGGTCTACCAGAGGACCGGCACGCGGTCCACTCCCCCGGTGACCCGGTTCGTGCGGATCTCCAGCTCGTCCATCGGCACCGCGAGCCGCAGCCCGGGGAACCGCCGGAACAGGGAGCCGAACACGACGCGCAGCTCCGTGCGGGCCAGGCTCGCGCCGATGCAGAACCAGCCGCCGTAGGCGAACGCCACGTGCGAGTTCGGCTTGCGCCCGGCGTCGAACTCCTCGGCGTGCGGGAACACGGCCGGGTCCCGGTTCGCGGCCGCCAGCGCCAGGACGACCGCGTCGCCGCGGGCGATCTCGACGCCGCCCAGCTCGACGTCGTCGTGCGCGTACCGCAGGACGCCGAGCCCGCTCGGCGCGGACAGCCGCAGGATTTCCTCGACCACGCCGTGCACGAGGCCGTCGGGGTCGGCGACGAGGGCGTCGCGGCGCCTGAGGTCGGCGAGCAGGTGGAGGACACCGAGGTCGATCCGGTTCGAAGTGGTCTCGTGGCCGGCGAAGAGCAGGCCGGCGGCGAGGCGGGCGAGGTCGTCGTCGGTGAACGCGGGGTCGTCGGCCTGGGCGCGGACCATGTCGGAGACGACGTCCTGGCCGGGGTCGCGCCGCTTGGCCGCCGCGAGCCCGCCCATGTAGGCGGCGAACTCGTCGAGGGCGGCTTCGGCGCCGGCACCGATGTCCATCCGGCCCATCCGCTCGGACAGGACGCGGAAGGTGTCCCGGTCCGCGTAGGGGACGCCGAGCAGCTCGCAGATCACCAGGACGGGCAGCGGGAAGGAGAGGTGCTCGTGCAGGTCGACGGGCTCGTCCCCGTGCCGGGCGCGCTCCATCGCGGCGAAGCAGCCGTCGGCCAGTTCCTGGACGTGTCCGGCCAGCCGCCGGATCCGGTTGGCGGAGAAGGCGGGCACGAGCATCCGCCGCATCCGCGCGTGCTCGACGTGTTCGGTTTCGTGGTCACCTTGCGGCCGACTGAGGATGGCGGCGTTCGACAGCGCGGACGCCTCTTCGGGCGCGGGGTGCGAGCGGCCGAAGCGCGGATCGGTGAAGACGGCGCGGACCTCCTCGAACCCGGTGACGAGCCAGGCCGGGTCCCCGGCGGGCGTGGTCACCGCCGCCACCGGTCCCTGCCGCCGCAGGACCTGGAACAGCGGCGCGATCTCCAGGACGTTCGGCCGCTCGAACGGCAGGCGCGGGGTGTCCGTGGTCGCGTTCATCGGGTCTCCTCCCGGACGCGGCCGGTCAGCGGACGCGGGCGGGCCGGTCACCGGCCGCACCCCCCGGTCCCCCTGGGGTCCACGGTACTCAGGAACCCGGGCCGGAGCGGGAATCGCGCGGTTCTCCGCCCCTTCGGGCCAACGCGCCCGCGCCGCCGGTCCCCGCCGGGGGACGCCCCCGCTCGGGAACCGGGCCGTAGCGGGCGTGCGGCGATCGGGCCACCCAGGCCCAGAAGCGGTCGCCGTACGACCAGTGCCACCAGCGGGCGGGGTAGTTGACCAGACCGGCGGCGACCAGCGCCGCGGCGAGCAGCTGCCCGGTCTTCGCGTCCGGCGGCGGGATCGGGCCCGTGCAGCAGGCGGGCAGCGGCCCGTCGTCCGCCCCGGACAGGGTGAGGTCCACGGCGCCGCCGGTCGGGTGCGGGGCCGCCGCGGGCGGGACGGCGCACCCGGGCTCGCAGGCCGGATGGCGACACGGCGTCCGGTACCCGTCGACGATGAGCAGGCGGACGTCGCGGGGAAGCAGGCTCTGGGCGGTCACGAGGCGGTCGACCAGCCCGTGCCGGAGCCAGGTGGGTCCGGCGACCCACAGCGGCGCCGACGTCCGGACGTCGACCAGCTCCTCGCCGCTGTCGCGGATCGGGATCCGCGACAGGCGCGGATCGGACAGCGGCACGGTCGTCGGCGCGTCTTCTGGGGGCACCGGTCCACGGTCGCCCACCCGGCTGCAGAAACCCTGCAACCGGATTACAGCGACGTCAGCTCGCCGTATTCGCGGGCCCCGTAAGCGCGGAAGATCCCGATGGCCTCGGCCAGCGCGGCCTTCGCCGCCGTGTGGTCGCCCCTGGCCTCCTCCAGCTGCGCGATGTCGCGCAGGGTGCGGGCACCGAACAGGAAGGCTTCCTGTTCGCGGAAGGCGGCCAGCGCGGCGGTGAGCCACCGGCTCGCCTCTTCGAACCGGCCGGCGGCGAGGTCCAGCTCGCCGAGGGTGCGCATGACCATCGCTTCGGACCAGCTGTCGCCCTCCGCGCGGTGGGCAGCGAGGACCGCCTCCAGCGGTCCCCTGGCCTCCGCCAGCCGGCCCATCCGCAGGTGGGTCTTGGCCAGTCCGCGCAGGCAGAATCCGACCAGCTTCTTGTCGTCGAGCTTGCGGAACAGCGCCAGCGCGCGGGTGAAGGTCTCCTCGGCCTCGGTGAGCCGGGCGCGGCCGAGGTGGGTCAGGCCGATCGTGCGCAGTGTCAGTGCTTCCCCGCGTTCGCTGCCGGCCCGGCGGTACGCCGCCAAAGCGGCGGCCAGCGCGGCGTCCGCGGCCGCGAAGTCGCCGCGCTCGAGGTGGACCGAGCCGATCAGCCGCTCGCAGTGGCCGGTCGCGCGGTCGTCGTCCAGGCTCCGGCACACCGTGGCCGCCCGGTCCAGGAAGTGCTCGGCTTCGGGCAGGTAGCCCTGGTCCCGGCAGGCGAGCCCGAGCGCGGTCAGCGCGGCGGCCTCGCCACGCGGGTCCCGCAGGTCGCGGAACCGCTCGACGGCGTCGGTCAGGTGCCGGCGGGCCTCGGCGAACCGGTCCTGCTCGTACCGGAGCTGGCCGACCTGCGCCAGGAGGACGGCTTCGCCGTGCCGGTTGCCCGCGGCGCGGGCGGCGGCCAGCGCGGCGCCGTGCGCGCGGTCCCACAGGTCCACGACGCCGTTCAAGGCGTAGCCCGACGCGCACAGCACCGACGCGATGGCGACGGCCTGCTCGTCGAGCCCCGCCTCGGCGGCCCGCTCCACGGCGAGCACCAGCGACGACTGCTCGATGTCGAGCCAGCCGCGGGGGTCGGTCAGCGCGGTGCCGAGCACCTCGGGGTCGACCGGGCCGGCTTCGGCCGTCGTCAGCGGGATCGCCCCGGAGGTCACGTGGTCGGCGACGTGGTCCCGCAACCGGTCGAGCACGGCGGTCCAGCCGTCGGCGACGCGCGCGGTCGAGGCCACCAGGTCGGCCCGGGGCTCGTGCCGTTCGGCCTCCTCCCGGGCGTAGATGCGGACGAGGTCGTGCAGCCGGTAACGGACCTGGCCGGTGTCGTCGACGAAGGTGTAGTCGACCAGGTGGGTGTCGACGAGGTGCTCGACGACCTCCTCGGCCGTGGCGATGTCGACGTCGAGCGCGGACGCCACGACCCAGGACCGGAAGTCGGCCAGGCCCAGGTGCCCGAGCCGGCGGAGCGCGGTCCGGGCGGCGGGGTCGAGGTTCCGGACGCTCAGCTCGATGCTCGCGCGGATCTGCTGGTCACCGGCCGACAGCTCGGTGAGGCGGCGGCGTTCGTCGGTCAGCCGGGTCGCGAGCAGCCGCGCGGTCCACTGCCGGCGGGTGGCCAGCCGCGCACCGGCGACGCGGACCGCGAGCGGCAGGTTGCCGCAGCAGGCCACGATGTCGGCGGCGGCGTCGGGCGCGCCCTCGATCCGGTCCGCGCCGGCGATCCGGGACAGCAGCGCGGTCGCCTCTTCCGCGGAGAGCAGGCCCACGTCGACGAGGTGGGCGCCGGCCAGGCCGGCCAGCCGGGTGCGCGAGGTCACCAGGACCGAGCAGGTGCCGGCGCCGGGCAGGAGGGGGCGCACCTGCTGTTCGCCGGCGGCGTCGTCGAGGACGATCAGCACGCGGCGGCCGGCCAGCGCGGTCCGGTAGGCGTCCATGCGCTCGCCCGCGTCGTCCGGGATCGCGCCGCGGTCGGGCTGCAGTGCCCGCAGGAAGCGGCCGAGGACCTCGGTGGGCGAAGCCGGCGTGCCGGAGGTGCCCCGCAGGTCGGCGTGGAGCTGCCCGTCCGGGTAGGCCGCGGACACCCGGTGCGCCACGTGCGCGGCCAGTGCCGACTTGCCCACCCCGCCCGGGCCGAGCAGGGCCGCGACCACCGGTCCGCTGCCGCCTCCGGTCAGCACCTCGGCCAGCTCGCCCACGAGGAGATCCCGGCCGGTGAAGTCGGCGGCGTCGGGCGGGAGCTGGCGCGGCACGGCCACCCGGGACCCACCGCGGGCGGGCGGTGCCGGCTCGGGGCGCGCGGCCGGCTCGGCGGCCGGGCCGAGCAGGGCCGGATCCGCCCGCAGGATGGCTTCGTGCAGCCGGGTCAGCTCGACCCCCGGTTCGATGCCCAGCTCGTCGATGAGGACTTCGCGGCCCTGCCGGAAGACCGTGAGGGCGTCGGCGGTGCGGTCCGCGCGGTGGAGGGCGAGCATGAGGTGGCCGCGCAGCGACGCCCGGGTCGGGTGCTGCCCGACCAGGACGGTCAGCTCGCCGATCAGCTCGTCCGTGCGGCCGAGTTCCAGGTCGGCGGCGATGCGGGCCTCGATGACCGCGAGCCGCTGCTCGTCGAGGCGGGCCGCCTCGCCCGCGAGGATGCGGCTGCGCACGCCGCCGAGCGCCGGCCCGCGCCACAGCGCGTCCGCGGCCCGGAAGGCGTTCGACGCCTCGCGGTACCGCCCGCCGGCCGCGGCTTCGCGTCCCTCCGCGGCGAAAACCTCGAAATGATGCCGGTCGAGGCTGTCGGCACGGAAGCAGGCCGAGTAGCCCGGCGCCGCCGTGCGGATGATCTCCGGGCCGGCGTCGCCGAGCGCCCGGCGCAACGTGGAGACGTAGGTCTGGATCAGCGCGCGGGCGGTCGGCGGCGGGTCGTCGTCCCAGATGATGTCGACGAGGCGGTCCGTGGCGATGACCCGTCCCGGCTCGAGCAGGAACGCGGCCAGCAACGTGCGGATCTTCGTGCCCCCCAAGGCCAGGGTGCCGGTTTCGCCGGCGACCTCGACCTGTCCGAGCAGCCGGAACTCCATCCCCGCCCCTGTGTCTCCCCCGAGATGTCCCGGCGGACCCTACCGGCCGGGGAAGCCGCCGGAAAACCGCTGTATGGCGGGTACCGGCGGATTTGCAGAGAACCTGCAGCGCGGGTCCCGAGGCTGGGCCCATGACCACGAAGACGATCGCCCGGCTCACCGTCACCTTCGCCACCGCGGCCCTGACCGCGGTCTCGCTCGCCGTCCCGGGCACGGCGCACGCATCGACCGTCAACGGCCCGGTCTCCCGCCGGGAGGTCCTCGACCGCGCGCAGTACTGGGTGGACCAGGGCTACACCTACACCCAGACCGGCACCCACGTCGCCGGACCGGACGGCGGGCAGACCTACCGCCGGGACTGCTCGGGGCTCGTCTCGATGGCCTGGCACCTCGGCTCGAGCCTGATCACTAACGAATTCCTCAGCAAGGCGCAGAGCGGCAACGGAATGCACGTCGTCGCCCGCGACGACCTGCGCCCCGGCGACGCGATGGTCCGCGACAGCGACGGCAGCGGCCCGGACGGGCACATGGAGCTGTTCGCGTTCTGGAAGAACCAGGGCGACCACGGCCAGGGCGCCTACGTCTACTCGTTCAACTCCACCGGCCAGACCGTGCAGAACCCGTACCACGTCAACAACTCCGGCAACCTCGGGTTCGACTCGTGGTCCGAGGTCACCTCCTACACGGCCATCCGCTACGACCGCGTCGTCGAGCAGTCGTCCGCGGCCAACGGGGTCGCGGCCGGCGACGTGACCGGCGACGGCCGGGCCGATCTCGTCGCCCGCAGGCCCGACGGAACGCTTTCGCTCTACGCCAACGGCGGCAGCGACACCTCGCCGTATGGCAGTGGCGGCCTGATCGGCACCGGCTGGGAGGCCTTCAGCTGGTTCCAGTCCGGCGACGTCACCGGCGACGGCAAAGCCGACGTCGTCGCCGCGAAACCCGACGGGACGCTGTGGCTCTACACCCACGGCGGCGACAACACCTCGCCGTACAGCACCGGAACGCTGATCGGTTCCGGCTGGGCGCAGTTCAGCCACGTCACCCTCGCCGACGTCACCGGCGACGGCCGCGCCGACCTGGTCGCATCGAAGCCCGACGGAACGCTGTGGCTCTACACCAACAAGGGCAGCGACACCTCGCCGTACGACACCGGGATCCAGGTCGGCGCCGGCTGGGAACAGTTCACCTGGATCCTGGGTGGGGACGTGACCGGGGACGGCCGGGCCGATCTCGTCGCGGTCAAGCCCGACGGAACCCTGTGGCTCTACCCCAACGGCGGCAGCAACACCGCCCCCTTCAGCAGCGGCAGCCTGATCGGCTCCGGCTGGGAACAGTTCGACCGCATCCAGCTCGGCGACGTCAACGGCGACCACCGCGCGGACCTCATCGCCACCAAGCCCGACGGCACCCTGTGGCTCTACTTCAACGGCGGGTCCGACACCGCGCCCTACAGCAGCGGCAGCCTGATCGGCTCCGGCTGGCAGACCTTCGCCTGATCCCCCTTCTCACCACCGGAGCCCACCATGCGCAAGTACCTGCTGGCGGTGCTGGCCGGAGCGGTCCTCTTCGGGGGAACGCCGGCCGCGATCGCCGAACCCCTGCCCACCGACGGACCGAACGGATCCGCCCAAGCCGCCCGCGAAACCGGCGCGCCGGCCGCCCTGGCCGCGGGCCTGCCGTCCGGCTACACCGTCAACGGCATCGACGTCTCCAGCCACGACCACTCGGGCGGCAAGACGGTCGACTGGGCGAACCAGAAGGCCGCCGGCGACGAGTTCGCGTTCGTCAAGGCGACCGAAGGCACCGGCTACACCAACCCGTACTTCGACCAGGACTACCACGGCGCCAAGAACGCCGGGCTCTACACCGGCGCCTACGCGTTCGGCCGCCCGGACCTCGGCAACGCGGTGGGCCAGGCGAACTACTTCGTCGACCACCTGCAGTGGGCGGCCGACGGCCGGACGCTGCCGCCGTTCCTCGACCTGGAATGGCCGTACGGCTCGCTGAACCTGCCCGACTGCTACGGGCTCGGCCAGAGCGACATGCGGGCGTGGATCAGCTCGTTCCTCAACCAGGTCAAGGCCCGCATCGGCCGCACGCCGATGATCTACACCAACGTCAACTGGTGGAACCCGTGCACCGGCGGCAGCACCGCGTTCTCGGGGTACCCGCTCGACATCGCCAGCTGCAACTCGGCGCCACCCTCGGTGCCGGGCTGGGGTACCCGGTGGACGTTCTGGCAGTACGACATCGACGCCTGCGGCCGGGGCGCGGCCCACGACTCCAACGTCTTCAACGGTTCACTGGCCCAGCTCGCCGCGCTCGCGGGCGGTTCGGGCGGGGCGAACGGAGTCGCCGCCGGCGACGTCACCGGGGACGGCCGCTCGGACCTCGTCGCCCGCACGCCCGACGGGGCGCTTTCGCTCTACGCCAACGGCGGCAGCGACACCGCACCGTACAGCAGCGGCAGTCAGATCGGCTCCGGGTGGCAGGGCTTCAGCTGGTACCTGCCCGGCGACGTCACCGGCGACGCCCGCGCCGACATCGTCGCGGCCAAACCCGACGGGTCGCTCTGGTTGTACCCCAACGGTGGCGGCACCTCGCCCTACAGCTCCGGGACGCTGATCGGCTCCGGGTGGCAGCAGTTCGGCCACGTCACCCTCGCCGACGTCACCGGCGACCGGCGGGCCGATCTCGTCGCCGCCAAACCCGACGGGACACTCTGGCTCTACGCCAACGGCGGCACCGACAGTTCGCCGTACAGCACCGGCAGCCGGATCGGCTCCGGCTGGGAACAGTTCAGCTGGATCCTGGGCGAGGACGTCACCGGGGACAGCCGTGCCGACCTCGTCGCGGTCAAGGCCGACGGGACACTCTGGTTGTACCCCAACGGCGGCAGCGCCACGGCGCCCTACGGCACCGGCAGCCAGATCGGCGCGGGCTGGGCCCAGTTCGACCGCATCCAGCTCGGCGACGTCACCGGCGACCACCGCGCCGACCTCACCGCCACGAAACCCGACGGCACGCTGTGGCTCTACACCAACGGCGGGTCCGACACCGCGCCCTACGGCACCGGCGCGCTGATCGGCTCCGGCTGGCAGACCCTCGCCTGAGCCGAGCCACGCCGCTGCCCCCCGGCCACCGCCGGGGGCAGCGGCTCGCCTACAGCATCTTCCACGCCCGGGTCAGCGTGTCCCGCAGGATCTGTTCCATTTCGTCGAAATCGGCCCGGTCGTCGGCGCGGCAGTACAGCCCCGCCTCGAACAGCGCCTCCGACAAGAATCCCCGCAGCACCCGTTCCGATTCCGCGGCGCTGAACGTCTCTTTGGTCGTCTTGTCCTTCACCAGCTCGATGCCGTAGAAGAACCCCGCCCCGCGGACATCCCCCACGATCGGCAGATCCGTCAATTTGTCCAAAGTGGACCGGAAGGCGTCCTCGCGGGAGAGCACGTGGTCGTAGAGGCCTTCGCGGTCGATCAGGTCCAGGTGCGCCAGCGCCACCGCGCACGACACCGGGTGCCCGCCGTAGGTCGACACCGGCTCCAGGAACACGCGGCGACCGTGTCCGCGCCCTCGAACTCGATGGCCTGCTCGATCCGGTCGGCGGCCCAGCGCCCGTAGGCGGCGTAGTCGCCGGCGTGCTCGGTGGCGCGGTAGAAGTTCGTGTTCGGCACGCGCAGGGTGCTCGGCACCAGCGGCTCGAAGTCGGATTCGCCGCCGCTCACGGTGAAGAACACGCGGCCGAGGTCCCCCGGAGCCGAAGAAGCCAGCCGGGAAGCCAGTTCGATCGCCGCCGGGTGCGCGTGGCCTTACAGCGGGAAGTACGCGAGCTGCTTCGTCTGCCGCGCGGCGGCTTCGGCGAGCTGTACCTGAGTGTCGCGACCGCCGCGTTGCGGGCCCGCCGGGCCGCGCACCGGAAACCGCACGTCTGGCGGATGCCGGCCTGGCCGGTGGTACCGGTGCTCGCCGTCGCCGTGCTCGCTTACGTCCTGGTCGAACAGAGCGTGCTCGTGGTCTCGGCGCTGTACTGGTGGGGCTACCTGCGCCGCCGTCCCGGACGGTGGGTCGTGACCGTGCCGGGCGAACAGCTCAGTCCTTGCGGCGGCCCAGCAGCTGCCGCAGCCCGACGACGATGACGGCGAGCAGGCCGGCGATCGCGACCGCGGCCCAGATCCAGCCGGGGATGCCGGTGTCCACCGCGGCCGGGGTGGCGGGCGTCGGGGCCTGCGCGGCCGTCGCCGTCGGTGCGGGTGCCGACGACGACGCCGCCGGGGCGGCCGCGAGGGTGAAGTGCACGGTGCCGGTGAGGTTGTCGCCGTCGTCCGCGATCACCTTCCAGGTCAGCGTGTAGGCCTGGGCCGGCCCGGACGGCGTCACCGGCGCGGTCACGACCGCCCCGGCCACGGTGGGCGTGCCGACCGTCCAGGCGGTGCCGTCGCGGCCGGTGACCTTGATGGCCTCCGGTGGCAGCGTCACCGGCTCCCCGAAGGTCAGCTTGACCTCTGCCGGCGCGGCGGCGAGCGAAGCACCTTCGGCGGGTGAGCTGGACTCCAGGTCCGTGTGAGCGGCGGCCGGTCCGGCCAGCACCACGAGCCCGGTGAGGGCGGCGAGAACGGTTCCGGACGCACGGCGCGGGATCATCCGGACATCCTGCCCTATCCGCCCGTGCAGTCTTCGTGTCCACCCGTGCACCCGGGTGGGTCGCTCTTCTCAACGCGGCGGCCATTGGCCAGGATGGACGCCTGGGTGGCGAGGGAGGACCTCAATGGCGACTGTGCGCGACGAAGCCGACGCGCGGCGGCAGCTGCGCGCGGAGCAGCAACGCGAGAAGACCGAGCAGGTCATCGAGCTTCGGTACGGCGGCGTCGACGACGCCAAGCGGGCGATCGACACGCACTACGACGAGCTGTCCCGCCACCTCGAAACGGCGCGCGGCCTCGACACCGAGCTGGCCGACGGCAAGGGCCCGGTCGCCCACTGGATGCGCCGCTCCTTCGCGGTGCGCGGCGGCGCGGAGACCGGCGGGGTCCAGGCCGCGCTGCAGTCCTACCTGGACGAGCTGGCGACGCTGCGCCAGACGCTCGACACCGTCGTGGCGATGCACCGGAGCAACGACGAAGAGGCCGCCGCGGCCCTGCCGACGGGGGACGCCGGTGCCTGAGTACTACTCGACGCACCACGCCCCGACCGCGCGGCAGCGGGCGAAGGCCCGGCGCGTCCGCCGCCAGAAGGCCGTCAACGACCGCGAAGCCACGTTCGGCAAGATCAACTGGAACGCCTACCAGCACCGCGAGCTGTGGGACATGGTCCAGTCGGCCGCGCCCGCGAGACTCGGTCAGCACGCGGCCTGGTGGCAGGAGGTGGCCGCCGGCGTCCGTGCCGCGACCGAAGAGGTGTCGGCGCTGGTCCGGAAGGTGCGGGAGTCGTGGCAGGGCCCGTCGGCGGACCAGGCCGCGGCGTCGGTGGACCGGCTGACCGGCTGGGCCACGACGGTCGGCGAGAACGCCCAGCGCGTCGGCGCCGGCCTCGACGAGTACACGTCGGTGGTCGGCGAAGCCAAGCAGCGGATGCCCGAACCGGTGCACTACTGGGCCGAGCGGTGGTTCCGGCAGGGGTACGCGGTGAAGCGGCTCGACGGCCCCGAGGGCACGTACATGCTGGACCAGCTGCTCGACGAC
The DNA here is from genome assembly GCF_053605345.1 of Amycolatopsis sp. NPDC003865. NCBI lineage: Bacteria > Bacillati > Actinomycetota > Actinomycetes > Pseudonocardiales > Pseudonocardiaceae > Amycolatopsis > Amycolatopsis sp. NPDC003865. The sequence goes on along the minus strand of NZ_JBSGJA010000035.1, from coordinate 77,282 downwards.
AAGCTGCCGACGAAACAGGAGGCCGACGCCGCCAAGGCCGAGGCCGTCCGCGTGATGGAGCAGTACGAGAGCGCGAGCCACGACGTCCGCCACCGGCTGCCCCCGGAGTTCGACACCGCCCCGCCGGTGACCGCCGATCCGGGCACCGCACCACGGCCACCGGTGGTCCGGACACCGCCCGCGCCACCGGTACCCCACGATCCGGGCCCGCCGCCGGATCAGGGACCCCGCGCCGAGCCGGACGACTCGACGTCGACGGCGTCCGCGCTGCCGCCCGGGTTCACCGGCGCCGGCGTCCCGGGCGTGCTCGACGGGGTCATCGGCGCCGCCGGCCCGGGATCGCCGGCCACCGGTCCGGGTTCACCGGCCGCCGGCTTCGGCTTCCCCGTGGCGGGGACGCCGGGTGCCGGGTCCCTCGGCGAAGGCGGGCGAGCGGGAGCGGGCCGGTTCGGAGCCGGGACAGCGGGGTTCGGACCGGGCGCGGCCGGCGGCCGCGGGTCGGCGGGTGGGTACGGCATGTACCCGCCGGGTCACCAGCCGCGGCGCGAAGAGGACACCGAGCACCGCGACAAGTACGCGAAGGGCTACGACCTGCTCGACGACCTCCCGCCGGCCTATCCCCCGGTGTTCGGCGAATGACGGGCTTCCACGCCGACCCGGCGGCCCTCGACGCGCTGGCGCTGCGCCTGGACGACGTGGCCGAGGAGTACCGCGCGGCGGCGGTTTCGCTGTCGCCACCGGAGGACCTCGGGCCGGGGCCGGTTTCGGCCGCGCTCACCGCGCTGACCGGCGAATGGTCCGGCAGGATACGGGCGGTGGAACGGGATTTCACCGCGGCGGCCGCGGACGTCCGGACGGCCGCGAAGGCTTACCGGGAAACCGATGCCGCCGCCGCGGAGGAACTGGACCGCGCCGATGGCTGAGTTCCGCGGCCTCGGCTTCGACCCGGTCCCCGGCAACCCCGGCACGGTCGCCGAAGCCGCCCACCGCTGCACCGCCGCCGCGAACCGGCTCGCCGACATCCCCTCCCCCGGCGAAATCCCCGAGTGGGCCGGGCGGTCCGCGCGGGCGCTCGCGGACCGGGCCGGGCGAGCCGCCGCCGGCCTCTCCGCCACCCGCGAAGCCCTCCGTTCCGCCGCCGCGGTCCTCGAAGACTGGGCCGGCACCCTCCTGGCGAACCACCGCCGCGCCGAGGACCTCGACCGCCGCGCCACCGCCGCGCGCCGAGCCGTCACCACCGCGCACGACGACGTCGAGCAGGCCGAAACCCAAGCCCAGTTCTCCCCCGCCGCCCAGCCGGACCTCGCCGCCGCCCGCGCCCGGCTCGCGGCCCGCCGGGACGACCTCGACCGCGTCCTCGCCGAAGCCCGCGACCTCGAGCGCGCCCAGAGCGCGGAGGCAGCCCGCGTCGCCGGGCGGCTCCGTGCCCTCGGCGACGGCTCCCCGCTGCCGGAAGCTCCGGATTTCCCCGGCGTGACCGCACATCTGGAGGCGTTCTCGGCGGCCGGGCGCGAGCTGGGCGGCACCGTCGCGAAGACCCCGGCCGTGCCGGTCACGCCGCCGCCGGGCGCGGTCGGCGCGTTCGCCGCGGCGCTGGGTGGCCGGTGAAACTCCCCGCCGTCCCGGGGATCACCCCGGTCACCCTGGATTCGGTCGAGCGCACCACCGCCGAGCTGCACGCGCTGATGGCCCGCCTGCGCGGTCCCGACGCCGCCCGCGACCTCGGCCTGGAAGCCGCCGCCGTCCAGTGCGCCGAGATCGCCCACGAGCAGCGGGCCGGGCTGCTGGCCCTCGTCGAACACCGCGACGCCGACCCGGCCCTGCTCATCGCCGGCGTCGTCCCGGTCGACCACCCCGGCGAGGCCGCCGACCTCGGGTACTACCTCGCGGACACGACTCCCGGCATCCGCGAGGTCAGCTCCGCGCGGACCGGCCGCGGCTACCCGGTGGTGATCGTCGAGCGGATCGGCCTGTCCGGCGCGCAGCTGCAGGCCGTCGTGCTCGACCCGGACCGGCCGCGCGCGGCCGTGTTCACCCTCCACTCCCCCGGCGGCCGCGGCTGGCTGGAGGTCGCCGGGCTGGCCGGGACGCTCGTCGCCGGCGTCGACCTCACCCCCGCAGCGCCCGCTCCCGGAACTCGCGCGGGGTCCGGCCGGTCGCCTGGCGGAACGTCCGCGAGAAGTGCGGGGCGCTGGTGAACCCGCAGTCCCGCGCGATCTCCGCGATCCCGCGTCCCGCCTTCGCCGGGTCGGCCAGCACCGCCTTGGCGCGCTCGATCCGCAGGCCCTTCAGCCGTTCCGCGACGCCTTGGCCGTCGTCGAACAGCTGGTACAGCCGCCGGCGCGAGATGTACAGCGCTTCGGCGATCTTGTCCGCGCTGAGCGACTGCTCGCCGAGGTGGGCGCGCATGTACTCCAGGGCATCGCGGCGCCGGGCCGCGAGCGCGTCGACGCGGTCGAGTTCGACGCGCAGCGCGCTCCGCAGCACCAGTTCGGCCAGGCCCAGCAGGTGGTGCGCGAGCCCGTGCCGGTCCAGGCGCGGGCCGGCCGCCACGACGTGCGCGACCGCGCTCGAGAACAGCGCGCGCAGCGGCGCGTCGACCTCGACCGGCCGGAACATCAGCGGCCGCAGCTCGGCGAAGGAGATCGACAGCTTCGCCGCGGCGACGGTCAGCATCACGACGCCGGAAGGCTGCAGGTGCAGCGTCGCGTCGGCGAACGTCAGCTTCGCACCGGATTCGGCGACCGCGCGCGGCACCGGGCAGCGCAGCAGCAGCTGGACGTCCTCGGGGTCGCCGCGGCCGCCGAGGATGGCGGCGCGCGCGGCCGCCGCGCCGGACGCGCGGACGACGAGGTACCCGCTCGCGGGGACGTCCATCGACTGCGGCTCGGCCATCGGCACCATCGTGCCCGACGGCGGCCGCCCGGCACGGGAAGGGGGACCATGGCGCGGCGCACCGCGACGGCGGCGGGAGTGATCCTGTCGCATCTGGAATTCGATCTCCTCTGGGAGGACCTGGGGCCGGGCGGGCCGCCGCCGTACCCGTTCGACGTGCCGTCGCACGGCGCGACGCAGGACGAGCGCGACGACCTGGGCGTCCGGGTGTTCGCCGGCCTCGCCGCGGCCGGGCTCACCGACGGCGAAGACGTCGACCCGGAGCTGGCGGACCTCATCGTGCTGCTGGGTTCGCCGTCGCTGAGCGTCGACGCGCTGGTGCTGGGCGAAGCCCCGTGGCGGCTGCTGGCGGCGGCCCGCGACGGTGCCGGGGTCCTCGCGGTGCTGGACGAGCGCGACCTGGTGCTGGAGCCGGTGCGTCCCGACGACCTGGTCCCCGCGGTCGCGCGGATGGCCGGCGACGTCGAAGCGGGCCCGGGTGACCAGCTGCGGCTGCCGCGTGCGGCGTATTCGGCGGCGATGGACGCCTACGCGCGCAGCGGGTACGACGCGTTCGAGCGGGCGCTTTCCGCGGCCGGGATCACCGGCCGCGCGGTCCGTCCACTGGCGACGCTGGTGACGGCGGAGCGGTACGCGGCGGGCCAGCTGGCGGCGACGGGCCCGGCGGGCCGCAGCCCGGTCCTGGCGTGGTTCGACACGGCGGCCGGCCGGTACGCGGTGACCCCGGAGGACGGCGGCGGCGAGCCGTGGGTGACGGTCACCCCCGCCGACGGCGCCTGGCTGGCCGACCGCCTGGCCCGCATGGCCGGCGACGTCCGCTGAGCGGTCTCCCGCGGCCGGTCGTGAGCGGAAACCGGGTTCCCGCTCACGGCGTCACGTCGCCCAGGTCGCCGGTACCAGGGAGTCGGGCTCCGGCGGCCGGGCCGGTCGCGTGGCCGGCCCGGGTTCGTCCGGGAGCAGGCCGCCCAGCAGCTCGCGGCCCTGCCGCAGGGCGTCCGCGCCCGCCTCCGCCGCCAGCCGCCGGATCAGCCCGGCCAGCTCGCCCGGCGGCCGGTGCAGCGCCCGCCTTTCGAACCGCAGGTCCACCAACGCCCCGTGCAGGTCGACCACCACCGCGACCCCGTCGTCCGCCGCGGCGGCGCGGACGGCCGCCAGCCGGGTCCCGTAGCCGGGTTCCGGTGCCGCGAAAGCGTCGTCCGCCAGCTCCTCCGCCGTCCGGTTCACTGGGCCCGCCAGCTGTCCGGGGTGGTCTCTTCCGCGGCTTCCCCCGCCTCGGGCAGGCCGAGCGCGTCCACCACGTCCCGGTTGTGCCACAGGGAAGCCGTGGCCCGGGCCGACGCGGCCGCCGTCAGCAGCAGGATCCGGCGCGCCAGTTCGTCCGGCTCCAGCCGCAGCGCCGCGGCTTCCAGCGTCAGCTCCTGCAGCGCCCCGCCGGGCGCGACCGCCACGGCGACCGTCCGGTCGGCGGCTCTTCCGGTGATCACGGGTGCACTCCTCCGTAGAACGTCGACGCCGACAGCGTGTGCGTGTTCCGGCGGACCGCGTCCCCGGAGTTGCCCTCGATCATCGTGACGCGGTTGCCTTCGACCTTCTCGACGATGCCGATGTGCGTGCTCGTCGCCGTGTTCTGCGGGCCGGTGCCGAAGATCAGCACGTCGCCCGGTTTCGCTTCGTGCAGCGAGTGCCTGCCGTAGGCGTGCCCGTTGCGCTCGCCCCAGTGGTAGACGTCGCCGCTGAACGGCAGGACCGGGATCTTCACGCCCGCCTTGCGCCACATCGCCGTCGCGAACGACGAGCACCACGCGGCGGTCGGCCCGTACGGGTTGCGGTTGCTGCCCGGCGGGTTCTCCCGCGTGCCCAATTCCTTGCGCGCGGCGTGGACGATCTCCTTGCCTCGCCCCGAAACCGCCTTCGCGGGGGCTGTCTTGTCCGCGACGTCGTCGTGCGTCAGGTCTTTCCGCAGCTCGTTCAGCTTCTTCGCCGCCGCCTTGAGTTCCGCGTCGACGTGCCGGAGCGTCGAAGCCGACTGCCGCGTGTACCGCGGGGCCAGGTCGGCGGCGTGCCCGACGGCCCGCATGAGCGCCGCCTGCGTCCCGGCCGCGACACCCGCGTCGAGGACCTGCTTGGCCCGGGCGGTGTACTCGTCGACCAGCCTCTGCACGGCCGTGTGTCCGCTGTCCACTGTGGACGCCACGTGCGCGACGACCTCTTCCGCCGCCGCGCCGGCCGCGCCGGTAACCCGCAGCTCCTTCGTCAGCTTCGCGCTGGTGTGGCGGAAGCCGTCGGCGCCGTGGCCGTGCCAGTGCTCCAGGACCGTGGTGCTTTCCTTGTGGTAGATGTCGTGCTGGTCGTCCAGCGCGGTGGCGACCTGGTGCAGGGCGTATTCGGCGCGGACGGCGTCTTCGGCCTTCCCGGCGAGCTGGGTGCGGTGCGCGATGAGGTCCTTCGCGAAGGACCGCGCCAATGCGGTGGTGTCCATGTCAGCTCCGGAGGGCCGCGGCGGTCGCCGTTTCGTGGTCGCGGTAGGTCCTGGCGGCCTTCCGCGCGGCGGAGGCGAGACCGTCGGCGTGCGCTCCGACGCCCTTGACCTGCCGTTGCAGGGCGAGGCCGAACCCGGCGAGCGCGTCGGCGAAGCCCGACTCCTCGCCGATCCGGCCGAAGCTCTCGCGCCCGATCTCCCGGACGTCCCGCAGCGGCTCGGCGGCCGCGCCCAGCGCGTCGGCGACGTGCCGTGTCTGCCGCACGTAGGCGTGCAGGACGGCGTCGTCTACGCGCAACGGGCGGCCACCGCCGGCGCCGGAGGCGGCCTGCGGCTTCGTGACGGCGCGGGCGGCCTCGCGCGCGGCCGCGAGGTGGTGTTCGTACGCGCCGTTCGTGTACGTCGACCAGGGCGTGAAGTCGTGGCCGTCGCCCGAGACGCGGTGGGCGACGCGGGCGTTGGTGGCCGGGTCGAACAGCTCGTCGTCGGACTTCAGGTGGTACTGGCGGCGCCGCTGCGGGCCGAGCGCGCCCAGCATGTTGATCTGCCAGAGGCCGTAGGAGTCGTCGGGCGGGGTGGCGTTGTGCGCGGTCGTCCGCCCGCCGGACTCGGCCAGCGCGACCGCGACCGCCGTGGTCAGGCCCTGGCCGCGGAACCCGGCCGCGTAGGCGTGCCGGGCGATCTGCTCGGCGCTCAGCTTCGTCATGGTTCGACCTTGTCCGTCCGGGTACCCGGTCCGATAGGTGCGGTGCACGCAGGGACAACCCGGGTGCACGCGCGGCTCAACCTCCGGGACCACTCACCCGTACTGATCACCGGGAGAACATCGGCGAGGGGAAGACGGATGCGCGGCACCAGGGTGCTGGTCCTGCTGGGGTTGACGCTGGTCACGGCGTCGTGCGCGGCACCGCGCGCGACGACGCCGAGCCCGATCGCGGAGCCGGCGCCGCTGGTCCGGACGACCACCCCGGCGACGTCCACCCCGCCACCCGCGCCACCGTGCGCGGTCACGACCGGCGCGTGCGTGAGCCTGGCGCAGCGCCTGGCCTGGCTGCTGCGGGACGGCCGGGTCGTGCGCGGCCCGGTCCCGGCCGGGTTCGGGCCGCCGGACCAGACGACGCCCGCCGGGTCGTTCCACGTCGTCTGGAAGGACCGCGAGCACACCAGCAGCGAGTACGGCACGAACATGCCGAACTCGGTGTTCTTCGCCGCCGGCGGCATCGCCTTCCACGCCGGGCCGCTGGACGCGCCGTCGCACGGCTGCGTCCACCTCACCGACGCCGATTCCGCCGCCTTCTTCGACGGCCTGAACGTCGGGGACGCGGTGCAGGTCCAGTAGGCTCGCTCCCTGGTGGACACTTCGGTTGTTGTTTCCCGGCTGCGCGCGGCGGGCTGTGTGTTCGCCGAGGACGAGGCGGACCTGCTCGTCGCGGCCGCGTCGAGCCCCGCCGAACTCGAGTCGCTGGTGGATCGCCGGGTCGCCGGGCTGCCGCTGGAGCACCTGCTGGGCTGGGCGGAGTTCCGCGGGCTGCGGATCGCCGTGCGGCCCGGGGTGTTCGTGCCTCGGCGCCGCACCGAGTTCCTGGTCGACGTCGCCGTCTCGCTCGCGCCGCCGGACCCGGTGGTGCTGGACCTGTGCTGCGGCTCGGGGGCGCTGGGCGCGGCGTTCGGCGCCGCGGTGACACCCCGTGAGCTGCACGCCGCCGACGTCGGATCCGCCGCCGTCTCCTGCGCCCGGGTGAACCTCCCCGGCGCGCGGGTCTACGAGGGGGATCTCTACGACGCGCTGCCGTCGTCCCTGCTCGGCCGGGTCGACGTGCTGCTGGCGAACGTGCCCTACGTCCCTTCGGAGGCGGTGGCGACGATGCCGCCGGAGGCGCGGTTGCACGAACCGCGCGTCGCGCTCGACGGCGGTCTCGACGGGCTCGACCTCGCCCGCCGGGTCGCTTCGGGTGCCCCGCGCTGGCTTGCGCCGGGCGGGACCCTGCTGGTGGAAACGAGCTCCGGGCAGGCACCGGTACTGAGCGGGATCTTCGAGGCGGCCGGACTGACACCGCGGGTGCACTCTTCCGACGAACTGGGCGCGACCGTCGTCACGGGTAGCCCGAAGGTGTGACCTCACGTTCCCGCGGCTCCGGACGTCTACAGGGTGTGATCGTGAAACCGTTCGAGCAGATCGTGGCCGAGCACGGGCCGATGGTCCTGCGCGTCTGCCGGGCCGTCCTCGGCCAAGCGGACGCCGAAGACGCCTGGTCGGAGACCTTCCTGGCGGCCCTCAAGGCGTACCCCGAGCTGCCCGCCGACGCGAACGTCCAGGCGTGGCTCGTCACGATCGCGCACCGCAAGGCCATCGACGTCACCCGCGCGCAGGCACGCCGCCCCCTGCCGGTGGGTGAGATCCCGGACCGCCCAGGCCGCGCCGACGCGTGGAACGGCGACCTGTGGGACGCGCTCGCGAAGCTGCCGGACAAGCAGCGCACCGCCGTCGCCTACCACTACCTGGCCGGGCTGCCCTACCGCGAGATCGCGGAGATCACCGGAGGCACGGTGGACGCCGCCCGCCGTGCGGCCGCCGACGGCGTCAAGGCCTTGCGGGCCGTTTATCCCCTGGAAGGAGCGCACTCGTGATCGACGCAATCTGGTCGTTCCCGGCGGAGGCCCAGGTCCTGCCGCACCACATGCACGAACGGCTCACCACCGAAGCGGAACGCGAGGGACTGCTGGACGTCGCCTACCGCACGATCGACAGCCCGGTCGGGTCCCTGCTGCTGGCCGCGACGGAGGCGGGCCTGGTCAAGGTGGCGTTCGACCGCCAGGACCACGACGCGGTCCTGGCCGCCCTGGCGGAGGCGATCAGCCCCCGCATCCTCCTCGCCCCGGCCCGCCTGGACGCGGCAACCCGCCAGCTGGACGAGTACTTCACGGGCGGCCGCCGAAGCTTCGACCTCCCGCTGGACTTCCGCTTGGCCCGGGGGTTCCGCTTGTCGGTACTGGAGCACCTCCCGGAGATCGGCTACGGCCACACGGAGAGCTACGCCGAGGTGGCAGCGGCGGCGGGAAGCCCGAAGGCGGTCCGCGCAGTCGGCACGGCATGCGCGCTCAACCCGCTGCCGGTGGTGGTGCCGTGCCACCGGGTGGTGAGGTCGGACGGGTCGTACGGGCAGTACGCGGGCGGCGAGGAGGCGAAGCGGACCCTGCTCACGATGGAAGCGGTGTGAGTTTCCGGAGGGGGTGAAGGGCCTCCCCTGCCGGGGGCAGGCCGGGAGAGCGCGAGGTACCGAGCGGCGGGGGGCGAGGCAGACCGGGAGGAGCCGAGGGCCAGGTGATCGAGGCGGGTGGGCCTTGGTCCTGACTGCCCTTCCCTCTCACGCCTTCCCTCCCGCGCCTCCCCTCCCGCGCCTCCCCTCCCGCGCCTCCCCTCCCGCGCCTCCCCTCCCGCGCCTCGTTCCCCCTCTTCACTTCGCCCCTTTTCCGCCTCCGCCTCCGCCCCTCCCCGCACCTTCCCACCCGTTCTCTCTCCCCCGCCGGCCCCGTGCTCTCTCCCCTGCCGGCCCCGTTCTCTCCCCCGCCGGCCCGCCTCACCCCCCGGCCGCCTCCTCGCCGTGCCTGCCGCCCGCCGAGGCCGAGCCACCGCCTGCGAACAAACTCCCAGCGAAATTTCCGCCCGCCCGATCTCACGTTTCGCCCCGCCCGGCCGTCTACCGAATATGAGCACCTACGAGAACCGCGTCGCCGCCGCTGATTGGGAGGCCGTGGCCGCCGAAGTCGATGACTATGGCTGTGCCCTGCTTCCTCCTCTGCTCACTCCGGCCGAGTGCGCCGAACTCGTCGCGCTCTGGGATCAGCCGCGCCACTTCCGCGCCACCGTCAACCTGCGGCGCCACCGCTTCGGCGACCACGGTGACTACCACTACTTCGCCGACCCATTCCCGGAACCTGTCCGCCGGCTACGGCAAGCCCTCTACCCACGCCTGCTGCCCATCGCGCAGGACTGGTACGCCCGGCTCGGCCGCGACCCCGAATGGCCGTCTACTTTGGACGAATGGCTGCGGGTCTGCCACGACGCCGGTCAACGAAGGCCCACCCCGATCCTCCTCCGCTACGAAACCGGCGGCTGGAACGCCCTCCACCGCGACCTGTACGGCGACAAGGTGTTTCCCCTGCAAGTCGTGATCAACCTCAACGAACCGGGCGTCGACCACACCGGCGGCGAGTTCCTGCTCGTCGAGCAGCGACCACGAGCCCAGTCCCGCGGCACCGCGACACTCATCCCGCAAGGCCACGGCCTGGTCTTCACCACCCGCGACCGCCCGGTCCGCTCCGCCCGCGGCTGGTCCGCGTCGCCGGTGCGCCACGGCGTCTCGGCCGTGCGGTCGGGCCGGCGGCACACCCTGGGCCTGGTCTTCCACGACGCGGCATGACCGACGCGGAACTCGAGGCACTCGTGCGGCTGATCGGCCCGGCCCGGCACGTCGTGATCGGCACAACGACAGACCCTGCCTCACGTGCCGACGGCGAACGGATCGCCGAAGCCTGGGGCGGCCTGGTCCTGGCGACGGTGACCTGGCCGGAAACGGCGGCGTCCTGGCTGCGCCAGGCCCGCCGGTTCGCGGCACCGGACCTCTGGGTGGTCAGCGCCACCCCGGCCGGCTGGGCCGGCATGACCCGGCGGCTGCTGCTGTCGACGTCGTGGCGTCCCGATCGGACGGTCGTCACCGCGAAAACGGCCGACATCCGGCTGCCCGGCCTGCGCGGCGCGCGGGCGGACGGCACTTCCTGGGAGGACTGATGAAACACGCCATCATCGACTCGCCGATCGGCGAGCTCACCCTGGTCGGCGACAGCGACATCGTCACCGGGCTCTACTTCCCGCACCACTGGACCCGGCCGGACCGGACCTCGTTCGGCCCCCGCGACGACTCGGCGTTCCCGGCCGCGGCAGCGCAGCTGAAAGAGTACTTCGCCGGCCGGCGCACGGAGTTCGACGCGCCCACGCGAGCCGACGGCCCCGCCTTCGACCGCGCGGTCTGGGCCGAGATCACCAAAATCCCTTACGGCGCCACGGCGACATACGGCGACCTCGCGCGAGCCGTCGGCGCTCTGCCGCACGAAGTCGGAGCGGCGGTCGGACGGAACCCGCTGAGCATCCTCGTGGCCTGCCACCGGGTCGTCGGGAAGAACGGGAAGCTCACCGGATACGCGGGTGGCGTGCGGCGCAAGGAGTTCCTGCTGGAACTGGAACGACCGCCGGCCGCCGAGCGCGGGCAGCTCTGGTGAATCACACGTGGCCCAGCAGCATCGTCGCGCCGAGGCCGGCCATCGTGACGGCGATCAGGACGTCCAAGACGCGCCAGGCGGCGGGCCGGGCGAACAGACCGGCGAGGCGACGCGCGCCGAAGCCGAGGGCGCTGAACCAGACGGCGCTGGCGATGCCGGCACCGAGGCCGAACACCCAGCGCCCGTCGCCGTGGGCGACCGCGACCGAACCGAGGAGCAGCACCGTGTCGAGATAGACGTGCGGGTTCAGCCAGGTGAACGCCACACACGCGAGGACGGCCTTGCGCAACGGCGTCCGCTCCTCGCCCACAGCCATGACCGACGGCCGGAACGCCCGCCGCGCGGCGAGGGCGCCGTAACCGAGCAGAAAGAGCCCGCCCCCGACGGCGATCACCCCGATCGCCGTCGGCCACCGCTCCAGCACGGCGCCGATGCCACTCACCCCGAGCCCGATCAGCACGAGGTCCGACACGGCGCAGATGACGACCAGCGGAGCGACGGCGCCGCCGCGCAGGCCCTGCTGCAGCAGGAACGCGTTCTGCGAGCCGATGGCGACGATGAGGGAGAGACCGGTTCCGAAGCCGGCGAGAAGGAGCGGGAGCACGCCGCCACGGTACGACCGTCCGGCCGGATCACTCCAGCTAAAGATTCTTACGTAACATTAGCGCTCGTGATGTCAGATCTCCCGCTCGACCAGGTGCGGACGCTGCTCGCCGTCGTGGACGAGCACAGTTTCGACGCCGCCGCGGCGGTGCTGCACGTGACGCCGTCGGCGGTCAGCCAGCGGGTGAAGGCCCTCGAGCAGCGCACGGGCCGGGTGCTCCTGCTCCGCACGAAGCCGGTCACGCTCACCGAGTCCGGGAAGGTCTTGATCCGCTTCGCGCGCTCACTCGCCCAGCTGGAGCAGGACGCACTGGCCGAGCTGGGCGTCGGCTCGTCGCTCCGGACGCTGTCGATCGCGGTCAACGCGGACTCCCTCGCCACGTGGTTCCTCCCCAGCCTGGCCCACGTCCCGGAGTCCCTGGGCATCTGCTTCGACCTGCACCGCGAGGACCAGGACCACACGGCGGCGCTCCTGCGCGAAGGCCTGGTGATGGCCGCGGTGACGGCGGCACCACAGCCGGTCCAGGGCTGCACGTCGGTCCGCTTGGGCCGCATGCGCTACCGGGCCATGGCCGCCCCGAAGTTCATCGAACGGTGGCTGTCGTCCGGCCCGCTCCCGGCGGCCCTCCCGAAAGCGCCGGTGGTCTTGTTCGACCGCAAGGACGACGTGCAGGACCGCTTCCTGCGCACGTTGACCCGCGGCCGCACGTTCACCCCGGTCCGCCACTACATCCCGGCATCGGAGTCGTTCGCCGACGCAGTGGCGGCCGGCCTGGGCTGGGGCATGGTCCCGGAAATCCAAGCGGCGGCCCACGGACCCGCACTGGTGGACCTCGCCCCGGACCGCCCGCTGGACGTACCGCTGCACTGGCAGCAGTGGAAACTGGACTCCCCCGCCCTCGCGGCAGTGGCCACCGCAGTTGCCGAGGGAGCCAAGACCGCCCTCCGCTGAGGGGTTGACGACCCCGTCGAACCACGTCTCCCGGCAACGACGCGGGCGCGAAAGCGAACGCGAGGCAGAGGTCAGCCCGCCGCCTCCGGGAAGTCGCCCACACCTCGCTCCACCAGGTCGAAGGCCTGATCGATCACCGCGACCTGCTCCCGCCGGACCACCTCCGCGTCCTCGCCCGCCACGATCCGCCCCATCGCGTGGGAAAACACCGTCGTGATCGCCGTCGTCAGCAGCCCCGCGACCATGCGGGACCGGAACTGCTCCCCCGTCTCCGCGACCAGCACCTCCGCGAACGCCGCCGCGATCTCCCGCTCCTGCTCGTACCACCGGGCCATCAGCGCCGGGCTCGACGTCAGCACCCACCAGAACCCGGGGCCGCCGGTGATCGCCCCCGACAGCGGGTGTCCCGAGGCCAGCAGCGCGTGCTGGTGCGCGCGCAGCGCCGCCACCGGCGACACCCCCGCCTCGCGGGAACGGACCACCGAAGTCAGCTCCGCCAGCCGGTCCGCGTGGCGGTCGAGGAACAGGTCCTCCTTGCGCGGGAAGTAGTTGAACACCGTCATCTTCGAGACGCCCGCCGCCTCGGCGATCTCGGCCACCGTCACCTCTTCGAAGCCGCGCTGGATGAACAGGCCCGTCGCCACGTTCGAGATCAGCTCGCGCGTGGCCCGCTTCTTGCGCTCGCGCAGTCCGTGATCCGCCATGAGCCGAGAGTATAGACCGGGCACAAAGTTTGACTCGGTAAAAGTTTCGCGGCATCATCGGAGCCATGAACAGGGATGTGGTGATCTCCGGGGGCGGTCCGGTCGGGTTGATGCTGGCCTGCGAACTCCGGCTGAAGAACGTGGACGTGCTGGTCGTCGAGCGGCTGAACGAGCCGGACCTGACGATCAAGGCCGGGTCGGTCAACCTGACGACCGCCGAGGCCTTCTACCGCCGTGGCCTGCTGCCCGCGGTGGAAGAAGTCGTGCAGCAGAACGCCAAGCAGATCGAGGCGTTCATGAAGTCACGCGGCGGCGGTGGCCCGAAGGCGGCGATCCCGGTCGGGCACTTCGCCGGGATCATGGTCGCCTCGAACGGCGTCGACTTCGCCGATCCCGCCTTCCGGGACGTCGGCCCGGCGTCGCGGGTGGTCGTGATCCAGCAGCAGGCCGTCGAGGCGATCCTCGGCGCCCGCGCGCTCGAGCTGGGGGCCGAGATCCGGCGGGGCGTCGAGGTGACCGGGTTCGACGCCGGGGACGACGGCGTGACCGTGCGGCTCGACGACGGCACCGAGATCGGCGCCGGCTGGCTCGTCGGGGCCGACGGCGGGCGCAGCTTCGTCCGCAAGCACGCCGGGTTCGAGTTCCCCGGGACCGATCCCGCCATCACCGGGCGCCAGGCGCTCGCCGAGCTCACCGGCGCCGAGACGCTGCCCCCGGGCTGGCAGCACGGCAACGGCGGGCTCTACGTCCACGGGCCGATGCCCGGCCGGATGCTCACCGTCGAGTTCGACGGGCCACCCGAGGACCGGCACACCCCGATCACCGCCGAAGAGCTGGAAGAGAGCTTCCGGCGGGTGTCCGGCGCCGACATCCGGGTGACCAAGGTCCACAGCGCGACGCGCTTCACCGACAACGCGCGGCAGGCGACCACCTACCGCAAGGGCCGCGTGCTGCTGGCCGGCGACGCCGCCCACGTCCACTCCCCCTTCGGCGGGCAAGGACTCAACCTTGGCATCGGCGACGCCGTCAACCTCGGCTGGAAGCTCGCCGCGACCATCCACGGCACGGCGCCGGACGGCCTGCTCGACACCTACACGACCGAACGGCACCCGATCGGCGAGTGGGTCCTCGAGTGGACCCGGGCGCAGGTGGCGCTGATGCGCAGCGACGTCCGGACCAAGGCGCTGCGCCAGGTCGTCACCGACCTGCTCCTCACCGACGACGGCGCGACCTACCTGGCCAAGAAGCTCTCCGGGGTCCTGCACCGGTACCCGATCGACGGCGAGCACGACCTCACCGGCCGCGGCGCGCCCGACTTCGCCTTCGCCGACGGCACCCGGGCCGGCGAGCACCTCCAGGACGGCAAGGCGCTCCTGCTCGACCTCGCCGAGAGCGCCGAGCTGCGCGCAACGGCGAGCGGCTGGGCCGGCCACGTCACCACGCTGACCGCGAAGTGCGTCAGTGACCCGGCGCTGACGGCCGTGCTGATCCGCCCGGACGGCTACATCGCCTGGGCCCGCGAAGACGGCGCGACGACCGGTCTGGCGGACTCCCTGCGCCGCTGGTTCGGGGAACCCGCCTGACACCGGAAAGGGCGCGCCGGGAAACCGGCGCGCCCTTTCCGCCTTCAGTAAGCGACCGCGAAGGCGTGGCTCATCGCGTCGTAGTGCTTCACCGTCGAACCGGTCGCGTCGGGCAGGCCGCCCGACGCCATCTGCACCGCGCCGGTCGAGCCGCTGACCCAGTCGGTCTTGACGTAGAAGTTGAACTTCGGCACGCAGCCGTTGCCCGTCGCCGCCGTGAAGTGCGTGTTCAGCGGGACCACGTAGTGGTGGACGTCGCGGCGGACCAGCACCGTCACGCTCGAGGAGGCGTCGGACTTGCACAGCGTGCCGTCGGCCTTCCACTGCTTGACGAACAGCGTCACCCGGGCGGTCATGCTGTTCAGCGGGCAGCCGCCGGTCGGCTCGGGGTAGCACGCCATCAGTTCCATGTCGCCGAACACGCTCAGCCCGGTCACCGGCGCCATCTCGAAGATCTCCGAGGCCGGCTCGCGCACGGTCGGGGCCGCGGAGCTGAGGCCGATGACGCGGCCGGGAGGCGTGTCGCCGTCGTCGGCCTGCGGCGGCGTGCCGGCGGTCGTGTTCGCGACGCTGGTGTCCGCGAACTTCAGCTGGCCGCTGACCAGGCTCACGGTCGAGTTGCCGAGCCCGAGGTTCGCGCTGCGCAGGTACGTCGTGCACGTGACGGTGCCCGCCGCGCCCGGGTGCACGAGGAACCGGGTCGTGACGTTGATGTCCCGCAACGACGCCGGGGTGCCGGTGGCGCTCGCGATGATGACGTTCTGCCCGAGCACCTCGTTCTTGCTCCAGCCGCTCGTGCTCGAACAGCGGACCTCGTTGTCGATCAGCGTCGTGTTCGACGCATTGTTCACGCGCAACGTCGAGTAGACGTACGCGGTCTGGGTGGCCGTCATCGCCAGCTGCACCGAGCCGAGCGGAGCGACGTACTGGTTGTCGTGGGGCTGGGTCACCGTGCGCGGGGTGAACGTCACCGACGTCGCCGCCTGGGCGGCCGGGGCGGCGCCGAGCAGCCCCGCGGCCGTGGCCGCGCACGCCACGGCCGCGGCGAAGATCCTGCGTTTCATCGAAATCCCCTCGAAAAAGTGGGCGGGGACCGGAAAGATCACCGGCCGGAACCGAGTCTGCTGCCCACTGCGGGTCGCCGGGAACGGGCGGTTCCGGCCGTTGACCGCAGGAGGACACCCGCCATGGCCGAGCTGTTCCCGCCGATCGAGCCCCACGACCAGGGGCTCCTCGACGTCGGCGACGGCCACCACGTCTACTGGGAGACCTGCGGGAACCCGGAGGGCAAGCCCGCGGTCGTGCTGCACGGCGGTCCGGGCCAGGGCAGCACGCCGGGCATGCGGCGGATGTTCGACCCGGCGCGCTACCGGGTGGTGCTGCTCGACCAGCGCGGCTGCGGCCGGAGCACCCCGCACGCCCTCGATTCGGTGCACGGCAACACGACCGGCCACCTCGTCGCCGACCTGGAGCGGCTGCGCGAGCACCTCGGCATCGAGCGGTGGCTGGTGACCGGCGGCTCGTGGGGCACGACGCTCGCGCTGGTGTACGCCGAACGCTTCCCGGAGCGGGTCACCGAGCTCGTCGTCAGCGCGATCAGCACCACGCGCCGCGGCGAAATCGACTGGCTGTACCGCGGCCTGCGGCGGTTCTTCCCCGAGGAATGGGCGCGCTTCACCTTGGGCGCCGACGACGACGTCGCGGCGTACGCGCGGCTGCTGGCCGACCCCGACCCGGCGGTCCACCGGCGCGCGGCGGCCGCGTGGTGCCGGTGGGAAGAGGTGGTGCTGTCCCTCGAGCCCGGCGCGCCGCCGGTGAGCGACGCGCCGGTGAACGAGGCCGCGCTGGCGTTCGCCCGGCTCACGACGCACTACTACGCGAACGCGGGCTGGCTCGAAGAAGGCGCGGTGATCCGCGACGCGGGGCGCCTGGCCGGTATCCCGGGCGTGCTGATCCACGGCCGGCTCGACCTGAGCTGCCCGGTGACGACGGCGGTCGAGCTCGCCGCGGCCTGGCCGGGCGCGGAGCTGCTGGTCGACGACCACTCCGGGCACCGGGCCAGCGACGTCAAGCGCGCGTGGAAGCTCGAGGCGCTGGCCCGGTTCGCGGCTTAGCCTTCGGCGGCCAGCGTCACCGCCACGTCGATGATCATGTCCTCCTGACCGCCGACGAGCGCGAGTTCGCCGCAGCGGCGCAGGATCGCCTGCGCCGGGACGCCGTACCGCTCCGCCGCGCGCTCCGCGTGCAGCAGGAAGCTCGAGTACACGCCCGCCCAGCCCTGGACGATCGCGTTGCGGTCCATCTTCGGCCAGCGGTGCAGGTACGGCCGGACGACCTCCTCGGCCGCGTCGAGCAGCCCGCCGACGTCGAGACCCGTGTCGATGTCCAGGCGGTCGAACACCGCCGCGAGCACCTCGGTCGGCGAGTTGCCGGCGCCCGCGCCGAGCGCGCAGAGCGACCCGTCGATGTAGCGGACCCCGGCCTCGTAAGCCAGGACGGAGTTCGCGACACCGAGCGAGAGGTTCTGGTGTCCGTGGTAGCCCACCCACGCGGTGTCGCCGACCTCGGCGACCAGCGCCTCGAACCGCGCGCGGGCTTCGTGCATCAGCAGCGCGCCCGCCGAGTCCGTCACGTACGCCGCCTGGCAGCCCGCGTCGACCATGATCCGCGCCTGCTTCGCGAGGTCCTCCGGCGGCGTCCGGTGCGCCATCATCAGGAACCCGGCGGTCTCCATGCCGAGCTCGCGCGCCAGCCCGAAGTGCTGCGGCGAGACGTCGGCCTCCGTGCAGTGCGTCGCCACCCGGACCATCTCCGCGCCCGCGTCGAACGCGCGCTGGAGGTCTTCCGCCGTCCCGATTCCCGGCACGAGCAGAACCGCGATCTTCGCCTGCTTCGCCTCTTCGCGGGCCGCCGAGATCAGTTTCAGCTCGTCGACGGCGGAGAAGCCGTAGGTGAACGACGAGCCGCCGAGGCCGTCGCCGTGGGTCACCTCGATCACCTCGACCCCGGCGCGGTCCAGCGCGCGCACGGTGTCGCGCACCTGCTGTTCGGTGAAGCGGTGGGCCATCGCGTGACTGCCGTCGCGCAGGGTCGTGTCGACGATCCGGACGTCGTGCTCCAATGCTGGGCGGGTCACGCCGGCACCTCCTGCTTCGCGCGCGCCATGAGTTCCCCGACGCGGGCGGCGGCGGCGGTCATGATGTCGAGGTTCCCGGCGTACTCCGGCAGGTAGTCGCCGTTGCCGCGGACCTCGAGGAAGATCCCGACCCGCGCGTGGCCGTCCCACTCCTCGCGCGCGTCGTCGAACTGCGGGTCCGCGCGGAGGGTGTAGCCGGGCACGTACTTCCGGACTTCTTCGGCCATTTCGTGGATGGACGCGGTGATCGCGTCACGGTCGGCGTCGAGCCCGATCGCGCAGAACACGGTGTCCCGCATGATCATCGGCGGCTCGACCGGGTTGAGGATGATGATCGCCTTGCCCCGCCCGGCACCGCCGACTTCGGCGACCGCGCCGGACGTCGTGCGCGTGAACTCGTCGATGTTCGCCCGGGTGCCGGGCCCCGCGCCGCGCGAAGCGACCGACGCGACGATCTCCGCGTACGGCACCGGCGTCACCCGGGAAACCGCGTGCACCATGGGAATCGTGGCCTGGCCGCCGCAGGTGATCATCGAGATGTTCGGCGCGTCGAGGTGCGCGCCGAGGTTCACCGGCGGGCACACCATCGGACCGAGGTGCGCCGGGGTCAGGTCGACCGCCTGGATGCCGGCTTCTTCGTAGCGCGGGGCGTTGGCGGCGTGCGCCTTCGCCGACGTCGCCTCGAACACCAGCTCCGGCAGGGGATCCTGGCGCAGCAGCCAGTCGACGCCCTCGGCGGACGCCTCGATCCCCTGCGCGCGGGCGCGCTCGAGCCCGTCGGACTCGACCACGCCGACCATGTAGCCGACTTCGATCACTTCACTGCGTCGCAGCTTCGCCAGCAAATCGGTGCCGATGTTGCCGGGGCCGACGATCGCCGCCTTCACGGGAGCCATGCCGTCGACCGTCGCACCGGGCCGGGCGGGCAGGACAGCCTTGCGTTCCGACCAGCGGAACGTCGAGACTGTCGGCATGGCATTCGAGGTCGTGGTGGGCGCGGGCACCCTGCGCAGCGAGACGGGCGTGCGTTTCCCCCACCGCTGGACGTCCGGCGGCGTGGACACCGAGTTCACCGGCGGCCACCTGCTCACCCTCGCGGCGGCCGGCTGCGTCCTCAACGACGTCTACCGCGAAGCGGAACCCCTCGGCATCCCACTGGCCGGAGTCCGCGTGACGGCGTCGGGCGGCTTCGACCCGGCGACGTGGACGTCGACCGGCATCACGTACGCGGTCGAGCTGGACTCGACCGCACCGCCCGCGGACCTCGCGCGGCTGCTGGAGATCGTCGACGAGTTGGCGGAGATCCCGCGGGCGCTGCGGGCCGGAGCACCGGTGCGCCGCTCGGTTTGATCGCCACCCGATCGGGGCAGCTTCGGAAGGAACCCGAACGAGGAGGCGCGATGGCCGGGCAGAACCGTTGGCACGTGATCCCGAAGACGGCCCAGCTGTGCTGGCTCAGCCTGGCGGCGGGCGTGCTGCTGCTGGTGTCGAGCATCGTCACGTTGACGACCGCGGCGGCGAGGGTGCCGGTCCTGGAGGTGATCGTCGGGGTGGCGGCGGTGGCGTTGATCGTGTTGGCGGGCGTGGGCTTGGCCCGTCCCGATCTGCGCGGCCGCTGAGGTCAGCACGGCGGCGAGTTGCCATAACCGGCCGGGTCCCGCGGCGGCGCCGGGACCCGGCCGGACAGCTCTACAGCTCCTGGTGGTCCGCGTGCGCCACCCTGGCGTCGGTGACCGGGCGCCCGTCGCTCACCCGGAAGTCGTCCACCGCGTCCAGGACGAACGTCGGGGCTCCGTCCACTTTGTCCGCCCGGCAGTGGTGCACGTCCAGGTCGGCCACGTCCCGCGCCACGAACGCCGGGCGCGTGTCCGGTGCCGCGAACCGGACGTCCACGTTGTCCAGGCTGATTCCGCGCGCGTGCCGGATGAAGAACCCGTACGCCGGCAGCGTGCCGAACATCGACGGCTCCGGATACGCCGTCTCCAGCTCCGGTGGGTTCTGGACCGCGTCGCCCGGGGTCAGGCCGCCCGCCAGGTGGTGGCGGATATTGCTCAGCTTGACGTCCTCGATCGGGTGGCCCGGGATGCCCGCGAGGCACGATGGGTACCGCGGGTCCGCCGCCACCGTCGTCACGTCGCTGATGCTCACCCGGCGCAGGAAACCGACCGGGATGCCCGCCGGCCCGCGCATCCGCGCGCCCAGCCTCAGGAACAGCGGCATCTGGACGTTGCGCATCGTCAGGTTGCTGACCGTCACGTCCTCCAGCCACCCGCCGTCCACCGTCTCCAGCGCCAGGCCGCGGCAGTGCTCGAAGACCACGTTGGAGATCGCGATGTTGCGGAACCCGCCGTTGGCCTCCGTGCCGAACTTGACGCGCCCGGTCCGCCCGTACGACGACGACGTCCTGAACGTGCCGTCCACCAGTGTCCCGAGGTCGTAGCCGCTGACGAAGCAGTTGTCGATCGTCACGTTCTCCGTGTCCCGCACCCGGTTCAGCGCGTACGAGCTCTTCAGCACGATCGCGTCGTCGTTCGGCGAGTTCACCGTCGTGCCGGAAATGCGGACGTTCTTGCAGCAGTCGATGTTGATGCCGTCGCGGTTGGTGTCGATCACGAGGCCGTCGATGCGGAAGTTGTCGACGCCGGTCGGCAGGATGCCGAAGTGCCCGCCGTTGACGATCGTGATGTCGCGGATCGCGACGTTGCGGCACAGCTTGAGCGCGATCGCCTTGTTGCCGTTGAGCGGCGCGGACTCCGCGCTGCCGCCGGCGACGAGGCCCTTCCCGTCGATCTTGCCCGGCCCCTCGATGGTGACGTTCTCCAGGTTCTCGCCCCAGATCAGGCTGTTGTGCCAGTGGCTGTGCCCGAAGTCCTGGTACGGGTTGCCCGCGCCCGGCTCGGCCGGGTCGTACCCCTTGCCGCCGGCCGGCGTGGCCGCCAGGATCGTCGCGTTCGCCGCCAGGTACAGCGCCATGTTGCTCTTGAGGTGGATCGAATAGCTCGCGTACGTGCCGGCCGGGAAGTACACGGTCCCGCCGCGGGTCGCGGCCGCGTCGATCGCCCGGTTGATCGCGGCGGTGTCGAGGGTGCGCCCGTCGCCTTTGGCACCGCATTTCGTGACGTCGAAGACGCGGCCGTCGGCGGCGAGCTCCTGCGCCCCGGCGGGCGGAGATCCGATGAATGGCAGCGCGGCCCCTGCCGCCGCTCCCCAGGCCACGGCGCGACGACGGCTCAACGGTCGGCTCACGAATGCTCCCTTTCCTAGCCACGACGGAAACACCACGCGGTGTTCCGACGGCGGATCGGGAATGCGTCAAATCAGGCTAGGAGGAAGTGATCGGATGAGTCAAGCGTGAGCGCATCACCAGCGCCGCCACGTGGTACGAGCACGGCTCCTCGCCGCGGTTGGCGTAGGAATGCGTCTCGTCCGCCGGGAAGTAGAGCGAATCCCCCGCCGCCAGGACGTACTCGGCCGAGCCGACGCCCAGCCACAACGTCCCCGCTTCGACCGCGACGAACTCGTGCGAACCCGCCGCGTACGCCGGGAAACTCCCCGCGTCGCACCCCGGCGGCAGGGTGGTGCGGATCCATTCGAAGTTCACCCCGGGCACCACCGGCGTCAGGACCGTGCGGTGCCAGCCACCCGGCTCCGCGACGTGGTCCTGCTCCGCCGCGCGGCGGACGATCACCCGGTCCGACTCCAGGTCGGCCAGCAGCCGCGACAACGACAGGCCCAGGCCGTCGGCGACGCGGGACAGCACCACCACCGTCGGGGTCTTCTCGCCGCGTTCGATGGCCGACAGCATACTCACGCTCACCGCCGCCCGAGCGGCCAGCGCGCTCAGCGCCAGGCCGCGATCGGTCCGCAGGTCGTGCAGGCGGCGGCCGAGGGCACCCGGATCGATCATTCCCCTATAATAACCGCCATGTCCACTATAGAGGAAGCCGTCGAGGCCGACGCCGAGGGCGTCGCGGCGGTCTTCGCGCCCTACGTCACCGGCTCGGTCTTCACCTTCGAGACCACGCCGCCGACGCCGGACCAGTGGCGCGCGAAGATCCGCGACAGCGACCTGCCGTTCCTCGTCCTGCGCGGGGCGAAGGTCGACGGCTTCGCCTACGCCGCGCCGTGGCGCCCGAAGCCCGCCTACCGGCACACGGTGGAGACCACGATCTACCTCGCGCCCGAAGCCGCCGGGCGCGGACTCGGCCGCCGGCTGCTCGACGACCTGCTCGAGCGGTGCGCGAAAGCCGGTGCCCGGCAGGCGATCGCGGTGGTCGTCGACTCCGGCAACCCCGCGTCGCGGAACCTGCACCGCGCCGCCGGCTTCGGCGACGCGGGCGTGCTGCGGCGCGTCGGGTTCAAGCAGGGCCGCTGGCTCGACACCCTGCTGATGCAGCGCGAACTCGGCTGACCGTCGGGCAGGATGCGCGCATGGACACCGAAGCCGACCTCCTCGAAGCCGCGCGGCGCGCCGACCGTGGCGCGTTCGACCGGCTCGTGCGGCCCTACCAGAGCGAGCTTCGCGCTCACTGCTACCGGATGCTCGGCGCCCTCCACGACGCCGAAGACGCGCTGCAGGAGGCGCTGCTCGGCGCGTGGCGCGGGCTGGCCGGGTTCGAGGGGCGCAGCTCGGTGCGCGCGTGGCTCTACCGGATCGCCACGAACGCCTGCCTGCGGCTGATCGAACAGCGCCCGAAACGCCTGCTGCCGCGCGACTTCCACCCCGCGGCGAACCCCGGTGAGCCGCTGGCGGACCCGGTCGAGGGCGAGGCGTTCGTCGAGCCCTACCCCGAGGACGCCTGGGACCCGCAACGCCGCTTCGAGCTCCGCGAAAGCGTCGAGCTGGCGTTCATCGCCGCCCTGCAGCACCTGCCCGGCACGCAGCGGGCCGTGCTGATCCTGCGCGAGGTGCTGGCGTTCTCGGCCGCGGAAGTGGCCGCAGCGCTCGGCACGTCGGTCGCTTCGGTCACCAGCGCCCTGCAGCGGGCCCGCAAGACCCTCGCCGAGCACGCGCCGTCGCAGAGCCAGCAGGCGACGCTGCGCGCGCTGGGCGAGGAGGCGGAACGCGCGCTGGTGGCGGACTTCGTCGCGGCGTGGGAACGCGCCGACGTCCCGGCGCTGCTGGACCTGCTCGCCGAGGACGCCCGCTTCACGATGCCACCGCTGCCCGCGTGGTTCGACGGCCGCGACGACGTCGCCCGGTTCCTCACCGGCAGCGTGTTCGCGACACCGTGGCGGCTGGTCCCGGTCCGCGCCGCCGGCCAGCTCGCGTTCGCGTGCTACCAGCGCCGCCCGGACGGCGTCTTCCGCATCGGCTGCGTGAACGTGCTCACCCTGCGCGGCAACCGCATCACCGAGATCACCGGTTTCCTCGACCCGAAGATGTACGCGGGCTTCGGCCTGCCGGCCGAACTGTCCTGACGCGACTGTCCTAACGGGATTTGGCCCGCAGGTGGAGCCGTTCGCCCTGCTTTCCGAACAGGCTGAGAATCTCCGCCGGCCGCCCGACCGCGCCGAACCAGTGCGGCAGGCGCGTGTCGAACTCCGCCGCCTCCCCCGGGCCCAGCGTCAGGTCGCGGTCGGCGAGGATCAGCCGCAGCCGGCCCGAAAGGACGTAGAGCCACTCGTAGCCCTCGTGGACCTGGGGGTCGGGCTCGCCGGTCTCCGGTTCCAGGATCATCTTGAACGCCTGGGGCGCGCCCGGCTGACGGGTCAGCGGCAGCACCGTCATCGTGGCGCCGTTGCTGCGCGGGAGGCGGCGGGCGGTCAGCCGGACCCGCGGGTCGCCGACCTCCGGGGCACCGACCAGTTCGTCCAGGGGCACCTGGTGGGCCTGCGCGATCGGCAGGAGCAGCTCGAGGCTCGGTTTGCGCTGCCCGGACTCCAGCCGGGACAGCGTGCTCTTCGAGATGCCCGTCGCGGCCGAGAGGTCGGCGAGGGTGACCCGCCGCTGCGTGCGGACCCGCTTGAGGCGCGGGCCGACCTCGGACAGGGCCTGGGTGATCGCGTCGGTCATCCCTCCAGGAAACGCGCTCGTTGCGGAAACGGCAACATTTGTTGTCGGATTCGCCAACCCGGGCGCAGGGTGGCGGCATGACCGAAAACAGCTATGACGTCGTGGTGGTGGGTGGCGGCGCGGCGGGTCTGAGCGCCGCCCTGATGCTGGGCCGGGCGCGGCGGCGCGTCGCGGTCGTCGACGGCGGCTCGCCGCGCAATGCGCCCGCCCAGCACATGCACGGCTTCCTGTCCCGCGACGGCCTGCCGCCGTCCGAACTGCTCAAGATCGGCCGCGAAGAGCTCGCCGGCTACGGCGTCGAGGTCCTCGAAGACCAGGTGACCCGGCTCGACGCGGGCTTCACGGCCGAGCTGGCGAGCGGCCGGACGCTGACCGCCCGGCGCGTCCTGGTCGCGACCGGCGTCCACGACGCCCTGCCCGACGTCCCCGGCCTGCGCGAAAGCTGGGGCACCGACGCCGTCACCTGCCCGTACTGCCACGGCTACGAAGTCCGCGACCAGCCGCTCGGCGTCCTCGGCACCGAGCCGCTGAGCGTCGACCACGCGCTGCTGGTGCGCCAGTGGTCGCCCGACGTCGTGTACTTCCCGCACACCGCGCCACTGTCCGAAGAGGACCGGACCCGGCTGGACGCGCGGGGTGTCCGGGTCGTCGACGGGACCGTCACGGCGGTGCGGCGGGAAAACGGGCACCTCACCGGGGTCGAACTCGGCGCGCGGTTCGTGCCGCGGGTGGCGCTGTTCATCCGCACGCAGACCGTCCCGCACGACGAGCTGCTGCGCGGCCTGGGCTGCGAAGTCGGGTCCACCGACCCGATGGGCAGGACGAACGTGCCGGGCGTGTGGGCGGCCGGGAACGTCGTCGACGCGCGGGCGACCGTGATCATCGCGGCGGCCCAGGGCGCGGCCGCCGCGGGCGCGCTGAACCACGACCTCGTGGCCGAGGACGTCCAGCGGGCGGTCGACGCGTTCGGCGGCTTCACCCCGGCCGCGGAACGCGCGGCCGCGGCGGCGCGCTGAGGCACCTGGCGCCGGGCGGCGGCGCGTGCCAGGCTCGACGCCGTGCGTCCGACCCTGTACGACTTCGCCGGCGGCGACCCCGCGTTCCTCGCGCTGGCCGCCGCCCACCACGAGCGCTGCCTGGCCGACCCCGAGCTGAACCACCCGTTCTCGCACCCGGGGCAGAACCCCCGGCACGTGGAACGGCTGGCCTGGTACTGGGCCGAGGTCATGGGCGGCCCGCCGCGGTTCTCCGCCGAGTGCGGTGACCACTCCGCGGTGCTGCGGATGCACGCGGGCAACGGCGACATGAGCGACCTCGGCCGCCGGTTCGTCGGCTGCTTCGTCCGGGCCGCGGACGACGCCGGGCTGCCCGCCGACCCCGAGTTCCGCGCCGCGCTGCGGTCCTACATGGAGTGGGCGGTGGCCGAGGTGCTCACCTATCCCGGGCCGGCGGCGGAGGTGCCCGGCGGCCTGACGGTGCCGCGCTGGTCGTGGACGGGGCTTCAGCCGGTGTAACGCCCGGGGCGGTGGCGGCGTCTTGCAGGCGACGACCGGCTGTGGAGGTCCGTCGCAGAGCCGGCCCCGGGCGCGTCTCCCCCCACCCGCCCGGGGCCGGCTCGTCCACGGCGTCCGGAACCCGCCTGCGCCGGGCCGGGCGCGGCGCCACCCGCGAGGAGTTCCTGGCCGCCCGCGACGCCGACGCCCTCGACCCCGGCCTCGTCGTGTGGATCGACGAGAGCTACGACGACGTCTTGGCGGAGCACCCCAGCCGCGCCGCCAGCTCGGTGAGCGCCCGCCCCAGCGGCAGGTCGACGCGCACCGAGGCGTAGCGGTCGCCGCGCGTCTCGCCGCGGTTGACGATCACCACCGGCTTGCCCGCGGCCGCCGCGTGGCGGACGAACCTCAGCCCCGACATCACCGTCAGCGACGAGCCCAGCACCAGCAGCGCGCGGGCCTCGTCCACCAGGCGGTAGCAGCGCTCCACCCGCGGCCGCGGCACGTTCTCGCCGAAGAACACCACGTCCGGCTTCAGCACGCCGTCGCATTCGGTGCAGGGCACCGGCGTGAACCGGCGCACGACGTCCTCGGGCAGTTCGACGTCGCCGTCCGGGTTGACCCGGGTGGCCTCGCCGCCGAAGTCCGGGTTCGCCTCCCGCAGCCGCCGATCCAGCTCCGCGCGCTCGCTGAGGCGGCGGCAGTCCAGGCAGATCACCCGGTCGAGGCTGCCGTGCAGCTCGACGGCGTCCGCGGTGCCCGCCGCCTGGTGCAGGCCGTCGACGTTCTGCGTGATGACACCGCCGAGGTACCCGCCGTCGCGCAACGCGGCGACGGCGTGGTGGCCGTCGTTCGGGTCGGCGCGGGCGATGGTGCGCCAGCCGAGGTGGCTGCGCGCCCAGTACCGCCGGCGCCCCTCGGCGCTGGTGACGAACTCGTCGTAGGTCATCGGCGTGTGCTTGCGCAGGCTGCCGGACTCGCCGCGGTAGTCGGGGATCCCGGACTCCGTCGACAGCCCCGCCCCGCTGAGCACGGCGACGCGCCCGCGCGCCACGACCTCGGCGAGCTCGTCGAGGCTCGAGGTCCGGGGCAGCGGCGCGTCCGGGGACGTCCAGGTCAGGGTGGGGCGGGTCCGCACCAGACCAGGGTACGTGGGCTCCGGTGCCTGTAACGCCACGCCGCCCGGAGCAGACTTCCCGGTGTCGGGGTGCCTTGCGGAAAGGGTGCGCGTGAGCTGGCAGTTCGGCCCGTACCGTGTCGAGTCGCTGATCGCCCGCGGCGGCATGGGCGAGGTCCTGCGCGCCTACGACTCCCGCCACGACCGCGTCGTGGCGCTGAAGCTGCTGGCCCCGGACTTCGCGGCCGACCGCGACTTCCAGGAGCGGTTCCGGCGCGAGGCGCACGCGGTGGCGCGGCTGCGAGAGCCGCACGTGATCCCGATCCACGCCTACGGCGAGATCGACGGGCGCCTCTACCTCGACATGCGCCTGGTCGACGGCGACGACCTCGGCAGCAGGCTGGCCGCGGGCGGCGCGCTGGCCCCGGCCGACGCGGTCGACGTCATCGGGCAGGTCGCGCAGGCACTGGCGGCCGCGCACGCCGAAGGCCTGGTGCACCGGGACGTCAAGCCGTCGAACGTGCTGGTCGGCGCCACCGGGTTCGCCTACCTCGTCGACTTCGGCATCGCCCGCGCGGCCGGGCCCGCCACCGGGATCACCGCGACCGGCGGAGCTGTCGGCACGCTCGACTACATGGCGCCCGAGCGCTTCACCGACGCGCCGGCCGACCACCGCGTCGACGTCTACTCGCTCGCCTGCGTCCTGCACCAGTGCCTGACCGGCAGCAAGCCGTTCGCGGCCACGACGGCCGCGTCGCTGATCGGCGCGCACCTGCACCAGCCGCCACCGCTGCCGAGCGCGCTGCGGCCCGGGCTGCCCGCCGCGTTCGACGGCGTGATCGCGCGGGGCATGGCGAAGGACCCCGGTGCGCGGTTCGGCAGCGTGACGGAACTGGCGGCCGCCGCCCGGGCCGCGCTCGGCGGCACCACCCCGGTCCACGCCCTCGCTCCCCCGACCCGGCAGGCCACCCGGACGACCCCGGGCCCCGAGCCGAGGCGGCCCTCGAAGGCGCCGTGGCTGGTCGCCGGGGTGGCCCTGCTCGCGCTCGTCGCCGTCGTCGGCTGGTTCACCGTCCTCAAGCCGTCGTCGCGGGCCTCGACCACCTCCGGCTCGGCACCGCCGCCGGTGACGTCGTCCGCGGCGCCGCCGGTGACCGCCCCGCCGGTCACCACGACGCAGGTCAGCGTCCGGACGTCCGTCGCCACGAGCGTCGCGAGCAGCGCGGACCTCGGCCTGGCCACCGCCGTGACCACACCGGCGTGCGACGGCTCGTTCGTCGTGATCCTCGGCTCGGCCATCACCCCGGCCCGCTACCGCGCCGACGTCCAGCGGTTCCTCGACGCCCACCCGGGCGCGG
Source organism: Amycolatopsis sp. NPDC003865 (assembly GCF_053605345.1). Taxonomy (NCBI): domain Bacteria; kingdom Bacillati; phylum Actinomycetota; class Actinomycetes; order Pseudonocardiales; family Pseudonocardiaceae; genus Amycolatopsis; species Amycolatopsis sp. NPDC003865. The sequence goes on along the minus strand of NZ_JBSGJA010000035.1, from coordinate 49,669 downwards.
GCTACCTGCACGCGCCGAGCACGGGGTGCGGCTCACTGCGGCAGCAGGTGAACGGCGCCGACGTCTACGCCGTCTACAGTGGACCGTTCGGGACGAAGGACGCGGCTTGCGCGCATCGCAGCGGCGGCGCGTACGTCAAACGGCTCGACAACACCACACCGCCGACGCAGGTCGTCAACTGCTGAGCGCGTTCCACACGGATTCGCTGTCCACAAAGGACGACAGCAGCGCGGTCAGCCGCGGGTCGCCGCGCCCGTTGAGCGCGTCCGAGGCGATCCGGCGGGCGACCCCGGCGAGGAAGTCGGCGACCTGCACGCGGGCGTCGGAGCGCGAGTCGACGAAGCGGACGCCCGCCAGCCGGTGCCCGAGCGTGGCCTTCAGCCGGAGCACGCGCTCGCCGGTCAGGGCCAGCTGCTCGTCGTGGACCAGGGCGACCGGCGTGCCGTCGGCGCTGAAGTGCCGGACGGTGTGGATCACCGCGGGAACCAGCGGATCCAGCACCGGCACCAGGCCGGGATCGGTCGCCAGCCGGACGCGGTAGCCGGCGACGCGTTCGCCGCCGCCTTCGAGGCGGCGCAGGATCTCGCCGGCTTCGCCGGGGACCGCGGCGAGTTCGCCGGCCAGCGCGAAGAACTCCGCAGGCGACGTTGTCACGCCGCGCCGCGGCCGCAGCCGCAGCACACTGGTGAACGCGGCCAGGAAGTACGCCCAGCGCTCGGCCCCGAACGCGGCCGGCCCGGCGCGGTGGAGGGTGCGCGCCATCGCGTCGGTGCCGTCCTCGGCCAGCAGCGTGACGGCGGCCCGCACGGCGAAGAACGTCTTGTCGGTCAGGTGCACGTGCCCGTGGCCGGCGAGGGGGCCGCCGGGGTCGAGCAGCCACTCGAGCACCGGGCGGTGCTTGGCGCGCAGCAGGTGGTTGGCCTTGTACTCCTCGGCGGGCGAGCCGATCCGGGCCCGGATCTCGGCAACGCAGGCACGCGCGGCCGCCGGGGTCAGCCGGACGCCCGCGTGGGCGAAGACGTCCGTTTCGCCGCCGACGAGGTTCTCGCCCTCGGAGCCCGACTCGTCGCAGGCGATCTCGACCGGGCTCACCGGTCCGATGGTGCCAGACCGGCCGCGGGGCGGCGACCGATTACCCGGCGGTCACGGTTGGGCCACGGCGGCTAACGGCCACGGTGGGTCCGGTGACTTGCGGAGAGCAGGTGTTCTGGGAGGCGCCGATGGCCACGAACGACCGGCCGGCCCGGCTCGCGCTGACCGCGGCCGTGCTCGCACTGCTGCTGGGCGGCGCGGGATTCCTGGTGCAGCAACGGTTCGCCACCGGTCCGGGTGGGACGGTCGCTGTCGCCGGGATCGCGATCGACGCGCCCGCCGGTACCCGGGCCTGGCTGCGGGAAGCACCGGAGCCCGGCGCCGTCCCGCCGTTGACGCGCCGGTTCGGCGGCGGCGCGGACCTGGCTTTCGACGGCGTCCGGCCGGTGCGGGTCCGGATCCCCGTGCCGTCGGCGCCACCGGCCGGGTCGGGGCCCGTCGTCCTCGGCGGGCGGACGCTCGTCCCCGCAGTCTACGACGCCGCGAGCCGCAGCATCGTCGCCGAGCTGACGCGGGAAGGCCCGTTCTGGGGCGGGCTGCTCGACTTCGCCGCGCTCGGCCGCGAAGTCCGGCCCGGACCGGCGCCCCGGCCGGGTTGCGCCGGCCGCTCGGCCGGCTCCGACGGCCTCGTCGTCGCCTTCGACGCTCCCGACCCGGCGGCACCGCTGTCCCCGTGCGTGACCGCCGGCGGTGGCCGCGCGAGCGTCACCCTGACGTCGAACGCGTCCGTGCCCTACCGGATCGCGCTGCCGCCGGGCTGGCCCGAACCGGCCGCCCGGACGGTCGCCGCCGGCCAGCTGTCCGCCCGGCCGCGGCAGCGCGACCTGCTCTGGCCGGGCACCGCGGTGACCTACGACGTCCCGTTCGGCCGGCTGCCCGGCACCCTCCGCGGCCAGGCCGAGCCCGGCGCGGCGATCGGCACCACGCTCGCCGCGGCCACCCACCGCCTCGCCGCGCTGTTCGGCATGACCGACGCCGCCGAGCCCGCTCCCGAGGTGCTGGCCTGCGCGGCCGACGCCGGCGCCGGGAACGTCACCGCGGACCGGCCGGAGGCCGCCGCCTGGGCCGCGCTCGCGTCGTGCCACCCGGCCGGCGGCGACGTGGTGCGCCGGTTCCTCGCGCCCGGGGTCGGGCCGGTGACCGCCGGTCTCGCCGCGGCGCACCCCGGTTTCGCCGTCACGGTCACCACGAGCCGCGCGCAGCGGTTCACGCAGACGGTCGCGTACCAGCCGCGGACCGCGGCCACGACGTCCCGCGCGACCGGCGACTGCGGTGCGGTGTCCGCGGTGTCCGGCCGGCACGACGCCTACCGCTGCACGAGCGGCGCCGCGACCTACGACCCGTGCTTCGCCGCGGCAGGACCGCGGGTCGTCTGCCCGCTCCCGGCGGGGAAGGCCGTGCTGCTGACCCACCCCGGTCCCCTGCCGGTCCCGCCGGCACCGGGCGGGACGCCCGACCCGTTCCTGCTCACGCTGGCCGGCGGCGTGCAGTGCGCCGCCGTCCCCGACGATCCGGGCACCCGGTTCGCCTGCGCGGACGGCACCGCGCTGCCGGGCGCACTGGACACGTCCGGTCCACTGTGGACGATTGACGGGCGGACCGTCGTCAAGGCGGCCACCTAAGCCAGCGTGATCTTGCCGTCCGCCACGGTGACCGCCTTCTTGTCGAGGGGCTTCGCCGCCGGGCCGTTCGCGACCGAGCCGTCGGCGATCTTGAACTTGCTGCCGTGGCACGGGCAGTTGATGGTGCCGCCGGAGACCGTGTCGACCGTGCAGCCCTGGTGGGTGCAGATCGCCGAGAAGGCCGCGAACGTGCCGGCCGCCGGCTGGGTCACCACCACCTGCTTGTCCGCGAACACCTTGCCGCCGCCGACCGGGACGTCGACCGCCGCGCCCAGTTCGGTGCCGCCCGGGGCCGCGGGCTGCCGCGCGGCCGACGACGGCGTTCCCGAAGTCCCGCCGTAGGTGCTGCAGCCCGCCACCAGGCCGGCGCCGGCCGCGGCGATCGCCGTCCGGCGGGTGACCGCCGGGTCCACCTCGTTGCCCACGTTCGCCCCCTAGAAGGTCAAGCCGGATCGGGTGAAGAACCACAGCGACGCGCTCAGCCAGAGCCCGACGAGCCCGGTGAACACGAGCCCGCCGAGCACCGGCAGCGCCCAGCCGGGCGCGCCGTCCTTGCGCAGCAGCAGCATCTTCGCGACGAACGCGCCGTAGAAGAAGCAGCCCAGCAGGGAATGCAGCAGCACGCGCGTGTCGAACGCCTGGAACCCGAGCGCGTAGAGGCAGTGCAGCGCCACCGGGATCGACACCAGGAACGCCAGCCGGCCCGACCAGCGGTGCACCGGCGACACCCACGCCGGCGCGCTCCGGCCGAGTTTCCCGTACATCGCCAGCGCCGACAGCAGCTGCACGACGGCCAGCACGACGACGACCGTCGCCAGCCACGCCTTCACCGACTGCGGGCTGGAGAACCCGGCGACGTTGATCGCGACGCCGGTCGGGGTGTGCAGGCTGCCGTAGACACCGAGCGCCACCGAGACGACGGCGCCGACGGCCAGCGGGACGAGGAGCGCGGCCGCGGCGCGGTTGCCCGCCGTGGTCATCAGAAGTCACCGTTCCCGGTGAGGCCGCTGACCGGCTCGGCGGTCACGGGCGCGCCGTCGACGGTCGCGCTCGCCCCGGTCCCGAAGCTCAGCGCCGGCGCGGTGGCCGAGTCCGCTTCCGTCGTGAGGATGCCGACCTGGCTGCCGTCGGGCTGCACGATCCAGCCGACCTTCGCCTGCTTGCCCTTGACCTTCGGTGCCGCGCGGTAGAGCCCCGCGGGCTTCTTCGCCGTGGGCGCGGTGAACTGCCAGGTCTTGCCGGACGCCGTCACGGTCCCGGTGACCGCGGCCGCGTCGAAGCTGCCCGTCAGGCTCGCGTTCTTCGCCCCTTTGAGGTCGAGCTTCCCGCCGACGGTCACGCCCTGCAGCCAGGCTTCGACCTTCTTGCCGTCGCAGAGGTAGGCGATGGCGTGGCCGTCGCGCACCGACACCGCGACGGACGCGCCGCCGCCGGTGACGCGCCCGGCGTAGTCCGCCCGTGCGGGCGCTTCCGCACTGGGCGCTTCGGTTTTCGGCGCTTCGGACGCCGCGGGCGGCACCGCCGTGGTACTCGCGGCCGCGTTGGCGGCCCCGGCGACCGGCGCGACGCCCGTCCCGGTGGCCAGATTGACGATCCCGATGCCACCGGCGAGCACGACACCGGCGAGCAGTGTGAACAACGGCCCCGGATGTTTCATGGTCTTCCCCGCATTCCCTGACCCACCACCGTGCCCATAACACGGTGGTCGGGGCGGAACGGCTCAACGCTACGCGCGGAAAAGAGGTATCGCTTAGCCCCCGCAACCGGTTGGGGCGTGGTTGACTGGCGGCATGCTGCCCTGGGACGGCGACCTCGCCGGCCGGCTCGACCGGCACACCGTCGAATCCGCGTCGCTGCGCGGCAACCCGCTCGGCGACCCGCACGAGCGGCCGCTGTGGGTGTACGTCCCGCCGGGCTACGACGACGGCGACGAGCGGTACCCGGCGGTGTACGTCATCCAGGGCTACACCGGGCACCTGTCGATGTGGGCCAACCGGACGCCGTTCCGCCGGCCGTTCGTGGAAACGGCCGACCAGGTGTTCGCGGACGGCGCGCCCGGCTGCGTCGTGGTGTACGTCGACGCGTGGACGGCGTACGGCGGCTCGCAGTTCGTCGACTCGCCGGGCACCGGCCGGTACCACTCGTACCTGTGCGACGAGATCGTCCCGTGGGTGGACGAGCACTACCGGACGATCCCGGACCGCGAGTCCCGCGCGATCGCGGGCAAGTCCTCGGGCGGCTTCGGCGCCATGATCACGCCGATGCTGCGCCCGGACCTGTTCGGCGCGCTGGCCACGCACGCGGGCGACTCGCTCTACGAGCTGTGCTACGTCCCGGACTTCGGCAAGGCGGTCCGCGCGCTGCGGAACTACGGCGGCGACATCCACGAGTGGTGGGCGGACTTCCGGTCCCGCACGGCGTTCACCTCCCCCGACGACCCGACGCTGCTGCAGCTGCTCGGGGTCTCGGCGTGCTTCTCGGCTCGCGAGGACGGAACGCCGGAGCTGCCGTTCGACCCGGCGACGGGGGTGCTGCGCCCGGAGGTGTGGCAGCGCTGGCTGGACTGGGACCCGGTCCGCATGGTGCCTTCGCGGGCCGAAGCGGTGAGCTCGTGGCGGGCGGTGTGGATCGACGCGGGCACGAGCGACGAGTACTTCCTCGACGTGGGCGCGGAGGCGTTCCGGGCGGCGATCCTCGAGGCGGGGCTGCCGGCCGGGCGGATCCACTTCGAACTGTTCGAGGCGGGCCACGCCGCGATCGACTACCGGTACCCGTTGTCGCTGGCCTGGCTGTCCGGAAAGCTGGCGCGGTGATCGTCACCGAAACCGACCTCGCCCTGCCCGGCGGCCGCACCCTGCACGTCTACGACACCGGCGGCCCCGCGCGAGTCACCGTCCTCTGGCACCACGGCACGCCCAACCTCGGCGCGCCGCCCGGGCCGCTGCTGCCGCTCTCGGAAACCCTCGGTGTCCGCTGGATCTCCTACGACCGGCCCGGCTACGGCTCCTCGACGCCCGTTCCCGACCGGACCGTCGGGGACGCCGCCGGGTACGCGGCCACCGTCGCCGACGCGCTCGGGGTCGGCCGCTTCGCCGTCATGGGCCACTCCGGCGGCAGTTCGCACGCCCTCGCCACCGCCGCGCTGCTGACCGATCGCGTCCTGGCCGTCGCCAGCCTCGCCGCCGTCGCGCCCTTCGGAACCGAGGGCTGGTTCGACGGCATGGCCGCCGCCAGCGCCGCTTCCCTGCGCGCCGCCGCCGAAGGCCGGGTGGCCAAGGAAAAGCACGAAGCCGCCGCCGAGTTCGATCCCGACGTCTTCACCCAGGCCGACTTCGCGGCCCTCACCGGGTCGTGGTCCTGGCTCGACGACGTCGTCCAGCCCGCGCTCGGGGCCGTCGGGCTGATCGACGACGACCTCGCCTACGTCACGCCGTGGGGCGGCGACCCCGCCGCCATCACCGCGCCCGTCCTGCTGCTGCACGGCGAGGACGACCGGATGATTCCCGCCACGCAGAGCACGTGGCTCGCCGAGCGGATCCCCGGCGCCGAACTGCGGCTGACCCCCGGCGACGGGCACATCTCCGTCCTGGACCACGCCGCCGGCGCGCTCACCTGGCTCGCCGGTCAGGACAGCAGCGCCAGCGACGCGACGACCGGGGCCAGGTAGAGCACCGGGAAGGCCAGGTGACCGTACGACCGCGCGCGGGCCACGGTGACCACCGCGCCGAGGAAGTACAGCACCAGCCCGACCGCCGCGGCGACGCCGATCGGCGTCCAGAACAAGCCGGCGACCAGGCCGGCCGCTCCGGCGGCCTTCGCCGCGCCGAGCCAGTTCCACCACGCCCGCGGCACGCCGTAGGAGGTGATCGGCTCGACGACCCACTTCGCGCGGGCGAAGACCGAGACGGCCGAGAAGCCGACGAACGCGGCGGCGAACAGGGTGACGATCACGTGGGCGGTGGACATCGGGACTCCTTCGGGGAGCGCGGACGCCGGGGTTCGGCGTCCGTCACCCCCACGACTCCGCCCGCCGCACCGATGTGACCGGCGGTGACGGCGATCACAGCCCGAGCCGCAGCACGATCTCCCCGTCGTCGATCTCGCCGGTCGGCGTGAACCCGTACTTCCGGTAGAACGCACCCGGCCCGTCGTCGCCGGGCCGGTGGCTCGTGAGCAGCTCGGTCGCGCCGTCGGCCCGCACCAGCGAGACGACCTGGTCCAGCACCGCGCGGCCGATCCCGCGGCCCTGGAAGCGCTTGTCGACGAGCAGCCGCCACAGGAAGTACGGCCCGAGGATGCCCGGCCGCCCGGGCGGGACGTTCCAGCTGAGCATCACGAACGCGACCGGCTCGCCGCCCGCGTAGCCGGCGCGGTACCAGGGCTCGCCTTCGGGCGTCGTCGCGGCGTTCTCGAGCGACTTCGCCACCGACGCGACGAACCGCTCCTGCCCGGGCCGCACGCGCAGGGCGCACACCGCGTCCCGGTTGCCGTCGGTGATCTCGACCAAGCGCACCGGTGTGCTCATGCCGCTCCCGTCGGCCGGGGGACGCGCACCTCGCCGGGGGTCCGGTCCGGGCGCAGGCCGCGCCACGACGTGTGGCGCAGCCGCAGGTCCGGGGTGACGCGGCGGTGGACGACTTCGCCGACGAGGTCCGGCTCGACCCAGTGCGCGCCCCGGGCGCGGTCGCGCGGCACCTCCGTGCCGAACGGGCTTTCCGTGCGGGCCAGCGGTGCCAGCACCTCGCGGAGGCGGTCGAGCGCGTCGTCGGTGAAGCCGGTGCCGACGTCGCCGATGTAGACCAGCGTGCCGTCGTCGTCGTAGCCGCCCAGCAGCAACGCGCCGAGTGTGCCGGCGCGGCGGCCGGCGCCGGTCCGCCAGCCGCCGACGACCACTTCGCGCGTCTGGGTCAGCGCGTGCTTGGTCCACAGCGGCGACCGGGCACCGGGCAGGTACGGCGCGTCGAGCCGCTTCGCGACGACACCTTCGATGCCGTGCTCGGCCGCCGTCGCCAGCAGCTGGTCCGGCGCGATGTCGGCGCGGGTGTACCAGGGCGGCACGACGAGCCGGCCGTCGGCGGGCCGGACCAGCTCGGCCAGGAGTTCGCGGCGCTGTTCGTACGGCCGGTCCAGCAGTGACTCGGTCCCGATCCGCAGCAGGTCGAAGGCGAAGTAGACGACCGGGACCTCGGCGCGCAGCTTCGCCGTCGGCTCGTGCATCGCGCGGCGCTGCATCAGCTCGAACTCCGGCCTGCCGGCCGCGTTCAGCGCGACGACCTCGCCGTCGAGCACCGCCTCGTGCCCGCCGAGCGCGGGCGCGAAGACGTCCTGCAGCTCGGGGTAGCGGTGGGTGTGGTCGCTGCCGCTGCGGCTGGTGATCCGCGCTTCGCCGGTACCCGCGACCCGGGCGCAGCCCCGGAAGCCGTCCCACTTCCACTCGTAGCCGTGCCGGTCGTCGTCCGGGAGGGTCCCGTCGACGGCCAGCATCGGCACCACCGCGTCCGGCACCGTCCCCATCGCTCCAGTGTGGAGGATCGCACCGCGCCGCGTCACCCGGCCGGCAGCAACGGCAGCAGCTCCTGGTGGCTGCCCGCGCGGCGCAGCACGGGTGATCCGGGTCCGTCCGGCGCCAGGTCCCCGGCGCGCAGCGCGGCCAGGAACCGCACGATCAGGCGCGGCGGCGGCAGGATGTCGGCCCCGCCGAGGTAGGCGAGCACGATCAGCTCCTCCCCGCACGCGGCCTCGACCGCGGCGGCCCAGCCGTGCACCTCGTCCCACAGCAGCGCCACGTCGCGCTCGGGGTAGCGGCGCAGCCGCCAGTCCACCGCGACGTAGGCCGACACCGGGACGTCGACGTCCACGGTGCAGGACTCGAAGCCGAAGCCGAGCGCGCCCGCCACCTCGCCGAGGTAGGCGCGCAGGCCGCGCTGGAACCAGAACTCGAGATCGGTGTCGATCAGGACGGACACCCGTGTCCTTTCTTCCCGGATCCGCCGGGCACCCTGCCCGGGCGGTCGAAGCGGATCAGCCGTGCGCCGCCAGCGCGCCGGCCCGATCCCGGTAGCAGGAAAAGCCGGCGAAGCCGGTCCCCCGCAGCAGCAGCCGCCGCAGCGACGGGGTGTTCACCACCCACGCGACCGGGACGGCCGCTTCGTCCGCGCGGTGCTGCACCCGCTGCAGCGCCCGGAGGCCGGCGCCGGAGCAGAACACCGTCCCGCCGAGGTCCACGACGAGCGCGCCGCCGCGGCCGATCGCCATTTCCGCGCATTCGACAAAAGTGGCGACCGTCGCCAAATCGATGTCGCCCACCACCACGAGAAGCGTGCACCGGTCGCCGGGGAACGTCGTGGTGACCGAAAACGGCTCGCACAACGCTCCCGGCGACGACCGGCCGAATGCTCGCGAAAGCCGCGGCGGTTTCTGGATCTTCATGACCGGCTCCGGCGGCTCAAGTGGACTCTTACGGCATAGACCGTACCCACTTCGTCCACCCTGCCGCACAACAAGATCCTCCCGGTCGCCGGGGCGTGCAGCGACACGGCCGTCTGCACGTGCAGCAGTCCACAAAGGACCGTCGAAATCACCTGGTCGGCCCCGCGGTTCCGCAATTCCGCCGACGCGGTGAGCCGGCGCGTCCGGAACCGGAGCCGCCGCACCGGGGAATTGCGATTTCCGAAATTCAGCCGAATGCGGGAATCGCGGCGCGCGTCCGGCCGAGATCCGCGAACAGGTCCCCGAGGTCGTCGACGCGGTCGAGCACCTCGCCGGCGGTGAAGCGCAGGTGCGCGACGTGCCGGCAGGCGCGCACCTCGTCCCACGTGACCGGAGTGGACACTGTCGGCTCGTCTCGGCCGCGCAGCGAGTACGGCGCGACCGTCGTCTTGAACGGGTTGTTCTGGCTCCAGTCGATGAAGACCTTGCCCGGCCGCAGGGTCTTCGTCATCCGCGCCACGACGAGGTCCGGCGTCTCGGCGGCAAGCCGTTCCGCGAGCGCCTTCGCGTACTGCGACGTTTCGCCGGGGTCGGTCGTCACCACACCGGCGTAGAGCTGCATCCCCTTGGAACCACTGGTCTTCGCGACGGGGGTGAGCCCGTCGGCGGTCAGCACGTCGTGCAGCCGCTCGGCGACGCGGCAGCAGTCGACGACCGTCGCGCCGGGCCCGGGATCGAGGTCGAACACGAGCCGGTCCGGCGTGCTCCGCTCGCCGCCGTCGTCGACGGTCCACTGGTGGACGTGCAGTTCGAGCGCGGCGAGGTTGGCCGCCCAGACGAGCTCGGGCAGGTCGTTGATGAGCGGATAGGCGACGATCTCGGGATCCCTCCCCCGGCCGCCGACGGCGAGGCGTGCGGTGCGCACCCAGTCGGGCGCGTGGCGTGAGACGTCCTTCTCGAAGAAGGAGCCGCCGGCGACGCCGTCGGGGAAGCGCACGAAAGTCATGGCCCGGTCGCGGATGTGCGGCAGCAGCACCGGCGCGATGCGCGTGTAGTAGTCGAGCACCTCACCCTTGGTGAAGCCGTGGCGCGGGTAGAGGACCTTCTGGAGGTTCGACAGCGTGAGCTGCCGCTCGCCCACCCGCACCGTGATCCGGCTCCCCGCCACGCCGCACACGCTATCACCCATGGTTATGATGCAGTCGTATCAACAACGGGAGGGGGCATCGTGAAGTTCGACGTGCTGCAGATCGTGGGGGCGGTGGTGACCGTGCTGGGCGTGCAGGGCGCGATCCGGCTGCTGGTGGACCACGGGAACACCGGCCTGCTGGGGTGGCTGGGGGCCGGGTTCGCCGGGACGCTGACCGGCTACCTGGTGGTGACGGCGGCCGGGGTCGTGCTGGCCGGCTGGGCGCACGACCGCGCCAAGGCGCTGGGGCGCCGGAAGTAGGACGCACCGAAGCCGGGGGTGCGCCGCCACCACGGCGGCGCACCCACCGGCGCGCGGAGACCCACCCGGGAGTCGAACCCGGACCGCACGGCTTTGCAGGCCGTCGCACGAACCGTCGTGAAGTGGGCCGGAGTGGAAGACGAGGGTGTCGAACCCTCCCCGGCGACCGTGCAAGGATCGCCTGCGCCCCGGCGCGTCTCCCGTGCCCCCACCAGGATTCGAACCTGGACTGAACGCGTTCTGAGCGCGTTGCCTCTTCCGTTGGGCTACAGGGGCGGAAAAGTGCTTTTCGGCGAGCAGGAGAACACAAAAGAAAAGCCGCCCGATTCGGTTTCCCGAAGGGCGGCTCCCGGACCGGACGGTGTCCCGTCACGGCGAGGAGCGCGCCGAACCGGCAAGCGACGCGCCCGAAAGACACCCGGCGGCCGCCGGCCGCAGGACCGTCCCGATGCGCGTCATGACTTGCTCCTGTCGAAGTGGTGTGCGTTCATCATGCCCGCACGCCGGTCCACCGTCAATCGGTTAAACAGCACCGCTGGAAACGACCCGCCGGACGAATTGCTCGGCGATTTCGCGCAGTTTCACGTTCTCCCGCTGCGACTGCTCGACGAGAAGCGCGAACGCGTCGTCCGCGTCGATCCGGCGGATCGCCATCAGCATGCCCTTGGCCTGGTCGATGACCGCGCGCGAGGTGAGCGCCGTCCGCAGGTGCTCGGCCGTCTCGCTGGCCTCCACGTACCGGTGGTACACGCGGAAGACCGCTTCCACCGCCGTCGTGTACAGCTCGAGCAGCTGCGCTTCGATCTCCTCGAAGCCGTCGTCCTGCCTGCCGTAGCAGTTCACCGCGCCCGTGTACTCCTCGTCCGCCACCAGCGGCGCGGCGAGGAAGCTGCCGAAGCCCGCCTCCCTGGCCCCGCTCGCGAACGCGGGCCAGCGCTCGACCGCCTCGGTCACCGAGGTGCGGACGATCTTCCCGCTGCGGACCGCCTCCAGGCACGGGCCGTCACCGAGGCGGTACTGGTCGGCGTCGAGCTCGCCCACCACGGCGGCCGTGGCGGACGCCGTGTGCGGCTCGCCGGCGCGCACCAGCGTGACGGAGGCTTCGGCGACGCCCGGGATGGCCTGGCGCACCTGGAGGCACACGTGCCGCAGCAGGATCCGGAAGTCGTCTTCCTGCCGCAGGACGGCGGTGAGGGACTCGAGCGCCCCGGTCACGTCGTCGAGCAGCGGTGCGGCCGTCGCGGTCCGCTCCGGCAGTTCCATGTCCTCTCCTCCCGCTGGGCGCCGAACCGCCCGGGTACCCACTTCGCGCCGGGCCATGTGCAGGTTTGACCGCGGCCTGGCTTTGGTATTCAGCGGCCATGGCGACGGAGAAGGCCGGCGGGTTGCCGCTGGACGGTGAGCTGGCAGCGGTCGCCGCGCGCATGTCGGGGCTGCTGCTGTCGCGCGAGACCGTCGACTCGGTGCTCGAGCTGGTCGTCTCGCTCGCGGGGCGGACGATCGCCGGCGCGGCCGGCGCCGGGGTGACGCTCCTCGACGACGAAGGCCGCCCCGCCACGACGAGTGCGTCGAGCCCGCTGGTGCGCGACGCCGACACCCTGCAGTACCGGCTCGGCGAGGGCCCCTGCATGGCCGCGCTCGCGGAGTGCTCGCCGATGCGCGTCGACGACGTCACCACCGAGCGGCGCTGGCCGCGGTGGTGCGCCGCGGTCGCCGGGTCCGGGCTGCGATCGGTGCTCACCACGCCGCTCGTCGCCGGCGACGGCTGCCACGGTGCCATCAAGATCTACGCGACGACCGCCGGCGCGTTCGGCCCCGCCGAGGAACGGGTGCTGGCGTCGTTCGCCGACCGCGCCGCGACGCTGGTCGCCAACGCCCGCGCCTACGAGCGGGCGAGCCGCTTCAGCGAACGCTTCAAGCACACCCTGCGCGACCGGGACCTGATCACCATGGCCAAGGGTTTCCTCATGGGCCGCGACGGCCTCGACGAGGACGCCGCGTTCGACCGCCTGCTGTCCCTGGCCCGCGCGGACGACCTCAGCCCGGCCGAGGCCGCCACCGGGCTGCTCGCGTCCGCGCCGCGGGGAAGGTGAGCCGCCGGTGCGCTTCCTGCCCGAGGAGGAACAGCGGCGGTTGCTCGCCGCCTGCTTCGCCCGCAGCGGCCTGCCCCTGGAAGAGCTGTGGATGCGCTACTTCGCGCTCGGCGGCAGCCAGAACCTGCTGGAGCTGGACGCCTACCTCAACGGCCTGACCACGCTGCCCCGCGTCGACCGCGACATGCTGGCCCACGCCGTCAACGAGCGGCTCGACGAGCTGGCCGGGCCGCCCCGCGCGCCGTACAGCCATTCGGTCCGCCAGGGCAAGCCGTTGCACGGGCCGCTGAAGGCGCTGCTCGACCTCCTCGAAGGCGCCCACCGCGCGCCGCCCGAACGGCTGCCCGCCGTCGTCGCCGCGGCGGGCCGCGCGCTCGACCTGCGGATCGGGGTCTACCTCGCCGACTACGACCAGCGGACGCTCGTGCGCGCGGACTCGGCCGCGGAGCTGGACATCGACACCACCGTCGCCGGCGCCGTCTTCCGCCGCGCGGGGACCGCGGTGACGCGGGACGCGCCCGGCCCCACCCTGTGGACGGTGCTGCTCGACGGCGTCGAGCGGCTCGGCGTGCTGGAGATCGTCCCCACCGACGGCGCCGACCCGGACGACCCCGTGCTGCGGGAGCAGTGCCACTGGCTGAGCACGCTGCTCGGGCACCTCGTGACGGTCACGACCCAGTACGGCGACGGGCTCGACGTCCGGCGCCGGCGGCGGCACCGCGGGTCCCCCGCCGAGCTGCTGTGGCAGAGCCTGCCGCCGCTCACCGGTGCGACCGGGAGCGTGGTCGTCGGCGCGAGCGTCCAGCCGGCGTACGACCTCTGCGGCGTCGTGTTCGACTACGCGCTCTCCGAACGGCTGGCACGGCTGGCGATGTTCGACGCCGGCACGCGCACGGCCGACGCGAGCTCCGCGGTGGTGAACGCGCTGGCGGCCTACCGCGCGGCCCGGCGCGACGGGGCTTCGCTGGAGGAGCAGTACGCGGCGGTCGGCCGGGAGCAGGCCAGGTCCGCCGCGGTGGTGACGGGAGTGGTCGCGGAGCTGGACCTGGTCACCGGTGGGCTGCGCTGGCTCGACGCGGCGCACCCGCCCCCGCTGATCGTCCGCGGTGGGGCCGCGCTCCCGGAGACGAACCCGGTCGCGACCGGGTTCGCGGAACCGCCGCGGGTAGCGGAGGCGCGGCTGCGCCCCGGCGACGTGCTCGCGCTGTACTCGCCCGGCCTCGCGGCGGCGACCGACCGGGCCGGGACCCGGTTCGGGCGGGAGCGGGTGGCGGGGTGCCTGATGGGTGCGGCGCTGCCGCCGGAGACCGCGCGGTTGCTGACGCAGGCGGTCGTCGCGCACGCCGGCGGCGAACTGGAGTCCGACGCCGGGGTGCTGGTGACCCGCTGGGTCCCGCGCTGAGCGCCGCCGGTGCTCAGCAGGCGGCGTCGCGCACCGCCAGCAGCTCGCGCAGCGCGTCCGACAGCGACGCGAACATCGGGACCACCGCCGCCAGGCCCGTGATCCGGAACAGCCGCGCCAGGGTGCGGCTGGTGGCGACCACCCCGAACCGCCCGCCTTCGGTGCCGGCCTGCCGAGCGGCCGCCGCCAGTGCGCGGGCGCCCGCCAGGCCGAGGAACGCCACGTGCGTGAGGTCCACCACCGTCGTCCCCGGTGGGCACGCCGCCAGCTCGCGTTCCAGGATCGGCAGGGTCAGCGCGTCGATCTCGCCGGCGAAGGTCAGGATCAGCAGACCGGGGCGGTACTCCGTCCGGCGCACCGCGAGCGGCGCGGACCGGGTCGGGACCGGGGACGTGGGGGACACGGGTTCGGCAGGCCTTCCGGGGTGATCAAGGTCGGGGTCTTGATACCCAAACCGCCGGATCGGAAACGCCTAGTTCGCGGTGAACGCCGACCAGAGCCGCTCGGCCGCGTGCCGGGCCGCGGCGCCCGGCCGGATCGCCGGGACCCCGTCGGGCTGGGGCGCGTGCCCGCCACCGACGTGCTCGACCAGCGCGACGGCCAGCTCGCGCACTTTCACGTTGAATTCCTGGCTCGCGCGGCGCAGCGTCTGCCAGGCCTCGTCCGGTGAGCACCGCCGCACCGCCATGACCGCGCCCTTCGCCTGCTCGATGGCGGCGCGCGAGGCCAGCAGGTCCAGCGTCTGGTCCGGGTCGCCCGCGCTGGCGGCCTCGGCGACGACCAGGGTCGTCTCGGTGAGCTTCTCGTAGCGCCGCAGGACGCTCAGGACGCCGGGGGCGAGCGGCCGGTCGAAGATCGCGGACAGCACGAACGCACCGGCGTCCTGCCAGAGGCCGGGCAGGGCGGCCGCGCCGCGGACCGCGGCGAGCTCCGGGTGGCCGGCGAGCGCACGGGTGAGCCCGGGCCAGCGTCCGTCGGCACCGAGGTCGTCGGTGGCCACCGGGTCGCCCGTGGCGGCGGCGACGGCCACCGGGCCGCCGTGCGCCAGCGAGAGGGGCAGCAGCCCGCCGGCGACGCCCGCGGCCGCCAGCACCCGCGGCGCGCGATCGCCCCGCCCGACCGTGAGCCCCGCGCCGAGGCACCCCGGCAGCTCGCCGGTGATCCGCTCGAGCAGCGCCTCCAGCAGCTCGGTCAGCGGTCTCCACCGGTCGGCCGCGTTCATCAACGTCTCGGTCACCCGAACCTCGCTTCCACCGTGTCTCCGTCTCCTTGATTTACCCGAAGACGACGGGAGCCACATCCCGGGCACGGAGCAACCGGTACCGCCGTCCGGGGCAACGGCGGCACGCCCGGCGATCGACCCGAACGTGCGGTTTATCCGCCCCGCGGAACGGGGTAGCCGATCTTCGCCAACCGAGGAGGCGCCATGACCGACCGGCGGTACCGGTGATGTACAGCGAAGTCGTGGTCGTCGGGCAGATCGCCCGCGACCTGGTGGTCCAGGTCCCGGACGCGCCCGGCGCCGATTCCTCGGCGCCGGTCGAGCACCGGAAGGAGATGCTCGGCGGCAAGGGCGCCAACCAAGCCGTGGCGCTGAGCCAGCTCGGCGTGGCCGTGTCCCTGGTCGGTGTGGTCGGCCGGGACCGCACCGGCGACGCCCTGCGCGCCCAGGCCCGCGCCGACCGGATCGGCACGTCGCACGTCGTCCGCCGGCCGGGCACCGAGACGGCGCTGCTGATCGACGTCGTCGACGACCGGGGCCGCCGCCGCTACCTCGAGCACGTCCCGGACGGGACGCTGCTGACCGAGACCGACGTCTTCGCCGCGTCCGCGCCGATCTCGGCGGCGAGCTCGCTGATCGTCCAGCTGCAGCAGCCGGCCCCGGCGGCGCTGCTGGCCGCGCGGCTCGCGCACACCGCGGGCACGCGGGTCGTGCTGGACGGGGCACCCCGGGACCGGGCCGACGAGCTGCTCGCCCTGGCAGACGTCGTCCGCGCCGACGGGCACGAAGCCGAGCTGCTCACCGGGCAGCCGGTGGACGACGTCGCGAGCGCGGCCCGCGCGGCCGGGGACCTGCGGGAACGCGGGCCGTCGCTGGTCGTGCTGGAGGTGGCCGGGCAGGGGAACCTGTTCGCCGGGCCGGCGGAGTCGTGGTTCGTGCCGCACGTGGAGACCGAGGTCGTCGACCCGACCGGCGCGGGCGACGCGCTGGTCGCGACGCTGACGGCGGCGCTGACCCGCCGCCGCCCGCTGGAGACGGCGGCGTGCCTCGCGGTGGCGGCGGCCGCGGCGACGACCGAGCACGCGGGCGGCCGGCCGCACCTGTCCCGCCCCGACCTCGACCGCCTGCAGCCCCGCAAGCTCGAGACGGTCCACGCCTGAGGCCCTGGCGCTAGAGGCCCGGCAGCCGCTGCTCGACCCCGAGCAGCGCCGCGAACGGGTCCCCGCGCTCGGCCAGCCGCCGCGGGACGTCCCGGATCGTCCAGCGGTCCGGGGTGAGGCCGTCGTCGTCCAGCTCGGCCCACTCCAGCGGCACCGACACCGGCGCCCCCGGCCGCGGGCGCACGCTGTAGGGCGCCACGAGCGTCTTGTTCGACACGTTCTGCGTGTAGTCGAGCCGGGCGCGGCCCCGCCGCCGGTCCTTCGACCACGCCCAGCTCACCAGGTCCGGCAGGACCCGCCCGATCGTCTTCGACACGGTTTCCGCCCACGCCCGGGTCTGCTCGAACGTGCAGCGCGGCGCGATCGGCACCCACACCTGGATCCCGCGCTGCCCGGTCACCTTCGGCCGCCCGGTCAGGCCGAGGTGCTCCAGCGCCGTGCGGTGCAGCCGCGCCAGGTCCAGTACCTCGCCGAACGACGTCTCCGGGCCCGGGTCGATGTCGAACAGCACCCACGTCGGGTGGTCGACGTCGGCCGCGCACGACGTCCAGGCGTGCAGTTCCAGGGCGCCGTGGTTCGCGAGCCACGCCAGCGTCGCGACGCTGTCCGCCACGACGTACCGCCGGCTCTCCCCCGCCTTCGCGCGCTCGTTGTGCCAGGTCGTCAGCCAGTCCGGCGCGTGTTTCGGGACTTCTTTCTGCCAGAAGCCGGGTTCGGTGACGCCCTGCGGGAAGCGGTGCGTGTTCAGCGGCCGGCCCGCCAGGTACGGCAGCATGACCGGGCCGGTGGTGACGTAGTAGCGGATGAGGTCCCGCTTGGTCACCGGCTCGCCGTCGCCGGCCGGCGGGAAGAGGACTTTGTCCAGGTTGGTCAGGGACAGCTCGCGGCCTCCGACCGACCACTTGCCCTTCGCCGCGAGGTCGTCGAGGGCCGCCAGTTCGTCCTCGGTGGCGGCGGTGAACCCGACGGCTTCCTCGGCGTGCGCGGCCGGCCGGTCGCCGTGCCACAACGCGCCGGGCGCGGCCGCCACCTCGTCGTTGGTGCGGCCGCTCTTCACCGACCGCGGGTGGTCTTCGGCGTCCCAGCCCGCTTCGGCGTGGTCGTCCTCCTTGTGCAGGAGGAACCACTGGTCCTGCTCCCCGCGGTTCGTGCGCACGAGCACGAACCGCCCGGCCAGCTTCTCGCCGTCGAGGTCGAAGTGGAGGTTGCCGTCTTCGATCGCCTTCGCCGGGTCGGCGTCGACCGGCCGCCACTCACCGCGGTCCCACACGATGACGTCCCCGCCGCCGTATTCGCCGTGCGGGATCACCCCTTCGAAGTCGGCGTACTCGATGGGGTGATCTTCGACGTGCACGGCCAGCCGGCGGGCCTTCGGGTCCAGCGTCGGGCCCTTCGGCACCGCCCAGCTGACCAGGACGCCGTCGAGCTCCAGCCGGAAGTCGTAGTGCAGGCGGCGGGCCCGGTGCCGCTGCACCACGAACCGGTGCCCGGCCGGCCCGCCCGCGGCCCCGCCGGCCGGCTCGGCGGTCCGGCCGAAGTCACGCATCTCCTGGTAGCGCCGCAGTTTGCGGGCCGAGCCTGCTGCCATGGCGAAGGGGTACCCACTCAGTCCGGCGACGACCAGGGCGGGTTCTTCTTCGCCAGGTCCTGGTACTGCTCGACCTCCTGCGGGGTCGGGTCGGGCCCGGCTTCCTCCGCGAACTCCTCGGGGTCCTGGGGCTCTTCGGACGGCACCGCCCTCACCGCCCCAGCGCGCCGCGGATGAGGTCGCGCGCCCGGTCCATGATCGCCGCGGGCGGGCCGAGCACCAGGTTCGCCGTCGCGCTCTCGACGCCCGGGTGCGGCCGGGTCGGGCCGACGGCTTCGGCCAGCCGGGCGGTCGCGGCCATGGCGCGCAGCCGCTCCGGCGGCCGGTGGGCGCGCAGCAGCGGGAACTCCTCGCGCTCTTCGTGGCCGGCGTGCGCGAGCACATCGTCGCGCAGCTGGACGAGCAGCGTGTCGAACCCGTCGGCGTCCGGCCCCATCTTCTGCAGCGTGGTCAGCAGTTCCTTGGCGCGGTGCTCCTCGCCGAGCCGCGCTTCGACGACCGCCCCGGCCGCGGGCTCGAGGTCCCGGATCTCCGGGTGCACCACCAGCTCTTCCGCCGTCTCGTGCACGGCGAGCAGCCGAACGAGATCGGCGAACACCTCGCGCCGCCGGTCGTCGTCGGCGGTTTCCAGCGCGGCGAACAGGTCCCGGATTTCGCGGTGCTGCCGCTGCAGCAGTTCGATGACGTCCTCGTCGTGGTCGGGCACGGAAAGCCTCCTCGTGGATCGGTGTGGGAGGGACTTTCCCGGTGGCGGCGCGCTTACTCGTGCCGGTTGCCCACCGTGAGCCACAGCACGCCGCCGGCGGTCAGGGCGATCCCCGCGACCGTCCACCACGACCACCACGTGAAGAACGCGACGACCAGCCCGACGGCCAGCAGCACACCCCCGCCGACGGAGGCCGTGTCGTCGTTGCCCGCGCGCGAGAACCCACCCGCGACGGCCATCAGCCGATCCGCCCGTCGACGGCCGCCACGACCAGCGCCGCGCACCGCGCCACCGTCAGGCCTCTGTCCTGGGCCATCGCCTTCAGGGCCGTCTGCGCGGCGGGGCGGCTCATGCCTTGGGCCGCAAGGACTTCCAGCGCCAGGCCGACGGCGTCGGTGGCGGGCGGGGTGGCGGATCGGACGGGCATCGGAGTACCTCCGGGGTCGGACGGCGGCGACGAACGCGACCGGGTACCCCGCCGCTCCCGCTTTCACACCACTCAACCCGGGCGGGTGACGCCGGCTCAACTCCCGGCGAGCCACACCGCGGCGTCGGGTGGCAGCACGCCGTCGTCGAGGGGCGCGCTCGACAGCAGCACCCGGCCGGGCGGCACGTCGACCGGCTCCGCCGACAGGTTCACCACGCACCCGAACCCCGGCTCCCGCGCGAAGGACAGCACGCCGGGAGCCGAGGGCAGCCACGTCAGCGTCCCGTCCCCCAGCGCCGGGTTCGCCCGCCGCTCGGCCAGGGCCGCGCGGTAGAGGCTCAGCATCGACGCCGGATCGGCCGCCTGGGCTTCGGCCGTGCTCCAGTGGGCCGGCTGCGGCAGCCACGTCCGCACCCCCTCGGGCGCGAAGCCGAACGGCGGCTCGGTGCCCGACCACGGCAGCGGCACGCGGCAGCCGTCGCGGCCGCGGCGGGTGTGTCCGGAACGCTCCCACGTCGGGTCGGCGAGCACCTCGTCCGGCAGGTCCTCGACTTCCTCGAGACCCAGCTCCTCCCCCTGGTACAGGTACGCGCCGCCGGGCAGGGCGAGCATCAGCAGCAGCGCCGCCCGGGCCCGCCGCCTGCCCCGCGCGAGATCGCCGCCGGGGGCGAACCGCGTCACGTGCCGGACGACGTCGTGGTTGGACAGCACCCAGGTCGCGGGCGCGCCGACCGCGTGCAGGGCTGCCAGGGTCCGGTCGACGACCTCGCGCAGCGCGGCCGCGTCCCAGTCGCAGCGCAGGTAGTCGAAGTTGAACGCCGTGTGCAGCTCGTCGGGGCGGACGTACCGGGCGAGGCGGTCGGGCCGGTCGACCCACGCTTCGGCGACGAACACGCGGTCCGGGCCGAACTCGCCGGCGATCTTCCGCCAGGAGCGGTAGATGTCGTGGACGCCGTCGAGGTCCCAGTGCGGGTGGGCCGCGCGGTCCGGCGGCTGCGCGATCTCCTCGTCGTCGGTGCCGAGGTCGGGGAAGGCGGGGTCCTTGAGCAGGCCGTGGGCGACGTCGATGCGGACGCCGTCGACCCCGCGGGCGAACCAGAACCGCAGCAGGTCCTCGAACTCGGCGCGGACTTCCGGGTTGTCCCAGTTGAGGTCGGGCTGCTCCGGGGCGAACAGGTGCAGGTACCACTCGCCGTCGGCGGCGCGCGTCCAGGCCGGGCCGCCGAAGACGCTGCGCCAGTCGGTGGGCGGCAGCTCGCCGTCGGGGCCGCGGCCTGGCCGGAAGTGGTAGCGGGCGCGTTCGGGCCCGCCGTCGAGCGCGGCCCGGAACCAGGGGTGGCGGTCGGAGGTGTGGTTCGGGACGACGTCGATCAGCAGCCGCAGCCCCACCCGGTGCGCTTCGGCGATCAGGTCCAGGACGTCGGAGTCGGTGCCGAAGAGCGGGTCGGGGGTCCGGTGGTCCTCGACGTCGTAACCGCCGTCGACCATCGGCGAGCGGTACCAGGGGGTGGTCCACACCGCGTCGACCCCGAGGTCGGCGAGGAAGCCCAGGCGCGAGCGCAGGCCCGCGAGATCCCCGGTGCCGTCCCCGTCCGCGTCGGCGAAGCTGCGTACGTAGACCTCGTAGACGACGGCGTCGCGCCACCAGTTCGCGGAGTTCATGACACCCGAGTATCTACGCTGGGGGGCGTGGCCGACGCGTGGGAGTGGGATCCGTCCCTCTATTCGGGCAGTGCCGGGTACTACGCGCGGGGCCGGGCCGCGTATCCGCCGGAGCTCGCCGAGGCGTTCGTGGCGGAGCTGGGCCTGGACGGCACCGGGCGCCTGCTCGACGTCGGCTGCGGGCCCGGCTCGCTGACGCTGCTGCTGGCGGGGTCGTTCGAGGAGGCGGTCGGGCTCGACGCGGACGAAGGCATGCTCGCGGAAGCGCGGCGGCTCGCCCGCGGCGGGAACTGCCGGTGGGTGCACCGGCGCGCGGAGGAGCTGCCGGCCGGGCTGGGGCGGTTCCGGCTGGTGACGTTCGCGCAGTCGTTCCACTGGCTCGACCGGCCGCGGGTCGCGGCGGCGGTGCGCGGCATGCTGGCGCCGGGCGGGTTCTGCGCCCACGTGCACGCGACGACGCACGAGGGCGCCGGATCGGTGCCGCACGAGGAGATCGCCGGGCTGGTGCGGGACTACCTGGGTCCGGTGCGGCGGGCGGGCCAGGGGACGTTGCCGTCGGGGACGGCGGGCGGCGAGGCGGCGATCTACCGCGGTGCGGGGTTCCGCGGGCCGCGGCGGTTCACGGTCCCGGGGCGGGTGGTCACGCGGACGGCCGACGAGGTGGTGGCCGGGGTGTTTTCGCTGTCCAGCTCGGCGCCGCACCTCTTCGGTGCGCGCCGCGCGGGGTTCGAGGCCGGGCTACGCGAGCTGCTGGGGCGGGCGAGCCCGGCCGGGGTGTTCACCGAACGGCTGCGGGAGATCGCCGTCGACCTCTGGGCGCCGTGACGGCCGGGCCGGACCCCTTCGCCCCGCAGCCGCCGAATCGCGTCCGGCCTCCGGCAGCCGTGCCGGGCTCACCAGGGGTTGTTGTCGAAGTCGTCCTCGGCCTCCGCCGCCCGCGCCCGGCGCGCCCGCCGGGGCGCCTCGTCGCGCGGCGACGGCTGCTGGGTGGCCGACGGCGCGAACGGTGACGCTTCGCCCGGCTCGCCGCCGAACGCGTCCGTGTCGAACGCCGACGGCTGTTCCGTGCCGCGGTCGGTGCTCCAGCCCGACTTCGTCTTGCGCTGCGCCATCTCGCGCACGTGCTGGACGTACCGCTCGGCCGCCTGGACCTGCTTGGTCATGTACTCCTGCGACCGGGCCTTGATCTCCTCGCCCCGCTGCTCGCGCAGCGCGCGCCGCTCGGACTGTTCGCGCACCAGGCCGGCCAGCTCGGCCTTCATCGCGGCGATGTCGGTCATGGGTCCTCCTACCAGGTCCGGCGCGCGGACGGCGGGTCTTCGTCGTCGTTCAGGGAGCCGATGATCCGGCGGCCCGGCTCGCCGAGGTTGTCGAACACCGCGCCCTCGATCCGGTACGCGGGCGACCGGCGCTCGGTGTCACCGCCGCCACCGCCGTGGGCCCCGCCCATCGCGCCCATGCCGGGCATCCCGGACATCGCCTGGCCGCCCGGCCCGGCCGAAGCCCCGGCCGGGGCGAACGCGGCCGCGGGCTGCGGCTGCGCGAAGCCCGCGCCCGCACCGGTGTGCGCGCCGCCGGACACCGGCGTCTCACCGAGCCCGGCGTGGGTGTCGAAGCCGGCCGAGGACAGCCCGGCACCGCCGTGCGAGCCGCCGCCGATCCCGGCTCCCGCACCGCCGCCGTGGTGCGCGCCGGAGCCGCCCTTGTCGGACGACGACCCGAGGTCGTCGAGCGTGCCGCGGTGGGTGGGCAGGTCGTCGTCGCCCTTCTTGCCCGGTGTGTCACCCAGGACGTCCGACGGCTTGTCGTCCTCGCCGAGGGTGTAGGTCGTCGGCTTGCCGCTGCCGTCGTCGACGGTGACGACGGTCGGCCCGTCCGGCCCGTCCGGCCGCTCGGCGGTGATCTTGAGGTCGCCGTCCTCGATGTGGATCTTGCCGTCCGGGCCGGGGCAGTACGCGTCGTCCGTCCCTTGTGGACCTTGGCCGTCGGCGTCCTTGGACCAGTCGAGCTTGAAGTCCTTGACGGCGTCGGTGCCCTCGCCGACCTTGATGTCCATCTTCCCGTCGCGGTCGGGTTCGGTCATCTCGAAGGTCTTGTCGCCCTGCTTGACCTTCAGGTGGTCGGGGGTGTCGTCGCCGTTCTTGTCACCGGCGTCCTTGTCGTCGCCGAGCAGGCCGTCCGGCTTGCCGTCGTGGTCCTTGTCCGCGCCCGGCGGGTCGTCGGGCTTGCCGTCATGGTCCTTGTCCGCGCCCAGCGGGTTGTCGGGCTTGCCGTCGCCGTCCTTGTCGGCGCCGGGTTCGCCGCCGGACCCCGTGTCGCCGAGGCCGCCGGCGCCCTCGCCGGAGTCCGTCTTGATGCCTTCGCCGCTGAACTCCTTCAGCGCGTCGGCCGCCTTCTGCTTCGCCTCTTCCGCGGCCTGCTCGGCCGCCGCCTTGCCGTCGTCGCCGGACCCGGATCCGGACCCGCCACCCGAGCCGGACCCACCGCCCGAGCCCGAGCCGCCGCCCAGGCCTTCGCCGCCGCCCAGGCCGCTGCCCCCGGAACCCGAGCCCAGCCCGGACCCGGCGCCGTCACCGGATTCGGTCTGGATGCCGGGGCCGCTGAACTCCTTGAGCGCGTCGGCGGCCTTCTTCTTGGCCTCTTCGGCGGCCGCGGCCGCGGCGTCCTGCCCGCTGGAGGACGGCGGCGGCACCGACGAGGGCGACGTGTCCCCAGAACCCGAACCCGAACCCGAGCCGCCGCCGAGGCCCGAGCCACCGCTCCCGCCGCCGTCGAACGAGCCCAGCGCCTCCGATGCCTGCTTCTTGGCCGCTTCCGCGGCCTCCGCGGCTTGCCTCTTGGCCGCCTCCGCGGCGGCCTGCTGGTCGTCGCCCGACGAGCCGGACCCGCCGCCGGCCGAGCCGGCGCCCGAGGGGGTGTCGGTGTCCGGGATCGGCGGCACCGAACCGCCCCCTCCGGAACCCGAGCCGCCGCCGGAGCCCGAACCCGAGCCCGCGCCGCCACCGGGGATACCCGCGCCGGAGCCACCGTCCGGACTGCCGGAACCCGAACCGGAGCCGCCGGAGCCGGAGCCACCGCCGGGGATACCCGCGCCCGCACCGCCACCGGAACCGCCGCCCGGGATACCCGCGCCCGAGCCGCCGCCGGTCCCGGAACCGCCACCGGTCCCCGAACCGCCGGTGCCGAAACCGCCGCCGGTGCCGTTCCCGCCGCCCGTCCCGTAGCCACCGCCGGTGCCCCCGGTCCCCGGGCCACCGGGACCGCCCGTGCCGGAACCGCCGGGCATCGACACGCCCTCGAACTCGTTCTTCACCGCGCCCATGACCTTGTCGAGCGCGTCGTAGGCCTGGTCGACGAGGTCCTTCGTGTCCTTGCAGGTCTTCTCGAAGCCCTTGTAGAGCCGGTCCCACATGTCGGGGTTGAACTGGTTCTGGATCCACTGCTTGGCCAGGTCCTGGCCGTGCTTCTTGATCTCGTCGCCGTCGCAGCAGCCCTGGTCGTTGAGGGTCTTGACCAGGTTGGTGCCGAAGTTGAGGTCCATCCAGCCCGCGATCTGGGCCAGGTCCTGCTCGTTGCCGTGCTCGCCGCTGGCGACCGCGACGACCTTCTGCGCCATCGTGTAGTCGGCCTTGCCGACCAGGTCGGTGTACATGCCGATGACGGCGTCGGCCTTGCCCTTGCACAGCTGGAACACCGTGGTCGCGGTGGTCAGCGTCGCTTCGCTGACGTTGCCGAGCGTCTGGGCGAGCTTGGCCGCCTTCGGCTGGATCTTGTCGTTGTAGGTGTCTGACGCCGCGTCCGCGCCCGCGCCGCTCCACGTCTTGTACAGCGACCCCAGCTGCGAGCCGGTGTCCTCGACCGTCCGGTCCACCGTCTCCGAGCCGGTCTTGAAGTGGGCGGCGTCCTGGACGAAGTTCGCGAAGCTGATCCCGCGCTGCTCGTCGAACGGCGCGCGGATGTCCTTGTCGAGGTCGAGCGCGCGGGTGTTGCCACGGCAGTCGGCCGGGATCTTGGCCAGCAGCGACCCGAAGGTCTCGAACAGCTTCAGCGCGGGCGCGGCGGCGTCGAAGATCTCGTCGGAGGTCTTGGTGCCGGTCGCGTCACCGCCGTTCTCGCCGGCGGCGGGCGGCTTCGTGTCGTCGAGCATCGCCTTGCCCTCGTCGACGGCCTTCTTTTCCTGGTCTTCGTTGTAGGAGTTCTGGTCGCCGCTCTGCTTGGCCTTGTCGAAGGCCTCGTCGACCGACTGCCCGGCGAAGAGCGGGTTGGCGTTGTACGCGTTCGCGTATTTCTCGGCTTCCTGCCGCTTCTGCTTGATATCGTCCGGTTCCTGGTCGGCCAGGAACGGCGGGGGCGGCGGGTTCTCCCGCAGCCAGCTGCTGATCAGCGCGCTCTTCTGCTGGGCGGGGACGCTCGGGTCGTCCAGCAGCGCCTTGACGTCGGACCACTTCTTCTTGGTGTCGTCGGCCATCAGAGGGAACCCCCGGCGTTCGTGATCGCGCCGGCCTGGTTGTCCTCGTTGGCGCTGTAGCTGGCCCCGGCGGTGCCGAGGTTGGTGCCGAAGGAGGCGAGCGTGCTGCTGTAGCCGGACACGGCGGCCCACAGCGCCTGCGCCCCGGCGGTGTACTTGGCGGCGTGGGCGTTGTGCGCCCGGCCGAACCCCTCCGCGGTCACCTGCGGGGTCTGCAGGTCCGGGTTGTCGTCCAGCAGGTGTTCCGCCAGGTCCCCGATGGTCTTGGACGCCGTCGACAACGCTTCGGTCGTCGCGGTGTACCCCCCGCCGCTCATTTCCGGGCCTCTCCTGTAGATCCGCCAGTTCCCAGGGCTTCCGCGAGCACGGCGGCCACCGAACCCACATCGGTGAACCGATCGAGCTGGTCCAGGTCGATCGTCACGCCGTAGTAGACCTCCAGCGCCGCGAGGAGCTTGATCCGGCCCTTCGAGTCGATGCCCAGCTCCTCCAGCGGCGCGTCGGGCTCGACGAGGGCCGGGTCCAGCCGGAAGGTCTCGCTGACGACCTTCGTGACCTCGGCGCGGTGATCACCCACAGGCGCCACCATAACGTGCCTTCGCCGCCGACCGGGCGACCTTGCCACTGGATGTGCGCGGAAGTCCGCCGGAAGGGACCAGATGTACCGCACGGAGCGTGAGATCGTGCTCCCGCGACACCGCGCGCAGCACCGCCCGGGTCACCTCTTTGAGGTCGGCGTCGGCGTCGCGTGCCCACTCCGCCACCACCACCGCGCCCTCGCCGTGCTCGTCGGCGACGCCGAACGCGGCGACGCGGTCGCGGCGGACCGCCGGGTGGGCTTCGCCCGCCGCGGCCTCGATGTCCTGCGGGTGGAAGTTGCGGCCGTCGACGACGATGAGGTCCTTGAGCCGCCCGGTGACGTAGAGGTCGCCGCGGTGCACGACGCCGAGGTCGCCGGTGCGCAGCCAGCCGCCGGTGCCGTCCAGGGTGGCGTCGAACGCGGCGGCGTCGCCGCGGCCCCAGTAGCCGGTGGCCACGTTGGGACCGCGCAGCCAGATCTCGCCGACGAGCCCCTCCGGCTGCTCCTGTCCTTCGTGGACGATCCGCACGTCCTGCCCGACCGGACGGCCGACGGACACGAGTTCCTGGCCGTCGACGATTTCGACGGCACGGCCCTGCGCGAGCTTTTCGCGGTCGAACACCGCGCCGCGCGGCCCTTCCGGCCCCGCACTGGCGACGTACACGGTGGCTTCGGCGAGCCCGTAGGACGGCCGGTACGCCTCGCGCCGGAAGCCGTGCGGGCCGAAGACCTCGAGAAAGCGCTCCACCGTGCGCGGGCGGACGGGTTCGGCGCCGTTGAGCGCGACCCGCACGTCCGACAGGTCGAGGCCCTCTTCGGCGCCGGCGTCGGCGGCGAGGTCGTAGGCGAAGTTCGGCGCCGCGGTGAACACGGCCGGGTGGCCGGCGAGCTGCCGCAGCCAGCGCCGCGGCCGGTGCACGAACTCGGCCGGGGCCATGAACACCGCCCGCCCGCCGGCGAAGACCGGCAGGCACAGCAGCTGGATCAGGCCCATGTCGTGGAAGAACGGGATCCAGCCCGCGCAGGTCGTGCCCTCGTCCACGGCGTAGGCCCGGCTCCCCTGCCAGCAGGCCGCGACGATCGCCCGGTGCGGGATCACCGCGCCGGCCGGCTCCCGCGTCGAGCCCGACGTGTACTGCAGGTACGCGGGGCTTTCCGGCGCGACCGGGACCGGGTCGGCGCCCGGCCCGCTCAGCTCGTCGACGACCAGGAGGTCAGCGGGGTCACCGGGGTCACCGAACTCGCGGACGCGCGCCGCCGCGGCCGCCGACGTCAGCCACACGCGCGCGCCGGAGTCGGCCAGCACCCCGCCGAGCCGCTCGGCCTGCGCGCGGTTGCCCGGCGGCATCAGCGGGACGGCGATCAGGCCCGCGGCGAGGGCGCCGAAGAACGCGAGCGGGTAGGCGAGTTCCTGACCGGCGAGGACGGCGACCCGCTCCCCCGGCTCGGCGACCCCGCGCAGCTCGCCCGCGACGACGCGGACCCGGGCGGCGAACTGCGCCCACGTCACCGTGTGCTCGGTGTCGCGGGAGAAGTCCTGGTGGGTGAACAGCGGGCGCTCGTCGTCCGCGCGGGCGAACAACCGCTCCACGATCGAGACGCGCAGCACCGCCTCGGGCACGGTCGCGGGACGGGGCACGCAGCGAACCTACTGGACGCCCCAGAGGTCGCCGAGCCCGGCCACGTCGACGACGGTGGCGGTGCGCGGGAACACCGTGCCGGTCAGGAAGTCGTGCGTCGCCTGGTCGCGGTCGCCGCACGCATCGCTCAGGACGACGATCCGGTAGTCGCGGTCCATCGCCTCGCGGACCGTGCTCAGCACGACGCCGCTGGTGCTGAGCCCGGCGAGGACGAGCGTCGTGATCCCGCGCTTCTCCAGCTGCGGCCCGAGATCCGTGGTGGAGAACGCGCCGACCCGGATCTTGCGCACCTGGATGTCCTCGGGCCGCGGAGCAAGCCTCGGATGGATCTGTGTACCGGGGGCGTCGGCGTGCATCGCCGCGCGGAGGTCGGCGTTCGCGGCGATCGGGGCGAACATGCTCGTTTCGGGGATGGCCCCGAACTCGGCCTCCTCGAAGGCGACGCGCACCCAGCCGACGTGCCCGCCGCAGCTGCGGACGTCGTCGACGACGCCGGCGACGCGGTCGAGCAGCGGGCCGGTGCCGGGCAGCTGCCCGACGATCCCCTCCTGGTAGTCCATGACGAGCAGGGCGGTGCGGTTCGGGTCAAGCACGGGTTTCGTCCTTTCCTGGTGGGGTGGTGCTTTTCGAGAGGGAACGGTCGAACACGGTGACGGCGAGGAAGACCGCGCCGACGCCGAGCAGCAGCAGAGCCAGGTCGTGCAGCCCGCCGGTCTCGGCGGCCGGCCCGTAGAAGGCACCCTGCAGCGCGGAGGAGACGATCGCGCCGAGGTAGCCGGAGGTGCGCAGCAGCCCGGCCGACGCCCCGATGTCGGCGGGATTCGCCTGGCGGTACACCGAGTTCTGCAGCGCGAGGCTGTTCAGCCCCTGCGGAACCCCGGCCACGAGGGCGACGACGACGAGCAGCCAGACGGGGGCGGCGGGGTCCAGCGTCAGCAGCAGCGCGCACCCGGCGAGCTGCCCGAGCGCGGCGACGACGAGCTTGGCGCGCACCTGCTCGCGGCGCCCGCTGACCAGCGACACGAGGATCCCGGTCGCGAACAGCGGCAGCGTGGCGAGCCCGGCCTGGGCCGCCGACAGGCCGCGCCCGTGCTCGAGCCACTGCGTGTAGCCGTAGAGGAAGCTGTACGCGACGACGTAGGCCAGCAGCGAGCGGCCGTAGGTCCGCAGCAGCGGGCCGTTGCGGCCGAGCAGCCGCAGGTCGATGAACGGGTGGGCGCAGGTCAGCTCGCGCACCGTGAAGCCCGCCGCGCCCGCGACGGCGATGGCCGCCAGGTACCAGTCGCCCGCGCCCGGGTGCATCAGGAACAGCAGCAACGCGACCAGCGAGCCCGCGAACAGCGCCATGCCGGGCAGGTCGAGGTCGAACCTGCCCGTCGACACCGGCTTGGGCGCCTGGGGGAAGCGGCGCGCGCCGAGGACGAACGCGGCCAGCGCGATGGGGACGTTGAGGGCGAAGGTCGCCCGCCAGCCGCCGACACCGATCAGCAGGCCGCCCAGCGCCGGGCCGACCACCGAGATCGTCTGGGTGGAGATGGCCAGCACGGTGAGCACGGACGCGGGGCTGCCGCGGCCGGTGCGGTCGCTTTCGTCGCGGATGAGCCGCATCGCCGCCGGGTAGCCGGCGCACGTGCCGAAGCCGAGGACGACCCGCGCGGCGATCAGCCACCCGAGGTCCGGCGCGAGCGTGCCGAGCACGCCGGCGGCGCCGACCAGCGCGGTCGCCGGGAGGAACACCGGGCGCGGCCCGAACCGGTCGATGAGCCGCCCGGCCACGGGCTGCCCGACGGCGGTGGCCAGGTACAGCGCGGAGATCAGCCACGCGGTCGCCGAGGCCGGCGCGCCGAAC
This sequence comes from Amycolatopsis sp. NPDC003865, assembly GCF_053605345.1. Taxonomy (NCBI): domain Bacteria; kingdom Bacillati; phylum Actinomycetota; class Actinomycetes; order Pseudonocardiales; family Pseudonocardiaceae; genus Amycolatopsis; species Amycolatopsis sp. NPDC003865. The sequence goes on along the minus strand of NZ_JBSGJA010000035.1, from coordinate 20,279 downwards.
GCGACGCCGATCGGCACCAGCGCGACCGCGATGATGGTCGAGTTGACCGGGTTCAGCACCGCGCCCGAGACGAGCGGGGCCAGCAGTTTCCGGTCGAACCCGTCCCGCGTCCGCTCGCGCGTGGTCATGGCTCGACCACGCGGCCGAGCAGGGCGAGCGCCTCGGTGACCACGGCCAGCTCGTCGCCGGTGAGCCGCTCGGCGAGGGTCCGGGCCAGCCACTCTTCCCGCGAGGCGCGGGCGTCCTGGCCGTAGGCCCGCCCTTCGGGGGTGAAGAAGATCAGCTGACGGCGGCCGTCCTCGGGGTCGTCCTCGCGGCGGACCAGGCCGAGCTTCTCCAGCGCGGCGACGGTCGCCGCCATCGACTGCGGGCGCACCCGTTCCGCGCCGGCCAGCACGCTCGCGGTGGCGGGCTCCAGCTTCGCGAGCCGGGCGAGCGCCGAAGCCTGCGCGGAGGTCAGGCCGCCGACCGCCGTCGCGTCCATCATCTGCCGCCGGAGCCTGCCGACGAGCACGCGCAGGTTCTGGGCGGCCGCGACGGCTTCGGCCTTCTTCGAAGTCATCTCGACAGGATAGACTGAACAGGTAACCCTGTCGAATTTCCGGCCGCGCCGAAGCCGGCCGGGAATGTCTACAGTGGACTCAGGACCGGGTGGCCGGGAGGTCGAACAACGCCAGCACGGCGGGATCGGCGAACACCACGTTGTGCGCCACGCGCCCGCCGCCGACCGTGAACACCTGCAGGGTGTGCAGCCGGAACACGCCGGTGTCGTCGCGGCAGTAGGCCACCAGCGCGGGCTGCCCGTTCGCCGCCGCCCGCGTCATGCGCCAGTCGCGGCCGCGCATCGCGAACAGCCGGTCCAGGAACCGGCCGTAGCCGTCGGGCCCGAGGTACCACAGCGGGACCGGCGGCATCTCCAGCACGACGTCGCGGGTCAGCAGCTCGACCAGGCCTGCGACGTCGGCCGATTCGAACGCGCGGACATAGCGGTCCAGGACCGCCTCCACCGCCGAGTCGTCCGGTTCGGGCACCGCGTCCGCCGTCAGGTCACCGAGGCCCGCGCGGGCGCGCTGCAGCGCGCTGTTGACCGCCGCCGGCGTCGTCTCCAGGAACCCGGCCACCTCCGCCGCGCTGAACTCCAGGACGTCGCGCAGGATCAGGACCGCGCGCTGCTTCGGCGGCAGCGTCTGCATCGCCGCGAGCAGCGCCAGCCGCAGGGTGCCGCGGCGGGCCAGGCGCAGGCCCGGGTCGTCGAGGCGCGCGTCCGGGAACGGGTGCAGCCACGGGATTTCGAACGACGGCGTCAGCGGGGCGGCCGGGTCGTCGCTCGGCCGGCCGAGGCCGGAGGGCAGCGGGCGCCGGGCCCGGCCTTCGAGGGCAGTCAGGCAGGCGTTGGTCGCGATCCGGTAGAGCCAGGTGCGCACCGACGCGCGGGCCGGGTCGTAGCCGTCCCACGCCTTCCACGCGCGGACTAAAGTCTCCTGCACCAGGTCCTCGGCCTCGTGCACCGAGCCCAGCATGCGGTAGCAGTGCACCAGGAGCTCACGCCGGTGCGGCTCGGTGTTCGTCGCGAAGTCCGGCATCGCTCCCCCTCGCCGTGCTGAGGGAGCCGATTCTGCTACAGGTCGTCGAAGTCCTCGGGGCGCAGCCCGTCGAGTTCGGCGCGGAACCGGGCGACCTCGGCCTCGGTGTCCAGCACGTCGGCGGCGGGGCCTTCGGCCTCCTGCTCGACCTCCAGCTGCACCGACGCGACGTCCAGGACCTCTTCGGCGACACTGATCGGCGCGCCCTGGCGCAGGCCGAGCGCGACCGCGTCGCTGGGGCGGGCCGACACGCGCGTCCCGGAGGCGAGCACGAGATCGGCGTAGAAGATCCCGTCCCGCACCTCGGTCAGCTCGACCGCGGCGACGCCCTGGCCGAACGCGGCGAGCACGTCGCCGAGCAGCTCGATCGTCCCCGGGCGCGGCTGCGCGATCTGCTCGCGCGCCCGCACGAGGGCCTCGGCCTCGCCGTACCCGATCATGATCGCCAGCCAGCGGCGGGCCCCCTCCGGCTCCCGAAGCAGCATCAGCGGCGCCTCGCCGGGCACCGGGACGGCCATTCCCACCACCTCGATCGGGATCACGCTGACCACCGCACCCTCCGTGTAGGGACTCCTCCGCGCGCGAGATACCCAGAACCCGCGGTCGGCAACCCGGTTTCGCGCGGGAGTTTTTTCACCTCCGACTCTCCTCCGCTGCGGACTCCGCCGGAACCCCTTGCCGGGTGCGTCGTGGCGCTGTCACCGTCGGGGCGTGGAACCGACGATTTCGCGCGCCACCGACGTCCCGGCCGACGCGAGCACGGTGTGGTCGTGGGTCACCGACCTGCCCCGGATGGGCGAGCTGAGCCCGGAGAACGTCGGCGGCCGCTGGCTGGACGAGCCGGGCCTCGGCGCGCGCTTCCGCGGCCGCAACCGCAACGGCGACCTGCAGTGGTGGACGCGGGTCCGGGTCGTGGCGTTCGAGGAGAACCGCCGGTTCGCGTTCGACGTGCGGACGCCGTTCGGGTCACGGGTGTCGCGGTGGGAGTACGTGCTGACCCCGACGGCGGCGGGCTGCCGGGTCGAGGAGAACTGGTACCGGATCGGCAGCTGGGTGGTCCGGAAGTTCATGGGCCCGCGGGTGACCGGGCGGGCGGACCGGCCGGGGTACAACGTGCGGTCGATCGAGCACACCCTCGCGGCGATCAAGGCACGGGCGCAGGAGCGGGCCGCCGCGTGACCTCCGTCGCGCTCAGCTGGTCAGTCTCTTGTTAAGACCCACCCTGTCCGGCTAGGTTGCGTTTTCAAACCTAGGAGGGCCATGACCGACACCGCGCCGAAGCCCGGCCTCGTGCTGCTGGTCGTCTCGACGGCGGCGTTCCTCGCCGGCCTCGACACGTTCATCGTCACGATCGCGTTCCCCGGCATCCGGGCCGCCTTCCCCGGCGACGACCTCGCCACGCTCTCGTGGGTCCTCAACGGCTACACCGTGCTGTTCGCCGCCTGCCTCGCGCCCGCCGGGCGGCTGGCCGACCGCTACGGCCGGAAACGGCTGTTCCTGCTCGGCGTCGCCGTCTTCACGCTCGCCTCGGCCGCCTGCGCCGCCGCGCCCTCCATCCCGCTGCTCATCGCCTTCCGGGCCGTGCAGGCGGTCGGCGCGGCGCTCGTCATGCCGACGTCGCTGGCCCTGCTGCTGACCGCCTTCCCCGCGCACCGGCGGCCGATGGCGGTCGGCGTCTGGGCGTCCGTCGGGGCCGCGGCCGCCGCGCTCGGGCCGCCGGTCGGCGGCCTGCTCGTCGAGGCGTCGTGGCGCTGGGTGTTCCTGGTGAACCTGCCGATCTGCGCGCTGACGCTGCTGGCCGGCCCGCGCGTGCTGCGCGAGTCGCGGGACGCCACCACCGGCGTCCCGGACCTGGTCGGCGCGGCGGGCCTGCTCGCCGGCGTGGGCGCCCTCGCCTACGCGCTGGTCGAAGCCCCCGGCCGCGGCTGGACGGCGGGGCCGGTGGTGCTCGCCTTCGCGCTCGCCGTCGTCGCGCTGGCCTGGGTGCCGCTGCGCTCGGCGCGGCACGCCGTGCCGGTGCTGGACCTGCCGGCCCTGCGCGTCCCGACGCTGTGGCTGGCGTGCGTGACGACCGGCGTGTTCGCGGCCGGGTTCGCCGCGATGCTGTTCGGCAACGTGCTGTTCCTGACGTCGGTCTGGCACGACTCGATCCTGGTGGCCGGCCTGTCGCTGGCACCGGGACCGCTGGTGGTGGTGCCGGTGTCGATCCTCGGCGGCCGGTTCGTGCACCGCTTCGGCCCGGGCCCGGTGGTCGCCCTCGGCGGCGTCTCGTTCGGCGCGGGCACGCTGATCTGGTTGCTGCGCATGGGATCGACACCCGACTACGCCGCCGCGATGCTGCCCGGCCAGCTCCTCACCGGCCTCGGGGTCGGGCTGATCCTGCCGAGCCTCTCGGGCGTCGTGGGCACGGTCCTGCCCCCGGCCCGCTGGGGCGCGGGCTCGTCGATGGTCAACACGACGCGCCAGGTGGGCACGGTCCTGGGGACGGCGGTACTGGTGGCGGTGTTCGCGGGAACGCCGGACCTGACGGACTTCCGCCACGGCTGGCTCCTGGTCCTGGCCACGGCGGCGGCGACGTCGGCGGGCGGCCTGCTCATCGCCGGGCGCCGCCGGACCGACCACTACGTCGAGCCCCAGGCCGCGGCCAAGGCCGCCAGGCCGCCGGCGATCCGCTCCGCCGGGATCGAGCCGTAGCCCAGCACCAGGCCCGGCGGCGGCGACCCGCCGCACAGGTCCGCCAGCGTCTGCACCGCCACCCCCGCGACCGACGCCCGCGCGGCGATCGGCTCCACGTCGGCGTCGGCCAGCGCGCACACGTGCAGGCCCGCCGCCGAGGGCACCACCCGGAGCCGGCCCGCGAACTTCCGGTCCACAATGGACAGCAGGCGCTCGTGGCGGTCCGCGTACACCTTCGTGGCGCGGCGGATGTGGCGGGCGAACAGGCCTTCGTCGACGAACCGGGCCAGCGCCGCCTGGGCCGGGACGTCGCCGTGCCAGTCCGACAGCCGGCGCGCCGTGCACAGGGCGTCGCGCAACGAGGGAGGCGCCACCAGGAAACCCAGGCGCAGCATGGGGAGCAGCGTCTTCGAGAACGAACCGACGTACGCCACCCGCCCACCGCGGTCCAGGCTCTGCAACGGTTCCAGGGGCCGGTCGGAGAACCGGAACTCGCTGTCGTAGTCGTCCTCGACGACGACCGCGTCCGCCCGCCCGGCCCACGCCAGCAACGCCGTGCGGCGGGCGAGGGACATCGGCGTGCCCAGCGGGAACTGGTGCGACGGCGTGACGTACACCAGCTTCGTCCGCGCGGGCAACGCCTCGACGTCGAGGCCTTCGCCGTCCACCGGCACCCCGACGACTTCGGCGCCGTGCGAGGCGAACAGCAGCCTCGCCTGCCGGTAGCCGGGCTCCTCGACGGCGACGCGGTCGCCCGGGGAGAGCAGCACCCGGCACAGCAGGTCGAGGGCCTGCTGCGCGCCTTGGGTGACGAGCACGTCGTCGGCGTCGGCCCGCACCGACCGGGAGACGCCGGCATGGCGGGCGATCGCCGCGCGCAGACCCGCGTGGCCGCCCGGGTCGGCGTAGTGCGCGAAGCCGGTCCGCAGTTCGCGTCCGAGCAGCCGCCGCCACGTCTCGAGGGGGAACAGCGCCGCGTCCGGGACGCCGACGCGGAAGTCGAACTCCGGCTCCCCCGTCACCGCGGCGGCCGGGGACGGCAGCGTGCGCCAGATCGCCTTCGGCCGCGGCCCCCGTGCCGGAGCGGCCCGGCGCGGCTTGGGTGCGGGCAGCGAACCGCTGACGTAGGTCCCGGCGCCGACGCGGCCGGTGAGGAAGCCGTCGGCGGTCAGCCGGTCGTAGGCGACCGCGACGGTGTTGCGCGAGACGGCCAGCCGCCGCGCCAGTTCCCGCGTGGGCGGCAGCCGCTCCCCCGCCCGCAGCCTGCCGTCCAGCACGGCGTCCCGCAGCTGCCGGTAGATCCGGACGGACAGGTCGCCGCGCCCGGCCAGGCTGACGTGGAAGTCCATCCGGCGAGCCTACATTGGCCCAATCCGATTCGTGGGAATTGGATCTGGGATCAGGCCAACTGCCGCCCTACGGTGAGTCCATGACACCGACCCAGGACCGCCCCGCCCGGCTCCTCGCCGCCGCCCAGCTCGCCGGCTCGCTCGGCGACGGCGCCTTCCTGACCTGCTCGGTCCTGTTCTTCACCCGGGTCGCCGGGCTGACCCCGGCGCAGGTCGGGCTGGGTCTCACGCTCGGCTGGGCGGTCGGCTCGGTCGCGGGCGTCCCGCTCGGCCACCTCGCCGACCGCCACGGCGCCCGCGGCTGCGCGATCCTGCTGGCGCTGGGGACGAGCGCGTCGATCCTGGTGTTCCCGTTCGTCCGCACGCCGCTGCTGTTCGTCCTGGCCGCGTGCCTCTACGGCAGCTGCCAGACCGGCCTCGCCGCCGTCCGCCAGGCCCTGCTGGCCGCGCTCGCCGACCCGGAACGGCGCACGCGCGTCCGGGCTCGGCTCCAGTCGGCGGGCAACGCGGGGCTGGCGGTCGGAGCCGGATCGGGCGGGCTCGCGCTCTCGGCCGACACAGCGTCGGCGTACTTCACGGTCTTCGCGCTCGACGCCGCGGCCTTCGTCGTGACGGCGGTGCTCATGGTCGCGCTCCCGCCCGTGGCGGCGGCCGCCCCGCGGGCCGGCGAGCCGAAGCTCGCCGTGCTGCGCGACCGGCCGTACGCACTCGTCACGCTCCTGAACGCGGTCCTGCTGCTGCGGATGCCGCTGCTGAGCGTCGCGATCCCGCTGTGGATCGTCGAGCGGACGGCCGCGCCGGGCTGGACGGTGTCCGCGTTGTTCGTGCTCAACACGATCGTGGTGGTGCTGCTGCAGGTCCGCGTCGCGGGACGGCTGGCCGGCATCGGCTCGGCGGCGCGGATGGTCCGCCGCTCCGGCGTGCTGCTCCTGGCCTCCTGTGTGGCCTTCGCGCTGGCGGCGGCCGGGACGTCACCGTGGACGGCGTTCGCGGTGCTGGTCGTGGGCGCGGTGGTGCAGGTGTTCGGCGAGATGCTGCAGTCGGCGGGCACGTGGGAAATCGGCTTCGCGCTGGCGCCGGCGGACCGGCAGGGGCAGTACCAGGGGTTCTTCGGCACGGGTGTGTCGGTGGCGCGCGCGGTCGGCCCGGTCCTGCTGAGCACGGTGGTGGTCGGCTGGGGCTTGCCGGGGTGGCTGCTGCTGGGCGCGGTGTTCCTGGCCGCGGGTGCGGCGATGGGCCCGGCGGTCCGCTGGGCGCAGGCGAAGCGAGCGCCGGCCACGACTCCCGACGCGGGGCGCGCGGCCCTCGTCCCGTAGGCGCCGCTACTCGCCGGGCCGGGCTGCCGGGGCCTGGTGCAGCGAGAGGTCCGGACCGGCGGCGGAGTCCTGGGCCCAGGCCCCGGACTCCGCCGTCCACGTCTGCCCCGCGAAGCTCACCTTGTCGACCCCGAGCGCCTCCGCGCGGCCGACCAGCCAGCTCGCGTACGCCCACCCCTGCCCGGCCGGGTGCGCGCCGCTCACCCGGGCCGTGCCCAGCTCCGCCGTGGCGGCCGCGGCCAGGTCGCCCGGTGCCGCCAGGGTCAGGTTCCGGCACGTCAGCGCGGCCGGGAACTGGCCGGTGAACGCCGCCGCCATCGCCCGCGCCTGCGGCTCCCACTGCGCGTACGCGTCCGGGACGCCCGAGCGCTGGATCTCCTGGGCCGCCTCGGTGATCGGCAGCGTCTCCCAGCCCGGCAGCTTCTCGAGCTTCTCGTAGAAGGCCGTCGCCGCGTAGACCGGGTCGCGCAGCTGCGCCACCGCGCCCCAGCCCTGGCTGGGCCGCTGCTGGAACAGCCCCACCGAGTCGCGGTCACCGCCTTCGAGGTTGCGCAGCTTCGACTCCTGCAACGCCGTGGCCAGCGCGACCGTGGCCGCGTGCGGCGGGAGCCCGAGCTTCGTCCCGACGCCCGCGATCGTCGCGGCGCTGTCCATCTGCTCGGGCGTGAACGTGTACGACTCCTGGCCGGGCAGCGCCACTGTGCAGCCCGGCGTGCGCACCGGGCTGCGCGTCAGCACCACCACCACGACGATCCCCGCGGTCAGGACGATGACCGCCCCCAGGAAGATCGCCACCTTCGGACCACACCCGCGCACCCTGCCCCGCTTTCACCCGTTCGCACCAGTCTGCCAAAGGCAGGACGCGGCGCACCGGGTGGAGGTTCAGTGCTCGGCCCCGAGGAAGATCGGGTTCGACATCGCCACCATCGCGTTCGGCTGGGTCGTGTTCGGGCCGCCGGACGGGCGACGGACCTCGACGCGCACCCACCGCGAGTAGCGCGGATACGTCGTCCACGTGACCGTCGCCGCGCCGCCGTCGCCGATCGTCTCCGTGTGCTCCGGGCCGAGCTGGTCGAGGAACGTCACCGTCGTCCCCGGCACGCCGCCGACGGCCGCGCGCACCGTCACCGGCGTCCCGGTGCCCAGCGGCAGCCGCTCGCCGATGCCCGCCGTGCGGCCGTCGCCGGACGCCGTGAAGTCCAGCCGGACCGCCGACGACTCGGCCAGCCACGAGCGGCCCGCCTTCAGCCCCTCGAGGAGTTCCTCGCGGCGCAACCGGTCGGCGAGGACGACGGTGTGCGGCAGCGCGACGCGCTGGTCGGGGTTGTGCGCGTCGGAGTCGCCGATCGCCGGGACGAACCGGCCGCCGCGCAGGAGCCCGTCCCAGTGGATGACGCTCGCCTCGTCGTCCTGGGTCCACGGGCCGTTCCAGACCTCGACCAGGTCGGCGATCTCGTAGGCGAACTCGTATGTGCAGCCGAAGCAGTTGGCGAACGGGTGCGCCGCGGTGACCAGGCCGCCCGCGCGGTGCACCTGGTCGGTGAAGCGGCGGAAGTCCCGCGGGTCGGCCGCGCGGTAGCGCCAGTCGATCCACGTGCCGGCGGGCAGGCCGATCGCGGGCCAGTGCCCGGACCGCGTCGTCACCTCTTCGCCGTTGAGGATCAGCAGGTCGTCGGTGGCGTACTGGCCCCAGACCAGCTGCGAGCTGGACGTGTTGTGGTCGGTCGAGACGATGAAGTCGAGACCGGCGGCGCGCGCGTCGGCGACCAGCTGGTCCGGGGTGCGGCGGCCGTCGGAGTAGACGGTGTGCAGGTGGCCGTCGCCGCGGTACCAGGCGCGGCCGCGCTCCCGGCCGGGCGCGGACTCCGGCGCGGGCTTGGGCACGAACGGCGCCGCGTCCGGCCCGAAGGTGAGCGTGATGTCCACTTTGTAGTTCAAGCCCTGCGGCGCGACCGTGTACGGGCCGAGGATGACGTGCCAGCGGCCGGGCTTGATCGGCCCGGCGAGGTAGCCCGGCGTGGCTTCGGACGCGCTGATCGAGAACCGGTCGCGGAAGCCGCCGGACCAGCCGCGGAAGCCGCGCGCGTTGCCCAGTTCGTGGCCTTCCGGGCCGAACATCCCGATGTCGCAGGCGTTCCCGCGCGTGCCGGCGGGGACCGACGGCTTGTCGTAGGAGTAGACGACGTCGATCTGCCGCACCCCGCGCGGGATGTCGACGGGCAGGTAGTACCAGTCCGGGACGTCCGGCTTCAGCGTGCCGGTGACGGTCCGGGTCTGGCTGCCGGTGCCCCCCGGCTGGTCGGCGAACGCGACCCCGGGCAGCATTCCCGCTGCTGCCGCCACTCCGCCCGCCAGCAGCGCGCGCCGGCTGAAGTCCCCAGAACTCATGCGTACCTCCGCATCGAAAGACGCTTTGAAGCTAGGTGAGCGACGCGAACGCCGGCGCGAACCGGCGGTGAACTTTCGCCGTCGGGTCAGCGCCGCGAAAGGATCTTGGCGAGCGCGACGACGGTGACGGCGGCGGCCAGCCCGAGCCGGGTCCGGTCGACCGCGGGCACCCAGGTCACGGCGTCCCCGCGGACGACGAAGGCCCCGGCGGGCCGGGCGAACACCCCGAACCCGGCGCCTTCGCGCACGGGCAGCGCGCCGGTGTCGTCGCCACCACCGCCCCCACCGCCGAAGACGGCCGCGGCCGGGATGACGACGGTCCCGTCGCGCTCGACCGGATCGCCGTAGACCAGCTTGGCGGTGAACAGTTCCCGCGCGGTGGCGGCCAGTTGCCCCAGCTTCATCAGGCCATCATGGCGGAATTTTCACCACCATCGGGTGTAACCGCGGTGTATCCGGGGCATTAACCATGGACACCTGTGCCGCAAGGGGAGTGCACGACCGAGGGGAGACCGCGATGACCTTCGACTTCGTCAGCCGGTGGCTGGGCAGGCATCGCGACCGCCCCGGGGTCAGCGTGGACCTCGCCTGCGGCGGCCGGGTGACCCTGCGCGAGATCGACGGGCAGCCGGTACTGGCCATCACGACGGCACCGGGCCCGGACGGCCGGTGCAGCGTCGCGGCGGTCCCGTTGTCGGAAGCCGAACGGCGCGAGCTGGGCCAGGTCCTCGGCCCGGACGTCCTGCTGGCTTCCTGACCCCTGCCCCGCGGCCCGCGAACAGGGGCCCGTACTTCCGCGTCACCGGATGTTTCCCTACCCGCCGCCGCCGTAAGCTGCGCAGCGTGCTTTGTGAGAGTCCTCGCGAGAAAAGCGGCCACGCCGGTGTGGCGCGGGTCGCTTTTTGTGGGGTCTCCACAAAGCAGCCGCCTCGGCATGCGCCATGGCGGACATTGGTCTACCCCGCGGTAATCCAGCAGGGTGTAGACAGGTGCAGGCGACGCCCCAGGACAGGTGCGTCGCCTTCTGTGCGTGGGTACTTGGGAGGCTCAGCCGGTGTTCAATCGTGTCGCCATCGTCAACCGCGGAGAGGCCGCGATGCGGCTCATCCACGCCGTCCGGGATCTGTCGGCGGAAACCGGCACGAAGATCGAGACGGTCGCCCTCTACACCGACGCCGACCGCACCGCCACCTTCGTCCGTGAGGCCGACCTGGCCTACGACCTGGGGCCCGCTTCGGCCCGCCCCTACCTCGACCTGGCCAAGCTGGAGCAGGCCCTCGTCGAGACGAAGGCCGACGCCGCGTGGGTCGGCTGGGGTTTCGTCGCCGAAGACCCGGCTTTCGCGGAGCTGTGCGAGAAGGTCGGCGTCACCTTCGTCGGGCCGAGCGCCGACGCGATGCGCAAGCTCGGCGACAAGATCGGCGCCAAGCTGATCGCCGAAGAGGTCGGCGTGCCGGTAGCGCCGTGGAGCCGCGGCGAGGTCGCCACCCTCGAGGACGCGCTGAAGGCCGGTGAGCAGATCGGCTACCCGCTGATGCTCAAGGCCACCGCGGGCGGCGGCGGGCGCGGCATCCGCATGGTCGCCTCCGGCGAAGACCTCGCCGACGCCTACGAGCGCACCAGCCAGGAAGCCTTGCGCGCCTTCGGGTCCGGCGTGGTGTTCCTCGAGCGCCTGGTCACCGGCGCGCGGCACGTCGAGGTCCAGGTGATCTCCGACGGCGCGACGGCGTGGGCGCTCGGCGTCCGCGACTGCTCGGTGCAGCGGCGCAACCAGAAGATCATCGAAGAGTCCGCCTCCCCCGTCCTCGCGCCCGAGCAGACCGCCGAACTGAAGGCGTCGGCCGAGCGGCTCGCGGTCGCCGTCGGCTACCGCGGCGCGTGCACCGTCGAGTTCCTCTACCACCCGGGCGAAAAGCTGTTCGCCTTCCTCGAGGTCAACACCCGCCTGCAGGTCGAGCACCCGATCACCGAGATCACCACCGGCACCGACCTGGTCCGGCTGCAGCTGCACGTCGCCGGCGGCGGCAAGCTCGAAGGCACCCAGCCGGCCGAGCTCGGCCACGCCGTCGAAGCGCGCCTGAACGCCGAAGACCCGGACCGCGACTTCGCGCCCTCCCCCGGCCGCATCGCCCGGCTGGCGCTGCCCGCCGGCCCGGGCATCCGCGTCGACACCGGCGTCAGCGAGGGCGACACCATCCCCGCCGACTTCGACTCGATGATCGCCAAGATCATCGCCTACGGCCGCGACCGCGACGAGGCGCTCGGCCGCCTGCGCCGCGCGATGGCCGAGACCACCGTCATCATCGAGGGCGGCGCGACCAACAAGAGCTTCGTGCTCGAGCTGCTCGACCAGCCCGAGGTGATCGACGCGAGCGCCGACACCGGCTGGATCGACCGCGTCCGCGCCGAAGGCCGCCTGGTCACCCACCGGCACTCCGCGGTCGCGCTCGCCGCGGCCGCCATCGAGGCCTACGAGGACGAGGAAGAGGTCTCCGTCCAGCGGCTGCTGGCCACCGCGCACGGCGGGCGCCCGCAGGTCCAGCACGAGACCGGCCGCCCGCTCGACCTCAAGCTCCGCGGCGTCGGCTACCGCGTCAGCGTCGCCCGCATCGGCCAGAAGCGCTTCCGCGTCGGCGTTTCGGCCGGCGCGTCGGAGGTGCACCACGCCGACGTCGAGATCGACCGCTTCGACGCCCACAGCGGCCGGATCCGGGTCAACGGCGAGGGTTTCCGCCTGGTGGCGGCCACGCACGGCCCGATCCACCTCGTCGAGGTCGACGGTGTCACCCACCGCGTCAGCCGCGACGAAGGCGGTGTCGTCCGCTCCCCCGCGCCCGCGCTGGTGGTCGCGACCCCCCTGGCCGTCGGCGACGAGGTCGAGGCGAACGCGCCGATCCTCGTGCTGGAAAGCATGAAGATGGAAACGGTGCTGCGCGCGCCGTTCCGCGCCCGCGTCCGCGAATGCCCGGTGTCGGTCGGCAGCCAGGTCGAGACCGGCGCGCCGCTGATGCGCCTGGAACCGCTGGCCGACGGGGCCGAGGACGAGGTCGCCGAGGAGACCGAGACCGTCGAGATCGACCTGCCCGCCGAGGCGGCGGACATCTCCGCGGCCGACCGCGTCGAGCGCGGCCTGCAGGACCTGCGCAGCCTGCTGCTCGGCTTCGACGTCGACCCGGCCGAGCGCAAGCGCGTCCTCTCGGCCTACACCGCGGCGCGGGCCGAGCTGGGCGGCCGTCCGGTCGAGGGCGAACTCGAGCTGCTCACCGTCTTCGCCGACCTGTCCGAGCTGAGCCGCAACACCCCGGGCGGCGAAGACACCGTCCCGAACGGCGCGGTGCACAGCCCGCGCGAGTTCTTCCACAGCTACCTGCAGAGCCTCGACGTCGAGCGCGCCGGTGTCACCGAAGGCTTCCAGGCCAAGCTGGCCAAGGTCCTCGGCCACTACGGCGTCACCGACCTGGAGCGCACGCCGGAGCTGGAGGCCGCGGTCTTCCGGATCTTCCTGGCGCAGCAACGGACTTCGGCCGACGTCGCCGTCGTTTCGGAGCTGCTGCGGCAGTGGCTGACCGGGCCGCCGCCGTCGGAGGCGCTGAGCGACCGCGCCGGCCGGACCCTCGAGCACGTCGTCGAAGCCACGCAGGTCCGCTTCCCCGCGGTGTCCGACCTGGCGCGCGGTGTGGTCTTCCGCTGGTTCGCCCAGCCGCTGCTGCGCCGCAACCGCGCCGAGGTCTACGCCGCGGTCCGCACCGAGCTGCGCTACCTCGACCAGCACCCGGACGCCGCCGACCGCGCCGAGCGGATCCAGGCCATGATCACCGGCTCGCAGCCGCTGGTGCGGCTGATCGGGCAGCGGATCGGCCGCCCGGGCCGCGACCACGCGCCGTTGCTGGAAGTCCTGACCCGTCGCTACTACGGCAACCGCAGGCTCTCCGGCGTCACCGTCCGCGACGCCGGCGGCTCCCGCTGGCTGACCGCCGAGCTGAACACCCCCGACGGCGCACTGCCGCTGGTCACCACGGCCGTCGACTTCGCCGCCCTGCCCGACGCGCTGCGCGCGCTCGGCGAGGTGGCGACCGACGGCGTCGTCGCCGACCTGTACCTGCGCTGGGAGGACCAGCCGGACGTCGACGCGACCGCGGAGCGCCTCGGCGCGCTGCTGGCCGAGCACGCGGTACCCGCGAGCGTCCGCCGGATCGTGGTCACCGTCGCCGGCACCGGCGGCGCCGTGATGCACCACCACTTCACGTTCCGCCGCGACGGTGACGGGTTCGCCGAAGACCGGCTGATCCGCGGCCTGCACCCGCAGATCGCGAAGCGCCTGCAGCTGGAGCGGCTGCACGAGTTCGACCTCACCCGGCTGCCGTCGGCGGACGAGGAGATCTACCTCTTCAAGGCCGTGGCGAAGAGCAACCCGGCCGACGAGCGGCTGATCGCGATGGGGCAGGTCCGCGACCTGACGCCGCTGCGCGAGGCCGACGGCCGCCTGGTCGCGCTGCCCGCGCTCGAGGACGCGGTCACCGCCTGCCTCGACGCGATCCGCAACATCCAGGCGCAGCGGCCGCACAACAAGCGGTTCGACACCAACCGGATCATGATGTACGTCTGGCCGCAGACGGACCTCACCACCGAGGAGCTGAACACCCTCGTCCAGCGCATCCTGCCGACCTCGGTGGGCGCCGGGCTGGAGGAGGTCCAGTTCCTGGCCCGCCGGCGCACCGACGCGGGCAAGCTGGCCGAGCTCGCCGTCCGGATCACCCTGGACCCGAGCCAGGGCGCGCGGCTGCACGTCGGGCCGCCGTCGACCGAGCCGGTCAGGCCCCTCGACGACTACCGCCTCAAGGTGCTGCGCGCGGCGCGGCGCGGCAACGTCTACCCCTACGAGCTGACCGACCTGCTCGCCGGGCCGGACGGCACGTTCACCGAGCACGACCTCGAAGGCGGCGCGCTGGTGCCGGTCGACCGGCCGAAGGGCGGCAACAGCGCGGCGATCGTCGCCGGCGTCGTCACGACGCCGACCACGCGGCACCCGGAAGGCGTCACGCGGGTCGTGCTGCTCGGCGACCCGACGAAGTCGCTGGGCGCGCTGTCGGAGCCGGAGTGCTCGCGCGTCATCGCGGCGCTCGACCTGGCCGAGCGGATGCAGGTGCCGCTGGAGTGGTTCGCGCTGTCCTCGGGCGCGCGGATCTCGATGTCCTCGGGCACCGAGAACATGGACTGGGTCGCCGCGGCGCTCAAGCGGATCGTCACGTTCACCCAGGACGGCGGCGAGATCAACATCGTCGTCAACGGCATCAACGTCGGCGCCCAGCCGTACTGGAACGCCGAAGCCACGATGCTCATGCACACCAAGGGCGTCCTGGTGATGACGCCGGACTCGGCGATGGTGCTCACCGGCAAGCAGGCGCTCGACTTCTCCGGTGGCGTGTCGGCCGAGGACAACTTCGGCATCGGCGGCTACGACCGCGTGATGGGCCCGAACGGCCAGGCGCAGTACTGGGCGCCGACCCTGCCGGCCGCCCGCGAAGTGCTGATGGCGCACTACGACCACACGTACGTGGTGCCGGGTGAGGCCGGGCCGCGCAAGGTGGGCACGAACGACCCGGTCGACCGCGACGTCTCGGCGTTCCCGCACGCGATCGTCGGCAGCGACTTCAAGACCGTCGGCGAGATCTTCTCGGCCGAGCACAACCCGGACCGCAAGAAGCCGTTCGACATCCGCACGGTGATGCGGGCGCTGTCCGACCAGGACCACCCGGTGCTGGAGCGCTGGGCGGGCATGGCCGACGCGGACACCGCGGCGGTGCAGGACGTGCACATCGGCGGCCGCCCGGTCTGCCTGGTCGGCATCGAGTCGCGGTCGGTCCCCCGCCGCGGCTTCCCGCCCACCGACGGCCCGGACACCTACACGGCGGGCACGCTGTTCCCGCGGTCGTCGAAGAAGGTCGCGCGGGCGATCAACGCGGCGTCGGGCAACCGGCCCCTGGTGGTGCTGGCGAACCTGTCGGGCTTCGACGGCTCCCCGGAGTCGCTGCGCAAGCTGCAGCTGGAGTACGGCGCGGAGATCGGCCGGGCGATCGTCAACTTCGAGGGCCCGATCGTGTTCACCGTGATCTCGCGCTACCACGGCGGCGCGTTCGTGGTGTTCTCCAAGGCACTCAACCCGAACATGACGGTGCTGGCCCTCGAGGGCTCGTTCGCCTCGGTGCTGGGCGGCGCCCCGGCGGCGGCGGTGGTGTTCGCCGGCGAGGTGGCCAAGCGCACGGCGAACGACCCGCGGGTGACCGAGCTGCAGGCCCAGGTCGCCGCGGCGGACGCGCCTTCCCGCGCGGCGCTGAGCGCCAAGCTGGCGGAGACGCAGTCGTCGGTCCGCGCGGAGAAGGTCAGCGAGATCGCGGCGGAGTTCGACAAGGTCCACAGCATCCAGCGAGCGGTGGAGGTCGGCTCGGTGGACGCGATCATCAGCACGGCCGAGCTCCGGCCGCGCATCATCGAGGCCATCGAACACGGCTTGAAGCAGTAGCAGCGTCCCTCGAAGGGCGGCACTTTCCCGGGAAAGTGCCGCCCTTCGGCATTCCGGCGCTTCGCGACTTTCGGGGGTATGGCGGTTTTGTCCCCGCCGACACACTGTGCGTGCCGGTTCGGTGACCGCTAGTTTCGGATCGGCGCGTCCATCCGTGCGGCGTGAGGAGATCCCGATGGCGTCAAGGTCCCTGTCCCGGCTCGCCCTCGCGGCGACCGGCGTCCTGCTGGCCTCCCTGCTCGGCGGCACCGCCACCGCGCAGGCGGCGGACACGCCGGTGTTCTGGCGCGTCCCGGCCACGGCCGCGCAGGCCCAGGCGCTCGAGGCGGCCGGGTTCGACGTCGAAGAAGGCGACGCCGGCTCGGTCCTCGTCGTCGGCGGCCAGGCCGTCGCGAACCAGCTGCGGGCCCGCGGTTTCGCGCCGTCCTTCCACGACACCGTCTACAAAGAACTGCCGGCTCGGACGGAGGCACTGGCGGCGGACACCTACTACGGCGGCTACCGCACCGTCGCCGCGCACGAAAACCACCTCACGGCCGTCGCCGCCGCGCACCCCGACCTGGTCACGAAGTACACCATCGGCCAGTCGTGGAAGAAGACGAAGGGCCAGGGCGGGCACGACATCCAGGCCCTCTGCCTGACCAAGAAGCAGTCCGGCGACTGCACGCTTTCGACGACGTCGCCCAAGCCGAAATTCTTCCTGATGGCCCAGATCCACGCGCGCGAGCTGTCGACCGGCGAGCTCGCCTGGCGCTGGATCGACTACCTCGCCGACGGGTACGCCACCGACGCCACCGCGAAGTCCATTCTGGACACCACCGAGGTGTGGGTGGTGCCGATCGCCAACCCCGACGGCGTCGACATCGTCGCCTCCGGCGGCAACTCGCCGAAGCTGCAGCGCAAGAACGCGAACAACTCCCGCGGCAGCTGCACGGGCACGAACATCGGCGTCGACCTCAACCGCAACTCCACGTTCAAGTGGGGCGGCGACTCGAACTCCGCCTGCGCCGAGACCTACCAGGGCGTGAGCGCCGGCTCCGAGCCCGAGGTGCAGGCACTGGAGAAGCTGGCCCGCGCGATCTTCCCGGACCAGCGCGGCACCGGGAACAACGACCCCGTACCGTCGACGGCCAAGGGCACGATGATCACGCTGCACAGCTACGGCAACGACATCATCATCCCGTGGGGCTTCACCCAGGCCACCTCCCCGAACGACGCGCAGTACCGCAGGCTCGGCGCGAAGTACGCGGCGTCGAACGGCTACCTCGTCGGCACCAACGAGGAGACCGTCGGCTACGACACCAGCGGCACCACCGACGACTTCACCTACGGCGAGCTCGGCGTGGCGAGCGTGACGTTCGAGGTCGGCGGCTCCAGCGGCACCTGCGGCGGCTTCCTGCCGAGGTACACCTGCGTCGACAGCACGTTCTGGCCGAAGAACAAGGGCGCGCTGATCACCGCCGCCAAGGCCGCGGCGGCGCCGTACCAGCAGTGACTCACGGCCGGCAGGCGTAGATGCAGTTCTGCGGACGCGGGGACTCGAGCACGCTCACGTGCCCGAACCCCGCGTCCGCGAGCATTTCCCGTGCGGTTTCGGTGCCCCACATGGCTCCGAGCGCGGCGCCGCCTTCCGCGAGCGACGTCGTGGTGCAGTACATGAGGCTGATCGAGTAGCACAGCGCGGCCAGCGGGTTGCCGACGTTGTTCTGGACGTGGCTCGAGAAGTTCGTGTCCACCATGAAGAACAGGCCGTCCGGGCGCAGCGCTTCCCGGATCCGCCGCAGCACGACGTCCGGGCGGTCCTGGTCGTGGACGGCGTCGAAGGCGGTGATGACGTCGTATTCGCCGGCCAGGTGCGCGGCGTCCCCGACGACGAACTCGGCGTTCGGCAGGTCTCCGGTGGTTTCCTGCGCCTGGCCGATGACTTTCTCGTTGATGTCGAGGCCGGTGAAGCTCGAAGCGGGGAACGCGCGCGCGGCGACGGCGATGGCGTTCCCGGTGCCGCAGCCCAGGTCCAGGACGCGCACACCCGCCGTGAGCCGGTCCCTGAGACCGGGGACCGCGCCGAAGAAGCCGTCCACGAGGTGCTCGCGGTAGATGTGCTTCCAGCTGTCGCCGGTCTTCGCGCCGAGGGTTTCGAGGTGGGGCCCGTAGGCCGAGCGCGGGACGCCGCCGCCTTCGGCGAAGCAGCGCTCGAGGTCGGGCAGGATGCCGGTGAACGCGCTCAGGGTCAGCAGCGACGGCATGAGGTTCGCCGCGGTCTCGCCGAGCAGGAACTTCGCGTGCTGCGGCGGGAAGGTGTACCTGCCGGCGTCGAGGGTGAAGATGCCGCCGGTGACCATGGCACCGAGCCATTCGCGGACGTAGCGCTCGTGCAGCCCGGCGCGGCCGGCCAGCTCGGCACTGGTGGCGGGCCCTTGAGCGGCGGCGGCGAGCAGCCCGGTGCGGTGCCCGATCCCGAGCAGCATGGTCAGGGCGCTGCCGGTGAGGGTCGCCGTGAGGTGGGCCGCGAAGTCCTTCTCCTCCATGCGGCCCGAGTCTACCGGCCGGGCGGACCGTCCGAAGTGGACAATCCGCCCGGCGCGGTCGGACGGGCCCGGTCCGGCAGGCGCCGCCCACCGGCGCGGTCGGGCCAGCCCGGTCCGGCAGGCGCGGCCCACCGGCGCGGTCGGACGGGCCCGGTCCGGCAGGCGCGGCTTACCGGCGCGGTGAGGCCGCCCCGTCCGGCAGGCGCGGCTTACCGGCGCGGTCAGGCCGCCCGATCCGGCAGGCACGACCCACCGGCGCGGTCGGGCCGGCGCGGCCCACCCGGCCGTCGCCGTCAGGCTTCCTCGTCTTCCAGACCGGCGTCGGCGAGCACCGCGTACACCCGGCGCCGCGCGTCGGCGAGGATCTTCTTGACCTCCGCGACCTGCGCCTCCGTGCCGCTGTGCCCCACCTGCGCGGCCGCGCCCGACAGCTCGCCGAGCGCGTGCCACAAGGCGGCGAAACGGTCGGCGTTGGGTGCCTCGCCGGGTTCCTCCCAGAGAGCCGCGAACTCGGCTTCCCGCCCGGCGACGTGCTCCCGTCCGGCGTCGGTCAGCTCGGCGACCCGGCGGCCGCCGGTCTCGGCCGTGTGCACCAGGCCTTCGTCTTCCAGCTGCTGCAGGATCGGGTAGACCGAACCCGGGCTGGGCCGCCACCGCTCGTTCGTGCGGCGCCGGATCTCCTGCATGAGCTGGTAGCCGTGCATGGGCTCTTCGGCGAGCAACGCGAGCACGGCCGGCCGCACCGGACGGCTCGGCCCGCGGCCGCGGAACTCCTGGACCCGCTGGAACGGACCCGCCCCGCCGAACCAGCCACCGGGCCCGCCGAACGAGCCGGGCCCACCGGGGAAACCGGGGAACCCCGGACCACCCGGAGCGCCGGGTGGCCCCGGCGGCTGGGGTGGGTGCGGCGGGTGGGGCGGAAAGCCGCCGCGGGCCAGATCGGGACCGGGCCCGAAGTCCTCGTGGCCGGGAAACCCGTGGTCGGGGCCGTGGCCGCCGAACCCCGCGCCCCCGAAGCCGCCGAACGCGCGTCCCGCGTTCATCACCATGTCTGCCTCCCAAAGTCATCGTATCGCCGACATTCGCACGATATATCGCCGGTGCATCGGACGCAAGCTCCGACAAGGAGCACCGACGTCGCCCGTTGGTCACGGAAACGTCAATTTCCTCGCCCAGGTGCAACCGCAACCCCGAGTCAGGCGATAGCTGACCTGCCGGAAAGGGGAACCGACATGGCGTTCGGAAAATCTCGGGCATTCGGCCGCGCCCTGGTGTCGGCCGCGCTGGCAGCAGCCCTGATCTCCGTCGTGCCCACCGCGGCCGACGCGGCGGCCACACTTCCGCCGGGGTTCGTCCTGCGGGACACCAGCACCGGCACGGGGCAGTACCAGCTCACCGACTTCGCGTACCTGCCGGACCAGTCCGTTCTCGCCACGGCGAAGAACGGCCGCGTCCAGTGGGTCCCGGCCGGCGGGACACCGCGAACCATCGCGACGCTGCCGACGCGCGAGATCAGCGACATCGGCCTGGTCGGGCTGGCCGTCGCGCCGGACTACGCGACGTCGCACACGATCTACACCACCCGCTCGGTGAACGTCGGCAGTGGCTTCGTCATGCGGCTTTCGAAGTTCACCGTGGGCCTCGACACGGCCGGCGCGCCGGCGTCGCTGAGCGGTGAGCAGACGCTGTTCGAGGTGCCGGGCATCTTCGAAGTCCACGGCATCAACGGTGTCGTCCCCGCCGCCGACGGGACGCTGTGGCTGTCCATCGGGGACAACGGCGACTTCACGAAGGTGGATCCGGGCTCGCTGCGCGCGCAGGACATCAACCAGCCGTACGGCAAGATCTTCCACCTGGCCGCCGACGGCAAGGGCGTACCGGCCAACCCGTACTACGACGCGGCCAACCCCGGCTCGACC
>NZ_JBSGJA010000034.1:0-95165 GCF_053605345.1 Amycolatopsis sp. NPDC003865 | reverse complement strand
CCTTCCGGTTCAGCATCGACCCGAACCTCGGCCTGCCGGTCGTGGGTGACGTCGGCTGGAACACGTGGGAAGAGGTCGACGTCGTCCAGCGCGGGTCCAACCAGGGCTGGCCGTGCTGGGAGGGCAACCACCCGACCTCGGGCTACAGCGCCCTGGCGGGCTGCGCCGGCGTGCCGAACCAGGCGCCGATCTTCGAGTACCAGCACGGTACCGGCGCCATGCAGGGCAACAGCGTCACCGGCGGGATCGTCTACAACGGATCCAGCTACCCGGCCGCCTACCGCGGCTCGTACTTCTTCGGCGACTACGTGACCAACAAGATCTGGACGCTGCGCTACGACGACCAGGGCAAGCTCACGCAGGCACCGGAGAACCCGCCGGTCTTCACCGGCATCGGCGGCCCGGTCAAGTTCGCGGCGGCGCCGAACGGTGACATCGTCTTCGCCGACATCCTCAGCGGCAACCTGCGGCGGCTGAGCTACTCGGCGGGCAACACCGCGCCGGTCGCCAAGGCCACGACGACGACCGACCCGGACACCCGGACCGTGTCGTTCGACGGCTCCTCTTCGGTCGACTACGACAACGACCTGCTGAAGTACGACTGGGACTTCGGTGACGGGACCACCGTGACCGACGCCGGACCCAAGGTGTCCCACGCCTACGCGGCGGGCACCGAGTCGTTCACCGCGAAGCTGACGGTGCGGGACCCGCTGGGCCTGACCGGCACGACCGACATCAAGGTCGCGCCCGGCAACCACACC
Organism: Amycolatopsis sp. NPDC003865; assembly: GCF_053605345.1. Classification (NCBI taxonomy): domain Bacteria; kingdom Bacillati; phylum Actinomycetota; class Actinomycetes; order Pseudonocardiales; family Pseudonocardiaceae; genus Amycolatopsis; species Amycolatopsis sp. NPDC003865. Next base: position 94,404 of record NZ_JBSGJA010000034.1, on the reverse strand, counting down.
CCGCAGCTCACGCTGACCACGCCCGGCGACACCGCGACGTTCGCGGTCAACCAGCAGGTCAGCCTGAGCGCCACGGCGACCGACGCCGAGGACGGCCCCCTCACCGTCACCTGGACCACCGCGGTCCGGCACTGCCCGAGCGAGGCGACCTGCCACTCGCACCCCGGCGCCGGCGGCACGGGGGCGAGCTTCGCGCAGCCGTTCACCGAGCACCCGGACTCCCGGATGGAGTTCACCGCGACGGTGACCGACAGCGCGGGCGTCACCACATCCAAGACGTACACGGCGTGGCCGCGCCAGCACCGGATCACCCTGCTCAGCACGCAGCCCGCGGCGCTGAGCATCCCGGTCGAGGGCGGGGTCAACACGGCGCTGGTCACCGAGGGCGCCAGCTTCGACGTCGAAGCCTCGCCGCTGGGCACCGACGGCGTTTCGAAGTTCACCGGCTGGCAGGGCGGTCCCACCGACACGACGTGGGTCGTCACGGTCGGCACGAGCGATCTGACGCTGACGGCGAACTACGACACCCCGATCGACCAGCGCTACAAGGCCGACCCGGCACTGCAGGCGAAGCTCGGGGCGCCGACGGCGGCCGAGGTCACCGACGGCCTGGTCCACTACCGGACCTACGCGAACGGCCGGCTCTACTGGAGTACCGCGACCGGCACCAAGTACGTCACCGGGCCGGTGCTGACGAAGTACGTCGCCTTCGGCGGACACGCCAAGCTCGGCCCGCCGACGACCGACACGGCGGCGACGCCGGACGGCTCGGGGCAGTACAACCACTTCGTCGCCAACGGCAACGTCGGCTCGATCTACTACACGGCCCCGACCGGTGCCCACGCGATCTACGGTGAGATCCGCAAGAAGTGGGCGGCACTCGACTACGAACGCGGCCTCGGCTACCCGACGACCGACGAAACAGGCACACCCGACGGCGTCGGCCGGTACAACCACTTCGTCAAGGGCGCCAACGTCGGCTCGATCTACTACACCGCCGCGACCGGTGCCCACGCGATCTACGGTGAGATCCGCAAGAAGTGGGCGGCACTCGACTACGAACGCGGCCTCGGCTACCCGACGACCGACGAAACAGGCACACCCGACGGCATCGGGCGGTACAACCACTTCAGCCTCGGCCACTCGATCTACTTCACGAACGCGACCGGCGCGCACGCGGTGAAGGGCGAGATCCGCAAGCGCTGGGCGGCGCTGGGCTGGGAGCGGTCGTACCTGCGCTACCCGACGACCGACGAGTACGTCACGAACGGGGTGTACCGCAGCGACTTCCAGGGCGGCTACATCACGTACACGCCGGCGACCGGGGCAGTCGACCGTCCCTGGTGAGCGGTGCCGGAGGATGCGGCCGGTCACCGGATTTCCGGCGGCCGGCCGCATCGGCACCTCATCCCTGCCGGGCTTGACCGCCGACGTCGGCAACTCCGCCGCCGGGCCGCCGGCCACATCGGGTTCTCGATCTGCGGCGCACCCGCGAGCCGAGCTTCGCCGTAGCGTTCACCCGGCGTTTTCCTCCCGGCCATGAATAGTTCGTTATACGCCGGGTTGTACGGGTCTTGTACGGGCCGCGCCGACGCTGACCGCCGAGACGTAGGACGTAGAACGAATCCGTAGGGAGCTTTCACCGTGAAGATCACCCGACTCGCCCAGGGCCTCCTGGCCGGGCTGCTGGGGTGCGCCGCCGTCGCCGTCCCGGCGGCCGTCGGCGCCACCGCCGCGTCGGCCGACGTGGCCAGCACGCTGGTGTTCACCAAGAACACCGAAGGGCACGACTGCTACCGCATCCCGACCATCGTCAAGGGGAACAACGGCGACCTGCTCGCCTTCGCCGAGGGCCGCAACGGCGGCGCCGCCACCTGCGCCGACCTCGGCGAGATCGACCTCGTCATGAAACGCTCCACCGACGGCGGCAAGACGTGGAGCGCGCTGCAGACCGTCATCAAGGCCAACGGTGACACCAAGGGCAACCCGGCGCCGATCGTCATCCCGGGCAGCAACCGGATCGTGCTGCTGTCCACGATGCAGTGCTACACCAATCCCGCCTGCGGCCGGATCCCGCGCGTGTCGATCAGCGAGGACAACGGGAAGACCTGGGGCGCCCCCAGGGTCCTGACCACCGAGCTCGGGTTCGCGAGCGCGCCCGGCTGGCTGGCCACCGGCCCGTCGCACGGCATCGTGCTCACCCGCGGCGCGCACGCCGGCCGGATCGTCGCCGGCATGAGCTACACGACCGGCGGCAAGAACACCGGTTCCCTGGTCTACAGCGACGACCAGGGCGCGACGTGGCAGCGCGGAGCCACCGACACGTCCACATCGGACTTGATGAACCCGCAGGAGATCAGCGTCACCGAGCTGAAGGACGGCCGGATCTACGCCGCCGCGCGCAACGACGCCAACAGTGACAACAAATGTCTCTCCGATGGCACGCACAACCGCGCGTTCGCGATCAGCTCCGACGGCGGCGCGACGTTCAGCTCGAAGTTCGCCTTCGCGACCGACCTCGTCACCCCGACCGTGGAGGGCTCCACGGCGCGGATGAGCGCGACCGACACGGGCGCCAGGTACAACCGGATCGTCTTCGCCGCACCGTCCACTTGCGACCGCCGCAAGGAACTGCGCATCCACTCGTCGTTCGACGAGGGCGCCAACTGGACGGGCACGGCGGGCAGCCTGCTCGTGTGGGGCGACGACGCGGCCTACTCGGACATGGTGCAGCTGTCGCAGTCGTCGATCGGCGTGCTGTTCGAAGCGGGCCCGGAGTTCCACGCCAACGACACGATCCGCTACGCGGCGGTGACGGACACCCAGCTGGGCGCCCCGGCGTGCGGCGGCGGGTACGGCGTGATCGACCAGGCGCCGCTCGGCACGGCGGGCACGGTGTACCTGTCGTACAACGCTTCGAACGGCAAGAACTGCGTCAGCGCGATGAAGAGCACCTCCGCGGGAACGGCGACGCAGACGTCGGCCTACCTGGAGGTCCAGGGTTCGACGCGGGCCACCGACTCGGGCGCGTTCTCCTACTTCGCCGGCCCGGTCTCGGCCACCGCCGCGGACAAGTGCGTCAAGTGGGGCGGCGCGGTCGACGGCCAGGCCTACAACAGCGAGTTCGAGCACTGCGGCTGACGGGTGGGACCCGCCCCCTGGCCGGGTCCCACCCTCCTCCCCGCGCCGCCCGGCCCCCTCGTCCGGGCGGCGCGGAGCCGTCAGAAGCCGGTGCAGCCGGCGACCGCGAGCGGGCCCGACGCGGTCGCCGTCTTCGTCTGCTTGCCGTCGACGACGACCTTGCAGGTGACCGAACCGCCCTCGGGCCCAGTGGTCGCGGCGAACTGGGCGCCTTCGAGGAACCCCGTCGCCTCGACCGTCTTCGTCCACGGCACCGCCGCCGACTGCTCGGTGTTGATCAGGATCGTGTGCTGGTCGAACGTGCTGTAGACGACGTCGGCCGACTTCGCGTCCCCGGTCACCTCGTAGGTCACGGTGTGGTGCTGGGTGGCCTGGTCGTTCACGTCGCTGATCGCCTTGCCGATCACCACCACCCACAGGATGCTCACCACCAGCCCGAGCACCGAGACGACGATCCCGGCGATCGACAGCCCCTTGTTGGTGGCCTTCCCGGCCCGGACCCTGGCGACGCCGACCGCGGACAGGATCAGGCCGAGCACGACCAGCGGCCAGGCGACGACCCCGACGAACGGGATCGGCGAGAACACCAGCCCGACGAGGCCGAGGACGAAGCCGGCCGTGCCGAGGCCGTTGCGCGGCGGCGCGGGCGGTGCGGCCACGGGCTGCTGGAGCGGGGTGTAGTCGGTCATCGGGGTTCCTTTCGCCTCTGCTGACGGCGAGCAGGTAACCAGTGGCGCGGCCCCGCCCGCGTCGTCCGCGGGACTCAGGCGCGCTACGACGAAAGTCGTCACCGCGGCCGGCGGGAACCAGCGGAAGGGCGGACGGCGGCGCCCGTAGGCTTCTCCCATGGGACGGTCCGTGCTGGGCGTGGTGTGCACCGTGCTCGCGGTCGCCGCGAGCCTGGTGAGCGGGATCGCCAACGTGGCGCTGGAGATCAGCGTGGCGGGCAGCGACGAGCTCCACCCGACGGCCGGCGCGCTGCTGGGCTGGTTCCTCGGGGTGGGCGCGGCGATCATGCTCGTCTGGCGGCACCGCTGGCCCCTGGTCGTCACCGGCATCGCGATCGTGCCCCCGCTGCTGCTGCGCGCGGACTCGCTGGCCGCGCTCATCGCCCTCGCCGCGCTCGCGACCTACTTCACCGGCTGGTGGCGCTGGAGCGCGGCGGCCCTCGTGTTCGCCGCGACCGGCCTGGCGGTGTGGCGCGACGTGGGCCGGGACGCGGAGCTGTCGCTGTCCGAAGCCTGGATCTCGACGGGCACGACCGGCGCCATGCTGACCGGGGTCGTCCTCACCGCCGCGTTCTACACGGCGATCCCGCTCACCATCGGGGTCGTCCGGCACAGCATCACCGAAACGCGGCGCCGGACCGCCGAGCAGGCCGCCCTGCGCGACCAGGTGGCGCGCCGCGAGGAGCAGGCGCGGATCGCCCGGGAGATGCACGACGTCCTCGGGCACCGCCTTTCGCTGCTTTCGCTGCAGGCGGGCGCGCTCGAGGTCACCAGCGGCACCACCCCGGACGCCGCGGCGGCGGCCAAGACCGTGCGGACGACCGCCCGGCAGTCGCTCGACGACCTGCGCCAGGTCATCGGCGTCCTGCGCGGCCCCGGGTTCGCCGACCGGCCGGCCGGCGGGCCCGCGCAGCCGCCCCAGCCGACGCTCGCCGACATCCCCGACCTGGTCACCGGCGCGCGGCAGGCGGGCCTCGCGGTCAACCTGACCGTCCTGCTCGACCAGGCCACCACCGCCCCGGCGCCGCTCGGGACGGCCGCTACCGGATCCTCCAGGAAGCGCTCACCAACGTCCTGCGGCACGCGCCGGGCGCGCCCGCGGAGGTCTCGGTGCGCGGCGGTCCCGGCGCCGGGCTGCTCATCGAGGTCGTCAACGCGCTGCCGCCGCACCCGGTGCCCTCGCCCGGTTCGGGCACCGGTCTCACCGGCGTCAACGAACGGATCGCGCTCCTCGGCGGGACGCTCGCCGCGGGCCCGGCCGACGAGCGGACGTTCGTGCTGCGGGCCTCGCTCCCGTGGGTGCCGCCCGCGCCCTAGCATGGGCGGGTGAGCGTGCGCGTACTGCTCGTCGACGACGACCCGCTGGTCCGCACCGGACTGTCCATGATCCTCGGCAGCACCCCCGACCTCGAGGTCGTCGCGGAGGCGGGCGACGGCGACGAAGCCGTCCAGCAGGTCGCGCGGCACGCGCCGGACGTGGTGATCATGGACATCCGGATGCGCCGGATGAACGGCCTCACCGCGACGGCGGCGGTGCTCGCCCAGCCGCGGGCGCCGAAGGTGCTGATCCTGACGACGTTCGACCTCGACGAGTACGTCTTCGAGGCCCTCGCGGCCGGCGCGAGCGGCTTCCTGCTCAAGGAGGGCTCGCCGCAGGAGATCATCGGGGCGGTCCGGGTGGTGGCGAACGGCGACGCGATGTTGTCGCCCCGCACGACCAAGCAGCTCATCGGCCAGTTCGTGGCGACCCGCGCCAACCCGCGCCGGGCCCGGGCCCAGTCCCGGCTGGAGCTGCTCAGCGACCGCGAACGCGAAGTCGTCACGGCGGTCGCGCAGGGCAAGCCGAACGCGGACATCGCGGCCGAGCTGTTCCTCAGCGAGGCGACGGTGAAGACCCACATCACGCGCACGTTCGCGAAGCTCGACGTGAGCAACCGGGTGCAGCTGACCATCTTCGCCTACGAGGCGGGCCTGGTCACACCGTGACCGGCGCCGGTGTTGCGGAATGGGCTCCGCGAGCGATGTAACAGGTATGGTCTGGCCCGAGGACGACGCCCGGCACCGCGAGGTGCTGGCGGCGCTCCGCGCCTGGGCCAGGGAGATCGACGCCGTCCCCTACCCCGCCGGCCTGGACGTCGACGCCCTGATGGCGCGGTACTACGACAGCCTGTGCGGTGACCCGCTGCCGGAAATGGAGCTCGTGGTGTCCACCACGGCCGAGGTCAGCGTCCTCGCCGTGCACGGCGACATCGACCTGGCCGGCAGCCTGCGGCTGCGGTCGCGGCTCGGCGAGGAGCTCGGCCTGGCCCCGCCGGTCCTCGTCCTGGACCTGACCGGCGCCACCCACTGTTCCGCCCGGGGCGTCGCCGAGCTCGTCGAGGCGGCCACGGACGCCCGCGAGGCCGGCGTCCCGTTCGCGATCGCGGGCTGCGCCCCGGTGGTCCGCCGGGCGATCGAGGCACTGGGCCTGAGCGAGGCGCTCCCGCTGCACCTCACGACGGCCGAGGCGCTCGACTGGCTCCTGCTCGTGGAACGGCTGAAGACGGTTCGGTGACCCGGGCGTCGCCGCCGAGCTACTTCGCCCCGGCCGGTGCCGTCGTCACCGCCGACTCGCCGAACCGGATCCCCTTGGCCTCCTTGCCGATCGCGGTCAGCACGGCGACCACCACCAGGCCCGGCACGACCGTCCACAAGAGAGCCGAGGAGTACCCGTGGGACTCCGCGATCGCCTGCTGGATCGGCAGGTTGAGCGCCGCCAGCAGGTTGCCCAGCTGGTAGGTCACGCCCGGGTAGAAGCCGCGGATCGCGTCCGGTGACATCTCCGTCAGGTGCGCCGGGATCACGCCCCACGCGCCCTGCACCATGACCTGCATCAGGAACGAGCCCAGCGCCAGCATCCCGGCGCCGTGGTCGAAGGCGAAGATCGGGATCACCGGCAGGCCGAGCACCGCGGCCGTCACGATCGTCCGGCGGCGGCCCAGCCGCTCCGACAGCGTGCCGAAGGTGAGGCCGCCGATGATCGCGCCGACGTTGTACAGCACCGCGATCCACGTGCTCGTCGACGCGCTGAGGCCGGCACCGCCGTTGTCGTGGGCCTTGAGGAAGCTCGGGTAGACGTCCTGGGTGCCGTGGCTCATCCAGTTGAACGCCGTCATCAGCAGGATCAGGTACCCGAAGCGGCGGATCACCTTCCCGTTCAGCAGGACGTCCTTGACCGACGTCCGCGTCACCTTCAGCTTCTCCCGGGTCGCTTCCCAGACCTCCGACTCGCGCACCCGGGCGCGGATCAGCAGCGTGATCAGCGCCGGGAAGATGCTCAGCACGAAAATCCAGCGCCACTCGAGACCGAGGGCCGAGTGGAACAGCAGGTACGCCAGCGCCGCCAGCAGGTACCCGATCGAATAGCCGACCTGCAGCAGGCCGGAGAAGAACCCGCGCCGCGCCACCGGGATCTTCTCCATCGCCAGCGCCGCGCCGAGCCCCCACTCGCCGCCCATGCCCACGCCGTAGACGAATCGCAGGATCAGCAGCACCGTGAAGTTCGGCGCGAACGCGCAGAGCAGACCGGCCACCGAGTACAGCAGGACGTCGGCGATCAGCGGGATCCGCCGGCCGACGCGGTCGGCCCACAGGCCGAAGAGGAGGGCGCCGACCGGCCGCATCACGAGGGTCGCCGTCGTGATGAACGCCAGCTGGGTCGCCGTCGCGCCGAACGACTTGTCCTTCGCGATGTCCGCGAGGACGAACACGACGAGGAAGTAGTCGAACGAATCCATGCTCCAGCCGAGCAGCGCCGCGAGGAACGCGTTGCGCTGATCGGATGTAAGCGCTTTCTTGCCTTGAGCCGGTGCTGCTTCCCGTTCCGTCACGTTCGCCCCGTCCCGTCGGTTTCTCACCGGAAGACCTCAGGGCTGGTCTAGCACCCACCGGACCGCGCGGGCAAGGGCCTACAGCGACACGCGCGTCCGGACGCGGCGGCCGACGTCGCGGGCCCACGCCTTGATCCGGTCCCAGTCCCGGAAGTCGCCCGCGCGCCGGCCCGAGGCCATCAGCCGCGGGATCAGCCCGCGCACGGTCGCCGGGTCCAGCCGGCCGCCGAAGGTCGCGGTGCGCTCCGCGTCGATGCGCGCGGCGAGCAGCGCCACGTTCGCCGGCAGGCTGACCTGGTGACCGGCGGCGCCGGGACCGCACGGTCCGCTGTGGAACAGCCACACCGGGCGCTCGGCGAGCGCCCGGGCGTTGCGCTCCAGCAGCCGCACGGCCTCGGGCCGCCAGCGGTGGTAGTACAGGGCGCTGCCGACGACGACCGCGGCGTAGTGGCCGACGGTGGCGACGTCGGCGGCGTCGCGTACGTCCACGCTCAGGCCGGCTTCGCCGAGCTCGGCGGCGATGACCTCGGCGATCTGCCGGGTTCCGCCGTGGCGCCCGGCGTAGGCGACGAGGACTGCGGTCATGCGTCCCATTGTCGGCCCTGCCGCGCGGTCTTGCGCCGCGGGCCGCGCACGATCCGCCATACGGGCGCTCCGACGTTGCTCTCCGTGGCTCCCCGCCCGCCGCGGCTACTCAGTCCGGTGAGAGGAACGCGGGCCGCTCCCCGGGGTCGGGCGGGTCGTAGTACCGGTGGAAGACCGGGGTCTGGCCGCCCGACAGCGGCGGGACGATCCAGCTCCAGTCGGCCGGGCACCGCCGGCCGGACCGCTCTTCGCGGTCCAGGTGGGACAGGAACCGCCGCGATTCGGTGTGGTGGTCGGCCATCGTCACGCCGGCCGCGTCGAACGAGTGCTGCACGGCGAGCGTCAGCTCGACCAGCGCCCGGTCGCGCCACAGCGTCCGCTCCGACGTCGTGTCCAGGCCCATCAGCTCGGCCACGACCGGCAGCAGGTCGTAGCGCAGCTCGTCGGCCAGGTTCCGCGCCCCGATCTCGCTGCCGACGTACCAGCCGTTGAACGGCGCGGCGGGGTAGGTGACGCCCCCGATCACCAGGGGCATGTTGCTGATCGCCGGCACGGCGTGCCAGCGCAGGCCGAGCCCGGCGAACCAGCGGTGGTCGGGGTGGGTCAGCGGCACCTCGAGGACGGCGTCCGCCGGGAGCGTGAACAGCCGCCGGTCGCCCGGCTCCGCCTCGATCAGCAGCGGCAGGACGTCGAAGGAGCCCTTGCGCTCCGGGGGCCGCCAGCCGAGTCTTCGCACCTGCTCGGTGAACTCCGCGTAGCGCGGGTCGCCGAGGACCGAACCGTCGTCCAGGCGGTACCCGGCGTACCGGATCAGCTGTTCGTTGTGGATGCGCGGCCCGGGCGCGGCCGGCGTGTCGGGGGCGAAGACGGTGATCGTCGGCCGGATCCGGCCGCCGCGCGTGGCCTGGCGCAGGTGGGCGGTGCATTCGCCGGCGATCGCGGCGGCGTCGGTGACCCGGCGCCGGTCGCGGATCCGGAGGCTGTGCCAGTACAGCCGGCCGATGCAGCGGGCGGAGTTGCGCCACGCGACGCGCGCGCCGTAGGCCAGCTCGGCCGCGGTGTGCCGGTAGGTGCCCGTTTCGGCGATTTCCGCGCGGATCTGCGCGAGCCGGGTCTCGAAGCGGTCGCCGTCGTCGGCGGCGCCTTCGGCGAACATGCGGTCCAGGAATTCCTCCGCTTCCGCGGAATTGACGCTCTGCTCCTCCGAGACGCGCTGGTAGATCGGCAGCGAGGGCGTCACCCGCTCGGGTGTAACCGTCATCGCGCTCCCCCACTCTCCGGAATCGTGTTCTGCATCCCGACGGAAAGGTTCACCGTTCCTCCGATGGTCGCCGGCAACGGGGCAGGCCGGAAGTCGCTGCCACCGCAGCGCCTCCGGCCAGGCCGGGGAGAGTACCCCACGTTCACGCGGACGCAATCCACCGGATGTGAACGGCACCGGGCCGCGTCCCGGAATTCCGCCCCGGCCAGCGAAAACGCCGGAAAAATAACTGCTACCAAGCGTTATCCGGACATGTCACTGCGCATTTCCCGTCAATAGATCACTGTGGACAGTGAAGCCACTGTGATCCTTTATCTCCGGCCGGCCTGCGTCTTTTCGAGGGTATTCGTCCAACGGCCTTCTCGGGCGCCGGTCCCCCGTGTATCGACGCGCCCGCGCGCGACGCTAGAGTCGTTTTGTGCGCAAGATCCCCGTGGTTCTCGTCGCCGGGTTCCTCGGCGCGGGCAAGACGACGCTGCTCAACCACCTGCTCGCCAACCGCGAGGGCGCCCGGGTCGGCGTCGTGGTCAACGACTTCGGCAGCGTCAACGTCGACGCGCTCGCCGTGGCCGGCCAGGTCGACACGATGGTCTCGCTGGGCAACGGGTGCCTGTGCTGCGCGGTCGACGCGAGCGGGCTCGACGCCATGCTGGGCCGGCTCTCCTCGGCCGAGGCGGGGATCGACGTCATCGTCGTCGAGGCCAGCGGCATCGCCGAGCCGCGCGACCTGATCCGGCTGATGATCGCCAGCGAGAACCCGGACATCCGCTACGGCGGGCTCGCGGAGGTGGTGGACGCCGCCGAGTTCGAGGCCGCCCGCGAGCGCCACCCCGAACTGGCCGACCACGTGCGGCTGGCCGACCTGGTGGTGCTGAACAAGGCCGACCGGGTGGCCGCGGAGGAGCTGGCGAAGCTCACCGCGACGGTCGAGGAGCTCGCGCCGGGCCGTCCGCTGCTGGTCACCTCGCACGGGCGCGTCGACCCGCGGCTGTTCTTCGACCCCGAGCCCCGCGGCGAGCGCGTCGGCCAGCTGTCGTTCGACGACCTGCGCGAGCACGACCACGCCGAGCACCTGCACGCGGCGTACGAGACGGTGACGTTCACCGCCGGGACGCCGCTGGCGCCGAAGGCGTTCGTCGAATGGCTGGAGCGGCGCCCGGCCGGGCTGTACCGGATGAAGGGCCAGGCCGACTTCGGCGCCGGCGAGCGCTTCCGGCTGCACACGGTGGGCGGGTTCGTGCAGCTGGAGCGCTCGGCGTGGCCCGCGGACGAGCCCCGGCGCACCGAGCTGGTGCTGATCGGCGCGGGCATCGACGCCGACGCGGTACTGGCGGAACTGGCGGCGTGCGTGGCACCGGACCCGTCGGCGGTCGACGAACGCGGGCTGCTGCACATCCTCCGCTACCTGCCGGACCAGGCCTGAGGCCCCGCCACGCCGAAGACCGGCAAATGCGCCGGGGGCGTGGGAGCGGCGACGGAGACTGAGGGCCATGACGACCACCGCGGTGAGCGCGCCACGCTGGTACCTGGTCGGCGTGCTGCCCGAAGAGGTGCCGTTGGCGCACTTGATGACCCGCTCCGGCGACCTGCGCTACCGGCGTTCGGCGTGCGGGGAGCGCGAGTCCCGCAGCTGGAAGCCGGTGGACCTGACGACGTCGGAGGTGGCGCCCTGCCCGGCGTGCGTCGCGACGCTGCCGGCCCCGCCGGCGGGGATCCGCGTGGCTCCGGCCGGCGATGACCTCGGCCAGCTCTCGCTGGACCTGGAGATCTAGGCGGTCAACGTCTCGGCGAGCCGCTTCGCCGTGCGGAACGGCTGCGCGTCACGAGCGACGACGGCGGTGACCGTCGCGCCCTCGAGCAGCAGCATCAGCTCGTCCGCGAGCCGTCCGGCGTCGGCGCGTCCGGCCCGGTCGAGCTGGGCGCGCAGGAAGCCGTGCAGCGCGGTCTTGTGGTGGCGGACGACTTCGCGGACCGGGTCGTCGGGGTCGGGGAACTCCGAGGTCGCGTTGAGGAACGCGCAGCCGCGGTAGCCGTCGCGGGCCAGCCAGGTCTCGTAGGCGTCGAACACCGCCAGCACCCTGGCCCGCGCGCCGGCGTGCGCTTGCGTGATCCGGTCGATCTCCTCTTGCCACCGCCGGTCGCGTTCCCGCAGGTAGGCGACGACGAGCCGGGTCTTGGAGCCGAAGTTGCCGTAGAGAGCCGCCTTCGTCACGCCCGCCTCGGCCGCCACCGTGTCGACACCCACGGCGTGGATTCCGTCGCGGTAGAACAGCGTCGACGCGGCCTCGAGCACCTTGGCGCGCGCGGCACCGGGAGGGGTTCGGCCCACAGCGTCCTCCTGACCGATCGGTATGGCTCTGGCCTGCACTGACCGTACCATCGATTGACAACAGACAGACCTGTCTGTTTGGTGGAGGCCATGGCCCTCGAAACGGAACGGAAGACGACGGCCACGTGGTGGTCGACCGCCGCGGCCGGAGCGGCCGTGATCGCCCTCTGCTACGGCTTCGCGCGCTACGCGTACGGGCTGTTCGTGCCGCGGTTCAGCGAGACGTTCGGGCTGACGACCGTCGGCGCCGGCGTCCTCGGCGGCTTGTCCACCGCCGGGTACGGCCTCGGGCTGCTGATCTCGCCGGTGGCGTCCCGCCGCTCCGCGCACGGCACGGTCGTCCTGGCCGGCGCGGCGGCGACGCTCGGCCTCGCGGTGATGGCCGCCGCACCGGGGGTCGTGGTGTTCGGGGCGGGGATCGTCGTCGCGGGCGCCGGTGCGGGCCTGGTGTCACCCGGCGTAGCCCAGCTGATCGGCCGGACGGTCGGCGCGAGCGTCCGGGACCGGGCGCAGACCTGGGCCAACACCGGCACCGGGCTCGGGCTGGCGGCCTCGGCGTTCACGCCCCTGCTGACGTTCGGCTGGCCCGCGATCTGGTCGGCGTTCGCCGCGCTCGGCGTGGGGGTGACGCTGCTCGCCCGGCGGGTGCTGCCCCAGGCCCCGGCTGTGCCGCCGGAGCCCGCCCCGGCCCGGGGCAAGGCGCCGCTGGTGGTCAACTCGGTCCTGATCGGGGTGACGAGCGCGCCGTACTGGACGTTCTCGAGCTCGCGGCTCGCCGAAGCGGGCCTGAGCCCGGTCGCGGTCACGTGCTGCTGGTGCGCGATCGGCGTGGCCGGGTTGTTCGGCGGCGGGGCGGGCCGGCTGGCCGAGCGGGTGGGCTTGCGGACCGCGAACGTGGCGGTGTGGACGCTGGCGGCCGGCGGGATCGGCTTGCTCGCCCTGCCCCGCCCGGGGTTGCCCGGCGCGCTGGTGTCGAGCGCGCTGTTCGGCTTGACGTACATGGCGCTGACGGGGTTGTGCATCTTGTGGGCCGCCCGGCTGTTCCCCGAGCGGCCGGCCCGCGGGGTGACGTGGTCGTTCGCCGGGCTGGGCGCCGGTCAGACGGCGGCGGCCCCGCTGGCCGGCGCGGCGGCGTCGGTCGCCGGCCAGGCGGCGGTGTTCGGGGTGACCGGGTTGCTGGCGCTGCTCGCGTGGAGCCAGCTCTCGCCCCGGCTCGCACCACCGGCCGGCCAAGCCAGCTCCTTCTCGTAGCAGACCGACTCCGGATCACCTTGGTGCGGCGGGAAGTTCGGCACCCGCAGGTACCCCGCCCGCTCGTACAACCTCATCGCCGCGGGCCGGCGGATTCCGGTTTCGAGCCGAAGGCGCACCCCGCCGTCACTGCGGACCAGGCGCTCGGACTCCGCCACCAGCGCCGTCGACACCCCGGTTCCGCGCGCGTCCGGCGCCACGAACATCCGCTTCAGCTCGTGCACCCCCGGCGAAACCGGCTCCACCGCGCAGCAGCCGATCGCCCGGGAACCGTCACGGGCCAGCAGAAACCGGCTCGCCGGGGCCAGCGGACGCAGGCGCGCGTCCGGGGGCAGGTCGTACACCACCACCAGCTCGGCCGTCATCGCCGTCAGCAGCGCCGGCAGGAACCCGTCGTCGGCCGGGCATTCCGCGACCGTGGCCACCTCACGCCTTCTTCGCCCGGCTCGGCGCCACCCGCGGCGGCTCGTTCGGCATCTTCGGGTACACCGGCGGCCAGGGCGCGTCCATCAACCCGTTCGCCAGGTCCGCTTCGGACATCTCCAGCAGCGGCTCGATCGACTGCGGCCGCTCCCCCGCCCCGGCCCACGGGTCGCCCCGCTCGGCCACCCGCGCCGGCACCGTGCTGAGCGTGAACGCGTCCGGCTCGACACCGTCCAGTTCGTCCCACGCGATCGGCGTGGACACCTGGCCGCCCACCCGCGGCCGCACGCACCACGTGCCGAACACGGTCTTGTGCGGCGCGTTCTGGTTGAAGTCGACGAACACGCGCGACCCGCGTTCCTCCTTCCACCACTGCGCGGTGATCTTCTCCGGGTGCCGCCGCTCCAGCGCCCGCGCGAGCGCGACCGCCGCGGCCCGCACCTGGAAGCCGTCCCAGCGCGGTTCGAGCATCACGTACAGGTGCAGCCCCCGCGAACCGGACGTCTTCAGATGCCCTTCGATGCCGTGCTCCGCCAGGAAATCGCGGGTCAGCAACGCTGCCTCGCGCAGCTCGTCGAACCCGATCCCCGGCGACGGGTCGAGGTCGACGCGCAGCTCGTCGGTCACCTCGGGCCTGTTCGCGAGGTAGGGCCAGACGTGGAAGCCGAGACACCCCAGGTTCACCGCCCACAGGATGTGGGCGAGGTCCTTGGCCACCAGCGCGTCGCTCGTCGTGCCGTTCGGTGTCGAGACGACCGTGGTGCTCAGCCACGGCGGCGCGCCCTTGGGCACGCGTTTCTGGAACCAGTTCTTGCCGCCCGCGCCGTCCGGGTAGCGCTCCAGCAGCAGCGGGCGCCCGCCGAGCCGGGCCAGCAGCGGCCCCGAGATCGCGCGGTAGTACTCGACGAGGTCGAGCTTCGTCTGGCCCCGCTCCGGGAAGTAGACCTTGTCCGGGCTGCTGATCTTGACCTCGACGCCGTCGACGTCGAGCACCAGCGCCTCGCTCATCGCGCCTCCCCGAACAGCTCGGCGAGCTCGGCGGGCGGTGCCTCGTCGAGCTGGGCGTACGTGCACGACTCCGGCGTGCGGTCGGGCCGGAACCGGACCAGCCGGCCGCCGTGGCGGAACCGGCCGCCCTGCAGGTGCTCGTAGCGGACCTCCGCCACCCATTCGGGCCGCAGTGGCTCCCACGACAGCTCCTTCTGCGGCGCCCAGCGGCTCATCGCGCCCGGCCGGCGCCCGGGCTCGGGCTCGTACTCGGCCCAGGACCGCCACGGGTGGTTCTCGAGCGCGTTCTCCCGCAACGGCGCCAGCTCCTCGACGAGTTCGGCCCGCCGCGCCTTCGTGAAGCTGCTCGCGACGCCGACGTGGTGCAGCACGCCTTCGTCGTCGAACAGCCCGAGCAGCAGCGAACCGATGCCGGCACCGTCCTTGTGCCAGCGGAAGCCCGTCACGACGCAGTCGGCCGTGCGCTCGTGCTTGACCTTCAGCATCACGCGCTTGTCCTGCTCGTAGGGCAGGTCGCCGGGTTTGGCCATGACGCCGTCGAAGCCCGCGCCCTCGAACCGGGTGAACCAGTCCTCGGCCTGGGCGGGATCGTCGCTCAGCGGGGTCAGGTGGACGCGCTGGAGGCCCTCGGCGTCGGTGCGCAGGATGCTTTCCAGCTGCTTGCGCCGCTCGCGGAAGGGGGCCTCGGTGAGGTCGGTGTCGCCGAGGGCGAGCAGGTCGAAGGCGACGAAGCTGGCCGGCGTCTCCTCCGCCAGCTTGCGCACGCGCGACGCCGCCGGGTGCAGGCGCAGCTGCAGCGTCTCGAAGTCGAGCCCGGCCGGGGTGACCAGCACGATCTCGCCGTCCACGACGCACCGCGGCGGCAGCGCGGCGGCCAGCAGCTCGACCAGCTCCGGGAAGTAGCGGGTCAGCGGGCGGTCGTTGCGGGAGCCGAGCTCGATCTCGTCGCCGTCGCGGAACACGACGCAGCGGAAGCCGTCCCACTTGGGCTCGTACAGCAGCCCCAGGTCACGAGGCACCTCGTGCACGGCTTTCGCGAGCATCGGCCGCACGGGCGGCATCACGGGCAAGTCCACCGCGCGAGCTTAAAACACGGGTACGACATTTCCGGATGTGTTACACACTCCTCCGTGACCACCGAACGACCCGAACCACCCCTGACCGGGGGCGAGCGCGAAATGCTGCGCACGTTCCTCGACTTCCACCGCGCCACCCTCGCCATGAAGTGCGACGGGCTGTCCGACGAGGACCTCCGCCGGGCGTCGAGCCCGCCGTCGACGCTGTCGCTGCTGGGTCTGGTCCGGCACATGGCCGAGGTCGAGCGCACCTGGTTCCGGCGGGTGATCAACGCCGAGGACATCCCGCTGCGGTGGTCGTCCGAAGGGGACTTCCAGGCCGCCTACGACGCGAGCACCTCGACCCGCGCGGAGGCGTTCGAAGCGTGGCAGGCCGAAGTGGAGCAGTCGCGCAAGATCGAAGAAGCGGCCGAGTCCCTGGACGTCACCGGGTACCAGGCGCGCTGGGGCGAGGACGTTTCGCTGCGGCTGGTGATGCTGCACATGATCCACGAGTACGCGCGGCACAACGGCCACGCCGACTTCCTGCGCGAAGCCATCGACGGCGTCACGGGGGCCTGATGGACGTGCTCGCCTGGTTGCGCGCCTCCGATCCGGCCCTGCGCTGGCAGGTCGAGCGCGACCTGGCGGGCGAGCCGCCCGAGGTCTGGGCGGCGACGCGGGCGCGGATCGCGACCGAAGGCTTCGGCGCCCGGCTGCTCTCCCTGCAGGACGCGGACGGCCAGTGGGCGGGCGGCGCGTTCTTCCCGGCGGGCTTCCGCGGCGACGAGCCGCAGCCGTGGACGGCGACGACGTGGACGCTCAATTCCCTGCGCGAATGGGGTCTGGACGCTTCGGCGTTGCGCGGCACCGCGGCGCTGCTGGCCGGGAACAGCCGGTGGGAGTACGAGAACCTGCCCTACTGGGACGGCGAGGTCGACTGCTGCATCAACGCCTGGACGCTGGCCAACGGGGTCTGGCTCGGCGCGGACGTCGCGGGGATCGCGGAGTGGTTCGTCGAGCACCGGCTGCCGGACGGCGGCTGGAACTGCGAATGGGTCGAAGGATCGACGCGCTCGTCCGTCCACTCGACACTCAACTCGCTCAAGGGCCTCCTCGCCTGGGAAACGGCCACCGGCGGCTCGGCCGCCACGCGCGCCGCCCGCCGGGCCGGCGAGGAGTACCTGCTGGAGCGCCACCTCCTGCGGCGGCTTTCGACGGGCGAGCCGATCATCCCCGACGCGGGCGATTTCTCCTACCCGATCCGCTGGCACTACGACGTGCTGAACGCGGCTTCGTACTTCCGCGACACCGACCGGCCCGACCCGCGCCTGGCCGACGCGATCGAGCTGATCCGCGCGGCCCGGCAGCCGGACGGGACGTGGCTGCAGACCGAGCGGCACACCGGCCGGGTGTGGTTCGAAGTGGACGTACCGCCGGGCGAGCCGTCGAAGTGGCTGACGCTGTTCGCGACCCGGGTCCTGGCCTGGTGGGACGCCCGCTAGATGTGATGTCTAGGGAGATTGGTCAGCCGGGTGACCGGCGGCTTGCCGCCGGTTGCGCTGTGGGGTCGATGGTGATTGCAGAAGTGCAGCCAGCCCGGTAGTGCTGCCCGCCGCAGTGTTTCCGTCGGGTAGAAGCAGGCGTAGGCCACCGCCCGGCGCAGCACCGCGGCGGCAGTCACCGCGGTTTCGTCGGGGTTCGCCGGTGAGCCGGTCGATGCGGGACCGGCGGTTGATCCGGCAGCGCACCAGCACCGCGTGCACGGTGGAGCGGGCAGGCCGAGCCGGCCACCGATCTGGACCGGGCACGACCGGTACCGCCACCGCAGCCGCACAATCGCCCGCACCACCGGGCCGGCGGTGCGGGCCGGGCTGCGGTGCGGGCGGCTGCTGCGATCAGCCATCCCGGCCACGCCTTCGGCGCGGTAGCACTGCGCCCATTTCGCGGCAGTCTTGGCGGCGACCATGAACATCTTCGCCGCTTCGGCATGGGTCCAGCCCTGCTCGACGATCAGGCGGGCGAGCCGCAGCCGGGTACGTGCGGTCAGGGTGGCGTTAGGGTGGGACACGAAGGTCTCCGGAGGCCTTCACCTGTCTGCACGACAGGCCGCCAGTGGTCACCTCAACTCGGGACAACGTTCCTGGGCATCACAAAGCTAGAGCTCCGCGAGCACCAGCCCGCTGCGTGGCTTCGGCGTGAAGTAGGTGGCCTTCCGCGGCATCCGCCGCCCCGCCGCGTGCACGGCGAGGACGTCCGCGAACCGCACCGGCGCCAGCAGCACGACCGCGTCCGCGCCGGGCGGCACCGGCCGGCCCGCGGGCAGCGGCCGGCCCGCGGGCAGCGGCCGGACGCACGGCCCGTCCGGGTCCACCCCCAGCGCGTCGGCGAACAGGACCCGCTCGACGACCTCGTGGTCGATCACCGGGTGCGGCCCGTCCAGGACCGGGAGCGGGATCCGCAGCACCGCCGCTCCCGCGCGGACCACCACCTCGCCCGGGACCGGCTCCGCGTGCTCGTCGTAGCGGACGTCGAGCCCGGCCGCGGTCCACCGGGACACCAGGTCCTCCGGGCCGAGGCCGGTGCCCGTCAGCACCCGGTGGATCGCGCCGATCCGCAGCCGCGGCCCCGCCGTGACCAGGGCCAGCAACGCGCCGTGGCCGGCCGCCGAGGCCGCCGCGACCCGGTGGTTGCCGTCGGCCACCAGCAGGTCCGCCGCGGCGACCGAAGCCAGCAGGCGGTTCTGCAGCGGGCCGGGCGGCACCACCCACAGCTCGTGCCGCCGCCCGGCCGCGTCCGTGGTGGACAGATCGGGCAGGCCGAGGCCGGCGCAGGCCCGTTCGACCTGCTCGGTCAGCAGGTCGCCGTCCGAGGCCGGGACGAGCATCGCCGCGCTCGTCGCGCAGCCGAGCCCGGCCAGCACCGCGGCGCGCTCGGCCACGACGTCGGCGTAGACGTCCTCGGTGTGCCGGACCCGCGCGGCGCCGTCGTCGGTCACGGCCGCCGGGTCGACCAGGCAGAGCAGGCCGAGCGCCACGCCGTCCGGCCCTTCGATCCGGTAGGGCGCGACGACCTCGCGCACCGGCCGGTAGAACCGCTTGCGGAGCCGTTCGAGCACGGCGCGCGCGACCGGGACCGCGTCGGCCAGGCCGAGCCCGCGCGCCAGCGCCGCCGGCGTCCGGGCCGGGTGCTGCACGGCCAGCAGGGTGTCGGCGGCACCGGGCGCGGCCAGCGCGGCGACCACGCGGTCGGGCTCGGCGAATTCGTCGACGTCGGGGCCGGGCACCGCGTCGCGCACCACCCACCCCTGTCCGATCGGGCGGATCCAGTCGCTCATCCGACCCATCTTCCGCGATGCGCACCGGGACGGAAATTCACTGGGGTCCCGGGGACCCCGGTGGAATGCTTAGGACAGCAAAGTAGTTGACCCCGGTCATGACCCTCCCGAGGAGCAGCCCGCCGATGACGACCGACGCCGCCACCAGCGCGAAAGGGGTCGGCTTCCGGTCCGACCGCGGCCCGGTGCTGGTCGCGGTCATGCTCAGCACGGCGCTCGTCGCGCTGGACAGCACGATCATCGCGACCGCCGTCCCGTCCGTGGTGCGCGACCTCGGCGGGTTTTCGCAGTTCCCGTGGCTGTTCTCGATCTACCTGCTCACCCAGGCGGTCACCGTCCCGCTCTACGGCAAGTTCGCCGACGTCCTCGGCCGGCGCCCGGTGATGTTCTTCGGGATCGCGGCGTTCCTCGTCGGCTCGGTGCTCTGCGGCGCCGCGTGGAGCATGCCGGTGCTGATCGCGGCGCGCGCGGTGCAGGGCATCGGCGCCGGGGCCATCCAGCCGATGTCGATGACGATCATCGGCGACCTGTACACCGTGGAGGAGCGCGCCCGGGTGCAGGGCTACGTCGCGAGCGTCTGGGGCATCGCGTCGGTGGTCGGCCCGACGCTCGGCGGCGTGTTCGCGGAGTACCTGGACTGGCGCTGGATCTTCTTCATCAACCTGCCGCTCGGCGCGATCGCCGCGTTCATGCTGCACCGCAACTTCGCCGAGAAGGTCGAGCGCAAGGCCCACAAGGTCGACTACCCGGGTGCGGCGCTGCTGACGACCGGCTGCTCGCTGGTGATCCTGGGCCTGCTCGAAGGCGGCGTCGCGTGGGCGTGGGGCTCGGTGCCGAGCGTGGCGATCTTCGCCGCGGGCGCGGCGCTGCTCGTGACGTTCGTGCTGGTCGAGAAGCGCGCCGCCGAGCCGGTGCTGCCGCTGTGGGTGTTCACCCGCCGGATCCTGGTGGGCGGCAACCTGCTGGCCGTGGTGGTCGGCGCGGTCCTGATGGGGCTGACGTCGTACCTGCCGACCTACGCCCAGGGCGTCCTCGGCGCGGGCGCGCTGGTCGCCGGGTTCGCGGTGGCCGCGCTGACGGTCGGGTGGCCGATCTCGGCGTCGCTGGCCGGCAAGATCTACCTGCGCATCGGCTTCCGCGACACGGCCTTGATCGGCACGGTGTTCGTCGTCGGCGGCGGCGTCCTGGTGGCGTCGCTGGACGCGTCGTCGTCGATCTGGGCGGCGGCGCTGGCGGCGTTCGTCCTGGGGCTGGGCCTGGGCCTGACGTCGAGCCCGACGCTGGTGGCGGTCCAGTCGGTGGTCGGCTGGGACCGCCGCGGCGTGGTGACGGCGACGAACCTGTTCAGCAGGTCACTGGGCAGCGCGGTCGGCGCGGCGGTCTTCGGCGCGATCGCCAACGCGACCTTGGCCTCGCGGTTCGCTTCTCCGCCACCGGAGGTCGCGGGCAAGCTGCCGCCGTCGGTGGACGCGACGAGCCTCGTCCTGGGCGGCCACACGGACTCCCCCGTGGCGAGGTTCGTGCGAGGAGCGTTGGCGGAGGCGACGCACTACGTGTTCGTCGGCCTGCTGGTCGTCGCGGTGGTTTCGGTGGTGGCGCTGCTGCTCATGCCGCGCAAGACCGAACAGCTGGAGTTCTAGGCGTCCCGGACGGCCAGCGAACGCAGTTCCGGCGGCACCGGGCCCGGGTGCACGACGCCGAGTCCGCGCGTGGCCCGCGTCATCGCCACGTACAGGCCCGCCGGCCCGGCCGCCAGGATGGCCGCCGGGTCCGCGACCACGACCTGGTCGAACTCCAGGCCCTTCGCTTCCGCCGGGGTCAGCAGCACGACGTCGTCGGTGAGGTCCGGTGGCACCGGAAGCGCCAGCGCGGCCGCGAGGTCCGCCGTCCGCGGCGCGATGATCGCCAGCTTGCCACTCGCGTGCCCCGCGGCCAGCGCGGCGAGCGTGCCGGGCACGTCCGTGGTTTCGACGCGCCACGGCGTCTCACCGCTCTCCCGCACCGACCGCGGCGGCCGCAGCCCCGGGCGGTGCGCGGCGAGCAGCCCGGCCGCGACCGCCATGATCTCGGCCGGGGTGCGGTAGTTGACGGTGAGCTCGGCGAGCCGGTGCGGCCGGGGTACGCGGTCCCACGACACCGCGCCCGCCGCGGTCCCGGTCTGCGCCAGGTCCCCGACGACGGTCATCGACCGCGACGGGCAGCGCCGCGCGAGCATCCGCCAGTCCATTTCGGACAGTTCCTGGGCCTCGTCGACCACCACGTGCCCGAACACCGGCACGCTCTCGCCGACCAGCGCGGCGACCTCGTCGAGCAACGGGACGTCCGCGGCGCTCCACGGGCCCGCGACGACGTCCGCCGGGGTCAGCGGCGGCCACAGCCCGTCGAGCACGTCCCGGACGCCCGCGTCCCCGAGCAGGGCCGTCCGGACGGCTTCCCGGTCCCCCTCGTCCAGCAGCGAACGCGGGCTGTCGTCCTCGGGGCCGAGCACCACGCCCGCACCGGCCAGCGCGCGGAGATCGGCGTCGCTCAGCCGGCCGTCGGCGCTGCCGCCGTCGAGTGCCTCGCCGGTCTCGGTGAACACGACCGCCTCCATGCGGTCGACCAGCTCCCCCGCCAGCGTGCCCACGACCTCGTGGTGGAACACCAGCCGCGCCGGGTTGTGCGGCAGCCCGGTCTCCCGCGCCTTCCGGACGGCGCGGCGGATCACCGCCGGCTCCAGGCGCAGCACTTGCCGCTCGAACTCGACGTCGACCGGCTCCCCGGGCACCCGGACCGTCGCGCGCACCCGCCCGGCGAGCTCCGCCGCCATTCCCGCGCGGCCCTTGCGGACGGCTTCGCCTGCCGAGTCCGCCGCGCTCACGACGACGCCGGGGACGAGGTCGGGCACGGTCGCGGTCACCACGCGGTCCTCGCCGAGCCCCGGCAGGACCTGGCCGATGTAGTCGAGGAACACCCGGCTGGGGCCGACGACGAGGACGCCGCGGGTCCGCAGGTGCGCGTGGGTGTAGAGCAGGTAGGCGACCCGGTGCAGGGCGACGGCCGTCTTGCCGGTGCCGGGGCCGCCCTGCACGACGAGCACGCCCCGCGCGCCGTCGCGGACGATCCGGTCCTGCTCGGCCCGCAGGGTCGTGACGACGTCCCGCATGCGCCCGGTGCGCTCGGCCGTCACCGCGGCGAGCAGCGCCGCCTCGCCGACGAGGCCGTCCGCGGGCGCGTCGGGGTCGAGCAGCTCGTCGTCCAGGGCGACGACGGTCCGCCCGCGCGTGGTGATCCGGCGCCGGCGCACGACGTCGCCGGGTTCGGCGGCGGTGGCGGTGTAGAAGGGCCGGCCGGCCGGGGCGCGCCAGTCGACCAGCAGGGCCTCGTCGGCGTCGAACAGCCCGAGGCGTCCGATGTAGACCCGCCGGCCACCGGTGAGGTCGAGCCGTCCGAAGCACAGCCCGTGCTCGGCCGCGGTCAGCCGCGTCAGCTCCGCGCGCCACACGTCCGCCGCGTGCCCGCGGGCGAGGGCGGCGGCCGCTTCGCCGCGCAACGCGTCGAGGCGGGCGTAGAGGGTGGTCAGGCGGTCCTGCTCGGCGGCGAGTTCACGCATGCCGACGAGGGTGCCCGCGAACTCGCGAGAAGTGCAGTCTTGTTCTTCTCGACAGCCTCAGCCGTCAGTTCTGGAGCGGCACCAGCTCGGCCTGGAACTTCTCCAGGAAGTCCTCGAAGTCCCCGTGCCCGGGCCTGATCACGAACTTCGACAGCCCGGCTTCGATGTGCTGCTCCACCAGCCTGCGCGCCTCGGCCCAGCTCGTCGCCACGAGGTCGGTCACCGGCACGCCCGGATTGCGCCGGGCCGCCGCGGCCACCAGCTCGCCGGGCACGCCGTGCTCCGCCACCGCCAGGCTCAGCCCGAAGTGGTCCTCCTCGATTTCGCGCCCCGCCTCGGCCGCGGCCGCTTGGATCGCCAGACGGGCGTCGCGCGCCTGGGCCGGGGTGAGGAAGCTGCCCAGCCAGCCGTCCGCCAGGCGGCCCGTCCGCCGCAGGGCCGCCGGGGCGGAGCCGCCCAGCCAGACGTCGAGACGCTTCGCCGGACGCGGGCCCAGCGACACCTCCGACACCTGGAAGAACTCGCCGTCGAAGGACACTTCGTCCTCTTCGAGGAGGCGGCGCAGCAAGATCAGGGATTCGTCGAACACCGCCGCGCGGCGGCCCGGCGGCACCGGGAACAGGTCGTGTTCCGCCTTCCGGGCCGGACGCAGCCCGAACACCGGCAGGACCCGCTTCGGTGCCAGCCCGGCCAGTGTCAGCAGCTGCTTGGCGACCAGCACCGGGTGCCGCCCGGGCAGGATCGCGACGCCGGTCCCGACCTTGAGGTGCGAAGTCCGCCCGAGCGCGTGCGCCATGCCGATCATCGGGTCGACCTCGGGCGAGTAGACCAGCTCGGACAGCCACAGCGAGTCGACGCCGGCGTCCTCGAGCCGCCGGGCCAGCCCGGCGAATTCAGCCGGCCCGGTCCCCGCCGCCGGTGCGACGCCCAGCCTGATCTTCAGCACACCGTGCTCAACCCCGCGCGGCGGCGGGGCATTCCTCAGGCCGTGGCGTCGATGACCCGGGTCAGGACGCCGTGCAGCGCCTCCAGCTCGGCGACGTCCATCCCGAGCGTCTCGACCACCTTGTACGGGATCTTCTCGGCCTCGGCGCGCAGCGCGCGGCCCTTCCCGGTCAGCTCGACCGTCAGCTGCCGCTCGTCCTCGCGGCTGCGGCTCCGCGTCACATAGCCGAGCGCCTCGACCCGCTTGAGCAGCGGGGACAGCGTCGCCGGCTCGTGGCGCAACGTCGTACCCAGGTCCTTCACCGACCGAGGCGAGCGCTCCCACAACGCGAGCATCACGAGGTACTGCGGGTGGGTCAGGCCGTACGGCTCCAGCAGCGGCCGGTAGATCGCGATCACGCTGCGCGAAGCCACCGACAGCGCGAAGCACACTTGCCGGTCCAGCTTCAGCGGGTCCTCACCCAGGTCGATCATGGCGCGATCCTAACGTGGCCCACGAGACAGTTAGTACACTAACCATTAGTGTACTCTAGAACCCATGGAACGACCTGGTCTGCTCCGCCGGCTCGGCTACGCGGTCGGCGTCAAACTCCCGGCCCGCTACAACGACTGGGCCCTGCACGACGCGACCTCGAAGCACTGGCGGGCCCGGTACGTGCTCCAGCGGTCGGTCGGCATCGTGCCGCTGTGCGCGGTCTGGCTGTTGCTGCCCGGCTCGATCTGGCTGCGGCTGTCCCTGGTCCTCATGGCCGCGCTCGTGGCGTACTTCTACTCCTGCGCGTACATGGAGGAGAGCGTCGAGCACCGGCTGGGCCGCCAGGGCTTCCCGCACCACACCGGCCGCCGCATCCGCGCCGAGGCCGCCGAAGCGAAGAACGCCGAGGCGACCGCCCGCTACCTCGCGCGCTACCGGACGCCGTCGGAGGGTTAGCTACAGTCGGGGGACGATGAGACGCAAGCTCCGGCCCCCGATCCCGCCCCGCCACGGGCTCGAGCCCGCCCGGCTGAAACTGCCCGACGGCGAGTGGCCGACCCTGCTGGCGCACCTCGTCGACCGGCTGCCGCGGGTGACCCCGGACCGCATCGAGCAGATGCTGCGCGAGGACCGCATCCACGGCTCCGACGGCCCGCTCGGCGTCGACACCCCGTACGCGCCCGGCTCGTTCATCTGGTTCCACCGCGACCTGCCGGACGAGGTGCCGGTGCCGTTCGAGATCGGTGTCGTGCACCGCGACGAGCACCTGCTGGTCGTCGACAAGCCGCACTTCCTGGCGACGATCCCGCGCGGGCAGCACATCCTCGAAACGGCGCTGGTGCGGCTGCGCCGGGACCTCGACCTGCCGCAGCTGTCCCCCGCCCACCGCCTCGACCGCGTCACCGCCGGGCTGGTGATGTTCGTGATCACGCCGGAGCTGCGCGGGAAGTACCAGACGCTCTTCCGCGACCGGAAGGTCCACAAGGAGTACGAGGCGATCGCGCCCTTCGATCCCGCTTTGGAGCTGCCGCGGACCGTGCGCAGCCGGATCGTCAAGGAACGCGGGGTGCTCGCCGCGCGCGAGGAGCCGGGCGAGCCGAACGCCGAGACGTACGTGGAGCTGGCCGGGCACCGCGACGGCCTGGGCCGCTACCGGCTGGTGCCCTCGACCGGCCGGACGCACCAGCTGCGCGTGCACCTGAGCGGCCTGGGCATCCCGATCCTCGGCGACGACTTCTACCCGACGCTGCGCGAAAAGCCCCTGGGGGACTTCACGAAACCCCTGCAGCTGCTGGCGCGGGCGGTGGCGTTCGACGACCCGGTGACCGGGACGCCCCGCCGGTTCACCAGCGGGCTGCGCTTGACCGCCTGGGACGACCTCGCCGCGTGGGCGGCGCCCCCGGCGTGACCCGGGGACGCCGCGGGGCTCAGGTCACGAGGTCGAGGGTCGCGCTCCGCTCGTTGAGGGGGCTGACCACCAGGTCGGTCACGCCGGCGTCCTCGTAGCGCTTGAGCGCGTCGGTGATCGCCGTCTCGTCCCCGATGACGACCGTGTCGGCCGGCCCGGTCAATCCGGCGCGGCCCAGCGAAGCGCGGTACGCGGGCAGCTGCCCCACCGCGGTGAGCCGCTCGGCCAGCTCCGCTCGCGCGTGGCCGGGATCCGGGCTCAGCAAGGTGATCAGCTGCGCCACGACGCGCGCGCCGGGGGCGGTGCGCGGGGTGATCGACTCGGCGATCATCCGCGGCGTCGCCCAGGTGACGACCACCCCGTCGGCGAGGTCGGCGGCCAGTTCGAGCATGCGGGGCCCCAGCGCCGACAGCAGCAGGGCGGGGGCCGGGGCGGTGATGTCGAGCCGGGTGTCGACGGTGAAGAACTCGCCCTCGAACCGGACCGGTTCGCCGTGCAGGAGCGGCCGCAGGATCGTCAGGTACTCGCGGGTGTGCCGCAGCGGGGATGTGTAGCCGAGGCCGAGCTGCTCGCGGATGTACCAGGCGTGGCTCGGGCCGACGCCCAGGACCACCCCGCCCGCGGCGGCCTGGAGGGTGAGGGCCTCGGCCGCCGTGGTGACCGGGTGGCGCGGGTAGGTGGCGACGATCGCCGTCCCGATCTCCGGCGGGCGACGGCGCAGGGAAGCGAGCAGGGTGAGCGGATCCCAGCCCGCGGGCTGCTGGTTGGTCCAGAACCCGGTGAAGCCGCGGTCGGCGGCGTCGGCCGCCGCGGCCGCCACCTCGGCGGGAGAAGAAGGCTCGATCAGAGCGGTACCGATGTGCATGGACCGATTCCAGCTGCCGGGACGCCCGGGAACCAGACCCACCTAGACTGTTCAGCGATCACTTTTCGTCATCGTGAGGGCGGGGACCAGCCGTGGAGTTGCGCGCGTTGCGGTACTTCGTGACGGTCGCCGAGGAACTGCACTTCGGCCGGGCGGCCGAGCGGCTCGACATCGTGCAGCCGGCGGTGAGCCACCAGATCGCCCGGCTCGAGCGCGACCTCGGCACGCGGCTGCTCGACCGGTCGCCCCGGCACGTCCGGCTCACCCCGGCCGGCGAGCGGGTGCTCGCGGCGGCCCGGGACACGCTCGCCGCGGCGGCGCGCGTCCGCGTCGTCGCCGGCGAGCCCGCCGCCCGGGTGCGGATCGGCGTCACCCCCGGGGTGACCGCACGGCTGGAACGGGCCGCGGAACTCCTGCGCGAGGGCGAGCGGCCGGCCGAAGCGTCGCTGGTGGACCTGCCGGTACCGGCCCGGCTGGCGGCCGTCCGCGCCGGAGAGCTGGACCTCGCGCTGGTGCGCGGGCCGGTGGACCCGACCGGGCTCCGCGTCGTGCGGGCGTGGTCGGAACCCCTCCTCGCCGTGGTGTCCGACGGGCACCCGCTGGCGGAGCGGACCGGCGTGACGCTCGACGAGCTTGAGAGCACCCCGCTGCGCTTGCCCGCCCACGACGAGGACCCGGCCCTGCACGACGCGGTCATCTCGGCGCTGCGGCGGGCGGGCAGCACGGCGGGGGCCCGCTCGGAGGGCTCGATCCTCACGATCCTCATCGAAATCGGCGCCGGGCAGAACGCGTGGACGCTGCTGCCCGCCGAACAGCTGACGGGGTTCGCCGCGCGCCGGGTCCGCGCCGTGCCACTCGATCCGCCGCTGAGCGTCGACGGCCACATCGTCGCCTCGCTGAAGACCCCGGACGTCTGCGTGTCGTCGTTCGTGCGCGCCTTCGCCGACGCGCCCTCGCGGCTCAGCGGGCCAGCAGGTCCCGGATCGCGGCCGTGATTTCGCCGGGTGCCTCCTCGGCCATGAAGTGCCCGGCCCGGGTCAGCCGGTGGTCCAGGTCGGGCGCCCACGCCTTCCAGACGCCGGCGGCGTCGTAGCCCAGCTGCGCGCCCCAGTCCTGCTGGACGACCGTCACCGGCATGGCCAGCTGCGAGCCGGCGTCGAGATCGGCCTGGTCGTGGTCGACGTCGATGCCGGCCGAAGCGCGGTAGTCCGCGACGATCGACGGCACCGCGGCGGCGCTCGCCCGCAGGTACTCCGCCCGCACCTCGGCGGCGATCGCCGCCGGGTCGCCGGCCCACGCGTCGAGGAAGGAGCCGAAGAACGCGTCCGCGCTGTTCGCGATCATCGTCTCGGGCAGGCCGGGCGGCTGGGCCATGAGAAAGAGGTGGTAGCCGACCGCCGCCGGGACGCCGTGCAGGACGTGCCACATGTCGAGCGTCGGCACCACGTCGAGGATGCCCAGGTGAGTAACGGACTCCGGGTGGTCCAAGCCCGCGCGGAACGCGACCAGGGCACCCCGGTCGTGCCCGACGAGGGCGAAGCGTTCGTGGCCGAGCGCCGCCGCCAGCGCCACCACGTCGGCGGCCATGGTGCGCTTGGCGTACACGCTGCGGTCGTCGGCGGGCGGCTTGTCGCTGGCGCCGTAGCCCCGCAGGTCGGGGCAGATCACCGTGTGGTCGGCGGCGAGGCGCTCGGCGACGTGCCGCCACATCAGGTGGGTCTGCGGGAAGCCGTGCAGCAGCACGACCGGGTCGCCGCCGCCGCCGACGGCGGCCGCCAGTTCGATGCCGCCGGCACCGGGCAGGCGGAGGTGGTCGAACCCGGGAATGGTGAGTGTCATCGAGGGCCGTCTTTCTGCTGGGGGAATCCGACCCGGTCAGCTTCGGCGGCACCGATCAGCAACCGATCAGTACGAGGAGCGCGCTCCGGGCGCGGCCGCGATGATGGCGGCATGCGGATCGACGTGCTGGGCGCCGTGCGGGCGCTGCGCGACGACGGGAGCCCGGTGGACCTGGGCGGGCCCCGCCATCGCGAAGTGCTCGCCCGGCTCGTCGCGGCCGAGGGGCGGCTGGTCACCACCGACACGCTCGTCGGCGACCTGTGGGCCGACCCGCCCGCTCGGGCGGTGGGTGCGCTGCGCACGTTCGTCGCCGCCCTGCGCCGCGCGCTCGAACCCGGCCGGCCGCCGCGCACCCCGCCCCGGGTGATCGTCACCGAAGGCCCCGGCTACGCGCTGCGGCTGCCGCGCGAGGACGTGGACGTCCACCGGTTCGAGGACGCCCTGGACCGAACGCGGCGGGCTCCCGGCGCCGTGACCGACCTGAGCGCGGCACTCGCGGCCTGGCGGGGAACCGCTTACGCCGATGTGCCGGACTCCGCGTGGGCCCAGCGCGAGCGAACCCGGCTGGAGGAGCTGAGGCTGACGGCCGTCGAGCTGCGCGCCCGCGTGCTGCTCGACGCGGGCGAGGGCGCTGAGCTCGTGGCCGAACTCGGCGCCCACGTCGCGGAACACCCGTGGCGCGAGCCGGCCTGGGGGCTGCTGGCCCGCGCCCTGCACCGCGCCGGACGCCAGGCCGACGCGCTGGCGACCCTCCGCCGCGCTCGCGCGATGCTCGTCGACCAGCTCGGGCTCGACCCCGGGGCCGAGCTCCGGCGGCTGGAGACCGAAATCCTGACCGGCACCGAAACCGGGGCGGGGAACGGGACCGCCTGGCCGGCGGCCGGGGCCCGGTTCGGCCCGCGCACCACCGTGGATCTGGCGCGCACGCTCGCACTCGCGGGAGGCGACGCCCTCGTCCACTCGCGACGCGACCGCCTCACCGCGATCCAGGCGGCCGAACGCACCGGCGACCTCCTCCTGACCGCGCGGATCATCGGCGCCTACGACGTGCCCGCGATCTGGAGCCGCGCCGACGACCGCGAGCAGGCACGCGCCGTCGTGGCGGCCGCCGAGCGCACGCTCACCGCCCTCGGCCCCGGCGGCCCGCCCGACCTGGAAGCCCGGCTCCTGGCCACGATCGCCGTCGAGAGCCGCAGCGGCGACCTCACCGCCGCCGAGCGCGCACGCGCACGGCAGGCCGCCGGGGAGGCCGAAGCACGGGCCCGCGCTCTCGGCGATCCCGCGGTGCTGGCCTTCGCGCTCAACGGGGTGTTCCTGCAGTCCTTCCACCGTCCCGGGCTGGCGATGGTCCGGGACCGGATCGGCGCCGAGATCCTCGACGTGGCCACGCGGCACGAGCTGCGGGCCTTCGCGGTCCTCGGCCGGCTCGTCCGCCTGCAGTCCGCTTCGGCGCTCGGCGACCTCGACACCGCGGCCGCGCACGCCGGCGCGGCCGACCGGCTCGCCGCCACCGCCGAATCGCCGTTGGTCCCGGTCCTCACGGCGTGGTTCCGCGCCCGGGCGACGGCCGCCCGCGACCCGGCCCCCGCCACGGCCGCCGCCTTGTACCGCGCCGCCGAGGACGCCCTCCGGACGGCGGGGATGCCGGGCCTGCACCGCGGCCTGTTCGCGGTGGCGCTGCTCGGGTTGCGCCTGCTGCACGACCGGGCCGCACCGGCCGACCCGCACCT
The DNA here is from genome assembly GCF_053605345.1 of Amycolatopsis sp. NPDC003865. Taxonomy (NCBI): domain Bacteria; kingdom Bacillati; phylum Actinomycetota; class Actinomycetes; order Pseudonocardiales; family Pseudonocardiaceae; genus Amycolatopsis; species Amycolatopsis sp. NPDC003865. The sequence continues at coordinate 64,563 of NZ_JBSGJA010000034.1, read as the reverse complement.
CGACTGGGGTCCGTACCGCCCGTGGACCCAGCCCCACGTGCTGCTCGCCCGCGGGGAACGGGAAGCGGCCCGCGTCGCCCTCGCCGACGCGCCCGAACCTCCGCGCGACCACCTGCAGGAGGCGATGTGGTGCCTGACCGCCCGCGCCGCGGTCCGCCTCGGCGAGCGCGGCATCGCGGCCGCCGCCGCGGAAGCCCTGCGCGACGCAGCGGCGGAACACGCCGGCGCGGCGAGCGGGATGCTGACCCTGGGACCGGTGGCGCGGTACCTGGCCGAAGCGGCCGCGTTCGCCGGAGCGAGCTGAGCGCCGGCGACCCGACCGCGTTCCTGTTGCGGTGAAACAACCTGCCGCCCACCGTGACAGAAGGGCAGCAGGCCCTCAGATCCAGCCGCGCCGGGTGGCCTCCATCGCGATCTGGAACCGGGTTTGCGCCCCGACCCGGGTCATGAGCTTGGTGACGTGGCGCTGGACGGTCCGCTCGCTCCAGCCCAGCGCCCGCCCGGCCGCCTTGTCGGTCGCACCGGAGGCCAGCAGCATCAGCAGCTTCGCTTCGTCCGCGGACAGCTCGCCGGGCTCGGCGGGGCCGAACCGCACCGGCACGCTGCGGGCCCAGACCGCCTCGAACAACGCGATCAGCGCGTCCAGCAGCGGGGACGGGTGGATGAGGTACGACGCGGTGAGCGCGGGGTCGCCGGGCCGCATGAGCGGGATGATCGCGAGCCGGTCGTCGGCGATCGCGAGCTTCATCGGGACGTCGCCGTCGATCCTGGCCTGCTCGCCGTGCCGCATCCCGAGCTCGATGTCGTCGATGCGCCCGGGCAGCTCGACCGCGCTCTTGTCGTAGACCACCCGGCACTTCACCCCGCGTCCGAGCAGCCCCAGCTCGACCTCGTTCGAGTCCGAGGCGCCCCGTGGCGCGGCGTACGGCGGGCGGTCGAACCCGCGCATCTGCACCCGGATGTCCTGCTGCATCCGCGCCCAGCGCTCGTTGACCTCGTCCCGGCCGGTGATCACCTCGACCAGCTCGCCGGGGTGCGCGAACCGCGTGCTCGCGCGGTACATCTCCATCAGGGTGCCGATGTGGCGGCGCGTATCGCGCAGCGCGGCCTCGCGTTCGCGCAGCACCGCCTCGATCGCCCGGTCCGGCGGGACGACGACGTAGCGTGCCGGCCGGCCGGCGTCCTGCGTCGCCAGGCCCAGCCCGGCGAGCGTCCGCACCGCGCGCCGCGTCACCGGCAGCGGGCGGTGGGCGTCCCCGGCGAGTTCGACGACCGTCGCCCGGGTGCGCCGGACCAGCGCGTCGTAGATCGCTTCTTCGGCGTCACCGAGCCCGATCGGTTCCAGCACCCGCCGTCCCTCCCCTGTCGGGTTCCCGCCACCTGGCGGGAATTCGCCGCCTCGGTGAGCTTGTCATGTGTTGATCACTCATGCACCGTTTTGACGTCGACGGCGCGCAACCTCACTCGGGGCGCGCCGTCTCGCTTGTCCGCCGGAACCTGACGGAGCGAAGGAGTCTCCCCATGTCCCTGTCCGCCTCGCGGACCCGCGGCCGCCGGTTGGCACTGGCGGTGCTCGTCGCCGCCGGGTCGCTCGGCGCCCTGCCGGCGACGGCCGCCGCCGCACCGGACGCGCCTGCCGCCGCGCACCACAAGATCGCCAAGGAACTGCTCGACCGGATCGCCGGTGCCCGGTCCGGTCCGGGCACGCGGTTCGAGGCGGTGGTCGTGCTGAAGGACCGGGGCCTCGCGCCGTCCTCCCCGGACGCGGCGCGCCGGACGCTCACCGACTCGGCGAAGGCCATGCAGGCCCCGGTCACCGACCTGGTCGGCGCCCGCCGCGACCAGGTGGTGAACACCTTCTGGCTCAAGAACATGGTGCTCGTCCGGGCCACCCCGGCCACCTTGGACGCCGTCGCCGCGCTGCCGCTGGTCGACCGCGTCATCCCCAACTTCACGCTGAAGACGCCGACCGAGCCGCAGCGGAAGCAAGCCAAGGCCGAGGCGGACGCGGCCGTCGCGTGGGGCGTGTCGAAGATCGGCGCCGACCGGGTCCAGGCCGGCGGCACCACCGGCACCGGCGTGCGGGTGGCGATCCTCGACACCGGCATCGACACCGCCCACCCCGACCTCGCGGGCAAGCTCGTCAGCGCCGACCCGGCGAACCCGGAGCACCCCGGTGGCTGGCTCGAGTTCGCCGCCGACGGCTCGCCGGTCCACTCCACGCCCCACGACAGCTCCTACCACGGCACCCACGTGGCGGGCACCATCGCGGGCGGGCACAGCTCGGGCACGCAGATCGGCGTCGCCCCGGGCGCGGAGCTGATGGCCGGCCTCGTCATCCCGGGCGGCTCCGGCACGCTGGCGCAGGTGATCGCCGGGATGCAGTGGGCGATCGCGCCGTACGACGCCGACGGCAAACCCGCGGGCAAGCCCGCGAACGTCGTGAGCATGTCGCTCGGCGAAGAGGGCTACAGCAGCGAGATGGTCGAGCCCGCCCGCAACATCCACCTCGCGGGCGCCTTTCCGGCCTTCGCCATCGGCAACGACTGCGTCCCCGGCGGTTCGGCGGCGCCCGGCAACGTCTTCGAGTCGACCGGCGTCGGCGCGACGGACGACGGCGACAACGTGCCGGACTTCTCGTGCGGTGGTGTCGTGCGGAAGAAGGACTGGGTGGACGCCCCGGCGAGCTGGCCGGACAGCTATGTCGTGCCCGACCTCTCCGCGCCGGGCGTGGACGTGCTGTCCTCACTGCCCGGCGGCGAGTACGGGCTGCTGAGCGGCACGTCGATGGCGACCCCGCACGTCTCGGGCACGGTCGCGCTGATGCTGCAGGCGAACCCGAAGCTGACCCCGGACGAGACCCTGGACATCCTCACCGGCACGGCGTTCTTCGACGACCGCTACGGCGCGCGGCCGAACACCCGCTTCGGCGCGGGCCGGATCGACGCGGCCGCCGCCGTCGCCGAGGCACGGCTCGCGAGCGGCATCACCGGCACGGTGACCGCGTCCGGGAAACCCTTGGCGAAGACCACGATCACGGACGCGTCCACCGGCCGGTCCTACACCAGTGACGGCGAGGGGCACTTCAAGATCCGCGTGCCCGCCGGCGCCTACGACCTCACCCTGTCCCGGTTCGGGTACCGCGACGAGCGGGTGCGGGCCGTGGTGGCCACCGGGAAGCAGACGGCGGTGCGCGTCGCGCTGAAAGCGACCCCGCGGGGCACGATCAGCGGCCGCGTCACCTACGGGCCGACCGGCTCGACGGTGCCCGGCGCGACGGTCCGGGTGCTCGACGTGCTCGACGAGCTCACCGCCGTCTCGGACGGGAACGGCGGCTACACCGTCCAGGACGTGCCCGAGGGCACCTACCAGGTGGCGGCTTCGGCGGCCGGAATCTCGGCCACGGTCCCGCGTCAGGTCGTCGTGACCGGCGGCCACCGGCCCGCCGCGGCCGACTTCGCGCTCCCGCGGCCACCCGCGACGCAGCGGGTCTCGATGACCCGGGACGGCGGGCAGATCCGGGCCCACACCTTCTGGCCGGCCATGAGCGGCGACGGCGGGGTGATCGCGTTCGCCAGTGATTCCGCCGAGCTCGCGCCCGGCGACACCAACGACGACATGGACGTCTTCGCGCGGGACGGGCGCACCGGCGCGATCGAACGGATCACGGTGGCCTCGGACGGCACCGGGGCGAACGCGTGGTCGCTCAGCCCGACCGTCAGCCCCGACGGACGGTACATCGGCTTCCTCAGCGGCGCGACGAACCTGGTGCCGGGCGACGCCAACGGGATCCCCGACTCGTTCGCCCACGACCGCCGGACGGGCGCGACCGAGCTGATTTCGGTGTCGTCGGACGAGAAGCAGGCCGACGGGTTGTCCGGGCAGCCGGTGTTCAGCACCGACGGCCGCTACGCCGTCTTCCTCAGCCAGGCCACGAACCTGGTGAAGGGAGACACGAACGGCAAGCAGGACATCTTCCTGCGCGACCGCGTGGCCGGGACCACCGAACTCGTCTCGGCGGGGTTCGGCGGCGCCCCCGCGGACGGTGACTCGCTCGAGCCGAGCGTCAGCGCCGACGGCCGGTTCGTCGCGTTCGAAAGCGGCGCGGAAAACCTCGTGCCCGGCGGCGGCAACGACCACCGCGACGTGTTCGTCCGCGACCGCGAGACCGGGACCACGGAGGCGATCCCGGCGCCCGACGGGGCGGCGGCGACGCAGCCGTCGATCAGCGCGGACGGCCGGAAGGTGGCCTACGTGATCAGCCCGGCCGACGGGCCCTCGCAGGTCTACCTCTACGACCGGCAGACGCACGCGAACACGCTGGTGTCGCAGGCGGCGAGCGGGACCGGCGGGGCCGATTCCTACACGGCGAGCCCGAGGATCAGCGGCGACGGGACCGCGGTCGCGTTCTTCAGCTTCGCCGGCAACCTCGTGCCCGGCGACGGCGACGCCGCGTCCGACGTGTTCGTGCGCGACCTGCGCACGGCGAAGACGGACAAGGTCTCCGGCGCGCTCGGCGGTCGGGAAGGCGATGCCTACAGCGACTTCCCGTCGATCAGCACCGACGGCAAGTACGTGGCGTTCGAAAGCGAGGCGACGAACCTCGTCGAGGACGACACGAACGGGCGCTCGGACATCTTCGTCCGCGACCGGGCTCCCGGGCCGGCGCCGCGCTTCGCCGTGGCCGACCTCCGCACCGACGAAGGCCACGGGTGGTCGCCCGCCCGGGTCACCGCGTCGGTGAAGGACGTCGGGGAGAAGGCCGGCGAGTACCAGGCGGTGCTGTGGGTCGACGGCGTGGTCGCCGCCGAACGGCCGGTGCCGGTGTGGCCGGGCCGGACCGCGTGCGTCACGTTCGAGCTGCCGAACCTGGCCCGCGGTACGCACACCGTGCGGCTCGGCCCGCTCACCGGTTCGGTGACCGTGCGCCGCTGAGCGCGCCCCGGCCGGGAGGGTGGCAGGCCCTCCCGGCCGGGATCGCACGAACGGGTGGGTCCCGATCCGCCGGCGGGGACATCGCGCGTCACGGCCGGCCGACCCGGTCCAGCACGGCCAGGTCGTCGGCGGAAAGGGTGGTTGCCGCGCCTGCGATGTTCTCGGTCAAGTGCGCGAGCGACGAGGTGCGGGGATGAGCAGGATGTTGGGCGCCCGGTGCAGCAGCCAGGCCAGTGCCACCGACATCGGTGTCGTGCCCAGCCGCGTGGCAACGGCCGACAGCGTCGAGGACTGCAGCGGGCTGAACCCGCCGAGCGGGAAGAACGGCACGTAGGCGATGCCGTCGCTCGCGAGGGCGTCGATCAGCTCGTCGTCGTGGCGGTGGGCGAGGTTGTAGGCGTTCTGCACGCACACGATCGGCGCGATCGCCCGCGCTTCGGCGACCTGTTCCGCCGTGGCGTTGGAAACGCCGAGGTGCCGGATCACTCCATCACGCTGGAGCTCGACCAGGGTCTCGAACGCCTCGGCGAGCGAGCCGGGTTGCGGCCCCTGCGCGTTGCCGAGGCGGAGGTTGACGACGTCCAGCCGCTCGACGCCGAGGGTCTCCAGGTTTTCGTGAACCGCCCGGCGCAGCTCGGCCGGCTGCCGCGCCGGGGGCCAGCCGCCCTGTGCGTCGCGGCGCGCGCCGACCTTGGTCACGATGTGCAGCTCCGCGGGGTAGGGGTGCAGCGCCTCGCGGATCAGCTCGTTGGTGACGTGCGGGCCGTAGGCGCCCGAGGTGTCGATGTGGGTGATGCCGAGGTCGGCGGCCGTGCGCAGGACGGCGAGCGCGCCTCCGCGATCGGCGGGCGGGCCCATGACCCCGGGGCCGGCCAGCTGCATGGCGCCGTAGCCGAACCGGGTCACGGTCAGCTCGCCCAGGGACCAGGTGCCCCCGGGCAGGGAAAGTGCGAGGTGATCGGTGCTCATGCCGTCGATCCTCACCCGCTGCCGGGCGGGGCGGCCAACACCGATCCGGTGCACTGTGATACTCGCGAGGTATCACAGCGGGCTACGCTGTGGCATGGACACTGTGGAGACCCGCGAGCTGCGGTACTTCATCGCCGTCGCCGACGAACTGCACTTCGGCCGGGCCGCCGAGCGCCTCGGCATCGCCCAGCCCCCGTTGTCCCGGGCGATCCAGCAGCTCGAGCGGCGTCTCGGCGTCACGTTGCTGGAGCGCAACCGCCGCGGGGTCTCGCTGACCGGCGCCGGGGAAATCCTGCTGCAGGAGGGCCGGGTGGCGCTCGACGCGACGGCAGCCGCGGTCCGGCGCACCCGCCGCGCCGGCGGCCAGGACGGCTCCCGGGACCGGCTGGTGCTGGCGGTGAAGGCCGGCGCGTTCCACGAACTGCTGAACAAACTCCTCGACGCCTACGCGGCCGAGCCCGGCGCCGCCGAGATCGAGGTCCTGCCGAGCGGAACGTGCGAACAGGAGGAGATGCTGCGCGACGGCCGCGCCGACGTGGCGCTCATGCACACGCCGTTCAACTCGCTGACCGGGTTCGACAGCGTCGCACTGATGACGGAGGCGCAGGTGGCGATCCTGCCCGCCGGACACCGCCTGGCCCAGCGGAAGACGTTGTCCTTGAAAGAGATCGCGGACGTTCCCGGCCTTCCGCTCGCCCGCTGGGCCGGCAACGGCACCTACCGGCCCGGCCCGGGCCCCGAAATCCACGACCAGACGCAGCTGGCCCAGCTGATCGCCCTCGGCCGCACCGCGGCGGTTTTTCCCGAGTCCGCCCGCACGTGGCTGTGGGAGGAGCACGCTGCCGTTCCGCTGAGTGACGCTCCGCCGGTCACGACCCACATCGTCTGGCCGGCGCACAGCCGGTCTCGCACCCTCGCCGAACTGATCCGGACAGCCTCACGCCTGTGACGGCACCAGCGGACAATCTATGAGACATCTTGACTCATAGATCCGCGAGCGTGCAGGATCGAAGTATGAGACAATCTGTTTCACAGATGACGGTGGCGGTCCTCGGGGCGACAGGGGCCACCGGGCGCCACGTGGTGTCCGCGGCGCTTCGGCACGGGCATCGCGTGGTCGCGCTGGTCCGCCGGGCGGGCACGTTCGCACCCGGGGAAAGACTCGACGAAGTGATCTGGCCCGACGTCACGGACGTCGCCGCCCTCACGCGCGCCCTGCCGGGCACGAGTGCGGTGATCAGCGCGTTGGGCGGAGCCGGCCAGGGCCCGACGACGGTGTGCACCGACGGCATGCGCTCCGCGGTCACCGCGATGAAGGCGACGGGAGTGGCCCGCCTGATCGCCGTCAGCGCGCACGGCGTGCTGGACACCCACGACAAGTCCCTGTACTCGCAAGCGGTGTGGGCGAACGTGGCCGAGCGGATGCGCGACAAGGAAACGATGGAGCCGCTCATCACCGCCTCCGGCCTGAACTGGACGATCGCGCGGCCGCCGAAGCTGTCCGACCACGGCGAGACCGGGAAGTACAAGGTCGGCACCGACCTGCGGATCCGGCTGTGGAGTTCCATCGGACGCGCCGATCTCGCCGCGTTCCTGGTCGACGAGGCCGAAACCCCGAAGTACACCCACGCCTGCCCGCGGATCACCCGGTGACCCCCGCCGTCCCCGACATGACGGGGAAAGTCGCCGTCGTCACCGGCGCGACCGGCGGCATGGGCCGGATCATCGCCGCCGACCTGGCCCGCGCAGGCGCACACGTGGTCACCGTCGCCCGCGATCCCGCTCGTGCGGACGCACTGCGCGCACGCGTCGGCGCACCGGCGGCGAAGCGGCTCGACGTCGTCCCCGGAGACCTGTCCCGGCGCGCGGACGTCGTGACCGCCGCGAAGACCATCCTGGACCGGCACGACCGGATCCACATCCTGGTCAACAACGCGGGCGCGCACTACCCCGAACACCGCGTCTCGGCCGATGGCGTCGAGATGCACATCGCCCTGGACTACCTCGCCGCGTACGGCCTCACCACCCTGCTGGACGCGCCGCTGCGACGCGGCCGGGCCCGCGTGGTGAACATCGCCAGCGACACCCTCAACGACACCCGGCAGCTCAAGCTCGCACGCAAGCCCCGCCCGGCGACCCTCGACCTGACCGGCATCGACGACCTCGCCGAACTCAATCCCGCCAACGGGTTCACACCGTTCGAGGCCTACGCACGCGCCAAGCTCATGACCGTCACCGCCGGCTACGCCCTCGCCCGCGGCCTCGCCGCCGACGGAGTGACCGTCAACGCTCTGCACCCGGGGATCGTCGCCACCGACATCATCGACGACCTCGTGCCCCCGCTGCTGCGCCCCCTGCGCGCGCTGATCCGCCGCAGCTTGCTCACCCCCGCAGAAGGAGCGAGAGGCGCGACACGCATCGCGACCGACCCCGCCCTGGCCGGCGTCACCGGCCGCTACTTCAACCGGGACCGGGAATCAAGCACGCCACCGGTGTCCCACGACCGCACCACCCAGCAGAAACTCCTCTCACTGAGCCAAACCCACTTCGCCGGCTGACGACCACGGTCTCAGCCGGCGGGGACGATGCGCCACCGGTTGGCGGCGGCGCCGTTGTCGGGGCCCTGGACGACGAACGCGCCGGCCGCGGCCGAGCCGTTCGCCACGGTCAGCAGCTTGCCGCTGTTGACGTTGCGGATCTTCGCCGTGCCGTCGCCCTGGTCGGCCACCGTCCACCGGTGGTCGGCCGTGCCGTTGTCCGACCACTGCAGGACCTGGGCATTGTCCACAGTGGACATATTTTGCACGCCGAGCACCTTGCCGCTGTTGGCGTTGCGGAACCGGACCGCCGTCCCGTCGGTGATCATCTCCCAGTTGTGGTCCGCGGTGCCGTTGTCGGTCCACTGCAGCGCGCGGCCGCCGTCGGCCGTCGACATGTTCTCGACACCCAGCAGCAGCCCGCTCCCCGCGTTGACCAAGTGGTACGCCGGCCCGCCGGTGTACCAGTACGCCGTGTAGGTGAAGCCCTGAGCGTCGTAGAACGGCACCAGGCCCACCGTCGCGCCGTTGGCCTTGGCGCTGAAGGACAACGTGCTGCTGCTGGTCCGCGTGATCGAGGCCGGGTCGAGCGTGGGCAGCCCGGTGAGCGTGCTGTTCCCGTAGTTGCCGGCCAGGACCACCGGCCCGTAGGTGACCGCCGCGACGTTCGCGTTGTCGTTGGCCGGCCGCAGGACGACCTTCATCGGCAGCCGGACGGTGACCGCGTCGCCGGTGGCCCACGCGCGGGTCACGGTGGCGTAGCTGCCGGGTGTGGTGGCGATGTTCTGGGCCACGCCGTTGACGGCGATGGTCGCCCCGCTCGTCCAGCCCGGGATGCGGATGCGCAGGTCCCACGTCCCGCCGACGTTCCCGGTGATCTGCAGGGTGGTCGTGTCGCCGGCCGGGAAGGACGTCGTCTGGGTGACCGTGATGCCGCGCTCGGTCCAGTTCAGCACCGAGGGCAGGAACTGGTTGACGATCAGCGTCGTGCCGGCGCGGAAGTAGATCGAGTCCGCCAGCTTGGTCTGGGTCTCGAGTCCGGTGCCCTGGCAGCACCAGAAGGAGCTGTAGTCGGTGCTCCACGTGCCGCCGCCCCATGCCGGGCCGAGGCCGCGGCGGCCGCCGGGGTTGAGCGAGCTGAAGTAGGTGACGTGCCCGTGGCTGTCGGCCGGGTTCTGCTGGCCGATCATCTGGTTGAGCAGCGCCCGCTCGTAGTAGTCGGCCAGGTCGGCGCGGTCCGGGTAGAGCGTGATCAGCTCCCGGGTCAGCTTGAGCATGTTGTAGGTGTTGCAGCTTTCGCACGTGTCCTGGTTCAGGTACGCGGCTATGGCGTTCGGCGCGCGGAAGTGCTCGGCCTGGCTGTTGCCGCCGATGGCGTAGGTGTGCGCCCCGACGGTGATGTTCCAGGCGTTGGTGGCGATGTCCCGGTAGCGGGTGGTGCCGGTGGCCTGGTACTCCCGTGCGGCGCCGATCCACTTCGGGACCTGGGTGTTGGCGTGCAGGCCGTTGAGCTGGTCGCTGCCGGCCGCCAGCGGGTCGAACACGGCGGCGTGGTCGAACCGCTGGGCGACGGCCAGCCACCGCGTGTCGCCGGTGGCCTGGGCGAGGTCGGTCAGCACGGCGTTCATCCCGCCGAACTCGGTGCCCAGCACCGACTGCATCTGGCTGTAGCCGAGCCGGCCGGTCCGCCGGTCGACCCACGCCGCCAGGTTCAGCAGTACGTCGCGGGCCTGGGTACTGCCGACGTACCGCCACACGTCGAGCAGGCCGGCCATGGTCTTGTGGACGCAGTAGTACGGCACGTTGCCGTTCGACAGGCGGCCTGCCTCGAGGTTGTCGAAGTCGGCTTCGGGAAAGCCGGACAGATACCCGGCGGTGAACCCGGCCGCGGTGTTGTTGGCCTGGCACTTGGCCAGCTCGGCGACCAGGTACGTGGCCTTGTCCCGGCAGGTGGTGTCGCCGGCGACCGCCCACAGCTGCGCCCACGCCGTCAGGAAGTGGCCCTGCACGTGGCTGCGGAACGGGAAGCTCGGCGCGTCCCAGCCGCCGTTGCTCGCAGCACCGTTGGTGGAGAGCCGGTGGTTGGCCCGGAAGACGTAGAGCAGCCGGTCGACGTCGACGAACCGCAGGTAGTTCTGCGTCCGGTTCTGGTTGTCCAGCCACCGGCTCGCGGTGAGCCGCACCTGGCCGAGGGCGAACGCGGACGCGGGCACCGCGACCGCCGAACGCATCGGATTCGGTGCCGCGTCGGCAAAGGCGCCGCCGAGGGCGGGTCCGGCGGTGGTGGCGACGGCGGTGGCGCCGACGGCTCGAAGCCATTGCCGCCGGGTGTAGGACGAGGTCATCGAGGTTCTCCGTTCGGTGGGGATGGCCGGAAGGGCACCCGATCGCCGGGGCGTTCTCGCGGAGCCGGGAGTCAGCTCCACGGAGTAGCCGTGAGCCGACTGGTGTCCTGGGCTCAGGAGCTGTCGGCCGGTCCGCCCCGGACGATCCCGGTGGCGTCGGCCTGGACCGCGTTTTCCGCTGCACCCGAGGGACAACCGGACGTCATGACACCCTCGTCGAAGCAGTGCCGGGGGTGATCACCCCGGCGAAGAGTCTGCACCGCAGGCACCATGAACTCCTTTGTTCATCGATACGGAACAGCGCGCCGCCCGGCCGTGTTCTCGGTGCGCCGAACAGCGCCGATGACCTCGCCGACGAGGTTCATCGAGGCGAATGTTAGCGCTAACAGTTTTTGGTGGTTCGTTCACGCTCGGGCGTTCGGATTGGGTTATCACTATCGACCACCGGCAGGCCGACGTCAAGACGTCGGTCCGGGTGACCGACGTGAGGCAAAGGGGTGGTCGAGCCACTATCCCTTGCCAGCGAACGAAGTCGGAGGCCGAGGACCAGCGCCGCGGCGGCCTGACCGGATCGACAACTGCTCCACAGCGGGCTAGATCCTGTCCGTCCTGCTTGTGCCCAGAACTTAGGACATCATTTCCCGAGCTGGCATGTTCTGCGGCCAGATAGGGCCTGACCTGCATCTTCGGGCTGGTTGAGGCTGACCAGGGCCGACCCGGACCGGACGTGTGACGGCCTGCAGACGGCCTGCTCTCGATCGGGTCCCTTGAGGAACGGCAGGGCCGCTTCCCGCAGGTCGTTGCGCCGCGGCACCGGCTCGAACAGCGTGCAGCCCAGCCGGTAGCGATCACCCGCGCGCGGCTGCCGGACGAGTGGGTCCGGCGGTTCCATCCGGGAAGCGCCGAGCGCGCTGGCGCGTGCCGCGTCGCGGCCTCGGCGCTCCCGGCGCCGGTACACCACTGATGCGGTGTACCGGCCGCTCCGCTCACCCGCCGTGCAGGTGCCGCGTGAGAAACGCGTGCCAGGTGCGTTCGAACGTCTTCGTGAGCCCGGCCTGCGGGGCGAACCTGTCCCACGCGTGGAAGGCATGGGGGTAGACGTGCAGCTCCACCGGGACGTCCGCCGCCAGCAGGCGGGACGCGAACGCGATGTTCTCGTCGCGGAACACGTCGTACTGAGCCGCGGCGACGAACGTCTCGGGCAGGCCGTGGAGAACCTCCGCGCGACCCGGCGCGGAGTAGGCGTCGACGTCGTCGGTACCTGCCCGTTCGCCCAGCACCGCGCTCCAGGCCAGCAGGTTCTCCCGGCGGTCCCAGACGCCGAGGCCGACGATCCGGTGGCTGGACGGCGTGTCGTTGCGGTCGTCCAGCATCGGGTAGCTCAGCGCCAGCAGACACGGCGTCACGCCGCCGCGGTCCCGGATCATCAGCGCGGTCGCCGCGGCGGGCGCTCCGCCACCGCTCGCGCCGGCAATGCCGATCCGGGCCGGGTCGATGCCGAGCTCGCCGGCGTGCTCCAGCAGGGACGTGTACGCGAGGTAGCCGTCGTCGGCAGCGCCGGGCGCCGGGGTGTCCGGCGCCAGCCGGTAGTCGACGGCCGCGACGACGCAGTTCAGCGCGAGAGCCAGCCTGGCGTGGTACTCGGCGTCCTCGTGCGCGGATCCGATGACCTGGCCGCCGGCGTGGAACCAGGCGAGCGCGGGCGCGGGCTCCGGCACGTCCCGCGGGCGGAACAGGACGACGTCGAGCTTGGTGCCGTCGGACCGGGTCACGACGTGTGTCGTCACGGCGACCCGCGGATCCGTTTCGGGGGCCGGAAGTTCCGCGGCGGCCGCGGCCAAGTTCTTGCGCAACGCCGGAATGTCGGTCAGATCCAGCAGGGAACCGTGGGCCTGCCGGGGAAGGGCGGCGAGGGCGGCGGCCAGTTCGGGATCGAGGTCGGCGGTCATGGGAACGTTCACGGCTGGATGTTCTCCAGGTCCTCGAGGAGGCTCGGACGGGTGGGCTGCCAGCCCAGGACTTCCCGGGTGCGGACGCTGGTAGCGGGCTGGTCCATGGCGAAGATCGGGCCGAACGGGCCGAAGTTCTGCTGCGGGACGGGTTCGACCGGCAAGCCGAGACGCTTGCCGACGACGGCCGCGATGTCACGGACCGCGTCGCCCTCGTCGGCCACGGCGTGCCAGGCCGTTCCGGCCGGTGCCGACTCCAGCGCCAGCCGGAACAAGACCGCCGCGTCGAGCGCGTGCACGGCCGGCCAGCGCTGGGTGCCGTCGCCGGGGTAGCCGGCCACGCCGGTCCGGCGCGCCTGCTCGGTCAGCAGCCCCGCGAACCCACCCTTGCCCTCGTTGTGGACCGTGCGCGGCATGCGGACCGCGGTGGCGCGCACGCCGCGTGAAGCCAGCGCCAGCAGCGCGTTGACCGAGCGGCCGCGGCCGCCCACCGGCCCGTCGGTCGGCAGCGGATCGGCCTCGGTGGCGGCACGGCCGGGGACCCACGGCGTGCCCGAGACGGTGACGATCGGGCGGTCGCTGCCGGCGAGTTCCTCCCCCAGCGCGGCCATGGCGGCGCTCTCTTCGGCGATCGACCGCGCGAGCGCTTCCTCGGTGCTGTAGTCGCTGCCGAACGCCAGGCTGATCACGCCGTCGGACTGCGCGGCGCCGGCCCACAGGACGTCGAGGTCGGCGAGCTGCCCACGGAGTACTTGGGCGCCCGCGCCGGTGAGGGCCTGCGCGGACGTGTCCGAGCGGGCCAGCGCGAGCACGGTGTGCCCGCCGGCGAGCAGCTCGGCGACGACCGCGGAGCCGATGGTGCCCGTACCGCCGGTGACGAAAACCTGCATGAGACTCTCCCGAAGTGATGAGACCTTTGTCCCGTTACCATACACAGTGACGGGACTCTTGTCCCGTCACCTATGATGAGTGCATGGCCCGATGGCAACCGGAGACGACTCAGCGGCTTGTCGTGGCGGCTGTCGACCTGTTCACCGAGCAGGGGTACGACGCCACCACCGTCGCGCAGATCGCCGAGCGTGCGGGCGTCACCAAGAGCACCTTCTTCCGGCACTTCTCCGACAAGCGCGAGCTGCTGGTCGCCGGCCAGGAGACGCTGAGCCGGCTGCTCACCGAGGGGATCGCCGAGGCGCCCGCGGACGCCGGCCCGCTGCAGGCGGTCGCGGCCGGCCTCGAACGCGCGTCCGGCGCCATGGGGCCGGCGAACCGCGAACTCGGCCCCCGCCTGAAAGCCGCGGTGGCGGCCAGCACCGAGCTGCAGGAACGGGACGCGCTCAAGAGCGTCGGCCTCGCGGCCGCCATGACCGCCGCGCTCGTCGCCCGCGGTGTCGCCGACCCGACCGCGCACCTCGCGGCCGAGTTGGGCGTCCTCGCCTTCAAACGGGGCTACACGCAATGGTCCGAAGCCGAGCGCGATGACGAAAAAGGGCTCGCGCACCACGCGCTGGCCGCACTACAGGATCTGCGGGCGGCCACCGCGTCGCTGGATTGAGATCGGAGCTCGCTACGGCGCCAACGCGCGACGATAGCCGGCTCCGCTCACCGACTTGCGGAGTTCGGCGAGCTCGTCGAGCCGGAGCCGGACCAGCTCGACGACGGCGCGCGTGACGGGCGAAGGCCGGCGTCCCGCGCGAGTCACCGCCACGAGCTGCCGCTCCAGCGCCGGCGCGAACGCCACCGCGGTGAGCACTCCCGCGTCCAGATCGTCCCGGACGAACGTGTACGGCAGGACCGAGCAGTACTCGCCCCGCGCCACGAGGTCCCGAACCAGGTGGATGGAGTCGGTCCGGGACCCGATGTCCTCCGGAAACTGCTCCGGCGGCAGGCTCGCGCGGAGCAGATCGCGGAACCCCGGGGTGAGGACCAGCCGAAGGGACGGCAGCGAGCTCGGGGTGACGTGGTCCCCGACGCCGGCGAGCGTGCCCGGCTTCGCGACCAGCAGCAGCTCGTCGGCGCCGACCACGGTGGCGGACAGGTTCGGACCCGGACTGTCCGATCGGGTGAAGACGCCGAGGTCCAGCCGTCCTTCTTCGACCCATTCCGCGAGGAACATCGGCAAGGCTTCGACGATCTCGATCCGCGCTTGCGGGTGCAGCACGGCGAACCTCTCCTGCAGGTAGCCCGCCAGTCCGGACACCAGCGACGGCGACAGGCCGAGCCGCACGGTCCCCACCAGCGACGCCGCCGCCTCGCGGACCGCCGACCTGATGTCGTCCACGTACCCGAGGAGGTGCTGCGCCATCTCCTCCAGACGGGCGCCCGCCGGCGTCGGGCGGACCCCGCCGGGCAGCCGGACCAGGAGCTCGACGCCCAGCTCGCGCTCGAGCGCCCGGATCTGCTTGCTCAGCGCCGGCTGCCCTAAGTGCAGCTTGCGGGCCGCGCGGCTGAAGCTCCCCTCGCGGACGATCGCCGAGAAGTACTCGATCTGCCGGATGTCCACCACCGCGACGGTAACAGACACAGTCCACAAAGGAATGGCTCACTTCAGCAGGAACCGCTGCACCTTCCCGCTCGGCGTCTTCGGCAGGGCGTCGACGAAGTGCACGGTCCGGGGGTAGGCGTGGCGCGAATACGTGTCCCGGACGAGGTCCTGCAGCTCCCGGGCCAGCGCGTCGCGCGCTTCGGCCGCGGCGGTCGTGACGACGAACGCCTCGACGACCTCGCCGCGGATGCCCTCCGGGTCGGGCCGGCCGACCACGGCGACGTCGGCGACCGCGGGGTGCCTGCTCAGCACGCTTTCGACGTCGAACGGGCCGATCCGGTAGCCCGAGGCCAGGATGACGTCGTCGTCGCGGGCGGTGAAGAAGAAGTAGCCGTCCTCGTCGACGCGGCCGGTGTCGCCGGTCAGGTACCACCGCCCGGCCCCGGTGAAGCGCTCGGCCGTCCGCTCCGGCGCGTCCAGGTAGCCGCCGAACCAGAACAGCGGGCTCGCCGACGTGTCGACGGCGAGCCGGCCGTCCACCACCCCGGCGGCGAAGCCGGGCAGCGGGTGCCCCATCGAGCCCGCCCGGATCGGCCGCGCGACGTCGTCGTGCCAGTGGTTGCCGATGACCATGCCCAGCTCGGTCTGGCCGTAGTGGTCCCCGATCGCGACGCCGAACGCCTCCTCGCCCCACGCCACCACGTCCGGGGTGAGCGGCTCGCCGGCGGATGACGCGCGGCGCAGCGGGATCGGCCCGGCCGCCGCCTTGCTCAGCGCCCGGTACATCGTCGGAGCACCGGCGAAGTTGGTGACGCCGAACCGCCGCAGCACCTCCGCGGTCGATTCCGGGGTGAACGGTCCCCGGGACAGCAGGCCGGCCCGCCCGGCCACCAGCGGCGCGACGACGGCGTAGTAGAGCCCGTAGGCCCACCCCGGATCCGCCGCGTTCCAGTAGACGTCCCCAGCTCGCACGTCGAGCCCGAAGTGCAGATAGCTGTGGAAGGCCGCGAGCGCCCGCACCGGCACGGCTACGCCTTTCGGTTTCCCGGTCGTGCCGCTGGTGTAGAGCTGCAGGAACGCCCCGTCCCCGCCGATGGCCGCGGACCGGGCCAGCGGGGCGCTGCCGGTGACGAGCCGGTCGAACTCCGCGCCGGTCTCGAGCACGTCGACGCCGTCGAGGGCGTCGAGTTTCGCCCGCTGCGCGGGCTCGGTGACGATCAACCGCACCCCCGCGCTCTCGACCCGCACGCGAATCGCGCCGTCGGCGAACGCGGTGAACAGCGGCACGTGCACCGCCCCCAGACGCCAGAGCGCCAGCAACGTGACGACCAATTCGGGGCGCTTCGACATGAGGACCGCCACCCGTTCCGCGCGTCCCACGCCGCGTTCCGCGAGCGCCGTCGCGAGGCGCCGGGAGCGATCGGCGAGTTCGCCGTAGGTCAGCACCGACCCCGACAGGTCTTCGTCGGCGAAGCGGAACGCGACGGCTTCCGGGTCGTGGCGATCGCACAAAAGGTTCGCGACGTTCGCTTCGGGCGAGGCGTACTCGCTCAGCCAGCGTTCGACGGTGTCGTCAATGTCCGACACGGGATCCTCCTCTGTTCGGGGTGCTCGGCGAGGCCGAGGAAAGCGAGGGCGTTGCGAGACGCGCCCGGCGGGGCATCGGCGGCCCGCACCGGCAGGAACGGGCTGTCGGTGCCGAGGAGCAGCCGGCCGGTCCCGAATCGGTGCTCGAGCAGGGGCAGCTGCGCGGGGTCGAGGACCAGGGTGTCGACGAACAGCCGCCGGACCAGGGCATCCCAGCGCTCGGCCGGCCCGTCGGCGGCCAGGCGCAGCCTCGGGTAGACCCACGGGAAGGCGCCGCCGCCGTGCGCGAGCAGGACGCGCAGGCCGGGGTGCCGGGCGAGGACCCCGCCGAACACGAGCGCCGTCGCCGCCACGGCCGTGTCCGCCGGCATGCCCAGCCCCACCTCCAGCTGCGGTCCCGACCGGCGCAGGACGCCGCGGCCGTGGTCGACGGGGTGGACGAAGACCGCCGCCCCGGCCTCCGCACACGCTGCCCAGACCCGGGCGAGCTCGGGAGCGTCCGGGCCGGCCCCGGCCATCCGGGTGCCGACCAGCACCCCGCGCAGACCGAGTTCCAGGCACCGGGCCAGTTCCGGCTCCGCGGCGGACCGCGGCAGGCACCCGAGCCCGATCAGCCGGCCGCCGGACTCCCGGCAGGCCCGCGCGATCGAGTCGTTCACCGCCCGGGCGCGGGCGGGCTCGGCCGTCCACGCCCGCGCCATGATCGCCGGGACCGGCGAAATCACCTGGTGGGACAGCCCGGCCGCATCCAGCTCGCGCAGCCGCTCCGGTACGTCCCGGAGCGCGGGTGGGAAAGCGCGTGACTCCGGCAGCTCCGGCCCCAGGAAGTGGGCGTGCGCGTCGACCGTCATTCCGGGCCGCCCGGCCGCGGCATCGGGGACACCGGTCCGCTCAGCCGGGACAGGTCCTCGCCGAGCACGAGGTCCCCGACGCGGGCGGGCAGCGCGTCGATCAGCACGAACAGCACGCGGACCGGCTCGTCGCCCCGGGGTACCCAGGCGTGCATGGTGCCGCGCTGGACCAGGATGTCGCCCGCGGTCAGCCGTTCGACGACCTCGCCGCTGTCGAGCACCATGTCGAGCCGGCCGGACAGCACCACGGCGACGTCCTGGGTCTCGGTGCGGTGCATGTTCGTGTGCTCGGCCGCCGCCGGGTCGAACTCGGCGACGCGGAAGAGCACCCGCGTTCCCGGCGGGCCGGGGACGCCGTCGTCGAACCGGTCTTCGTCGTTGCTCGCGGGGAACTGCCCGGTGCACCACACGACCCGCGCCTCGTAGCCGGGCAGGCGCGGGGCCGAGCCGACCACCTCGTCCGACCGGACGACCGCCTTGCCGTCCGCGGAGTGGCCGGTGACGACCCGCCGGAAGCGGAAGCTCATCGCGCTGGCCCTTCTCGCCGGGCCAGCGGGTGCACGTCGACGCCCCGCGTCACCGTCTGCCGGGTCTCCCCCAGCCCCGTCCCGCGCAGGCTCACCACGTCCCCCGGCCGCAGCCAGCGCTCGAAGTCACCGAGTCCGGGGGTGTCGACGTGTTCCAGCAGGCAGCCGCCGGGCACCGTGCCGGACCCGACCACCGCTCCGGGAGTGAGGTCGGTCCCGCGCGAGACGTAGGCGAGGAGCTCGCCGAAGGTCCAGTCCATCCGGTCGAGGGTTCCGCGGGTAAGCTCCACGCCGTTGACCGTCGCGGACAGCTCGACGTTCAGGCGCCCGTCCCGGCGGTACGGCTCCAGCTCGTCGACGGTGACCAGCGCCGGCCCCAGCGTGATGGCGCTGTCCTTGCTCTTGGCCATCCCCAGGCCCTGGGCCAGGTCCACGAGCTGGTGGTCCCGCGCGGTCCAGTCGTTGTAGAGGGTGAACCCGGCGATGTGCGCTTCGGCCCGGTCCGGGTGCAGGTCGCGGCCGCCGCGCCCGATCACGGCACCCAGTTCGAGCTCGAGGTCGAACATCGCCGACCCCGGCGAGACCGGGACGTCGTCGTACGGCCCGACGATCGCGTCCGCGTTGGCGAAGTAGAAGGCGGGACTGCGCGACCACACCTCGGCCAGCTCGGTGTCCCGGCCGAGCGCGCGGTAGCACCCGCGGAGGTGGTCGAGGAAGCACAGCCCGTCCCGCACCGACGGCGGCCGGCGGAGCGGGGCGAGCAGCCGGACGTCGGCCAGCCGGCGCACTTCCGCGGGCGCGCGCCGCGCGTCCTCGCCCGCCTCGGCGAGCGCACCGCTCGCCAGCAGGCCCTCCATGGTCGTGCCGGCGGCGAGGCCACGGACGGATTCGCCGTCGAGCACGCCGGTGCGGACGCCGTCGCCCGCCTCGTAGGTCACCCACTTCACGCCGAGCGCTCCTTCTCCCGTCGAGGGCTTTCCGCCGGGTGGTTGTCCCGGCCGAGGTAGGTGCGGATCCGCCGGACGGCGACCGCGGCGGCGACCGTGAGGCCGCACGCGGCCAGCACGACGTACATCGGCGCGCCGAGCCCGACGCTCGCCACGAGCCACACCAGGATCAGGTTGAGGAACCCGCCGAGCACCGCGATGACGACGTTGTACGGCAGCGAAAAGCCGGTCTGCCGGACCTCGGTCGGGAAGATCGCCGAAAGCAGGCCGGGGACGGCGGCGGGGATCCCGGCCGCCGCCAGCGCCGCCGGCAGCTGGATCCACACGGCGAGGCCGGAACCCCTCGGGAGCGTGGGAAGAACCACCAGCAGCAGCGTCGTGGTCACCGCGGTCGCCAGCCCCGCCCAGAGCAGCACCCGGCTCCAGCCGTACCGGTCGGCGACGTACCCCCAGCCGGGCATCGCCGCCATCGCGCCCGCGATCGAGATCAGGCTCGCGATCAGCGACGCCGCCGGTGAATAGCCGAGAACCGTCTGCAGGTACGTCGGCCAGTAATTGAAGTAGGTGACGTTCACCAGGGTCAGGGCGACCGCGAGGAGAACCGCGAACAGGACCGGACGGCGGTGGTGGGCGAGCACCTCGCGGACCGGCGCGGCCGGGCGCTTGCCCGCCGCTTCGGTGTCGCGCACGAAGGCAGGTGTCTCGTCGATCTTCCGTCGCAAGTAGAGGGACACGACGCCGAGCACCCCGCCGGCGAGGAACGGCAGCCGCCACGCCAGTGAGGGCACGCCGGGGGTCAGGTGGGTCGCCACCTGGCCGGCCGCGAAGGCCGCGCCCGCGCCGAAGAGGAACCCGCTGTAAGCGGTCAGCTGCTGGAACGCCCCGGCCCGCGCGACGCCGTCCGGGCGGGCGTGCTCGGTGACGAACACCGCGGCGGCGGGAACCTCCCCGCCCACCGCGCAGCCCTGGGCGATCCGCATCAGCACCAGCAGCACGGGCGCGGGCCAGCCGATGTCGGCGTAGGTCGGCAGCAGCCCGGTGACCAGCGTGGCGGTGGACATGACGACCACGGTGAGGATGAACAGCCTCTTGCGGCCCACGCGGTCGGCGACCCGGGCGATGAGGACACCGGCGACCGGCCGGATCAGCAGACCGGTCGAGTAGACCGACAGCGTCTGGACCAGCCGCACGGTCGGCGACGTGTCCGCGGGGAAGAAGGCCTGGCCGATCAGGGTGGCCACGTAGAGGTAGACCACGAAGTCGTAGTACTCGAGGGCGGCACCCAGCGAACCCAGCCGGATGTTGCGCCGCGCTCTGCGGGCGAGGTCGGGTGATGATTGCGTCATTGCAAAACATCCTTCGCGAGAGGGGGACGGCTAGTCGTCGAAGTCGACCGCGGCGTGCGGCCAGTCCACTTCGGACAGCAGGTGGTCGTGGCTTTCCCGCACCCGGCGGCGAACCCGGTCGAGGTCGGCGCCGAGCAGCCGGCCGTCCCACTTGACGACGCGGCCGTTCACCAGCACCGCGGCGACGGACTCGACCCCGGCGCCCTGGACGACCGACGCCAGGACGTTGTTGCGGGGAAACAAGTGCGGGGCGGAAGTGTCGACGAGGATGAGGTCGGCCTTCTTGCCCGGTGTCAGAGACCCGGTGAGGTCTCCGACGCCGCAGTTGTCCGCGCCCTTCTGCGTCGCGGACCGGAGAATCTCCCGCAGCGTCGCCGAAGTGCTTCCGGAACGGTGGTGGTCGATCCGCTGCACCAGGTGCAGCGCCCGCATCTCGGCGAACATGTCGATCGCGTAGGTCATCGGGTTGTCGTTGCTCAGCCCCGGCCGCAGTCCCTGCTCGACCCAGCGGAACTGGGTTTCGATCCGCGGGCAGACGTTCACCTGGGCGCCGTGGTCGATCACGATCCGCCGTTGCTCGGAGGAAAGGAAGTTCGCGTGGTTGATGGCCTCGCGCCCGTCGAAGGACCCGTCCGCGTACAACCGCGCGAGGTCCTGCTTTTCGATCCCGCTGTCGAAGGAGAACCACAGATCGAGGTCTTTCCGGACCGGCAGGAGATCCGTGAGGTCGTCGAACCCGGGCGCGTAGAGCCGCATCGAGCACAGGTCGCCGTCGCCGCGGAAGTACTCCTCGCGCAGCCGCCGGGCGTCCGCCGGGAAGGTGCCCGCCCAGTCACCCGCCCGGGGGCGCCCGATCGCGTGCACACCCCGCACCCCGGACTCCAGCAGCGCCTCGACCGCGGCGTCCGAGTGCTCGGGCGTGCGGGCGTTGTGCATGTTGTCGACGACCGTGGTGATCCCGCCGTTGAGCGCGGCCAGCAGGGTGTTCAAGGTTCCCGCGTGGATGTCCTCGGGCCGGCAAGCCGGGGCGAACGCCCGGTGGGCGGCGTACATGTAGCTGCGGCCCGAGACCGGTGCCCCGCCGATCGCGTCCTCAGTGGACTGCGGGATGTTCTCCGGGATGATCCGGCCGAGCGCGCCTTCCCAGCAGTGGATGTGCGGATCGCAGAAACCCGGCATGACGACGTGGTCCCGCGCGTCGACGACGACCGCGTCGGGTGCGGAGATCGAAGGCCCGACCTCGGCGATCCGGTCGCCGTCGATCAGCACGTCCCCGGCGGCGAAGTCGCCCACCCGCTCGTCCATCGACAGCACCGATCCCCCGCGCACGAGGATCCGCTCGGGACTGGGCTGCCGAGCGGCGTGCTGCGCGAGCAGCGCCGCCAGCCGCGGCTCGGTCATCCCCATTTGCCGCCGCCCGCGCCCGGCTCGAAGTAGTGCCCCTGAGCGAGGTCCTCGAGCAGTCCGGGTTCGCGCGGCGCCCAGCCCGTGAGCTCACGGGTGAGGGCGGCCGACGCCGGGCCGTCGAGGCGGAGGAACATCCCGAGGAACCCGAAGTGCTCGTCCGCCTCCTCCGCCGGGATCGACCGCACGGGGACGTCGAGGTGCCGTCCGATCGCTTCGGCGATGTCGCGCACCGCGATGCTCTCGTCGCCGACGGCGTGCAGCACCGAGCCCGCCGGCGCCTTCTCGATCGCCAGCCGGAGCAGGCGCGCGGCGTCCTTGCGGTGCACGGCGGTCCAGCGGGCCGCCCCGTCACCCGGGTAGGCGGAGAACCCGTGCTTGCGAGCGATTTCGACGAGCGTGGCCATGAACCCGCCGTCGCCTTCGCCGTAAACGGTCGGCGACAAGCGCACGACCGACGACCGCAGCCCACGTCCGGCGAGGGCGAGGGCGGCGTCGCTCGGCGGCCGCCGGGCTTCGCCCACCCCGCCGGGCGTGGCCCCGTCCCGTTCGGTGATGGGGCGTCCGCCCGGGCCGTGCCCGAGCATGCCGGCGGCGACGGTGATCGCCCCGCCGGACGGCAGGCCCGCACCCAGGGCCTCGATCGCCGCGACGTCGGACGCGACTGCCTCGGCGAAGCGCCCGTCGAAGGCGATGTCGTGCCGGAAGGCGAGGTGGACGACGGCGTCGGCGTTCGCGGCCGCGTCCCGCAGCACGCCGAGGTCCTCGACCGACCCGCGGACAACCCCAGCCCCCAGCGATCCGACGACCGCGGCCGAGGCATCCGACCGGGCGAGGCCGGTGACCTCGTGCCCCGCTCCGATGAGCTCGGGGACGACGGCGGAGCCGACCCACCCCGACGCGCCGGTGACGAACACGCGCATGAACGAACCTCCAGCAATGGCGATGGCACCCCCGGGAGAATTCGAATCGCACGAATTCGGGGCAACCTTTGTCGCAACGCTAACAGCACCGGAGACCGTCGGCGAAATATCCTTTTGACATGTCAGGTATTCCCGAAAGGAATATGTTGATTATGCTCGTCTGCCTTTCCGTCAAGATGAGCGGGCCGGTGCGAGCATGCCGAGCAGCCGGACAGCGTCCGCGTCGCGGCTGTTCGGCGCCGCCCGGTAGACGATCAGCTGCTGGCCCGACGCTCCGCGGACGTCGAAAGTCCGGTAGGCCAGCGTCAAATCCCCCACCGCGCTGTGCCGGAACCGTTTGGTCTCGTTCGTCTTGCCGCGTACGTCGTGCCGCGCCCACAACCGCCGGAAGTCATGGTCGGCGGCAGCCAGTTCTTCGGCCAGCGCGAGCGCGCGCGGGTCGTCCGGGCAGTACCCGATGGCCAGCCTCAGGTGCGCCACGCACGCCTCGGCCGCGCGGTCCCACTCGGCGAAAAAAGTACGGCCCGCCGGGTCGAGGAACGTCATGCGAGCCAGGTTGCCCGTCTCGGCGAAGTCGGCGTAGAGCGCGTCCGAGATCGGGTTGCGGGCGAGCAGGTCCAGGCGGCGGTTGACGATGACGGCGGGCAGGTGCGGCCACTCGGCGAGCAGTTGCCACAGATCGTCGTCGACCCGGTCGGCCACCGGGTCCCGCTCGCCGACCGGGACGTCGGCGAGGCGGAACAGGTGCTCGCGAGCCTCCGGGCCGAGATCGAGCGCACGGGCGATCCCGTCCAGCACCGAGGCGGACGGGCCGCGCTCCCGGCCCTGCTCGAGCCGGGTGTAGTAGTCGGCACTCACCCCGGCACGCACGGCGACCTCTTCCCGGCGCAGTCCGGCCACCCGGCGCCGACCGTGCGGGACAAGACCGACGTCATCGGGAGCCACCCGCGCGCGGCGGGCGGTGAGGAACTTGCCAAGGTCGCTCTGGGGCATGGGACCAGGATGAATCCAGGTCCTGCGGGGAACCAGGGTGCGCCGCACCCAGGAGAACCCCACACTGGCTGCGGCCGACCCCGGCATCGATGGTGGGTGCATGGCCTCACCGAAGATCGACAGAACCGCGCTGAACGACGCGGCCGGACCGCTGCTGTTCGTCAACGCGACGATCCACACCCTGGACCCCGTCATCGGAGACATCGAGAACGCCGACCTGATGCTGGCTGGCGACAAGATCGCCGGCGTCGGGCCCGGCTTGCACACCGCGGCCGGGGACGACGGCGCGACCGTGGTCGACTGCGGTGGGCTGAGCATCGTCCCGATCGCCGGGCTCAGCACCCTCGCGCCGGGAAGCCCGGCCACCTTCGCGGTGATCGACACCGACGGCCGCAACGCCTGGGAGCACGTCATCTGGCGCCCGGAGCACGCCGTGCTGGTGGTAATCGACGGGATTCCCCGGGCGACCGGGTCCTCGCCGGCCGTCCCGGCCGCCCGGCAGCGCCCGGCCGACAGCCCGTACGTCGGGATGTGGATCGACGAATCCGGCTTCCTGCACCAGGAACTCACTCCCGACGGCCGCTACGACGAGACCCGCGGTGGTCGCCCGCACGCCTACCAGGGGAAGTTCTGGATCGACGGGGACCGCATCGTCTACCTCGACGACCTGGGGTTCTGGGCGTACGGGGAGTTCCTCGACGGCGTGCTGCACCACGCCGGCTACACCCTTCACCGAGCCTCCGAGGAGCGGTCATGAGCATCCTGTTCACCGGCGGCGCCGTCGTCACCATGGACCCGGAGCTGGGCGACCTGGCACATGGTGACGTGCTGGTCAGCGGCGAGCACATCGTGGCGGTCGGGCCCGATCTGAGCGACCACCCCCAGGCCCGTGCCGCCGAAATCGTCGACACCACCGGCCGGATCGTGAGCCCCGGCTTCGTCGACACCCACCGGCACGCGTGGCAGGCCCAGCTGCGACGCAGCATCCCCGACGTGACCGACCTGGGCGCCTACGTCACCAGCACCCTCGCCCGGATCGCCCCGGCCTACACCGCACACGACGTCTACGTCGGCACCCGCCTCGCGGCCCTGTCGGCGCTGGACGCCGGCATCACCACGATGCTCGACTTCTCGCACAACTCGCGCAGCGCCGCACACTCCGACGCCGCGATCCGGGCACTGGTGGACACCGGAATCCGTGGCGTACACGCCTCGATGGCGCCGCACTTCGGCGACTGGGACAGGCAATGGCCACAGGACGTGCAGCGGCTGCACGCGGCACATTCCTCCGGACTGGTCACGGTCCGGCTCGCGGCGCTGGCGAGTGGCGATTTCGGCGGGCCGCTGCTCGAGTACGGGCCGCAGCTCGCGGCCGTCGCCCGGGAGCTGGGGATCGGGGTCAGCGTCGACGCCGTGTTCGGCACGTCGTCGTCCACGGCGATCCTGGGCTGGGCCCGCGCCGGGCTGCTCGGCCCGGACGTCACGCTGATCCACGCCACCGGGCTCACCGCAGAAGCCTGGCGGGCAATCGGCGACACCGGCACGACCATCTCGCTCGCGCCGACCTCCGACGCCCAGATCGGCCTCGAGACGGCGATACCGGCCGTCGACGAGGCGCTGGCGGCCGGGGTGCGCCCCGGCTTGAGCATCGACGTGGAGGTGGCGCTGGCCGGCGACATGTTCACCCAGATGCGCGCGTTGCACGCGATCCAGCGGATGCGGGCGGTCAACAGCGCGTACGGCACCGACGCCGTGCCGGACCGGATCACCACCCGCGACGTGCTCGATTTCGCCACACTGCAGGGCGCACGCACCAACGGGCTGGACTCGATCACCGGCTCGCTCACCCCCGGCAAGCAGGCGGACCTGCTGGTCGTCAACGCCACCGAGGTCAACACCATGCCGCTCAACGACGCCGTGGGCACGCTCGTGCTGGGCGCCGACCCGCGCAACATCGAGACGGTGCTGGTCGGGGGCGTGCTCCGCAAGTCCGGTGGCCGGCTGGTCGGTGTCGACGTGGCCCAGCTGCACGAGCAGGTCGTCGCGTCCCGGGACGCGATCCTCGCCGCGGCAGCCTCCTGACAACGGCCACCCGCGAGCCGACCGCACCACCCCGACCGGGTCGCCGGGGTGGTGCTGTCGGCCGGCCCAGCCAGCCCGAAGTGCCGGCCACCCTGGAGGCGACCGCATCCATTTCGGACGACGACGCGGAGTTCGCGCCGCCGAGGGCAACCGTCCACCGAGCGCGCAAATCTCCGGGCTGGACGAGCGGCTCGTCCCGGACACCATCGACGGCCGGACGACGCTGGTGCGCTGGCCGTGGTAGTCGGCCGGTTTGCCCCCTCTGACCGGAACGCAACGGTTGTGACGCCAGCATGTCGAAATGGGAGCCAATCAGGACCTGCAGCTTGAGTGAGCGCCGCGGCTCGCGAACCACCTAGGCGTCGGATCCCGCGTGGGCGTCCGCGCAAGGTGCCGTAGCGGACTCAGGTGCCGGCGAACCCGGTCGACAGCGCCAGCTCGCGCCACCGGGCGAGTTCGCCGTCGACCTCGGCGAGCTTGGCTTCGACGAGCTGCACGCAGTCCGCGCCCAGCGGCAGGCGCAGGGGCGGTTGCGCCGACGCCACCACTGCGCGGATCGCGGCCACGGCCTTGGCCGGGTCACCGGGCTGACGACCGTCACCGCGGGCGATCGCGGTCTGCAGAGCGCCGACGGTGCCGGCGTAGGCGGGAAGCGTCGCGGCGGTGCGGCGCCTGCTGGTTTCGGTGAGGAAGCCGGTGCGGAACGAACCGGGCTCCACGATCGTCACGCGGATCCCGTGCGGCGCCAGTTCGGCGCGCAGGGCCTCGCTGAGCCCTTCGACGGCGAACTTGGAGGCGCTGTAGAGCCCGCGGCCGGCGCCGGAGGCGAAGCCGGCGCTGGAGCTGACGTTGAGGACGTACCCCGACTGCCGGGCCCGCATGGCGGGCAACGCGGCGCGGGTGACGTTGAGCAAGCCGAAGACGTTGGTGTCGAACAACGCGCGCACGTCGGCGTCGGAGGCTTCTTCGACGGCGCCGAACAACCCGTACCCGGCGTTGTTGACCAGGACGTCGATCCGGCCGAACCGGTCGATCGCCGCGGTCACGGCTTTCTCGGCTTGCGCGGGATCGGTGACGTCGAGCCGCACGTCCAGCCGCGAACCGTCCCGGACGGCGCCATCCGGATTGCGGGTGGCCGCCACGACCTGGTCGCCTGCGGCGAGTGCGGCTTCGGTCAGTGCGCGCCCGAATCCTCGCGAGGCGCCGGTGATGAACCAAACAGACATGGGTGGACTCCGTGTTCGTGGGCGATGCCTCGGCGTGGCGGCTGCGGTTCGCCGACCGGCAGGCGGGCGTGCTCGGCCAGCAGCGCCAAGCCGCGTTCGGCCGCGCTGCCGGGTTCGGCGTGGTAGACGACGAGGTGCTGGCCCGGGGCGCTGGTGACCGTGAGGTTTTCGAACGCCAGCGCCAGTTCGCCGACGGCCTCGTGGCGGAAGTGCTTGACGGACGCGGTCTTGGCGCGCACGTCGTGCCGTCCCCACCAGCGGGTGAAGGCGGGGCTGCGGACGGCCAGCGACCCGACCAGGTCGGCCAGCCGCGGGTCGTCCGGGTCGGGGTTGGCCGCCCGCAACGCGGCGACGCACCCTTCGGCGATCCGGTCCCAGTCCCGGTAGAACACCCGCGCCTGCGGGTTGAGGAAGATGCCGCGGAGCAGGTTGGTTTCGCCCGCCAGCCAAGAGAACAACGCCTCCCCCAGCGCATTGGCCGCCAGCAGGTCGAAGTAACGGCCGTAGACCAGTGCAGGCGTGGCCGGCCAGGCGTTCAGCAACGACACCAGCCCGGCCGAAGCGCGTTCCGGCTTCGCCCGCCGAGGTTTCCGCGGCGCCGCCAGGCCGCGCAGGTAGGCGGCCGCCTCGTCGTCGAGCAGCAGGGCTTCGGCCAGCGCTTCGATCACCTGGGGCGAGGGGTGGGTGTCCCGGCCCTGTTCCAGCCGGACGTAGTAGTCCGTGCTCACCCCGGCCAGCATCGCGACCTCGTCCCGGCGCAGGCCGGGGGTGCGGCGTTCACCGGACGGCAGGCCGTGCGATTCGGGCCGGGCCAGTGCCCGGCGCGCCCGGAGGAACTCCCCCAGCCGCGGGGTTATCTGCCGACGTGCCACTTCCGCCACCTCCTGTTTCCCTCCGACGCGGTCGACACTAGGTCGGCACGCCCGGCACCGGGTAGCTCTGCCAGGTCCACCCACCATGGCCGGCATCGGCGGGTCCGGATCGGGCTCATCCCTCCGCGCGCATCCGCCGCACGAGCGCAGGACGTATCCCGATCGTGGGCCCATCGACCGCGGACCGGGGAACGACGATGCCGATGACCTGCGCTGTCGCCGCGCCGCGACCCGC
The DNA here is from genome assembly GCF_053605345.1 of Amycolatopsis sp. NPDC003865. Classification (NCBI taxonomy): domain Bacteria; kingdom Bacillati; phylum Actinomycetota; class Actinomycetes; order Pseudonocardiales; family Pseudonocardiaceae; genus Amycolatopsis; species Amycolatopsis sp. NPDC003865. The sequence goes on along the minus strand of NZ_JBSGJA010000034.1, from coordinate 36,353 downwards.
GGCTATGGTGTCGTGCGTGTCCGACGATGCCGCCGCGGGCGGCACAGCCGACGACCTCGCGTGGCGCTTCGCCGCCGGCGAGCCCGAGACCTTGCGCGCGGTGTTCGACCGCCACGGCCCCGCCGTCCAGCGGCTGGCCCGGGCCAGCCTGCGCGACCCGGCCGACGTCGACGACGTCGTGCAAGCCACCTTCGTCTCCGCCTGGAACGGCCGACAGACCTACGATCCGGGCAAAGCCGGCCTGCTGGCCTGGCTGTTGGGCATCGCCCGGCGCCGCATCGTCGACCTGCTGCGCGCCCGCGGGCGTCAGCACCGCGACTCCGCGGCCGTCGCCGCCGTGACACCGGCGGAGGAGGCGGTGGTGGCCGAATCACCGGAACGCGTGCTGGACCGGCTGGTCATCGCCGACGAGCTGACCCGGTTGCCCGGCCCGCAACGGGAAGTCCTGCAGCTGGCCTTCTACGCTGACCTCACCCACGCCCAGATCGCCGAGCGCACCGGACTGCCCCTGGGCACGGTCAAGAGCCATCTCCGCCGCGGCATGCAGAGCCTGCGCGCCCAGCTCGACCGCACACCGGAGGAGGTGACCGATGACGCACCCCGATCCCGATCGGCTCGCGCTGCTCGCCCTTGACGAGCAGCCACCCGCCCCGGCCGAAGCCGCCCACCTCGACAGCTGCCCCGGCTGCCGCGACGAAGTCGAGTCCCTGCGCGCGGTCGTGGACCTGGGCCGCGAAAGCTGCGAGGAAACCTCCCTGCCGCCGGTGCCCGAGGCCGTGTGGGACCGCATCGCCGCCGACACCGGCCAGCCGAGCCGGACACCGTCCGACGACCACACTGCCCCGGTAGTGCCGCTGGCTCCGGCCATCGGCCGGCCGGCCCGGCGCCGGTTCGGCCGCGGCGCCCGCTACGCGGCCGTCGCCGCCGCCGCGGCCGCGATCGGGGTGGCCGCCACGGCGATCGTGGTCACCGCCGGCGAGAGCGAACGGGTCGTCGCCGAAGCGCAGCTGAACCGCCAGGCTCCCGCACCCGCCGGCGCGAGCGGCCGGGTCCGGATCGTCGACGCGGGCGAGGGCACGCTCCGGCTGAAGGTCCAGCTGACCGGTATGCCGGCTCCGGCCGGGCTGTACGAGATCTGGCTCTTCGACGGCAGCACCACGATGATCCCGCTCGGCGTCACCGCCGGCAGCGAAGCCGACGTCGCCGTGCCCGCCAACGTCACGTGGAACAGGTTCCCGGTCGTGGACATCTCCGCTCAGCAGCTCGGCCAGCAGGAACACGGCGTCAGCATGCTGCAGGGCACCTTCGGCACCTGAGACGTCCGGACTCCCGGAATTTCCGGCGCCGGCTGCATCCGGCCGTCCGCTTCCCGGCGTATCCCCTCGTGTCCAGGAAGCAACGAGAACGGAGTGATCATGCGCCTTCGCATGCTCGGGGTGTCCATCGCCGCCGCGGCGGCCCTGGCGGGCGTCGCCGCGGCACCGGCCCAGGCGGCCCAGCCGGCCCACGCGTCCTCCTACACCGTCTCGCACCACCACGGTTACCACTTCGGCAAGGGCCGCACCGACCTGACGCTCGACCCGGCCGCGGCGAGCGCGCTGACCTCGCTGGGCGTGAAGGTGTCGCCGGTGCTGGCCCAGGTCCGCCACGTCGGCGGCAAGACCGTGTTCGGCTTCACGATCGTCGGCAACCCGAAGGACGGGACGATCGAGCACGTCGGCGGCCTGCTCCTGCGCGCCGGCGGCAAGTGCCTGTACCTGACCAGCTACACCATCGACCTCAAGCGCGGCGTCCTGAGCGGAAAGATCAACTTCGGTACCAGAGCCGACCTGTTCACCATCGGCGCGGCGACCCCCGCCGGTGTCACGCTCGCCCTCACCGCCCCGGCGGCCGCGTTGCTGAACAAGACGTTCGGCGTCACCGCCTTCACCCCCGGGCTGGTCATCGGCTACGGCAACCCGATGATCCGCAAGTAACCCGCCCGACCAGCCGGCGGAGTGACCAGGAGATTTCCTGGTCACTCCGCCGGGACACGAACGGAGATGACTGTGCCACCGGCGAACCTGCACGCCTACCTCAGCTATCGCAACGCGCCCGCTGCCCTGGACTGGCTCACCGCGACCGGCTTCGAGGTCGTCTCCCGCCAGGACGGCGACGACGGCAGCGTCATCCACGCCGAAGTCCGGCTGGACACGGTCGTGCTCATGATCGCTTCGGCCGACGCCGACTACGACCAGCCCCGGGCGATCGGCCGCAGCACCGGCGACGGCCTCTACCTGTGGCTGGACACCGCCGAGCGAGTCGACGACTGGTTCGGCAAAGGCACCACGGCCGGCGCCACGCCCCTGATCGCCCCCGAAGACACCGAATGGGGGACCCGCCGCGCCCGGGTCCTCGACCCGGGCGGCAAGGAGTGGAGCGCGGGCACCTACCGGCCCGGCTCGACGTGGTGATCCAGCCGGCGGCCGGGCCCGTCACACCCGGTGCCGGATATCGGGTGAGTTTCGTGACCTTGGCTCCGGAACCCGGTTGGCGTAGCGTCACCGGACGGCGAAGTTCACCAAGCAGCTTCCCGACCCTTTCGGCGCTGCGGCTGCTCGGCGTGCCCGATACCGCATCCACCGCCGCCCTGCGCGAACCGTTCTGCGCGGACCGATCCAGCCAGTTCGTCATCGAAGTGCGAGGCTGGTGACCGGGCGATGAAGAGGAGACCGGATTGACCGACGTCGACACGCAGACCGACAGCCACTGGGAGGCGGACCGGGTTGCCTTCCGCGCGGAGCCGGGCACCGACTCGGACCGGTGTGCCGTCTCCTCCGACGGGCCGCTGGCCCAGCGGTTCAGCGCACTCGCCACCGTCCTGCTCGAAGCCGAATCCCTGCACGAGGCGATGGAACGAGTGGTGGCCGCTGCCCTGCGGATCGTTCCCGGCGCCGACCTGGTCAGTATCACCATGCGGTCGCCCGGCGGCGAGTTCCACACCCCGGTGTGGACAGATGAGACGGCCGAAGAACTGGACCGGATCCAGTACCGGACCGGGGAAGGACCGTGCCTGGAGGCCGCGCGGCACAACGGCCCCGGCCACTGCCTCACCGACGACCTCGCGAACTCGGCGGCATTCCCGCAGTTCGGACCGCGCGCAGCAGAACTCGGGTTCGGGTCGCTACTGGCCACGACACTGCTCCCCGACCGCAAGTCCGATCTCCCGCCGGGCGCGATCAACCTCTACAGCCACCGCACCGGCGCCTTCGCCGACGACGCCGTCGACCACGCGCTCGTCCTGTCCTCCCACGCCTCCCTGGCGCTGGCCGGGTCGGCCGCGCACACCGCGCAGGCACTCAAAGAGGAGCACCTGCGACGAGCCATCGACAGCCGGGACGTGATCGGCCAGGCCAAGGGGATCTTGATGCACCGCCGCGGCTTGACCGCGGACGAGGCGTTCGACATCCTGCGCCGCACGTCCCAGGAGCTCAACGTCAAACTGGTCGAACTCGCGCACACACTGACCCAACGCCACCACGAACTCGACCGCTGAACCACGCCGGAGGCGCGCTGGAGACCGGATTCAGGCTCCGCCGGTCCAACCACGGGCGGGCGGAGCCGCCCGTTCGTCGGCCGTACCGCCACGTTCTTCTGGCGGTGATCGACCAGCCAGAACGGGATATGTGCCTATCCAAACAGCAGCAGTGGAAGGGCGCCGGACCCGTCCACGCGATGAACTGTCTCCGCCGTCGCCGGCGTTTACCGAATGCGCAGAACCACCCGGGAAATCGGCTCTCCCGGCCGAGTCGAGAGCCTCCTGGCGGCTACCCGGCTCGTAGCCTCGACGATCCACCTTCTCACCGCTTCGCCTACCGGTTGTGGGTGAGCTGGCTCTCGTGGAAGGCGAAGTGCCGGGCCGGGTAGCGGTAGAGGTCGGCCAAGGTCATGTACTGCTCGAAGAACGGGTCCCAGCGGGTCGGGTAATGCATACCGCGCGTCAGTTCCGCGTCGCCGGCGCGATCGAGGCTCCGATGCAGCGACGCGACGATGCGGTCGAACCAGCGGGCCGCCCAGCGTGGCCCGGCCAGGCCGCCGCCACACGAGCCGAGGTAGTTGACCACGTGGAAGACCGGCGTCGTCGCGTTCAGCGTGGCGGCGAACGCGCGGCTCACCGGATCCGGGAGCCGGCCGAACACGCGCACCAGCACCAGCACCGCTCGCACGATCTGGTAGCCGAACACCAGGTGGAACAACAGCTGCCGGTTCGTCCACCGCGTGCCGTCCGACCGGCGGCGCAGGTCAGTGACCGTCGCACCGGCCACGAGTTCGCGAAAGGTGGCCAGATCGCGGTCCCACTGCTCGTGCACGGCCTGCCGGTCCATGTGCTGCGCCTCCCGGATGCGTCCAGTTCGGCCTGGACAGCTTCCCACCCGCGAGCTGATGCCCGTCTCAGCCGTTCAGCAGCAGTGCTCGCCGCGCCAGGCTTCCCGGCCTTCCTTCACCGCGACCGCGGCGAGCACGATGCCGACCGTCGAGTGCTCCGCCGCCTCCGCCCAGAACAGCGACCGCGCCGACTCGACCGTGACGTAGGCGGCCAGCGCGAAGAAGGACACGGCGATCATCTTCACTGAACCATTCCGCTACGGCGAGCTCCGCTGCCCCTAGAACCTTACGAATAGGAAGAGCCGATCCGGCTGCTCAGTTCTCGATGTGGAGAACCTCGGTCAGATGGGCGACCTCAGCGACGAGGCGAACCGCCAGTGAAGCACGCTCATCGTGATCTCGCCGGCCTCGCACGTGTCTGCTGCCTCGGCCAGGCCCCGCACGCCCGGAGAGCCGCCGCCGCGCTGCCCGCAGTGATCAGAGCTCAAACGAGGTTCCGACGATGAGTACGCCGAACCTACTCGTCGGGAAAGGTGAAGCGGATGCGATGGACCTGGCCGCCGTCCACCCGGTCGCCGATCTCCAGCTCCAGCCGCCGGGCGCCGTCCTGTCCGTCGCCGTGCAGGTCCACCATGGTTTCGGTGCTTCCGTCCTCGCCCAGCACCTCTACGCGAACCGTCGCCGATGAGAAGTCCTTGAGGTCGCGTTCCCGCCGTTTGCGCCAGGCCATCCACAACCCGGTGACACCGGTCGTTATCGCACCTGCCGCGACGTTCTCCGCCACCGCGATGAGCACCTCCACCACCGGGCCACGGTCGCCGGTCCCACGGGAGACCCGCTCGACCGGGCCAGGCAGCACTCCAGCCACGTCCGCCGGAGTCAGCCCGCTGTTCTCCACCTCGAAGTGCACAACACCTCCACGACAGATCACGCGTGCATCACCCACGAGCCGCCGTGCTCCCGGTCCGGTGCGGCCTCGTTCAGCATACGGACGAGGTCGAGAGCCGACCCGCGCCGCGCGCGGGCGCGGCGCGCCGCGGCCACGATCGGCGAGGCCCAGTCCACGTCGCGGATCGGGCGCAGCGGCGACACGACCAGCGCGGCCCCGGCGTCGAGGAACGCCGTCGCCAGCGGTGGCCCGGCGACCGCTCCCAACGACACGCCCAAGCCGCCGGCGCACACCGTCAGCACGACCACCATCCCCGGGCGGACGCGCAGCGCGGCAATTTCCGACGGCAGCACCCAACGGTCGCTCAACAACAGGGCAGGCGTTCCGCCGAGGTCGGCGAACGGTTTGCAGTGCGTGGACACCCACAGCAGGTCCGCTTCCGTCGCGGAGGCGCGCAGCGCCTGCCAGGTCGCCGCGTCCTGAACCAGTGGCGCCACGCCGAACACGTCTGCGACACCCCGCGCTTCTTCCAGCGCGCCCGGCAGCCCCAGTTCCGGTGTGCCGCCGCGCGGATCGCCCAGCACCCGGACCCGGCGGTGCGGCAACCGCGCGCCGGCCGCGCCGAACCGGGGTCGTTCGCTGTGCTTGCGCACCACCACGATGTCGTCGGACAGCGCACGGCCGGCAGTCCCTGGCACGTTCTCGACCGGGACGCCACCCCAGGGCTCTCGCAGCCGAAGCGACACCTCGGCCGCTTTCCCGGCTGCCACGCGCAAGGCGTCGGCCACCGGCACAACGTCCTCGGTACTCGCCGCCAGCCGGACACGGGCGGCCACCGACTGCGCCGGGGCACGCCCGATCGCCACATCGGTGACGTCCACCTCGTCACGCCGGCAGGTGATCAGGTGCGCCGAATCCGTGCCCTGCACGAGGTCCACCACCGCTTGGTGGCGCCGGGTGAACCAGCCGCTCACCTCGGCGCGGTTGCGCTCGGCGGCCGATGGCAGGACGTCCGTGGTGATCCGCATTCGTGAGTCCAGCAGCTGCTGGAGGCGGCGTGCGTCCGGTGTCCCCAGTTCGGCCACGTACTCGCGCTCCAGCGCGGCGATGTCCCGCACCGGACCGGCCGCGATGGCCATCCCCTTGCGCATCTCGATCATGCCCAACGACAGCTGCAGGTGTGCCGGCAGGCGCGCGACGCGCCGTTGGAATTCCTCGGTGCGGCGTGCGACCTTGGCACCGATGTCGTCGTGCTGCTGGTCGTCCACCAGCCGGAATGCGATGTGCCCGCCGTGGTCGGCGAGGAACCGGACCGCCCAGGCGCGCAGTTCGGCGGCATCGTCGGCGCCGCCGAAGTCCGCATTCCCCTCGGGTAGGAAGGTCACGGCCAGGAGCCGGTCGACCTTGGCTGCTACGTCGGCGAGGTCGACGGGCGGTACGTTCGAGGCGAATGGCACCGTGACCGGCGGCGGAGGCGAGGAGACGACCACCTCGAGGCTGATCTGTCGGCGCATGGCGGGTGTGGTTCGCCCGGCCAGGGCCCAGCCCGCTCCCGCCCACGGCGGGACGTGCCACAGCCGGTCGAGTGTGGGGAGCAGGCCGGTGGTGTAGACCTGCTCGAATACGCGGGCCTTGGCGTTGTCGACCGAGGTGTTGCCGAACATCATCGGCATCTCGTCGTCCACAGGCGCCCGCCTGCCCTCCACCACTTGCCGCAGAGTCACCGACCACTGGCCGATATCGCCCTTGGAGAAGCGCAGCAGGCTCTCCCACGTGTGCACGTCGTCCGCCGGCCCGGTGAGCAGCCGGGTCGCGGACCGCCACTGCACGACGTCCAAGTCATCCGACCGGGTTCCGGGGGCCCCGTTCACCGGTGCGCCGACAGGATCGCCGAGCAGCGCAGCGACGAGGTCTCGCTGCACGCGGACAGCCGGCGTGTCCTCGGCGGCCAGCGACGCGTCGTAGCGTCCCTTGGACACCGAAAGCGAGCCGTTGCGGTATGCCACGAACCCGATGTCCGCGTTGATGCCCGAGGTGTACAACGAGACGCGGTCGACGTGCGCCGCCGCCCATCGCGCCAGCGCGAAAGCCGGCAGAACGTCCGTGGAGGACGCCAGCCGGGCTGCCTGACGGGACAGCACTCCGCCCAGCTCGCGGCGACTGCCGCCGAGGATCGCCGCGCACGTCTCCAGGAATCCATGCCAGCGCACGACGTCCCGCCCGCCACCGAAACGCTGCACCAGTTCCGCCGCCTCGTGGTGCAACCAAGTCAGTAGCTCGTAATTCGTCGAAGGCACGACCGAGGCCAACTCACTGAGCGCCTTGTGGGTCGTCCACAGATCACCTTTGGACCGTGCCTGCTGGGCCAGTGTCAACAGCCGTTGCGGGGCCGCGCGCCAGCGCTCCGGGTCGTCGAACACCGAACCAGGCCGGAACGGGTTGGGATCGAACCGGTGCGCTCCGGGCGCGGGCCTGTGATCAGGATCGTCGGAGTACAACGACAGTCGGTCCCGCTGGTGGGCGATCTCTGCCAGCAGGTCGGAGCGATAGGGCTCCGTCGCGTCCTCCGCGGCCTCCTCCGCCTGCGCGTAGCGGCGCGACGACTCGTCGAACCGGCGCACGTCCCGAAAAGTGTTGGCCACATGCAGGTGGATCGTGGCCGACAACGACGGCTCGAGGGTCATACCGTCAAGCGTGAGCAGAAGCTCCAGCGATCGTTGGACGTCGCCGCGCTCCCTGGTGATCGACGCCGCGTAAACGCCGGCCCGAGCCCGAGCCTCCACATCTTCGAACTGCTCGACGAGCTCCCCGTAGTGGTCGAGCGGTTCGGGCGCCAAGTACCACAGCTTGTTGTCCACGACGAACCGCAGCACAACCGCGAAGGACGACAGCAGCACCGGGCGCAGGTCCGAGGGAACTCGGGTCAGCATGTCCGGCTCAGCGCACAAACTCGCCGCATTCAAGGCGGCGGTGCCCAAGGCGTAGTCGGGATCGTCGTGTTCGTCGTCTTCGACGAGCAGGTCAGGCTTCGCGTTCTTCCTCAGCAACTCTTCCAGCGAGCGAAACCGCCGCTCCCCGATCTCCGCCTCGGCGCGCAATACCCGGCCGACGGAGATCGCGGGGTTCCGCTCGATCTGCCGCGTGGTCCGGTTCACGGCATCGGTGATCTCCGGCGCCAGCTTGGCCAGTTCCTGCTCGATTTCCTCCGCGATCGGCGCGAAACCCTCGAAACCCAGCTCCTCGATCAACACCACCGTGATGCCCCACAACGCGCCGGCCAGCAGCGCGCCGTCGGTGAAGCGGCGTAAGACCTGCGGGTATGCGGCGGCCTCGCCAGGCTTCAGGTGAGCGTCACGATGCGTACCCAGGTAGGCCATGAAGTGAGCGAAGGCCGTCAGCTTCCCGGCGCGTTCTTCCTCCGGCAGTTCGTCCAGCCCAGCCGGATCGGCGCAGACGCGGCGAGCGATGAGCGCAGCCAGACCCACGCGGTACTCGCGCCCGGAAGGATCTTCGTCCGCCGGTTCGTCGTCGGCGGTTTCCTCGACCTCGTCTTCCGCAACGCACGATTCGATCAGCGTTTCCAGATCAGGATAACGGCGAGAATCGCCTTCGACGTCCGCCGCCACCGCACGTCCGACTCGAACCGCCAATGCGGCGCCCGGGTCGTCCTCCCCTGCCTCCGGTTCCACGCGAGCCAAGCTACCTCAATTCGGCAGTTACGGAAACTTCCGAACGGTTGTTCAGTAAGGCGAGTTCACACTTGCGGCCGCATCAAAAAGAGTCACCCTTGAGTTCCGGCCCGGCAAAATTTCCCAACCCGCTCCGTTCGGCACGTTTCCTGCCGCCAACCGGTATCGAGTCGAACGCAACCCGGCTCAGTGAGCGGCCGACCACACCAAGCCGCTCAAGCGCCGACCCCCGCAAGCGAAGGCGAAACCTGTGGTCCGGTTCCTCCCAGCCAAGTTCCTCTTCACTCCGATGTGGACAGTCCAGGGCGGCGTGTACGCGAGAGGCTGGACTCGGCTGCCTATTCACCGCCACCGGCCGGGTGGCGCACCAAAGCCGGAACTTCGCCGTGGCGGAGGCGCACCTCGCAGATCCCACGGGCAGATTGCTCGCGAAAGCCACTTCATCCGGGGCGGACAACACGCCGGAATGGCCGAGGCCGCGACGCAAGTTCTCCTCGACGAGCCGCCGAGGGCGTGACGCCCATCGCCCAGGACAGGTCGGAGTAGTCCTGCTTGTCGGCGGCGATGCAGTCGGACAACCGACCGCCGACGAGCTTTACCGACCTCGTCGAGGTCCGGCTCCCCGCCCAGCGCGACGTGCAGCAACCGTGGATGGCACGCGACAGCCCTCCCGGCTCGTGCAGTCCTCGATCTCGCCTGCCTGATCAAGGTACAGCCCACCCCGGAACGCCCCGACGGACGGCAGGCGACGGCCGGGCGCCAAGATGCCCGGGCCGCCGCCTGCCACATCCAGAGCCACAGGGATCATCTGTCCATGCCGACATCATCACCGCGGGCGGGCGTCCAGCGGACCGAACGCTGGTTCCTGCGGCGCGGGACCCCGACGATGATCGCCGGGTACGGCTTCACCGAGCACGTCCTGCCTCGCATGCTGCCCGCGCTCGCCTTCGTCATGCTCGCCAGCCTCGCTTGGCTCGTCCCCCTCAAGACAGCCGGCTCAGGACGATGGGTCCTGCTCGGCGTCGTCGTCGCGGTGACCATCGCGGCCTGGGTGACGACTTCGCTGTTCGTCCGGCGCCTCCCCCATTTCTCCCGCACCGCCACGATCGCCATCCTGGTGACCTACGCCGCAATGCCGATCGCGGTGCCACTGCTACAGCTCGCGTTCGACGGCGCCATCACCCTCCCCGGCGCTCGCGCGCTCGGCGTGCTCGCCTTCCTCGTGTTCTTCGCCGCCGCATTCGCGGCCACCGCCCTCGCCACCACCTACGGCTTCGGCACCCTGCTGCGCCAAGCCATCCGGCAAGCGATCACCGACCTCCGCAACAGCGTCCAAGTCCTCGGCCGGGCGCTACCCGTCCTGCTGTTCGTCACCCTGTTCCTCTTCTTCACCGGCGAGCTCTGGCAGCTGATGAACCAGCTCGCCTGGTGGCGCCTCGCCCTGGTCGTCGCCCTCTTCGGCGCGGTCACCGTCCTCGCCGCGGCCGCCCGCCTCCGCGAGGAGATCGGCCGCGTCGAACAAGACTTCAGCCCGCCCATGCTGACCGCGGCCTGCGCCGGCACGCCGCTGGCCGCCGTCACCCTCGACGCACCCGTCCGCGCGGTCAGCCTCAACGGACGCCAGAAACGCAACCTGCTGCTCATGCTCGCCACCCGCCAGCTCGTCCAAGCCGCCGTCATCGGCCTCGCCCTGTTCGCCTTCTTCGTCCTCCTCGGCGTGATCATCGTGACCCCCGCCGCGGCCGAACAGTGGATCGGCTCGACACCGGCGATCTCGCCACTGCTGCCCGCCGTCCCGGTCGCCCTGCTCCGCAACGCCACCCTGCTCGCCGGCTTCGGAAGCATGTACTTCGCCGTGACATCGATGAGCGACACCGAACACCGCAAGCAGTTCTTCGCCCCCATCATCGACGAGATCGAACGCACTCTGGCGGTCCGCGCTGTCTACCTCACCCTCCACAAGACCCCTGCTTCGCTCTGACAGCCAACTGATGAGACGGCCGGCCGGGTCGCTGGTCAACCCGGCAGGCCTGGCCGGCCGGCGGCGAGCCGGGGGGGGTACCCGCATTGCCGGACGGTCTCCACAGAGAATGGCGATGACGCGCAGCGTCGACCAGGGTCGAACGGCTCTGAACGCAATCACAAACAACAGGCCGCAAACGGCCCCGCTCGTCGACTGTCGACCGGACAGTTGCCCGCCGGCCTCGGTCGGTGAACAGAGCTGCGCCCGGCTCTAGCGTCGCCGCACGACCAGCAAAGCGACGTCGTCCTGCGGCTCGGTGGAACCGATCAACCGGGCCATGGCTCGCGTGCACACCCGCTCGGGGAGTCTGCGGTCACCGCCATTTCCAGCTCACGGACGCCCTCGTCGATTTCCCCGGTGCGACGCTTGACCAGCCCGTCGGTGTAGAAGGCGAGCACGCTGCCGGCAGGAAGATCGACCTGCGTTGCCCGGCGCGGCTTCTCGGCGAAGCCGACCTGGCTGATAGCCGGAGGCGAGCACCGGTGCCGGGTGCCCGGCCGGCGATAACGTCGTTCGCCGAGGTGGGCTCGGAACACGGGTAGTTGCTCCGTACGGAGAAGACCCACGGCGTGCCGTCGTGGTTGCGCTGATCCGTGTGCCCGGCGCCTCGGCCGGAATCAGTGCTCGACCCCTGCGCACCAGACCCGGCTGATCGCGCGGGTGGCGCGGATGTCGGCGACCGGGTCGCCGTCGAGCAGGACCAGGTCCGCGCGCATTCCCGGCCGGATCGCGCCGCGGTCGCTCAGCTTGAAGTGCTTCGCCGGCAACACGGTCGCGGCGCGCAATGCCTCCACTGTGGACAGTCCGGCGGCGACGAGCAGTTCGAGCTCGTCGTGCAGGCTAGCGCCGTGCGCGACAGGGGAAGGGGATCCCGGCGCGGCGTTCGCGTCGGTGCCGGCCAGGACGGCCGCGCCCGCGCGGTGGAGCCGGGTCACCGACGTCGCCGCGCCCGCGTAGAGCTGCGGCCGGCCCGCCGCCGCCGAAATGCCCTTCATCATCGTCAGCGTCGGCACGACGACCTTCGCCCGCGCGAGGTCCGCGTCCGCGATCGGTGGCCCCAGCGGCGCGTGCGTGACGACGTCCACGCCCGCGTCCAGCGCCATCGTGTACGCCCCGGTGGTCGCGGCGTGCGCGACGACCAGCAGCCCGGCCGCGTGCGCGGCTTCGGTGAGGGCGCGGGCCACCGGCAGTTCGGGGCCGCCGCTCCCGGGTGCTTCGAGCACGATTTTGAGGTAGTCCGATCCGGCCGCGGTGCGGGCCGCGACGAAGCCCGCCGCCCGCGCGGGATCGGTGACGACCGCGTCGGCGGGCATGCCGGGCATGCGGGCGTGCATCCCGCCCGGCCCGATCGCGGGCACGCCGGCGCTGCGGATGTCGGGCAGACCCGGCTGGTCCCGCAGGCCGGCCAGCAGCGCCGCCGACGTCGTCGCCATGTCCAGGGCCGTGGTGACGCCGTATCGGGCGAACTGGTCGAGGTTCTCCCGGCCGTGCAGGTGGACGTGGGCGTCGATGAGGCCGGGGAGCAGCACCTGGCCGGTTCCGTCGAGCACTGGGCCTCCGGTGGCTTCACCGGACAGGCGACCGCCGTCGACGAAGACGGTCCGCGGTTCCGTGAGACCGGTGCCGTCGAAGACCCGGACGTTCGTGATGGCTGCCATGACCCACCCCCATAAGGAACGGTATCGTTCACTAACGACCGTACACGAGAGGTGCGTCCGATGGCGGAGACCCGGCGCCGCGGCGACGCGCTGGTCCGCGCGATCCTCGAGGCGGCACTGGCCGAACTGGCCGAAACCTCCTTCGAGGAGCTGAGCTTCGAAAAGGTCGCGGCCCGCGCGCGGACCGGCAAGGCGGCGCTCTACCGGCGGTGGGCGACGCCCGAGGATCTGGTGTTGGCCGCGCTCACCGACCCGGACGCGGGCTTCGGGCAGACCCGGCCACCGGGAACCGGAACCCTGCGCGGCGACCTGCTGGCCCTGCTCGGCGGACTGGCCCGGGTGCTCGACGAACCGCACGGCCGCGCCTTGCGCCCGCTGATCACGCAGCGAGCGCGCCACCCGGAGCTGTTCGCCCGGGTCCGCGACCTGGTGCTGCGCCCCCGCCAGGAGCTGATCCTCGGCGTGCTGGCCGACGCCGCCGAGCGCGAGGAGGCGCGCCCCTCCGCGGTCACCGCCCGGATCGCCGCGGTGGGCCCACGCCTGGTCCTCGTCGAACACATGGAGGCAGGGACGGTGACCGGGGCAGAGGTGACAGCGATCGTCGACGAAGTCCTGCTACCCCTGGTGCGACCCCCGGCCGACGAGCCCACCTAGGGCGGCGCCGAACCCACGTTTCGCGTCGCCGCCAGGATCGGTGTCGCGCTGTTCACGGTGCCGTGGTCAGCCCGCACGAACGCGCTCTCATGCCGCTGGTCGACGGAATGCCGACGAAGGCGCCGGCGGGACAGCCTCCGCCGCCCGGAAGGGTCGCCCGCAACATCCGCGGCGATGGGAGTGACCTGACCAGATGGTTTCCAGTCAGTCCACCGTGGCCGTCATTTCCACCGCGTAGAACTCGACTTCAAGGGTCGTCGTGGACACAGTGAAACCCGAGCGCCCCGTTTCGGCGGCGGTCCAATGACCGATGCCGAAGAGGAGGGCGTGCCCGTAACCCGGATCGACGCCGACGGGCAGGTACGGCTCGATGCGGAGCACCTCGACCCCACTGAACCCCAGCGAGATCATCCGCCGGTCGCCCGGTCGCTCGGACACGAAGTCGAACGCGATCGCCATCTGCCGCTCGCCGGGGATGAACCTGATACCGCCGACGTGCGCTTCGTTGCGCAGGTCGATGCCACCGATGCCGGCCACGGTGAAGTCGATCTGCCCCGAGACGTGACCGAATGGCTCGAGTCCGGTGAATGTCACCGTCATCCGTATTTCCTCATGCTCGTGACCGAACCGTTCTTCCCTCGCCTACCCGGCGCGCGGTGACATTGTGCCTGCATGAACATACTGCCCAGCCTGCCGCACCGCGACGCTCGACGGCGCCTACGTCACCGCCGTACACCGGAGGGACGGCCCAGACCGGCCGCTCGTCGGCACGGTCTCGGGCTCTGGCGCCTGGTGATCAACTCGTGTTCTCCTTTTCGACCCGGGGATCACCGTAGTGGCACACGTATCTATGTTTGCTGGTCGAGAACCTTGGCCATGACGACATTGGTCTCGATGTAGCCGAGCTTCCGATAAAGCGACCGGGCGACTGGGTTATTGCCGAACACTTGGAGCCGCACGGTGCTTCACCGTGCCCCTGGCCACGCCGGTCTGCCTCGACCTTGATGTCGTAGAGGTAGGCGACCCGGTCGGCGCCGTGGGGACATTCAGCGAACCAGATCATGCCGATCTCCCGGTCGCCATTCCGCGCGGTGTAGAGGTGATGGCCGGGGGTGGCGACGCCCTCGGGCAAGAGCTCGGCGTACTCGTCGACGGCTCGCTGTAGCGCGCCATCGGCCGGCCGGCTCTTCGCCGAAACATGGGCCTCGGCACAGGCCAGTACCGCGTCGCGGTGATACGCCGCATATTCCTCGCTGGTCATCGGATCGAGCCGGATCTCCACCCAGGCGTAACGAAGGCCTCATGCAATGCGGCCGTTGTCACCGCACCGGCTGTTTGGTATCGCCGCCACCGCGGTCGCTTGGCCCGAACAAATTCAGCCAGGTGTAACGGAAACCCGACCCGGCGTCGACTACCCACCGACGAGAGGGGATCTGGTGGAGCTGCTGCTGGACGCCGGGAACGAGACCGGGATCGTGTTGTCCTGGCTTCGGAAGGAAGATGATCTGCGCGGCCGGCTCGACGCCCGGCCCGTCGCGGCGCAGCCGGGTCTGATGGCGGTCGACGTGGCCATCGCGGCCGCGATCACCGTCGTCGGCGTGCTAGCGCGGTCGCTGTGCCGGTACCTGGAAGTGCGGGAACGCCACCGTGGTGCGGATCTGGAACTGCACGTCACCAGACCCGGCGGGGAAAAGGTGCGTGTCGTCCTCACGCGAGGTGAGGACGCGACAGCTTTGGTCACACGCCTGCTCGGGACACCGGCTGAGGAGACTGATGCGACTCCCCGTCCCTGACGCCTCCAGGGCTGTCCTCATAGGCACCACGACCTTCTCCGGTGACTTGTCCGCGTCGCCGTTGGAGGGCACCCGGAACAACGTGCTTGATCTGGCAGAAGCGCTGGCGCACCCACAGTTCGGCGGGTTCCGCCGGGAGAACTGCACGCGGTTGCTCGACGAGCGTGACCCACGCGCCATTTTACGTGTGCTGGACGAGAACGCCGACCTGGCGACGGACGTGCTGCTCGTGTACCTGGCGGGGCACGCGCTGCCCAAAGACCCAGCCGGCAACGAGCTCTTCCTGTGCCTGCCGGGCACCAACCCCGCCGAACGGCACTGGTGGCACGACGCGCTGTCGTTCTCCGACGTGAGCGACGTGGTGCGAAACAGCCCAGCCGCCAACCGGATCATCATCGTGGATTCCTGTTTCGCCGGCCTGGTGCTGCCGGACGCGATGAGCCCGGACGCCGTCTATCAGGTGGCTGGAGCCTACACTTTGACGTCCGTGGGACCGAACATGCGCGCCGTCGCGCCGTCGGGTGCCCGGCACACCGCCTTCAGCGGTGCGCTGGTCCGGCTGCTGGCCGAGGGCGTACCCGGGCACCACGACCTGCTGACCCTGCCGCGGATCTTTCCCCTGCTGAAGAGCGAACTCGTGGCCAACGGCTTCCCGGCGCCCCACCAGATCGCGGCCGACACCGCAGACCAGCTCGCGGTCGTGCGCAACCGGGCCGGAACGACCCGTACCACCATTTCGCCACACCTGGTCAAGCTGGCCGACAGTCCCGTCACCACCGACCGCCTGACCGCAGTCGAGGAACTGGCCGGCCTGTCGCTGAACGACGAGCACGTACGCAGCGAGGTCCGGTCCGCCCTGGTGCGCCTGGCGGGAGACGACAGCCGGATGGTGTCGAGCGCGGCCCGGCGGCGCCTCGAGGCGATCGACGGTGTGATGCCCCGCCCGCTGCACCTCACGCTTCGCCCGGCGGTTACCCCTTCAGCTCGACCTATCGACGCGTTCACCAACCGGCGATGGATGGCCGCCGGAGCCACATTCGGCCTCCTGGGCGCGCTGGCGATGCTGCTGCTGGGGGCGACAGCCGGCCAGGTGGCCACGACCGGAGTGGTGACCGCGATCCTGTCCTACGTGACCGCAGCGGTCGTCTCCGTCCTGGCCGCGGCACCCGAGAGGAACCCACGGTGAGACTTCGCAAGGCCATTCCGTTGCTGGCTTCCGCTGTCGTGGCTGCAGCATCCACTCTCGCGGGGTACGCATACTACGAGTTCCCGGCGAAGTACTTCGGCGACGAGTTGGTCATCGGCATCAACGGCACCCTTCCCGGGTGGAGCAGTCCGGAGGAGAACCCGACCGGGTTCGACATCGACATCGCCGAACACCTCGCCGCAGGCCTTGGCTACGGCAGCAACCACCGGTTTGTCGTGCTGACCCCGAGCGAGCGGGTCACCGCCCTCACCGACGGCAAGGTCCAGCTCGTCGTGGCCAACTTCTCCATCGACGGCAAGTCCTGGCCCGACACCCAGAACGCCCGCCGGGACGTGGTGGACTTCGCGGGCCCGTATTTCGTCGACAAGTCCGGCGTGATGTACAGCCCCGAGAAGGTGGACGCCATCGACGGCAGGGACTTGTCCCCGGACAACCTGTGCGTCAGCTTCGGCACCACCGCCATGCAGTACCTGCACGGCAAGGGGACCCAGGAAGAGCAGAACAGATGCTTCGACCGATTCAAAGACAAGGGTGACACCAAGATCGTCGGCGTCGTAACCGATCAGTCGATTCTGACCGCCTACACCGCGGACGCCAAGGTGACCCCGATTCTGCGCAACGACGACGAACGCTACCCGATCTCAGTCGAGCGGTACGGCGTCGCGATGCGCAAAGGGGTCACGGGCCTGTGCGACAGGTTGGAAGATCTCATCAAGGACTACTTCGAAAAGAAGTGGTACAGCGCCTTCGGCCAATACTTGAGCGCGGTGGAGAAGCCCAGTTCACACATGCCACCAGACGGTGTGGACCGGTCACTTTGCCGCTAAGAACTGAACGTCGACAGGCGGCAACGTGCGTCGTTGGAGACGTACCCGAGTGCATCAACCGGCTCCCCAGCCATAGCCGTGGGTTTCCGCCATTGCACGGTCCAGGCGGCAGACCTCACCACGTCCGCTCATGCCGCAAAGCGTGCGCCTCGACAAGCGGCGCTCGGCAGCCCAACGTGGGGAACCGGCCGCGCGTCCGGACGAATGGAGACCAGGTGGTTGCGACGGAACCAACTGAGCTGGCCCCCGACGAACGACGGACGCTGGCCGCCGTCCCGACGCCTTCCTTGGCGTTGACGAGTTCGGGTCTACCCAGGGTCTAATTGACACCGCCCAAGCCCTACCCCCGCGACGCTGCAGCCAACCTTGCCTACACACCGCGACGAGTCGGTATGCACGGCATGCGCCACTTCTACGCCTCGATCGCCCTGGCATCCGGAGTGTCGGTCAAGGAGCTGGCCGAGTACCTCGGTCATCACGACCCGGGCTACACGCTCCGGATCTATACCCACCTGGTCCCGTCGAGTCATCGCCGGGCGCGAGAGGCAGCCGACGGGATTTTCAAACCGCGCCGGACCAGGGCGGCACGGCTTGAAAATCCCGAGACGGCCGGACAACCTCAAAACCTACAGATCCACAGGTCAGACCCTATCTGGCCTACTTGTGCCAGAATCTGATGCCGCTCCACTGCACCGTGATCGGCCCGGCGCCGCTGCTCGTGCGGTAGCTGCCGATCTTGTCGTAGTAACTGCCGCCCGGGCTCGAGATCGTCTGCTTCAGCGATCCGTTGAGGTACACCTTGTGCGAGCTGCCGACCTGGTTGATCGTGTTCACCCGCACCGACGTCCCGACCGTCGCGCCGCTGCCCAGCGTCGCTCCGCCCTCGACCGCGTACAGCCGGCCGCCCTTCTCCACCGCCAGCAGGAAGTAGGGGCCGGCGCTCGAACCGTCGCGGAACGTCTGCTTGAGGCTGATCCGCGAGCCGGACATGCTGGTGATCTTGAACGAACCCTCGAACTGGTGGGTGCCGCCGGTGTAGGTGGTGTAGCGGCGTTCCGCGCGCTGATCACCGCTCGCCGTGGAGCAGGTCAGCTTGAACGTGAGCCCGGAGACGTCGCCACACCCCCGCTCCTGCTCCGAGTAACCCGGCGAGTCCGAAATCCACGGGCCGGTCCCGACCTGGGCGCCGGCGACCGGGGTGAATACCGCCAGCCCCGTCGCGACCGCCGCGAGCACGCCCGCGCCGCGTAGTTTGCGCACCGTCCAACCTCCTGTTGCACTCGAGGCGGCGGTGGCGGACAAAGGTTCAGACCTTTACCCGGCGTGCGCACGACTGTACGAGCCGGAACCGCCGCGGACAAGCCCCCGGAACTTTTCCGCGCGGCGGTGTCGAATCCGGCTCCCGCCGTTCGACAGACTGACGAGAGCACGGAACGACCACCGAGGAGCACCCCATGCGCACCCTGATCTCCACCGCCTTCGTCTCGCTCGACGGCGTCGTCGAAGGCCCCGGCGGGGAGCCCGGCTACCGCAACGCCGGCTGGACCTTCAAGGACATCGAGTTCGACCCGGCCGCCTACGAGCTCAAGGGCCGCGAGCAGGGCGAAGCCGCCGCGATGATGATGGGCCGGGTGAGCTACGAGGCGTTCGCCCCGGTGTGGCCGGGCATGACCGAGGAGTTCCCGGGTTACAACGCGATGCCCAAGTACGTCGTCTCGACGACGTTGTCCGAGCGGGACCTGGTGACGAACTGGGGCGAGATCACCGTCCTGCGTTCGCTCGACGACGTCGCCGCGCTCAAGGAGACCGACGGCGGGCCGATCATCGTCCACGGCAGCGCGACGCTGAACCGCGCGCTGGCCGACGCCAGCCTGATCGACCGCTACCACCTGCTGGTGTTCCCCGTCCTGCTCGGCGCGGGCAAGCGGCTGTTCAGCGCGACCGACAAGGACAAGCAGAGCCTGAAGGTCCTCGAGAGCGAGACCTACGGCAACGGGATCCAGAAGCTCGTCTACGACGTGATTCACTAGAACAGGTGTTCGATCTTGGTGTAGGGTGGAGACCATGAACCCGGGTCTCCAGTCTTCACTGTTCGGCACGCAGGGGTCGATCGCGCTGCGCCCCCTCGCGCCCGAGCGGACCGACCTCGGCTCGGGCGCGTGGGTCGACATCCAGCCGGGCTGGCTGGAGGGCGCCGACGAGCTGTTCGCGGCGCTGGTCGAGGGCGTGCCGTGGCAGGCGGAAAAGCGGAAGATGTACGACCGCGTCGTCGCCGTGCCACGGCTGCTGAGCTACTACCGCGAGAACGCTCCCCTCCCCCACCCGGCGCTGACCGCGGCGCGGGACGCGTTGAGCCGGCACTACCTGAAGGAACTGCGCGAGCCGTTCCGGACGGCGGGGTTGTGCTACTACCGCGACGGTCGCGACAGCGTGGCGTGGCACGGTGACCGGATCGGGCGCGGGGCCCGGGAGGACACCATGATCGCGATCCTCTCCGTGGGGGCGGCCCGGAACCTGGCTCTGCGGCCGCGGGGTGGTGGCGGGAAGACGCTGGCGCGACCGTTGGGGCACGGGGATCTGCTCGTCATGGGCGGGAGTTGCCAGCGGACCTGGGAGCACTCCGTTCCCAAGACCGCCAAGGCTGTCGGGCCTCGGATCTCGGTGCAATTCCGGCCTCGTGGGGTGAACTGAGAGGTTCCCCGACCCCCTTCGCGATCTCCGGAGGCCGAAGACGACTTCGCTGCCGTTGCCCACACCCAGCGCGCCGGCCGGCAGTGAGCTTGTTCGTCAGCCCGCTGATGGGCGTCTACTGCTCCGGCGCCCCACGCCGCCCGCGGCGGGACAGTCCGCACCGATCCCGGTCAGTCCACCAGGACCGGGAGCTCGTCCAGGCCGTACACGATGGACACCTTGCGGAACGACAGCTGCTCCTCCGGCACCGCCAGGCGCAGGTTCGGGAAGCGCCGGACCAGCGCCGGGTACGCCGTGCGCAGCTCCATCCGGGCCAGCTCCGCGCCGATGCAGCGGTGGATGCCGTAGCTGAACGCCAGGTGGGACGTCGGCTCGCGGGTCGCGTCGAACTTCTCCATCTCCGGACCCAGCTTCGGGTCGCGGTCGGCCGCCGACAGCGACACCAGCACGATGTCGCCCTCGCCGATGTGCGCGCCCGCGATCTCCATGTCCTCCTTGGCGAACCGCGGGAACGCCATCTGGACCACCGTCAGGTACCGCAGCAGCTCCTCGACGAACCGGTGCACCGACTGTTCGTCGCCGCGGACCGCCTCGAACGCCTGCTCGTCGCGCAGCAGCACCAGCGCGCCCAGCGCGAGCATGCTCGCCGTCGTCTCCAGGCCGCCGGTGAGCACGCCGTCGGCGAGACCGGCCAGCTCGCGGTCGTCGATCTCGTCGCCGTGCTCCTTGATCAGCATGCCCAGGAGGCCGTCGCCGGGCTCCTCGCGCTGCTTCTTCACGATGTCGAGCAGGTAGGTCAGCGACTCCGACATCGCGCCGAGCGAGGCGCCCGCGCCGCCGAAGAGGTCGAACCGGGCCGTACTGAGCCGCTGGAAGTCCTCGCGGTCCTCATACGACACGCCGAGCAGCTCGCAGATCGTCAGCGACGGGATCGGCAGCGCGAACGCCTGCCACAGGTCGACCGGGCCGTCGGTCTTGGCCATCGCGTCGAGCTGCTCGGCGACGATCTCGTCGATGCGTGGCGTCAGCCGGCTCAGCCGCCGCATCGTGAACTCCGGCGTGAGCAGCTTCCGCAGCCGCGTGTGCACCGGCGGGTCCGCGAAGCCGAGGCCGCCCGGGTTCTGGTCCGCGGTAACCCCGGCGTTGCCGACGAGGTTGCCGAAGTCGCTGGAAAACCCGGTCGCTTTGCCGAGCACCGCCTTCGCTTCGTCGTAACCCGTGACCAGCCACGCGTTCATCCCGAACGGCAGGTCGAGCTTGCTGATCGGGGCTTCGGCGCGGCGCTCGGCCATCGCGGGCACGGGGTCGAGCCCTTCGCGCCGGAGCGGCTCAAGCGCCGAGTCCGGCAGGATGGCCGACATCTTCTCGAGGTCGAAGCCTTTTTTCGACTGGCGCGCGAGGTACCGGCGCCCGACCCAGCCCAGGACCCGTGAGCGGAGACTCCCCATGACCCCGACAGTACCGCACTAGCCCGATCGGGTGACCGACGGCGAGACGGGACTCACCTCCGCGGCGGGACCTCCCGGTTCTCGGTGATCCGCCCGTGCTCGCTCGCGACGTAGTGGAAGTACGGCCGGCCCAGGTCGTCGGTGCCCAGGTAGGACGTGCGGGAGCGGCCGTCGGCCTCCGTGTTGACGCCGTTCGTGCGGGCCAGCACCCCCGACGAGCTCAGCCACTCCGTCGACGCGCGGACCGGCCGCCAGTGCCGGCCGTCACCGGTGAGGTCGCCGAGGACCTGCGTCATCTGCGCCGAGCCCGAGATCCGCAGGTTCTGGTCGTCGGTGATGTTCGCGGTGGCGTCGGTGGTCAGCGGGTAGGACCAGGTGTGCCGGTCCGCCGACCGCACCCGGCCGTCCACAGTGGACGTCGAGGTCTGCTGCCCGGCGTCGCCCTGGACGACGTGCTGGGTGAAGCCGCCGCCGGTGACGTCGTCGCTGTTGCGGTAGTCGCGGGTGCGTTCGACGCGGGTGTACACGCGGCCGGCCGAGGTGTCGACGTAGCCGGCGGTCACGTCGTGGCGCTTCGCCGTGACTGTCACGTTCACGCCGTCCTTGATGTCCTTCACCGTTTCCTGCCGCACCGGGGCCGCGGCGACGTCGTGCTGGACCAGGGCGCCGGTGGTCCGCGCGGCGTTTTTGTCGGTGTAGAGCAGGAGCGTCGGGACGACGGTGAACTCACCGCCGATGTCCGGGAAGGAGAAGGAGAAGTCATGCGCGGCACCGTCCACGAGCCGGCCCGCGAACGGCGTGATGTCGTACGTTTCGGCGTGCAGGCTGAAGGTGTCGATCGCGACGATCGGCCGCCACAGCTGCGGCACGATCCCGCCGGAGTAGATGTGCGGGAAGGTGAACGCGCTGCCCGCGGGCGTTCCGTCGAGCGCGAAGTTCGCCTCGCGGTACGGGCCCTTGCCACAGAGCCCGGCGGCCGGGTACCTGGCGCTCACGGCGTCCGGGACGTCGTCGAACCACTGCTCGTCGCAGGCGTGGCCTTCGAGGGTGACCTCGAGGTAGGCGCGGGTGATGTTGCGCGGCAGGTCCTTCGCGCCGAAGTGGACGGTGGGTGCCGCGGGGGTCGCGTCGGCGTGCTCGAAGCCGGCCACGTGGTCGGCCGTCTCGGGCGCGGGGTGCTTCCGGTCGGCCTGGTAGTAGGTGAGCGTGACCGTCTGGGCGTAGACGCCGGTGTAGACCGGCGAGTTGTAGTTCTCGATGCCGCCGTGGAACGGCTGCGGGGTGCGCAGCAGCGCGGTGTAGGGCGTGAGGTCCTTGTCGAAGTGGTAAGTGATCGGCCGGGTGCCCTCGCCGCTCGGCTCCTCCGTGGTCCCCCACCAGACTTCGGTGCCGCCGATCCGCAGGTCGCCGATCCGGTCGTACTGGCGGCCGCCGACGGTCACGGTCTGGTCCATGACGACCTTCGCCCACGGGCCGGGGCACGCCTTCGGCGGCGCCAGTGTGCCTTCGTAGTACTGGGGTGTGCCGTCGGCGGTGTTGGAGCGGAAGGCGTCGGCGAGCGTGACCGTGCAGTGCGCGGTGTCCGGCCGGGTCACCGCGGGCGCCGCCGTCACCGGGTCGTCGGTGTCGTGTTCGAGCACGGGGTCCGCCGAGGCGACCGCCCCGGAGAGCACCCACGCCAGCACCAGCGACAGGACGATCGTGAAGATCCGCACCCGGACTCCTCCCAGCGGCAGCTCACCGCGGGGAAGCCTAGTACCGCGATCATGCTACTTACGGTGGGAAACCGACACGCTGAAACGTTTCAGTCCCGTGGTAGGCTCACGCCCTTCTCAGCGAGGGGGTGCGGTGGTCGGCATCAAGGACGTCGCGAAGCGGGCGGGCGTCTCGATCGGCACGGTGTCCAATGTGGTCAACCGGCCGCACGTGGTCGCCGCGGCCACCCGGAACCGGGTGCTGTCGGTCATCGAAGAGCTCGGCTACGTCCGCGACGAGTCGGCCCGGCAGCTGCGCGCCGGCCGCAGCCGGATCATGGGGCTGCTGGTGCTCGACCTCGGCAACCCGTTCTTCGTCGACGTCGCCCGCGGCGCCGAGCAGGCCGCGCACGCCGAAGGCCTCAACATCATCACCTGCAACAGCGGCCAGCGCTCCGACCTCGAAGCGTCCTACCTGGCGATGTTCGCCGAGCAACGCGTCCGCGGCGTGCTGCTGAGCCCGGTCGGGACGTCCGGTGAGGCACTGCGCGCGTTCCGCCGCAGCGGCACGCCGTACGTGTTCGTCGACCGCAAGGCGCCGACGTCGGAGGCGAGCTCGGTCGCGGTCGACGACATCGCGGGCGGCGCGCTCGCGGGCCGCCACCTCCTGGAGACCGGCCACCACCGCATCGCGTTCGTCAACGGACCGGCGATCCTCGCCCAGTGCCGCGACCGCGAGCAGGGCCTGCGCACGGCCCTGACGGGCGCGGCGGTCGAGCTGACCGTGCTGGAGGCGATCGGCCTCGACGTGCCCTCGGGCCGCGACGCCGGCGCCCGTCTGCTGGGCACGATCCCCCGCCCGACGGCGGTGTTCTGCGCGAACGACCTCCTCGCCCTCGGCGTGCTGCAGGCGATGGTCGGCGCGGGCGTGCGCGTCCCGGACGAGATGGCGATCGTCGGCTACGACGACATCGAGTTCGCGGGCGCGGCGGCGGTCCCGCTGACGTCGGTCCGCCAGCCGGCCCAGCGCCTCGGCCGCACGGCGGCGGAACTGCTGCTGGCGGAAACCGCCGACACGGCGGTCGAGCACCAGGCGGTGGTGTTCACCCCGGAGCTGGTCGTCCGCGAATCCACCCGCGTGCGCCGCTGACCCCTACCCGGCGATGACGGCGACGACCGTCGTGCCCTCCGGGAACTCCCCGCGGCGGATGCGGTCCCGCAGCCCGGCCATCATCTTGGCTTCGTAGACCCAGTCGAGCCGGACGCCGTGGTGCCGCTCGAACTCGTCGACGAAGCCGTCGAGCTCGCGGGTCCGCCGCGCGAAGCCCCCGAAGTGGGAGCCGGTGTCGATCGACCACTCCCCCCGCTCGCACCCGAACGCCTCGCGCTGGAACCGCGCCACGTCGGATCGCAGGAACCCGCCGCCCTTGAGCACCGAGAACCCGATCGCGCGCTGCCCGGATCCGAGGCCGGCGGCGATCCCGGCGAGCGTCGCGCCCGTGCCGACGGCGCAGGTGACGACGTCGAAAGGCCGGTCGATCTCCGCGACGAGCTCGGCGCAGCCCCGCACGCCCGCCGCGTTCGCGCCGCCTTCCGGGATCGGGAAGAACTCGCCCCACGCGCGGTGCAGGCCGGCAAGGACGGCGGGATCGGTCTTGGCGCGGTAGGCCGTGCGGTCGAGGTAGGTGAGCTTCATGCCGTGGCCGGCCGCCGCGCGCAGCACGTCGTTGAGGGGCAGGTGTTCCTCGCCGCGGACGACGCCGACGGTCTCGAAGCCGAAGTGGTGGCCGGCCGCGGCGGTGGCGAGCAGGTGGTTGGAGTAGGCCCCGCCGAAGGTCAGCAGCCGGGTGGCACCGGCGTCGGCCGCGTCGCGGAGGTTGTGCTTGAGCTTGCGCCACTTGTTGCCGGGCAGCTCGGGGTGGATCAGGTCGTCGCGCTTGAGCAGGACGCGCACCCCGCGTTCGGGACGGCGCAGCTCCACGAGCGGGGAAGGCACGGTGAGCCGCGGCTTCGTCACGGTGTGAGCTTAAATCGTTTGAACTGCGTACGACCTTTGGGCATGATGCCGATCATGGGACTTCGCGCGTGACGAACAGGTGGGTGCGGCTGCAGGCGGTCGCGGTGTCCGGTTCCTCCGCCGAAGGGCTGATGCTCGCCGCGCTGCCGCTGCTCGCGGTCTCGGTCACCACCGATCCGCGCGAGGTGTCGCTGGTCAACGTCGCCGGGCAGGCGCCGTGGCTGCTGCTGTCGCTCTTCGCCGGCGTGCTGATCGACCGGGTGCGGCGGACCGCCGTGCTCGCCTGGGCCTACGCCGTGCAGGTCGCGGCCGCAGTGGTGCTCGCCGCCGTCGCCTCCGCCGGGCTGCTCGGCCTGCCCGTGCTGCTCGCGGTCGCCTTCGTCGTGACGTCGGCGCAGGTGCTCGGCGACGGCGCGAGCGGCGCACTGGTACCCGAACTCGTGCCCGCGGACCGGCTGGCGCACGCCAACGCGCGGCTCACGGTGATCGACCGCGGGGTCGTGCAGTTCGTCGTGCCGCCGCTGACCGGGTTCCTGATCGCCGTCAGCGCCGGGGCACCCGCGTGGCTGGCCGCGGCCTTCGCGCTGCTCGCGCTGGCGCTGGTCCGCCGCATCCACTCGGAGTCCGTCGTCGCCGCGCGGACGCACCCGCTGCGCGATCTGTCGGCGGGGCTGCGGTACCTGGTCCGGACGCCGCTGCTGCGGTCGATCACGGTCAACGTGGCGCTCGGCTCGTTCGCCGCGAGCGCGGGCAACTCGATGTTCGTGCTGTACGCGACGCAGGAGCTGCACGTCGGCTCGGTCGGGTACGGCCTGCTGCTCGCCTGCCTGGCGTTCGGCTGGATCGCGTCGTCGTTCGTCGTGCAGAAGGTGGTCGACCGCATCGGGTACTCGTGGTCGATGCGGTTCGGGCAGAGCTTCGGCGTGGTGACGAACCTGCTGATCGCCTTCGTCCCGCCGTGGCCGCCGCTGGTGGGCGCGGTGCTGGTGCTGCTGACGGCGACGGTGCTGATCTGGAACGTGTGCTCGCAGTCCAGCCGCCAGCGCTTCACCCCGGCGCCCCTGCTCGGCCGGGTGTTGACGAGCCACCGCGCGCTGGCCTGGGGCTTGACGCCGCTGGGCGCGCTGACCGGCGGGTTCGTGGCGGCGCACTGGGGTTTGCGCGCGGTCTGGGTGATGGCGGCGGTGATCCAGGGGGTGAGCGCGGTGCTCGTGTGGTTCACGCTCTCGCCGGCCGCGTTCGAGCGCACCGAGCGCGAGCTGGCCGAAGCGCGGGCTTGATACCGGGTGGTGCGCCGGGTCGGGGCACCGGCACACCACCCGGACGCCTACTCGCCCAGCGCCAGCGCGACCGCGCCCAGCAGCGCCGCGTCCTGGTCGAACCGCGCCGACACCAGCTCGGGCGGGAACGGCACCGCGTGCGCCAGCCGGTCCGCCAGCGCCGGGAGCAGCACGTCCGCCGAGCGCACCAGGCCCCCGCCCACCGCGATTCGCTGCGGGTCCAGGGCGATCGCCAGGTTGGCCACGTGCATCGACAGCTCGTCGAGCGCCGCCGTCACCAGTTCCTTCGCCTCGACGTTCTCCTTGGCCAGCGCGAACAACTCGCCCGCGGTGACCGGGCGGCCGAGCAACTCGCTTGCCCGGCCGCCCAGCCCACGCCCACCGACGGCTTCCTCGAGCGGCGCCGCTCCGCTCGCGAAACCCTCGGTGTCCTGCGGCGAGAGCAGGTTGTACCCGATCTCGCCCGCAGCTCCGTTGGCGCCGGTCAGCAACCGGCCGCCGACCAGCACCGCCGCCGCGATGCCCGTGCCCAGCGACAGGAACACCGCCGGGTCCGCCCCCTCCAGCGCGCCCCAGCGCCACTCCGCCAGCGCCGCCGCCTTCGCGTCCGTGCCCACCGAGATCGGCACGTCCGGGAACTCGGCCGCCACCAGCTCGGCCAGGTGCAGCTGCTCCCAGCCCGGGACGTTCGGCGCGAGCAGGATCTCCTCCGGCAGCACGATCCCCGGGCTGACGACGCCGACGGCGGCCGGCGCCGCGCCGGATTCGGCCAGGAGCGACCGAGCCCCGGCGAGCGCCCGCACCACCACCTGCTCGGCCCCCGCCTGCGCGTCGGTGTCCAGCCGGCGCGTGGCCAGCAGGGTCCCGGCGTGGTCGGCGAGACCCAGCGCCACCTTCGTGCCGCCGAAGTCGATCCCGAGAATTGGTTCGCCGCTCACTCCGCAGCCCCTCCTGTCCCCCGGACCACGATCCGGCCGGTGTTGAGCCCGTCCACGCTGATCACCGGCACCGCGCCCCGCAGGTCGGCCGCCTGGTAGGTGACGGTCAGCGTCTGCGACTGGCCCGGCCACAGCGTGATGTCGTTGTCGTCCCAGGTCGCGTTCGCGAGCTGGTTGTCGCCCGGTCCCTCGTGCCCGTCCGGCGTGCCGCGGCGGACGTCGGCCCGCAGGAAGAACGCCGCCCCCGGCGTCTTCGACGTGTTGGTCACGGTCACCGTGGTGACGAGGCCGCCGCCGTTCGCGCGCGTCGACGCGACGGCGCCGACCTGCGACTTCGGCAGGTTCTGCAGCGCCTGCAGGTTGCTGTACTGCGACAGCGTCGCCTGCGGGTTGCCCAGCGTCTTGCCCCAGTCGACGACGTCCTTCTGCGTCGAGAGCCAGTAGACGTTCCGGTCCACGACCTTCCCGCCCTGCTTCACCTGCAGCTCGACGAAGTAGACCTGCGCGGGCGCCGGTGCCTTCGTCTCGGCGGGGACCTTCGGCTTCAGCACCCCGGTGCGCACGCCCTGGCTGCCCAGGGAGATCCCGGCCGCGGTCCGGTCGTCGAGGACCTTGCCCGCGGTGTCGAGCACGCGGGCCTGCACCGAAAGCCCGGACTGCGTCGTCGCGCCGAGGTTGTCGAGGGTCACGGAACCGTTGTCGTAGCCGTAGATCGCGTGCAGCGGCTTGTTCGCCTTCTGGGCGCCGAAGAACGCGCCGGCCTGGTCGCCGTCGTCGTTGTAGAGCGACCACAGCAGCGTCGGCCAGCCCTTGTTCAGCTGCCAGTAGACGACACCGGTCGACGGGTTGTCCTTGTCCGTCGAGTGGTGCAGGAACGCCTCGAACTGCGAGCGGGTGTTCTCGTAGTTCGCGATGTTCGCCAGGTCCACATAGGACTTCAGCGAGTTCCACCTGCCGTACCGCTGCTGGATCGACTGGTCCAATGTGTACAGCGTGCCGAACGCGTAGCCGCCGTGGTCCGGCTCGAAGTTGGCGTGGTACTGGTTGTACGCCGGGTCCTGCCACAGCTTCGCCTGCTCTGTGGGCGAAAGGAACCGCTTGATCGAGTCCAGCGTCGGGACGGTGTGCCCGGCGCTCTGCTCGCTCGCGAAGCCCCACGACCCGCCCGCGTTGGTACGGCTGTCGTCGGAGGCGTCGAAGTGCGAGGTGTCGTACCAGTACGACGGCGGGACCCAGTCGTACGGGCCTTCCTTCTCCCCCGAGTTGCCCAGCGTCGGCGTGCTCTTGTACTCCGCCGAAGCGATCACCGGCACCTGGAAGTCGGCTTCCGCGAACGCCTTCAGCGTCTCGGACTCCTGGCGCGGCACCGGCTCGTTGTCGCTCCAGCCGTAGTTGAAGACGCTCGGGTGGTTCCGCTCCTGCTGCGCGATGGTGTACGCCGAGTCGTGCATGATCCGGTAGTCGCGCTCGGTCAGCTTCGCGGCGTCCTCGGGCTGCCAGGCGTCGCAGCACAGGAACCCGCCGATGACCAGGAGGCCGGCGCGGTCGGCCTGGTCGTAGAAGTCCTGCGGCATGTCGTGGCCTTCCAGGCGGACGCCGGAGAGGCCCAGGTTCTTGATCAGGGCGATCTGGTGCGCGGTGTCGGCCTTGTCGTAGCGCAGGAACAGGTCCGGCGCGAAGCCGCCGCCGCGGAACACGAAGTCCTTGCCGTTGATCGTGAACTGCCGCGCGCCCTCGGGCAGCGGCGCGGACTTCCCGACCAGGCGCGAGGTCACCGTGCGGATGCCGAAGGTGCTCTTCGACGACGTCGAGAGCACGCCGTCCTGCGAGACCGCGGTGCTGAGGGTGTACAGCGGCTGGTCGCCCATCGAGTACGGCCACCAGACCTTCGGCTTGGCGATCTTCACCGGCGCGAACGCGACCGTCCGCTTGGTGTTCGCCGGGATCGTCACGCGCTGCTTGACGACGATCGGCGCGCCCGACGGCGGGGTGATCGTCGCGGCGACGTCGCCGGTCTGCGGGCTCGCGGCGTCGTTGGTGACGTCGACCTTCACCGTCAGCTTCGAGCTGGACAGGTCGGGCGCGTTGTCCTGCACGACGTGCGCGTTGTCGCCGGTGAGCGCGTTCCCCACCTGCAGCGTCGGCGGGAACTGGATGCCGGTGTCGTTGTCCGGCGGGATCTGGCCCCAGTCGACCTGGTCGAGCGTGTACATCGTCAGCGGGTCGTTGGGGTAGACCTTGATCGCCAGGGTGTTCTTGCCCGGCTTGACCAGCTTCGAGACGTCGAAGGTGTGCCCGGCGAAGGCGCCGCTCACGACGTCCTTGGTGGCGACGAGCTTGCCGTTCACCCAGACGTCGCCCTCTCCGACGATCCCGGGGATGGTCAGCTTCGCGTGCTGGCCGGTCTTGAAGTCCGGGGTGAAGTCGGTGCGGTACCACCAGGGGTCGGAGAACGGCTTGGTGACGACGGGCCCGAGCTTGTCGACGTACCCGAAGCACTTGCGCATGGTGTCGGAGTAGAAGACGTTCGGGCACTTGCCGTTCTGCACCAGGGCGTTGATCTCGGTGCCGGGCGCGCCCGCGTCGTCCGCCTTCACCGGAAGCCAGCCGCGGGTGGCGTATCCGGGCGTGGAAACCTGGTCGCCGCCGTCCTTGACGTTCGCGGTGGTCAGGACCTGCCAGCCCTGCACACCGATCGTGGTGAGGCCGTGCGGTTTCGCGACGGCCTGGGTGTCCTGCGCGGCGGCGGGTCCGGCCACGCTCAGCACGCCGGGCACGAGCAGCAGCGCGGCGAGCGCCGCGAGCTTCTTCGTCATGCCTGAGCCCCTTCGGTCTCGGTGGAGGCGAAGGCCTCCTTGATCTCCTTGGGTCCGAACGGCCACGTGTTCTCGGCCTTGGCGTAGACCAGGTACGCGAGCGCGCCGAGGACGATCCAGCCCACCGACAGCCCGATCGAGAGCCAGTCGGCCGAGATGTAGATGTAGACCCAGCCGACGAGCGCGATGAGCGTCGGCACCGGGTAGAGCCACTGGCGGTACGGCCGCCGCAGCTCCGGCTGCCGTCGCCGCAGCACCACGATCGCCGCGACCTGGGCCAGCGACTGGATGATGACCAGCGTCGCGACCGCCGCGTTGATCACCGTGGTCAGGGTGAACAGGGAGCCGAGGATCGTGATGGCGCCCATCGTGAGCACGCCGGCGGTGGGCAGGTGCAGTTTGGGGTGCAGCTTGCCGAACATCGGCAGGAAGACCTTGTCGCGCGCGGCTTCGAACGGCACGCGCGAGCCGCCGAGCAGGCCGGCGAAGACCGACCCGATGGCGGCGATCACGATCAGCACCGTGATGGCCTTCGCCGTGCCGGTGCCCCACACCTGTTCCAGCACCGACGAAGCGACCGACTTCGCCTCTTTCAGCTGCTCCAGCGGGATCGAGCCGAGCACGCCGACCTGCAGCAGGAAGTACAGGCCCATGATGCCGAGGATCGAGAAGATGATCGAGCGGGGCAGCGTGCGGCCCGGCGTGCGCACCTCGCCGCCGAGGTAGGCGGTCGTGTTGTAGCCGAGGTAGTCGTAGATGGCGATGATCAGGCCGGCGCCGAGACCGCCCCAGAACGTGCCCTCGCCGGCCGAGCTGAACGCGCCCGGGGTGAACGCGAACGCCTGCGCCGCGCTGAAGTGCGAGAACGCCGCGACGATCGTCGTCAGCACGGCGGCGAGCATCACCACGAACAGCACCGTCGTGAGTTTGGAGATCTGGCCGATCTTGCGGAACAGCGCCAGGATGATCACGAGCGTGATGCCGACGCCGATGATCTTGCCGAGCGGCGTGGTGCCCGCGTCGTCGGTGACACCGGGGATCAGGTAGCCGAGGTACTGGACGAGCCCGATGATGCCGGTGGACATGATCAGCGGGATGAACAGCACCGCGCTCCACACGAACAGGAACGGCATCAGGCGGCCGGTGCGGTACTGGAACGCCTCGCGCAGGTAGAGGTAGGTGCCGCCGGCACCCGGCATGGCGGCGCCGAGCTCGGCCCAGATGAGCCCGTCGGCCAGCGCGACGATCGCCCCGATGATCCAGCCGAACATCGCCTGCGGGCCGCCCATCGTGGCGACCATGGCCGGGATCGTGACGAACGGGCCGATACCGCACATTTGCGTCATGTTGATCGCGGTGGCCTGCAGGGGGCCGATCTTGCGCTCAAGGGCGGGCTGCGGCTCCCCTGAACGAGTGGGTGAACTCACGACATGCCTCCGGCTAGTAGTTAGTAAAGTTTCTTAACATAGAACGGGCGGGGTCGAAAGAGTTCCGTCGATAAACTTGCGGCAACACAGGAGGAGTACGTGGGGCAAATCGGGCCGCGGGTCGGAACTCCGGCGAGCATGCGGGCACTGAACCAGCGTCTCGTCCTCGACCGGCTGCGCACCCGGGGCGAGGCGACGCGACCGCAGATCGCCGCGGGCACGGGGCTGTCGAAACCCACGGTGGGACAGGCGCTCCTCGACCTCGAGCAGCACGGACTGGTCCGGACCACCGGCCGCAGCCTGGCGGGACCGGGCCGCGCGGCGGTGGTCTACCGGGCGGCTCCGGACGCGGGACACGTCGTCGGCGTCGACATCGGCCGCCGGGCGATCCGGATCGCGGTGGCGGACCTGGAGGGCAGCATCGTCGCGCGGCTCGACGAGCCCAACCGGTGCCGCTCCGCGAGCGCTTTGGTGCGCACCGTCGGCGAATCCGTCGAACGCGCGGTGGCTTCGGCCGGGCTGGTGCCGCACGACGTCGTCGCGACGGTGGTCGGCACGCCGGGCGTCCCCGACCCGGCCACCGGGACGGTCCACCGCGCCCCGAACCTCCCGGGCTGGGAGCGACGCGGGGTGCTACACGAGCTGGTGGCGGCCTTGGCGGGCGAGGGGTCGGACGTCGTGGTGGAGAACGACGCGAACCTGTGCGCGGTGGGCGAGCACGCGCTCGGGGCGGCGCTGGGCGTGGACGTGCTGGTGTGCCTGACGGTCGGGACGGGCATCGGGATGGGGCTGCTGGTGGAGGGCCGCCTGTTCCGCGGCGCCCACGGCGCGGCGGGCGAGATCGCGGATCTGCCGTTCGGTCCGCTGCCCGCGGCCGCGGGGGCGCGCCGGCCGGGCCCGGTGGAGACGGCGGCGGCGGGACAGGCCGTGGTGGACGCGGCCCGGGCGGCGGGGCTGCCGGTGCGGTCGGCCAAGGACGTCTTCCGGCTGGCGCGGGCCGGGGACGTGACGGCGCTGGGAGTGGTCGAGGAGGAAGCGGAAAGGCTGGCCTACGTGGTCGCGGCGGTGACCGCGGTACTCGACCCCCGGCTGGTCGTGCTGGGCGGCGGGATCGGCGGCAACGCGGACCTGCTGGCCGCCCCGATGCGGCGGGCGCTCGCGGCGACGGTGCCGGTGGTGCCCGAGATCGTCGCGGGCCAGCTGGGCGAGGACGCGGTGCTGGCCGGGGCGATCGCCACCGCGCTGGAAACGGCGCGGGAGCTGGTGTTCGACCGGCGTGGCCTGCGCCGGGCGGCCGGTGCAGGCTAGCGGGAACGAACCCGCCGGCCGGGATCAGTCCGAAGGCCCCCGCAGGGTGAGCACCACCCGCAGCACGTGCTCGACCGCCGTCGGGAACGGCGCGCCCCGCAGTTCCCCGCGCTCCGCGAGGTTCTCCGCGGCGAACTCCAGCACCCGCTCCGGCCCGCCCCGCCGCACGACCAGCGCCGCGAGGTCCTCGAGGTCCAGGTCCGGGTGGTCCAGGCGCGTCAAGGCGAACTCGACCAGCAGCTCTTCCGCCGTCATGGTCACCTCCCCTGCCATCTTAGGGCGCCGCCGGCTAACACTTGATCGACCGGATCGCGAGCCCCGATGCGGTGATCTCCACACCCGAGCCCACCACCCTCAGCAGGCGAACGCTGCGCCAACCGGCGGATATTCCGGGCGATCGTGTACGGACCGCGAATACCCGGTAACCCGGACGAGCCGGTCGGTCATGATGCATAACCCACCGGCGGACGGAGGCGCCCCATGGCGATGCACCGGCAGCGCACCCGACCCGTCGTGCGGCGATCGCGGCACGCCCTCCCCGCGCGGTGGTGGCCGCCCATGCTGCTCGCCGCCTCCATCGCCGCCGTCATCCCGGGCGACACCGTCGGCGGCCTGCTCGTCGGGACCTGCGTGCTCGTCGCCCTGACCGCGCTCGCCGCCGCGCGCCGGGTGCTCGGGCACGCCGCCGTGCACGTCGACCTCATCCTCGCCGAAGAACTGGACGAAGCCTCGCGACGCGGCTGAAACCCGTCCGACCGGCACGGTGACCGACTTCACCCGCTTTACTGTACCGTCCAGACGGTATAGTAAGGCGCATGACCCTCACCGCGCCCACCTCGGACCACCGCACCCTGAGCCCTCGCCGCCGCTGGGCCGCGCTGGGCGTGCTGGTCGGCGCGGTCCTCCTCCTCGCGGTCGACGGCACGGTGCTCTACCTCGCCGTCCCGTCGCTCACGCGCGAACTCGCGCCGACCGCCGTCGAGGTCCTCTGGATCGGCGACGTCTACTCGCTCGCGCTGGCCGGCTTGCTCGTCACCGCCGGCACCCTGGCCGACCGCTTCGGCCGCAAGAAGGTGCTGCTCCTGGGCACCGCGGCCTTCGGGCTGGCCTCCGCGCTCGCGGCCTTCTCCCCCACCGCCGGGGTGCTCGTCGCCGCCCGGCTGCTGCTCGGCGTCGCGGGGGCGACGATCATGCCGTCGACGCTGTCGCTCATCCGCACCCTGTTCACCGACCCGCGCGAGCGCACCCGCGCCATCGCCATCTGGTCGGCCGGCTCCGGTGGCGGCATCGCGCTGGGCCCACTCGTCGGCGGGACGCTGCTCGAGCACTTCTGGTGGGGCTCGGTGTTCCTGATCAACGTGCCGATCGTCGTCGTCTTCCTCATCGCGGGCGCCGTCCTGCTGCCGGAGTCGCGCGACCCGGCCCCCGGCCGTTTCGACGCGCTCTCGGCCGTCTTGTCGATGGCCGCGATCGTCCCGCTGGTCTACGCGGTCAAGCACGCCGTCAGCACCGGCGTCGACGGGCAGGTGGCCGTGGCCGCCGCCATCGGGCTCGCCGCCGGCGTCCTGTTCGTGCGCCGGCAGAAGCGCGCGGCCGACCCGCTGATCGACGTCACGCTGTTCCGCAACGGGGCTTTCAGCGGTGCCGTCCTCGCCAGCTTCGTCGCGGTCTTCGCGTTGATGGGCCTGCTGTTCTTCTTCTCCCAGTACCTGCAGCTCGTCCGCGGCTTCTCACCGCTGCAGGCCGGCTTCGCGGAGATGCCGGCGACGCTCGCGTCGATCGTCGTCGTGGCCGCGGTCGGGGTGGTCGTCGGCCGGCTCGGCCGGGGACGGGCCGTCGCCGCGGCCCTGGCCGTCGCCTCGCTCGGCCTGGCGCTGGTCGCCGTCGCCGAGCGGCTCCCGCAGTACTGGTGGCTCGGCCTGACACTCGTCCCGGTCGGGCTCGGGGTAGGCCTCGCGCTGACGCTCACCGTCGACTCGGTGCTGTCGGCCGTGCCGCGGGACAAGGCCGGGTCGGCGTCGGCGATCTCGGAGACCGCGTACGAACTCGGTGCGGCGCTGGGCATCGCGATCCTCGGTTCGCTCGTCACGGTGGTCTACCGCGCCTTCCTGCTGGCCGGCCCGGTCCCGGCCGAGGTCCGCGATTCCCTCGCGGCCGCGGCGAACGCACTCGACCCGGCCTCGGACCTCGCGCACGCCGCGCGCGAGGCGTTCACCGGCGCGATGCAGGTGACGTCGCTCGCGGCCGCCGCGGTCACCGCCGTCGCCGCGGTGATCGCCTGGCGTACGATTCCGTCCGGAAAGGACTGAGCATGCCTCGCAAAGCCGGGCGCGGCCCGGAAGAAACGCGCCGGGCTCTGCTGGACGCGGCCGGGACGGTCATCCGCACGCGCGGGATCGCCGCGTCGCTCGACGAGATCGCGAAGGCGGCCGGCGTGTCGAAAGGCGGGCTGCTGTACCACTTCCCCGCCAAGGACGCGCTCGTCCGCACCCTGGCCCGGGACCTCCTGGACACCTTCCGCGCCGAGGTCCACGCGGCACTGGACCCGGCCGACACCGCCCCGGGCAGGCTGACGCGCGCGTACGTCCGGGCGTCGCTGGACACGTCGTACGACGAAGTCGCGATCCGCGAGACCATCGCCCTGATCGCCCAGCTGATCTCGATCCCGGAGGTCGCCGAGCTGGCCCGCGCGGACGCCGAGCGCTGGGACCGCGACCTGCGCGCCGACGGCCTGCCGGGCCCGGTGGTCACCCTGGTGATCGCGGCGGCGGACGGCGCGAGCACGGCCCCGCTGTGGGGCGCGGGCATCGACGTCACCGCGGCACGCGAGCTCGAACAGCAGCTCCTCGACCTGACGACCGGGGCTTTGTCAACCCGCGAATAGTGTTGGTAAATCACCACTCGCACCGCCCTACGGAAGTCGGCTCCGGGCCGGGCAAACTGCCGGTAAATTTTCGACAGCGCGCGCAAATCCGGCAAATCCCCGTCCCCCACGAGGAGTCTTCCGATGTCGAGGAAGTTCGCTCTGGCCGGCGCCGTCGCGCTCGCCCTGACCATGACCCCGCTGGCCGCGGGAACCGCGTCGGCCGCCACCGAGCAGGAAGCGGCGGTCACCACGGTCTACTACAGCACCGCCAGCGCGCCGACGTTCCGGTCGGTCATCAACGCCGGTGCCGCCAACTGGAACAACAGCGTCACCAACGTCAGACTGGTCGAGCGCAACTCCGGCGCCAGCCTGCGCTACACCGAGGGCAACGACCCCCGCGGCTCCTACGCCTCGACCAACGGGCACGGCAGCGGCACCATCTTCATCGACTACACCCAGGCCCGCCAGTACAACCCGACCCGCATCGCGGCGCACGAGACCGGCCACGCCCTCGGGCTGCCGGACCACTACTCGGGCCCGTGCTCGGAGCTGATGTCGGGTGGCGGCCCCGGCCCGTCGTGCACCAACGCGTTCCCGAACTCGACCGAGCGCAGCCGGGTGAACTCGCTGTGGGCCAACGGCCTCGTGGCGACGAACCAGCGGCAGGTCTACGAAACGATCTACGGCTTCTGATCCGCCACGTCGTGGGACGAGATGCGCGGCCCGTTCATGCCCACGCTGTGGTCCGGTGTGGAGGAAGGCC
>NZ_JBSGJA010000033.1:0-100916 GCF_053605345.1 Amycolatopsis sp. NPDC003865 | reverse complement strand
CGTCAGGTAGACACCGGTCAGCAGCAGGATGATGAAGCTGTAGAGCGCGATCTCGCCCAGCAGGAACGACCAGTGGGTCGGGAACACCTTGTTCAGCTGGTGCCGCAGACCCTTGGCCAGGTGATACCGCTGGTCGGCGTTGTTGGCCGCGTCGCCCAGCGCCTTCTCGACCGGGCTCGACCCCTTGGTCGGCGTGGTGAGTGAACTCATCGGGCCCCTCCCGCTCGGTGGGTTACTCCGATCGTCACACCGGTACGCCGCGAATGCACGTCGCTGCATCGAAGGTGAATCGCTCCGAAAGCGGCAAGATCAGCGGAAACCGGGAGGTCGCGCTAGGCTTACAGCAGTTCTGCGTCGAAACTGCATCGGAGGTGCGGGGTGGTCTTCGAGTACTCCAGCGTGGTCGCCGCGCCCGTCGACGAGGTGTTCGCCTGGCACGGCCTGCCCGGCGCGATCACGCGGCTCACCCCGCCGTGGCAGCCGGTGCGGGTCGGCGCGGAGGCGGCGTCCCTGCGTGACGGCACGGCCGAGCTGGTCCTGCCCGGCGGGCCGAAGTGGCTCGCGGCGCACCAGGCCGACGGCTACCGGCCACCGCACCAGTTCACCGACCGGCTGGCCACGCCGGTGGTATCGGCGGTCCTGCCGTGGCGGCACACCCACCGGTTCGAGCCGGACGGCGCCGGCCGCACGGTGGTCACCGACCACGTGGACACGCCGGTGCCGGCGGCGCTGCTGCGGTCGATGTTCGCCTACCGCCACCGGCAGCTGGCCGCGGACCTGGCCGCGCAACGGCGGTACTGGCACGAACCGCTGACCATCGCGGTGACCGGGGCGAGCGGCCTGGTCGGCACGGCGCTGACGGCGCTGCTCACCACCGGCGGCCACCGGGTCGTCCGCCTGGTCCGCCGTCCCGCGAGCGGGCCCGGCGAACGGACCTGGCGGCCCGACGACCCCGCCGCCGGCCTCCTCGCCGGGGTCGACGCGGTGGTGCACCTCGCCGGCGCGCCGGTCGCCGGGCGGTTCGGCGAACGCCACCGGCGGGCCGTGCGGGACAGCCGGATCGGCCCCACCCGCAAGCTCGCCGAGCTGGCCGCCCGCACCCCGGACGGGCCGGGGGTGTTCGTCTCGGCGTCCGCGGTCGGTTTCTACGGACCGCGGCGCGGCGACGAGGACCTCACCGAAGACAGCGCCCGCGGGGAGGGCTTCCTCGCCGACGTCGTCGACGACTGGGAGGCCGCCACCGCGCCCGCGGCCGAGGCCGGTCTCCGGGTGGTCCGGGTGCGCACCGGGCTGGTCCTCAGCCCGCGCGGCGGCGTGCTGCGGCTGCAGCGCCCGCTGTTCGCGGCCGGGCTCGGCGGCCCGCTCGGGACCGGACGGCAGTGGATGCCGTGGATCGGCCTCGACGACCTGACCGACGTCTACCTGCGAGCGGTGACCGACCGCGCCCTCGCCGGCCCGGTCAACGCCGTCGCCCCGGAGCCGGTGCGCAACGCCGAGTACACCCGGGTCCTCGCGCGGGTGC
This sequence comes from Amycolatopsis sp. NPDC003865, assembly GCF_053605345.1. Lineage (NCBI taxonomy): Bacteria > Bacillati > Actinomycetota > Actinomycetes > Pseudonocardiales > Pseudonocardiaceae > Amycolatopsis > Amycolatopsis sp. NPDC003865. The sequence goes on along the minus strand of NZ_JBSGJA010000033.1, from coordinate 99,394 downwards.
TGCACCGCCCGGCGGTGCTGACCGTGCCGTCGTTCGGCCCCCGCCTGCTGCTCGGCTCCGCCGGCGCCCGCGAACTGGCGCTCGCCGACCAGCGGGTGCGCCCGCGGCGGCTGCTCGGCGCCGGGCACGAATTCCGCCACCCCGAACTCCGGGACGCCCTCGCCCACTCCCTCGGCGCCTTCGCCGGGGTCCCGGCCCGACCGACCGCAGGAGAACCGGTATGACCACCGTGCACCGCCCCGCTCCACCGCTCGCCCTGGCGGGTTTCGTCGCCGCGGTGGCCGTCGTCGCCGCCGTCGGCAGCCTCGCCGCCACGCAGTCGCGCGCTGTCTACTCCGGACTGGCTCAGCCGCCGTGGGCGCCGCCGTCGTGGCTGTTCGGTCCCGTGTGGACGGTGCTGTACCTGCTGATCGCGGTGTCCGGCTGGCTGTTCTGGCGCACTGGGGCGCCTCGCCGGGAATTCACCTGGTACGCGGCAGGCCTGGTGCTCAACGCGGCGTGGACGCCGTTGTTCTTCGCCGCGGGCGCCTACACCCTCGCCCTGGTCGAGATCGTCGTGCTCGACGTCGTGATCGCGGCGACCGCGCTGGTGTTCCGGCGCCGCTCGGCGGCGGCCGCGGCCCTGCAGCTGCCGTACCTGGCGTGGACGCTGTTCGCGACGGCGCTCAACACGGCGATCGTGGTCCTGAACTGATGCTCGACACGCTGCTCGACCGCACGGTGGCCGTCGGCTACTCGCGCCTCGGCTACGCGCTGCGCCGGCGCACGTGGGCGGCCGGCGATCCCGCGCCGGACGCCCTGCGCGGCCGGGTCGCCCTCGTGACCGGCGCGAGCTCCGGCCTGGGAGAAGCCACGGCCACCGGGCTGGCCCGGCTGGGCGCGGAAGTGGTGCTGGTGGTGCGCGACCCCGGCCGCGGCGACCGCGCGCTCGCCCGCGTGCGCGCGGCCGTCCCGGAGGCGAAGGTCCGGACGGCCCGGTGCGACGTGTCCTCTTTCGCTTCGGTGCGCGAGTTCGCGGCCCGGGAGTCCCGGGTGGACGTTCTGGTGCACAACGCCGGGGTGCTGCCGCCGGAACGGACGGAAAGCGTCGACGGGCACGAGATCACGTTCGCCACGCACGTGCTCGGGCCGTTGCTGCTGACCGAACTGCTGCGCCCCGCCCTGCGCGACGCACGGGTGGTCTTCGTGTCCTCCGGCGGGATGTACACCCAGCGGCTCGCCGTCGACGACCCCGAGTTCCGCGAAGGCCGGTACCGCGGCGCGACGGCGTACGCGCGGACGAAGCGGATGCAGGTCGAGCTGACGCCGTTGCTGGCGCAACGCTGGCGGGCGGACGGGATCGCCGTGCACAGCACGCATCCCGGCTGGGCGGACACCCCGGGGCTCGCGGATTCGCTCCCGGTGTTCCGGCGGCTGCTGGCCCCGGCGCTGCGCACGGCGGCCGAGGGCGCGGACACGGCGGTCTGGCTCGCGGCGACCCGGCCCGGGCCGCCGCCGGGCCGGTTCTGGCACGACCGGCGCGCCCGGCCGGCGCACCTGCTGCCCGGAACACGCCCGGCCCCGGGGGAGGCGGAGCGGCTGCTGCGGTACTGCCTGGCGGCCGTGGACTCGTGAACGCTCCGCTGATCGTCACGCTGACGGTGGACGAGGAGACCCAGGCGGCGTGGGATGCCCTGCGCCGGAAGTGGTTTCCGCCGAAACGGCTGGTCGTCGGCGCGCACGTGACGTTGTTCCACGCGTTGCCCGGGACGCACGAGGACGAGGTCGTCGCCTGCTGTGCGGCCGTGGCGGGCTCGACGGGCCCGTTCACGCTGGCGGTGGACGGCGTCCGGTCGCTGGGCCGTGGGGTCGCGCTCGTCGTCCGGGCTCCCGAACTGGCGTCGGTGCACGCCCGGGTGCGCCGCCGGTGGGCCGATCGGCTGACACCGCAGGACGAGCAGCCGCTGAAGCCGCACGTGACGGTGCAGAACAAGGTGAGCCCGGAGACGGCGGCGGCGACGCTCGAGGTGCTGCGCACGGATTTCGGACCCGGCGAGGCCACGGCGACCGGGCTGGCGGTGTGGCGGTACGTCGGCGGCCCGTGGGAGCCGGTCGCGGCGCTGCGTTTCGGCGGGTGACCTTCCGCGGGGGGAACGGCATGCTGGTCGGCGAGCGTCCGGCGACCGAGGAGGAGCGATGACCCTGCCGACCACCATGACCGCCTGGCGCGTCACCCGGCCCGGGCCGATGGCCTCCGGTCCGCTCGAGGCCGCCCGGGTGCCGGTGCCGCGGCCCGCCGCCGGGGAACTGCTCGTGCGGGTCCGGGTCTGCGGTGTCTGCCGGACCGATCTGCACGTCGCGGAGGGCGACCTGCCGGTCCACCGCGCCGGGGTCACACCGGGGCACGAGGTCGTCGGCGAGGTCGCCGGGCTCGGGGCGGACGTCGCCGGGTTCGCCGTCGGCGACCGGGTGGGGATCGCCTGGCTGCGGCACACCTGCGGCACCTGCCGGTACTGCGCGCGCGGCCGGGAGAACCTCTGCCCGGAGTCGCGGTACACCGGCTGGGACGCCGACGGCGGGTACGCCGAGTTCGCAGTCGTCCCGGCCGCATACGCCCTGGCCCTGCCCGCCGGCTACCCCGACGACGAACTCGCGCCGCTCCTGTGCGCCGGCCTCATCGGGTACCACGCGCTCACCCGCGCCGACGTGCCCGCCAACGGCCGCCTCGGTATCTACGGCTTCGGCGGCAGCGCGCACCTCACCGCCCAGGTGGCGATCGCCCGCGGGGTCACCGTCCACGTGGTGACGCGCAGCGCCGAGTCCCGGGAACTCGCCCTCGCGCTGGGCGCGGCCTCGGCAAGCGACGCACCGCCGGAGCCGCTGGACTCGGCGATCCTGTTCGCGCCCGTGGGCACCCTGGTCCCGCCGGCGCTGGAGGCGCTCGACCGCGGGGGCACGCTGGCGATCGCGGGCATCCACCTGTCCGACGTGCCGCCGTTGAACTACCAGCGGCACCTGTTCCAGGAGCGTCAGGTGCGCAGCGTCACGGCGAACACGAGGGCCGGCGCGCGGGAATTCCTGGACTTCGCCGGGACGCACCACCTGAGCGTGAGCGCGGTGCCCTACGCCTTGGCCGACGCCGCCCGCGCGCTGACCGACCTGGCGGCGGACCGGGTGACCGGCGCGGCGGTACTGCGGGCCGGCTGAGCCGGGCGGGCGACGCCGGCGGCCGCCCGGCGATCATGGCGACCGTCGGCCAGGTCCGCGCCCGGAATCCGCGCACCCCGCGGCGCCCGCCCGAGGACCCGCGGCACATCACCCCGCAGCACGTCGGCGACCGGAGCGAACCGGGGCAGCCCGAGCCGAGCCGGCCGATCCGCTGCCCGGCCGCCGACCGTCAGTCCCGCGGCGTGAGCAGGACGACCGGGATCTCGCGCTCGGTCTTGCCGGCGTACTCCTCGTAGAGCGGGAAGATCGCCACCATCCGCGGCCAGAGCGCGGCCCGCTCGGCCGGCGACGCCACGCGGGCGCGGGCGGTGAACCGGCGGGGCCCGACCTGGACGCCGACGCTCGGCTCCGCCCGCAGGTTCTCGAGCCACGCCGGGTTCTCGTCGGCGCCGCCCTTCGAGGCGACGACGACGAACTCGTCCCCCGACGTCCCGTAGATCAGGCAGGTGCGGCGCGGCTCGCCCGTCCGGCGTCCGGTGGTGGCGAGGATCAGCGTGCGCACCCCGTTCGCTTCGTGGCCCACGGTCCCGCCCGAGGCCAGGTACGCGCGGGTCTGCTCGGCGACCCACTCCCAGCTCGAGTCGGTGGCGCGGTCGAGGTCGGCGGCGACGGCCATGGTGTCGGTCCTTCCGGTGCGGTCGATCCTGCTCGATCGTGCCGGGGACGGAGCCGGCCCGGCGTTCTCGACACGCCCTCACGGCCGCATCCGCGGATCGTGCGACGGGTCGGGGTACGGCGGCGGGCACCCCCGGTCGACGGCTTCGGGACGCAGCTCGTAGTGCCACGGCTCGTTCCGGTAGATCTGGCACAGCCCGTACCCGGCACCGTGCTCCGCCAGCCACGCCCGGGCGTCGGCCGGCCCGACGTCGACCGCTTTCCCCGACACGTGCGCCGAGGTGCCGGGCGTGGCCACCCAGCGGGCGGCCTCCTCCGGCGAGCCGTACTTCGCGACCGCCTCCCGGAACAGGTGGTCCTGGTACTCGGGCGAGCGCCACCCGCCGTTGACGAAGAACCCGACCGCGGCGTCGGTGGCGGCCCGGCGCAGGGCGCCGAGCAGGGCCGGGTCGAGGTTGGCCACCGCCGGGGTTTCGTCGTCGAAGACCGGCACCGGTTCGGGGACCGCGCCCTGCGTGCTGAAGTCCATGCTCCCAGTCGAGGCGGCGGGGCGTTGCCGTCCCGTATGCGGTTTTCGATAAGCCGGCGATACGGGCCCGCTCGTAGCATCGGTGGCATGCGTGTGCTGGTCGTCGAGGACGAACCCTTCCTGGCCGAGGCGATCCGCGACGGGCTGCGCCTGGAAGCGATCGCCGCCGACCTCGCCGGGGACGGCGACACCGCGCTGGAGCTGCTGAGCGTCAACGCCTACGAGCTCGCGGTCCTCGACCGCGACATCCCGGGCCCGTCCGGCGACGAGATCGCCGCCCGCATCGTCGCCTCCGGCAGCGGCATCCCGATCCTCATGCTCACCGCCGCCGACCGGCTCGACGACAAGGTCACCGGGTTCGAGCTCGGCGCCGACGACTACCTCACCAAGCCGTTCGAGCTGCGGGAGCTCGTGCTGCGGCTGCGGGCGCTCGACCGCCGGCGCGCCCACAACCGGCCACCGGTGCGGGAGATCGCGGGCCTGCGGCTGGACCCGTTCCGCCGCGAGGTCCACCGCGACGGCCGGTACGTCGGGCTGACCCGCAAGCAGTTCGCCGTGCTGGAGGTCCTCGTGGGCGCCGAAGGCGGGGTCGTCAGCGCCGAAGAGCTCCTCGAACGGGCCTGGGACGAGAACGCCGACCCCTTCACCAACGCCGTCCGCATCACCGTCTCCGCCCTGCGCAAACGGCTCGGCGAACCCTGGCTCATCGCCACCGTGCCCGGCGTCGGCTACCGCATCGAAGCGCCCGGAGGCGAGCGTGGCTAGGAAGCCCGGGCTGAGCGTCCGCCTCAAGCTCACCCTCAGCTACGCCGGCTTCGTCATGGTCGCCGGGGCCCTGCTACTCGCGGCCGTGGGCCTGTTCCTGCTGTACTACCAGCGGCTCGGCCTGGAGACCATGCCGGTGGTGATGTCGCCGCCGGGCCGGGTCCTCATCCGCGGCTTCGCCCCGTCCGCGATCGCGGTGCTCATCTTCCTGCTGGTGTTCGGCCTCGCCGGCGGCTGGGTGCTGGCCGGCCGGATGCTCGCCCCGCTGACCCGCGTCACCGACGCCACCCGCCTCGCCGCCGACGGCTCCCTCTCCCACCGAATCCGGCTGCCCGGCCGCGAGGACGAGTTCCGCGAGCTCGCCGACGCCTTCGACACCATGCTGGAGCAGCTCGAATCCCACGTCACCGCCCAGCAGCGGTTCGCGGCCAACGCGTCCCACGAACTGCGCACCCCGCTGGCCGTGACGCGGACGCTGCTCGAGGTCGCCCGCAAGGACCCCACCCGCGACGCGGGCGAACTCGTCGAGCGCCTGCACGCCGTCAACACCCGGGCGATCGACCTCACCGAAGCGCTGCTCGTGCTCAGCCGCGCCGACCAGCGGTCGTTCGCCCGGGAGCGCGTGGACCTCTCGCTGACGGCGGAAGAAGCCGCCGAAACGCTGCTGCCGCTCGCCGAAGAACGCGGCGTCACCATCGAGACGTCCGGCGAGACGACCCCCACGCTCGGGTCGCCGGCGCTCCTGCAGCAGCTGACGACGAACCTGGTGCACAACGCGATCGTCCACAACCTGCCCGGGGAAGGCACGGTGTGGGCCACGACCGCCGTCCGGCCCGGCAGCGTGGTGCTCACGGTCGAGAACACCGGGGAGCCGCTCCCGTCCCAGCTGGTGTCGACGCTCGTCGAGCCGTTCCGGCGCGGCACCGAACGCATCCGCGCCGGCCACGCCGGAGTCGGGCTCGGCTTGGCGATCGCCCGCAGCATCACCCAGGCCCACGGCGGAACCCTGACCCTGGCCCCGCGCGACGGCGGCGGCCTCCACGTCACGGTCCGGCTGCCCATCTGCGTCGCCCGGCGCCCGCGGTGAGGTCCTTGAAGTAGCTGTGCGAGGTCGACGTGCGCAGGTAGCCGAGACCTTCGTAGAACGGGTGGGATTCGGGGCGCACGACGTTCGACCGGACCACGATCGCCGGCAGGCCGTGCCGGGCTGCCCACTGTTCGGCGGCCCGGACGAGAGTGCGGCCGAGGCCGGCCCGGCGGGCCGCCGCGTCGACGATCAGCCCGGTGATCTCGGCGTGTTCGTCCCGGTGCAGCAGGGCCGGCCGCCGTTCCACGCCGGCGTAGCCGGCCAGCCGGGTGTCGCCGGCCGCGACGAGCACCTGCTGGGTGGCCGAAGCGAGGACGACCGCCAGCCGGCGGGCGACGGTTTCGGGTTCGGCCGGGTACCCGAGCTGGGCCAGCAGCTCGGCCAGCCGCGGGGCGTCGGCGGCCCGCACCGGGCGGATCACCGGTGCCCGCCCGCGGTGATCGGGAAGTCGAAGTAGGTGTCCGGGTAGGGCTCGTCCCGCAACGTGTAGTGCCACCATTCCCGTTCGTACCCCCGGAATCCGCAGGACTCCATGACGGCGCGGAGAGCTTGCCGGTTCCGCGCTTCGGCTTCGGTGATCCCGTTCGCGCCGTGGTGGGAGATCGCGTCCATCAGGTCGTGGCCGCCGCCCATCGGGACGAGTTCCCCGGTGTCGGTGTGGTACAGCGTCAGGTCGACCGTGCTGCCCCGGCTATGGCCCGACTTCGCCGCCACATAGCCCTTTTCGAACATTTCGGCCCGGTCGATCCGCGGGTAGTGGCGTGCTTTCGTCCGGCCGTCCTCCGGCCACCGGGACCAGCGCAGGAAGCAGTCCACCGCGCGCTGCGGGCGGTAGCCGTCCCACAGCAGCAGGCCGAACCCGCGGGACGCCGCCTTCTCCTGCGCGCGCTGCAACGCCGCGCCGAGCGCACGCGTGCCCACGATCCGGTTGGCCAGGTACCCGTCCACCGGTTTGCCGGTGAAGTTGTCCCACGTCGCGTACTTGGCGTCCCAGCGGATGCCGGGGGCGGCCTCGTCCACGAACACGAAGCCGTCGTTCACCGGGCCTCCGTGAGCACCCGGTCGAGCACCTCGCCGAGCGGGATGCCCGCCGCGGCCATCATCCGCGGGTAGCGGCTGTACGACGTCATGCCGGGCAACGTGTTAACCTCGTTGAGGACCACGGTCCCGTCCTCCTTGAGGAACATGTCCACTCGCGACAGTCCGCGGCAACCCAGCGCGCGGTAGACGGCCTTCGCCGTCGCCAAGACGAGCGAGCGCGCCTCGTCCGGGATGTCGGCGGGCACTATGAACGTCGAGTTCTCGGACCCGCTTTCCGGGTTGCTCTCCTGGTGGATCTTGAAGAAGCCGTGGGAGAGCGCGACCCGGTCCAGCTCGCCGGTGACCAGGTCCGGGCCGTCGCCCAGGACGGCGCAGCCGATCTCGCTGCCGTCGACGGCCTCTTCGATCAGCACCTTCGAGTCGTACTGCCGCGCGACCTCGACCGCGCTCGCCAATTCGTCCTCGTGGGTCACCTTGCCGACGCCGAAGGAGGAGCCCGACCGGGCGGGTTTGACGAACACCGGGTAGCCGAGCCCGCCGGGATCGATCTTCTCGTCCGCGGTGACCGTCCGGAACTCCGGCGTCGCGATTCCCGCGCTCCGCACGGCGAGGTACGTCAGCGACTTGTCCATGCACAGCGCGGAACTCTGGATGTCACAGCCGGCGTACGGGACGCCGGCGAGTTCCAACAAACCCTGCACCGCACCGTCCTCGCCGAGCCGGCCGTGCAGGAGCGGCAGCACGACGTCGAGGCGGATCGTCTCGTACTTCCCGTCCTCCAGGACGAGCAGGCCGTGGACATCGCGGTCCGGGGACAGCACCGCCGGACGGCCGTTGCCCCAGTCCGGCCCGTCGCACAGCAGCCAGGTGCCGTCGCGGGTGATCCCGATCCAGAACGGCTCGTACTTGTCCGTGTCGAGGTGCTTCGCGACCTCTTGCGCGGATTTGACGGAAACGGGGTGCTCTTCGGTGGATCCCCCGAAGACGATTCCGACCTTCACCTTATCCATGTCGCAGCTCGCTTTCGAAGGTCAGGCAGTTGATGAGGCTGTTTTCGACGGTGTCGCTCAGCGCGTGGTCGGTGTAGTACGCGGTGTGCGGGCTGATCAGCACGTTCGGCATGCTCTGCAGCCGCACCAGCAGTTCGCTGTCCGGCGATTTGGCCCGGTGGTCGGCGTAGAAGATCCCTTCCTCCCCTTCGAGCACGTCCAGCGCCGCGCCGCCCAGCCGGCCGCTTTCCAGCGCCTCCACCAGGGCCCGGGTGTCCAGGAGCGGACCGCGCCCGGTGTTGACGACGACCGCGCCGCGCTTCAGCCGGGCGATGCGGCGGGAGTCGAGCAGGTGGTGGGTGTCCGCGGTCAGCGGCGTGTGCAGCGTGACGACGTCGCTCAGCTGCAGGAGCTCGTCGAGCGAGGTGTAGTCGGCGGAGTTGCGCGGGCGGATGTCGTAGGCCAGCACGCGGGAGCCGAAGCCGCGCAACCGGTCCATGACCGCCACGCCGATGCGGCCGGTCCCGACGACCCCGACGGTCAGGTCGCGCAGTTCCTTCCCGCGCTCGGCGTTCAGCCGGTAGTCGTACACGTCCGTGCGCCGGAGCAGGGCTTTTACGTCCCGCGCCACCATGAGCATCAGCAGCACGGTGTAGTCGGCCACGCTGTCCGGCGAGTAGGAGACGTTCTCGACGGCTATGCCGATGCTCTTCGCGTACTCCACGTCGAGGTGGTTGTACCCGATGCTCCGCGTGGAGATGTACCGGACGCCCGCCCGGCCGAGCGCGCGCAGCGTCGCGTTCGTGACGGCGGTCTTGTGCGCCACGCTGATGCAGCGGTTCCCGCACGCCAGCTCGACGTTGGCTTCGGAGACCGCGGCTTCCGTGATGGTCGGCACGACGCCGCAGCGAGGCGCCAGCTCACGGAACAACGCGGCTTCGTCCGGCCCGCAGCCGTAGATCGTGATGCCCAGAGCCGTGTCGGTCATGCCCGCCAGTCAAGGGGAGGCGATGTTGCCGGCACGTATGCGTTTTCCGATACGCCGGCGATAAGGCGGGCCGCCGCGGCGGCCCGCCTCGTCGCCGGGTCAGAGCAGGGCGAACCGCTGGGCGGCCGAGCCGTTGCAGTCCCAGATCCGCAGCCGGGTGCCGTTGGCGGTGGCGCCGTCGGGGGAGTCGAGGCAGCGGCCGGACTGCGGGTTGCGCAGCGAGCCGTCGGCCTGCTGCGTCCACACCTGGCCGCCGACACCGTTGCAGTCCCAGAGTTCGACCTGGGTGCCGTTGGCCGTCGCGTTGCCGTTGATGTCGAGGCAGCGGCCCAGGGTGCGCAGCGCGCCGCCGGAGAGGTGGAACCAGTGCTGGTCGACGGCGAAGGACTGGCAGTCCCACAGCTGCACGGCGGTCCCGTTCACGCCGTGGTCGTCGCCGGCCACGTCGACGCACTTGCCGCCGGGACCGGTGACCGGGCCGCCGCCGGTGACGGAGAACTTCTGCGCCGCGGAGCCGGTGCAGTCCCAGATCCGCAGCCGGGTGCCGTTGGCGGTGGCGCCGTCGGGGGAGTCGAGGCAGCGGCCGGACTGCGGGTTGCGCAGCGAGCCGTCGGCCTGCTGCACCCACTTCTGGCCGCCGACGCCGTTGCAGTCCCACAGTTCGACCTGGGTGCCGTTGGCCGTGCCGTTGCCGTTGACGTCGAGGCAACGGCCCACAGTGGACAGTGACGAGTCCGCGTTGTGCGCCCAGTGCTGGTCGGCCGCGTTCGGCTGGCAGTCCCACAGCTGCACGGCGGTGCCGTTGCCGCCGGTGTCGTCGCCGTTGACGTCGAGGCACTTGCCGCCGGGCCCGGAAACTGGTGCGGCGTAGGGTGGGGTGCCGGTGCTGCCCGCGTAGCCGACGGAGACCACATTGGACTGGACGGCGTCGTCCGCGGCGTCGGTCGGGTAGCCCGCGGTCATCACGCCTTCGAAGAACGAGCCGATGGAGGCGTTGCTGTTGTCGCCGCCGGTGCCGAGCACGATCGAGCCCTCCTGGTGCATCGGCGTGTACCCGCCCGAGGGCAGGGCGCCGTTGTACCAAGTGGTGAGGCCGCCGCTCTGGGAGTTGCCGCCCTTGAGCGCGAAGGTGGTCTGGCCGTTGTTCTTCAGCAGCGCGGTGACGAACGGCGTCGCGTTGCCGCGGTTGGCGGTGTTGGAGCGGTTGCCCTGGAACAGGCCGTTCTCGAGGTCGCCCGCGACCCACGGGCCGATGCCCGTGCAGGGCGGGAAGTAGCAGGTCGTGCCGAGGTTGACGGCGTCCATGTGGCCGTTGCCGGTGTCGGCGATCTGGGCCTCGACGTTGCCGTAGTCGAAGCAGCAGCCGCCGTTGACGTGCGTGCCACTGGCGACCATGTACATGCCTTCGGGCCGGCCGTTCTGCGCGACGCCGGCGCCGACGTAGTGCCGGTAGCCGGTGCCGGGGGAGATGTAGACGCCGTAGACCTTGTGGCCACCGGCGGTGACCGGCAGGGCGGAGGCGATGGCGGCGACGTCCTGCCCGCCGGCGGTGCCCGGGCCTTCGACGGTGAGGTCGTTGTGGCGCGGCGACTGGTCGTAGATGACGGTGATGGTGCAGGAAGTCCCGGCGCAGAAGGAGTCCTGCGCGGCGGCGTTGGCGTACCCGCCCACGGCGAGCAACCCGATGTCGGTTTCGGCCCGGTCGGAGGCGCGCTGCACGCGGTAGAGCGCGCCGCCGTAGGCCGCGTAGAGGGCCCGGGTGGTGCTGTGCGCGGCGACGCAGGCGGTGCCGGCGGAACCGTAGATGTCGCACGGCAGCGAGCCGGCGGCCTGCGCGGGGGCGGGCAGGCCGAGCGCGGTGCCGAGGACGAGCAGGAGGGTGACGAGCAGACTTCGACCGGCGGGCACGGGGAACCTCACTCTCGAGCCGCAGGTCGGTGACCCGGGCGGATTTTTACAACGTTGTATTTCCGGGAGAGAAGGGTGACGCGGGGAAGCGGTCGGGATGGGGGAAGGGTAGGGCCGCGTTCTCGGCCGTGTCAACGGTGGTGGACTGGACCACCACCGGACGGCCTAGAGCCGGGACAGCGCCGGGTGCCGCGCGACGACTGCGCACGGGAAGAAGCCGACAGCGGGCCGAGGTGGTCGAAAGCCGACCTCCGATGGCGGTTTCCGGTTTTCGATCTTTTGCGGTGCGAACGGAACAAACAGATTTCGGGAACAGCTCCTCCGGCAGTCCGGAATCTGTAACAAGCCCCCGTGCTCCGAGCGACTCCTGGCCGGAATAGTCGGTCAGGAGGAGCGCCATGGCGGTCGATGTCGGTGCGGGGCGGAACCAGAGCTGCTGGCGGTGCCGCGCTGTCAACCTGCCCGGGGACGGGTTCTGCCAGCAGTGCGGCGCTTCCCTCGTCCGCCGCGACAACACCACGCGCTACCTCTGCGCCGCCGCCCAGCTCAGTGAAGACTACGCCGACGCCGCCATGCGGGAATTCCTCGTCGAGCCGCTGCGCGCCATTCCGCCCACGCCCGGCGTCGACAGCGCGGCCGTGCTGCGGGAAGCCGTTGCCGCGCGGACGCGGCGGCGCATCCGGGACGGCGTGCTTCTCGTTCTCCTCCTGGTTTTCCTGTTCGTCGATCCGGCCGCGCTGACCTTCTGGACCTTCGCCGCCGTCGTGCTGGCGCTCGTTCCGGGCCGGTTGCGGGCGCGCGGGATCGGCGACTTCATCGCGGCGGCCGGCCTCCTGGTCGTCGCCGCGCTCGTCATGGGACTCCAAGCCGTCGGCACCGTCAGCGACGCACTGTCGTCCGGAAGCCTCGAATACTCTTCCGCGGCGAGCGACGCGCTCCGCGTCGTCCTGCTGACGATCCTGCTCGCGCTGCTCATCGCCGGGGTCCTGCTCGCCGACCGGCTGACCGTGCGGTTCCTCGTCCTGCGGCGGTTCCGCCGCGGCACGTTCGTCGCCGACGGGCGCCGCAGCGCCTCGGACTGGGAACGGCGGTTGCGCGGCCTGGGGCTCGACGCCTTCCACCTGCCGCTGCAGCGCGTGGTCGCGGCCGAAGAAGCCGGTCACGAGGACGGTGCCGATGTCGTCGTGCACCGCGGGTTCTCCCCGTTCGTCGGGGCCGGGATCCCGGTGCACCGGCAGGTCATCACCCTGCCGCTCGACTCCTCGGAGGAGGACGACGTCGAGCCGCGGCCCATCAGCGTGACCGAACTGCAGCAGCACGTCGGCGCGGCGATCGAGCTGCTCAAGGAGACCTCGTCGCTCGGACCCGGCCGCCGCCTCGAAAACCTGACCCACCGCGAGCAGGTCCTCGTCCCCGCCGACCGGCTCGTCGTCGACCACCACGCCGTCCCCGAAGTGCTCGGCAGCCTCGAGCGCCCGCCGGCCCGCCGGCTGCCCGTCGAGCGGGCCCGCGCCCTGGCCGACAGCGCGGTGGAGTGGGCGCGCTACTACCGCTGCTACCGCGTCGAATCCTGGGACCGCGACCTCGCGACGTCGTGCTACCTGCACGTCGGAACCGACCAGCGGATGCTGTACCTGGAGTGGCAGTTCCTCGCGCTGCTGCCCATCGCCCCGGAGTTCCGCGCGATCGACCGCCACCACTCGGCGGCCCGCACGCTCGGCCACGCCTTCCTGGACCTGTGGCTCCTGCCGGCGACGGTGTTCCGCCGCGCGACCGCGGTGTTCCGGCCGTTCACGCCGCTGCGCCAGGACGTCGGCGAAGCCGTCCCGGCCAAGTACGGCGCCGACCGCAGCCTGCGCGAGCTGGCCCAGGCCGACCGGGTGCAGAGCTACTTCCAGGACGTCGACGTCGAACGGTACGTGCGGATCCTGGACGCGACCCTGTTCCGCGCGGTCGGGCAGTACCTGCAGGAGCGCGGCTACTCGGTGGTCGACTTCATGAAACTGGCCGACCCGGTCGTCAACAGCTACGACATGCGCGGCAGCACGTTCGTCGACTCGGCCGTCGGCACGAAGAGCAAGGTGACCAACAACAACGGCCCGGCGAAGGGAAAGCAGAGCCATGGGTGACCGGTACGACTTCCGGGACGCGAGCATCTCCCACAGCGCCGTCGGCCAAGGCGCGACGGTCCACAACGACTCCGCGGCGGCCGCGTCGGTACCGGAGCTCGTGGCGGCCCTCGCGCGGTCGCGGGAGGCGATCGCCGCGGCGGCTCCCGAGCCCGACCGGGAAGAGGTGCGCGACGCGCTCGCCAGGATCGAGGCGGAACTGCGCAGCGACGCCCCGCGGGGCGCGGTCGTCAGCTCCCGCTGGAAAACGGTCACCACGCTGATCGGCACGCTCACCGAGCCCGTCGGCAAGATCGCCGAAATGGTGGCGAAACTGTTCGGCTAGGTCACCGCGGCTTGGAATTGCCGGCCGGCCCACCGGTGTGCGTGAGCCGGCTGGCGTGACAGTCTTCGCGGGCGAAGCTCTGCTCGTCGCACCACGTGTTGGCCGCGTCGGCGGTCGGGAAGACCGCCGGTTCCAGGGTGACCCAGAATTCCCGGCGCGAAAAGTTCCGGAAATCGCCGGAATTGACCATGATGGCGTCGGGAAACCGGTCGTGCAGGCGCCGGAAGTCGGCCATGATCGCCGGGTAGTCGTAGGTCACGCCGCCGACCACGAGACCGAGGCTCTTCGACGACAGCTGCGGAACCCACTGCCCGACGATGCTTTCGGCGACCGCGCTGTCGCCGGTGACCTGGCGGCGGAGGTCCGCTTCGGTGACCAGGGGCGCGACCGTGCTCATCGGCACGGTTTCCGGCTGTGTCAGCGGCTGCGCGGTGGTGGTGACGGCCGGCACGACGGTGGCCGCGGCCGTGGCGTCCGGCGGCGCCGGGTCGGGGCCGCGGGTCAGGGCGAAGGTCGTCACCCCGGCGGTCGCCACGACGGCCACCGCGGCCACCACGAGGTTCGTGGTCTGCCGCGACCGTGGCGCGCGCGGCGAAGGGGCGCTCAGCGGTTCGGGCTCCGGGAAAGCTCCGCCGGCGGGCGTGCCGCACGACCCGCAGAACCGGGCCTGCGGGCCGAGTTCGCGTCCGCACGTCGAGCAGGGATTCATGTCACCGAAGTCCGCGCGCGGCGATCCTTTGTTACACCCGGCCGTCGTTTTTCGCCGTCGTTTTCCGGGTGGTTATGTTCTGAACAACTGTGCGAACCGGTTTCCGCGGGAACGCCGCGGAATCAACCCATCGGGGCACCCGGCCCCCGGTCAGCGGCTTCCGGTGCGCACACGATGGTGGCACCGCGCGGAACCGCTCGCCATTCTTCAGTACGTTTCCCTCACCCGGGACGGCAGGCACACCTCGTCGCGGTCCCGGTCGTTTCGCACGTCTACTCGAGGAGATCCCATGCTGAAGAAGCTCGGTGTCGTCGTGGCCGCCACGGCGGCGGGCGCGTTCCTGGCCGGCGGTGTCGCCGCCGCCGGTACGCCCGACCACCACGGCCACCACGGTCACGACCACAGCAGCCAGCTCGGCCTGCTGAACCTGAGCAACACCGACGCGCTGCACAACCTCAACGTGACCCCGGGCGTCTGCGACAACAACATCAACGTCCTGGGCGTCCAGGTCCCGGTCCAGAACTCCCTCAACGGCATCGGCGTGCCGATCCTGTCGCCGGGCGAGAACGAGGCGAGCGGCGAGAACCCGGAGAACTGCGCGTCCGGGGCCATCGCCGACGGTGGCACCAGCCAGGACAACTGAGTCCCCGCGCCGCGGCCGCCCGTTGTGTGTGCGGAAGCCGGCCCTGGCGCGGAATCCGGCGTGGCACCGGCACGTCGTCCTGCGTGCCCGGAACAGGGAGCGAGCCGCACACTCCGGTTCCCCGTCCCGGGCACGCCGCGACGCCGGTGGCCGCCGGCCCGGGTGGGGCCGGTCACGAGCCGGTCCCACCCCCGTCCGGCCGCGGGTCGAGCTGTCCTTTGTGGACGGCTCCGACGACCCGCCCGTCCGACAGCAGCCAAGCGGCTTCCCCCGCGCCGAGGCGATCCGCGGCGGCGGCCCGGGGCTCGCCCAGACCGATGGCGGGCAGCGGCTCGCCGACGTACTCGGTGATCGGGTCGGCGGGCCCGACGACGCCCGCTTCGAGCGCCCGGCGCAGCTCGCCGACGTCGAGCGCCCCCGTCACCTCGGCGACCGACAGCGGTTCGGCGGACGCCCTGAGTCCCACCGGCCGCAGTTCGTGCCCTCCGGCCGAAGCGAGCGCCTCGCCTGCCGTCGCCGTTTCGCGCAGCCCGGGCGCCGGCGCCGGCAGGGGGCCGACGACGTCGGCGACGGTCGTCTCGCCCGCGTGGTCGACCGGAACGCCGAGGCGGTCCAGCCACCCGTCGTCGTAGTACTTCGACAGGTACGACCGGCCGGAGTCCGGGACCACGACCACGACCAGGTCGTCGGGGGACAGCCCGGCGGCGACCCGCAACGCCACGGCCACGGCGGTCCCGGCCGAAGCGCCGAGCAGCAGCCCCTCTTCCCGCGCCAGCCGCCGGGTGACCAGGATCGACTCGCGGTCGCCGACCGGCACGACGTCGTCGACGACGTCGTGCCGGTACGAGCGCGGCCACAGGTCCTCGGCGGTGTCCGGGTGCCGGTAGTGCCCGATGCTCTCGACCAGGTACGGGCTGCCGTCACCGCCGGAGTAGACCGAGTGCTCGGGATCCGCGCCGATCACCCGCACCCGGCCGCCGCTGACCTCCTTCAGGTACGCGCCGGCGCCGCTGATCGTCCCGCCGGTGCCGACCCCGGCGACGAAGTGGGTGAGCCGGCCACCGGTCTGGCGCCAGATCTCGGGCCCGGTCGTCTCGCGGTGGGCGGCCGGATTGGCCGGGTTGTCGTACTGGTCGGCGAGCCACCCACCCCGCTCGGCGGCGATCCGGCGGGCGAGCTGCCGGACGTGCGCCGGGTCCTCGCGCGGCACCGTCCCGGGCGTGGTCACCACCTCGGCGCCGTACGCGCGCAGGATCGCGATCTTCTCCCGGCTGGTCTTGTCGGGCACCACGACGGTCAGCCGGTACCCGAGCTGGGCGGCCACGATCGCCAGCCCGATGCCGGTGTTGCCCGAGGTGCCTTCGACGATGAGGCCGCCGGGGACCAGTGCGCCCGAGCGTTCCGCGTCGAGCACCATCGCCAGCGCGGCCCGGTCCTTGACGCTGCCGCCGGGGTTGAGGAACTCGGCTTTGACGTACACGCGCGGCCCGCCCGGCGGCGCGATCCGGGCGAGCCGGATCAGCGGGGTGCCGCCGATCGCGTCGAGGACGGAGTCGAACGCGTCGACCTCGGCGGGTTCTTCGGCTGCCACGCGCGCTCCCTCGGGTCCGGATACTCCCCGTCAGCGTGCCAGAAACCCGCGTGGTCGAAGTGGGACAATGTCCCGTATCGTAACCGGTACAGTGTCCCACTTCGAGAGGCGAGCTGACATGACGGTGACGTACGTACTGGTCCACGGCGCCTGGCACACCGGGCAGTGCTGGGCGCGGGTGGTGCCGCGGCTGGCGGCGAGCGGACGGCGGGTCTTCACCCCGACGCTGACCGGCTACGGCGAGACCGCGCACCTGCTGAGCCCGGACGTTGGGCTCGGCACGCACACCGCCGACGTCGTGCGGCTGCTGGTCGAGGAGGACCTGCGGGACGTCGTCCTGGTCGGGCACAGCTACGCGGGCCTGGTCATCTCCGCGGTGGCCAACCAGGTGCCCGAGCGCATCGCGCGGCTGGTCTACCTCGACGCGATGGTGCCCACCGACGGGGAGACCGCGCTCGACGTCATGCCCGTCACGCGCGGCATGCTCGGGACGGGCTGGCGGGTGCCGCCCCTGCCCGAGCTGCCCGCGCCGTTCGGGTTGTTCGGCGTCACCGATCCCGGCGACGTCGCGTGGGTGCGCACCATGCTGTCCGACCAGTCGATCCGGTGCCTCGAAGAGCCGGTCGCCATGGACCACCCCGCGCTCGCCGCGATCCCGCGCACGCACATCCACTGCACGGTGAAACCGGCGGGCTTCGACCGCCGCCCGGTGCCCGCGGTGCAGCCGAACGGCGAGCCCGCGGACGTGCGGGAGCTGGCCACCGGGCACGACTGCATGATCACCGCGCCGGGCGAGCTCGCCGGGATGCTGCTCGACGTCCCGGTTAGCATGCCGGTGTGACGGATTCCCGTGCGGCGGCTCCGCGGCGCGCGGACGCGCGGCGCAACGCCTCGAGCGTCCTCGAGGCCGCGGCCGCGGTGTTCGTGACGTCCGGCGTCGAAGCGCCGATCCGGGAGATCGCCGCACGGGCCGGCGTCGGCACGGCGACCATCTACCGCCACTACCCGACGCGGGCGGACCTGATCCTCGCGGTGTACCGGCTGCAGGTGGAGTCCCTGGCCGAAGCCGGCCCGGCGTTGCTGGCGAGCGAACCGGGACCGCACGAGGCACTGACGAAGTGGATCGACCGGTTCGTCGACTTCGTCATCACCAAGCAGGGGCTCGCCTCGGTGCTGCAGTCGGACGAAGCGTGCTACGACCCGCTGCACGCGTACTTCCTGGAGCGTCTCGGCCCGGTGTGCACCGCGTTGCTGGAGGCGGCGGCGGAGGCGGGGGAGATCACCCCGGGCCAGGACGCCTACGAACTGATGCGCGGGGTGGGAAGCCTGTGCGCGGGCAGCGCGAAAGGCTACGACGCGCGCCACCTCGTGCGGCTGCTGGTGAGCGGACTGGCGGTCCGGCGCCCCTAGGCGGAGCGCCGGACCCGGCGTCGTCAGCCGAAGTTCACGTCACTGCACCACATGTAGGTCTGGTCCTGGTGCGAAGCCTGCCAGATCGTGAACACGACGTGGTGGCCGCGGTACGAGCCGGACGTCTGGACAGTGAACGTGATGTCCTTGGCCGGGGCGTACTTGCCGGTCTGGGTGATGAAGTCGAGGTTGCCCCAGCCGAGGCGCTGGGTGGTGGGGTCGAACCCGTTCTTGCTGATGTACACCCGCAGGTAGTCGGCGCCGTGGCTGGCCTGGTCGTACAGGTGCATCGTGAAGCTGCTGCCCAGGCTGGTGGTCCGCCACGGTCCGGGGGTGTTCAGGGAGTTGTTGCGGGCGAGGGCGTTGCTGCAGAGCTGGCCGTCCGGGGTCGCGCCCTGGAAGTTGCCCTTGAGCCCGTCCCGCAGCGCGCTCATCCAGTTCCACATGGTGTCGGCGTTGGCCTGGAAAGCCTGCCAGCACATGGGGTCCTGCTGCTGCATGGCCGGGTTCGTGTGCTGGCTGCCCCAGTCCGACCAGCACTGGTAGGCGCGGGTGGCGGGACCGACGATGGTGCCGTGCGCGGACGCCGCCGGAACCCACACGAGGAGTCCGGCGAGGGTGCCGACGATCAGGGTGAGGACGCTCCGCCGGCGGGTGCCGGACCTGGAGCTGCTGTGCCTACGCATGAATGGGCCTCCATTCTCGGGATGAGCGTGGTGATCCATGGGAGCGCTCCCAGCGTGCTGGGCAGCTTATCGGCCGCCCGGCAAAAGTTCAACCAACAGTAAAGCCGTGCGGTTGGACTGTTGCGCACATCGGGTCGGGCCGTGGCCGCGGTGAACCTTCCGCCCTCCTGCTCCGACTGAACGGGGGAAGGAGGGCAGATGAGCGATGAGCTGCTGATCGTCCGGTGCCGGCTCGGCGAGCGCGACGCGTTCCCCGAGCTGGTGCGCGGCTGGCACGGGGCGGTCGACCGGTACGTCCGGCGGATGCTCGCCGGCCCGGACGACGACGTCGTCCAGGAAGTGTGGCTGGCCGTGTTCCACGGGCTGCCGAAACTGCGCCGGCCCGAGCGGTTCGCGCCGTGGCTGTTCACCATCGCCCGCCGGGCGGTGACGAACCGGCTGCGCGACAGCTACGCCCGGTCCGGCCCCGAGCCCGCCGAGGAGCCGGCCGGCCCGGACGAGAGCGACGCGATCGTCGACCGGGAGGTGCTCGGCGAGGCCCTGGGCGCGCTGCCGGTCCGGGAACGCGAAGTGCTCCTGCTGTTCTACCTCGAAGACCTCTCGCTGGAGGCGTGCGCCCAGATCTGCGACGTGCCGGTCGGCACGGTGAAGTCGCGGCTCAACCGGGCCCGGCGGCTGCTGCGCGAGGAACTGGCCCGGAAGGAGTACGAGGCATGACCCCGGAAGAGCTGATCAAGCGGCTCGAGACGCCGTTGTCGCTGCGGCGGCGGGTGGGCTACGTGACGGTGGCCCTGGCCGGGCTCCTCGGCAGCGGCCTCGCCGGGCTGCTGTGGGCGACCGAGCCGGGCCTGCCGCCGCGGACGAAGATCGCCTTCGCCGTCCTCGTCGCGATCGGGCTGGCCTGGGCGGTGTTCGGCACCTGGGCGGTGACGCGCCGGGCCCCGCTGTTCGCCCGCGACCGGGTCGTCGCCGGCTGGCTCGGGGTGGCGGCGTGGCTGCTGTTCACGGCGGGCGCGGTGGTCATCACGACGCTGCGGCACCGGCTCGATCCCGAGCTGCTGACCGTGGTGCTCGTGCTGGGTGCGGCGGCGGTGCTGCGGCTGCGGGCCGTCCGTCGCGGCCGGGCCGCGCTCCTGCGCCGGAAGGCGCAGCTCACCCGCGGGGCGTGGGCCGATGAGTCAGAATCCCCTCCACGCCGCGGAGGACCGTTTCGCGGACCGGGGCCGGATCGGTGAGGCAGCCCGCAGCCGTGGCGCCGTCGCGCGGCAGGACGAAGTGCCGCGCCGCGGGCCCGGCGGCCGGCTCGCCCGTCCGCTCCCGCAGCTCGGTGCCGACCTCGAGGAACCACTGCCGGTGCACCGGGTGCGCGGGGCCGGGGTACTCCGCCGCGGCCTCCAGGAACGCGCAGCCGCGGAACCCGGCTGCCGTCCGGGATCGGCCGGGCCACCGCCCGGACGGCGCCGGCGGGGGAGTCCGCGCCGGCCCGGGCGTGGCGGCGCTGGGCGGTCGCGGCCGGCCTGGTCCAGCCGGCCGTCGGCGTCGTCCGCCGCGGCCTCGGCGGTCGGTGACCGATGATCCGCAGCGGCGGGATCTCCGTTGCACCGCGGGAAAGCCGGCCGGTCTTCGGCCCGGCGGCGTCAGTCCCGGCAGTCGTGCGGTGCCGCCGCGCGGACCGGTGCCTCGAACAACCCCGCGAGGCGCGCGTAACCGACCTCGTTCGGGTGGAACCAGTCGTCGGCCAGGGTGCCGCGGATCGGGCCCAGTGCCGGGCCGCGCAGGTCCGCCACCCGCACCCGCCCGGCCGCCGCCGCGGCGTCGATCAGGGCGTTGACCTCTCGCGCGGCCGCGTTGCGCCTCGGCAGCGTCGCCACCACCGACCGGCCCGGCGGGAGCCGGTCGAGCAGCCGGGCGAACCGCTCCGCGACGCCGCGGCGGCGAGCGCGGGTCAGCATGTCGTTGGCGCCCACGAGAACCGTCACCAGGGCCGCCCGTGACGGCAGCCGCGGGAGCTGGTCTTCGAGGACGTCCCCGACGCGGGCCCCGGAGGCGGACAGGTTCAGCACCGCGAACGGCGCACCCAGCCGGGCGTTCAGCTGGGGGACCCAGCCGCCCGCGACGGTGCCGGCGCCGATGCCCTGCGTCATCGAGTCGCCGAGCGCCACCCACAAGGGGCGGTCCGAGGCGAGCGCGGCCCGGCCCGCCTCCTCCCAAGCCCGCGCGAACGGCTCCTTCTGCGCCCGGACCCGGCCGATGCCGGGCAGCACCACGGCGGCGGCGTCGAGCACCCGGCTCGTCCACGTCGGCACTCGCACCCCTCCTGCTCCCGTTTCCCCGGCATTCGGAGCCGGACCCGCATCGGTTTGGCAGCGATCCGACCGGGTAAGCGGAGACTTCACGGACCGAAGGAGTGGCCGATGCCCGCGTTGACCCGCGTTCTCGGAGCGGTGACCGCCGCCTACAGCGTCACGATCATCGCCGCACCGCGCGTGCTGGCCAAACCGTGCGGGCTGACGACGCCGGCGGGCGGGGTGACCGCCGCGGTGCGGACCCTGACCGCGGGCATCGGAGCCCGCGACACGGCGATCGGCCTCGCGATGGTGTTCGCCCCGGCCGGCAAACCGTTGCAGGTCGCACTCGCCGCCCGCGTGGCCGCCGACGCCGCCGACGCGGTCGTCTTCGGCACCAGCCTGCCCGACCGGTCCGCCCGCAGGAAGGTCGCCGCGTTCGCCACGACCTGGGCCGCGCTGTGCGCCGCCTCGGCCCTCGTCCCGTGAGCCGGTAGCGGCGCGGCCCGGAGCGGGCGAAGCGGAACACCCGCTCCCGCCGACCTCTTCGACGACGAAGGCCGGGTGCCGTGGCGACCGGATAGCCGCCTTTCCGCCGTATCATCGCCCTCCGGGACAGCGCCGTCGACGGAGGGGGAGCCGACATGGCCCGGCTGGATCGCGACCGCACGCCGGCGTTGTTCGCGGTGACGACGTCCGTGCTGAGCGGTGTCATCCTGGCCGTGCTCACCAAGGCGCTGCAGGCCGGGATCTCCGCCGGTGCCACGGTGCTCTGGTCCGCCGCGGTGTCCGCGGTCGTCGGCGGGACCTTCTGGGTGGTGCTGCGGCGCACCCTCACGCGCTCCGCCGCGGCCTTCCTGGTGACCTCGGCCTTCATCCAAAAGTACTACGTGGCGGACCTCGTCCACAAAGTGCACGCAGGCGCATCAGCTGCGCCGCGTCCTCAGCCGGAAGAACGCCTACGTCGGGGGGATCATCGTCGCCGGCGAAGTGCTCCGCCTCCGTGACGACCTGGCGACCTTCTGCCAGGACGTCCGCCTGCCGGTCGTCTTTTCCGATCTCGAGCCCTTCGCCCGTGAGTCCGACTACCCCGCCAACACCGCATATTTCGGTTATGACAGCGGCGAACTCGGGGAGCTGGCCGGAACCTGGCTCGCCCACCGCCTGCGCGGGAAGAGCCGGCCGCACGTGCTGATCGTCGCCGGCCGGGAGCACGAAGCCCGGCAGCAGCGCTGCGTGAAGGCCCTGCGCGCCGCGCTCCCCGAACTCGACGTCACCGTCGAAGACCGCTGCGACTTCGTGCGTTCGCGCGCCTGCAACGCCGTCCGCGCCCACCTCCGGCAGCTGCCGGAGGGAGCACGGCTCGACGCGATCTTCTGCACCAACGACGAGATGGCGCTGGGCGCGGTCGACGCCCTCCTGGCCGCTCCGTCGGCGGCCACCCGCGAGACGGTCGTGGTCGGCATCGACGGCGTCGTCGAAGCCAGGGCGTTGATCGACAGCGGGAGCAGCCCGCTGCGGGCCACCGTCGTGCAGGACACCCACCGCCTCGCCGTGGGCGCCGTCGACCTGCTGGTCAAGATGCACCGCGGTCACCCGGTGCCCCGGCGGACGATCCTGGACGCCGAGCTGTACGAGGCCGGCTGACTCAGGCGGCCACGTCCCTCAGCGCCAGCAGGCCTTCCGCGGTCTCGACGATCGTGTCGGCGATCGGCCGCGGTGACCAGCCCAGCAGCCGCCGGGCCTTTTCCGCGGTGGCGTCGTAGTTGCGGCCCAGCTGGGGGCCGAGGACGCGCAGCCCGGGGCTGAAGCGCTCGAGGACGCGCGCGGTCCAGACCGGCAGTTCGCGCGTGGGCACCTTCGCCGCGCGGTCGCCGAGCCGGTCGCGCAGGATCGCCGCGATCTCGCGCACCCACAGGCTGTGCCCGGCGATCGCCAGGAACCGCTCGCCCGCCGCGGCCGGGTCGGTCATCGCGCGCACGTGCAGGTCCGCGACGTCGCGCACGTCCACGTATCCCATGCCGAACTTCGGCAGCGCCGGCAGCTGCCCGTCCAGCATCCGCCGCAGGAGTCCCAGCGACGGCGAGTAGTCGGGGCCCAGCACCGGCCCGAGCACGCCCACCGGGTTCACGACGGCGAGCTCGGGGCCGCCGTGCTCGGCGACGAACCGCCACGCCGCTTTTTCGGCCAGGGTCTTGGACTTCTGGTAGGGCGGGACGCCGGCGGCCACGTCGGTCCAGTCGGCTTCGGTGAACACCCGGGACTTCTCCGGGTGCCCCATGCCGATCGCGCCGAAGGCCGAGGTGAGCACGACCCGCTTCACCCCGGCCTCGCGCGCGGCCCGCAGCACGCGCAGGACGCCGTCGCGGGCGGGCACGACCATCTCGTCGTCGTTCGCGGGCACGCTGGTGAGCGTCGGCGAGGCGACGTGCAGCACGTAGTCGCACCCTTCGACGGCCTCGCGCCAGCCGGCGTCCTGCTGCAGATCCGCCTGCAGGACCGTTACTTTCGCGTCCGCGGGCGCTCCGCCGGTGCGCAGCATCGCCCGCAGGGCGGGCTCCTTCGCCAGGTCGCGCACGGTGGTGCGGACCGTGTGCCCGTCGGCCAGCAGCGCGAGCACGCACCAGCTGCCGATGTACCCGGAGCCGCCGGTGACCAGTACTTCAGCCATGGAAAAGCCTCACAGAGTCGGAGTGGGGGTTGGTGTGGCGACCCGTCCTCGCCTATGGTTCCGGAGAGGTCTCCACCTACGGTAGTGGAGACCTCTCCGGATAGCAAGGGAGGCTCATGGTCCGCTCGGACGCCCGGGAAAACCGGGCCCGGATCCTGCAGGTCGCGCGCGAGGCGTTCACCGAAGGGGGTGACGTCTCGATGAACCGGGTCGCGCAGCTCGCCGGCGTCGGGCCCGGCACGCTGTACCGCAACTTCCCGACGCGCGAAGCGCTCGTGCTGGCCATCTACCGGCACGAAGTCGACCGGCTCGTCGACTCGGTCGAGCAGCTGCTCGCGCGGCACCCCCCGCTGGAGGCGCTGCGGCGGTGGACGGTCGACCTGGTGGCCGCGATGCGGCAGAAGCACGGCCTCGGCGACGCGCTCGGCTCCGGCGCGCACCAGGCGATCACCGAGGAGACCTACGGCCCGGTCATCGCCGCCATCACCCGGCTGCTCGAGGCGGGCCAGGCCGACGGCACCATCCGCGCCGACGCCGACCCCCGCGACTTCCTGCAGCTCACGGGTGCGCTCTGGCGGGCGGCGTCGGGGCCGGAGGACCGCTCGGGATCGATGCTCGCGCTCATCCTGGACGGTTTGCGCGCCCCTGCGCGGTGAGGGCGCGGCCCTCGGCGAAGAAGGCCGCGATCGCGGCGGCACCGCCGAGGCCGGCCACCGGGCGCGCCGCGCCGAAGGGGGCGTTCCAGAACTCGCCGTGCCGCGGCGTGAACGGGCCGACGTAGGCGTAGGGCTCGCCGAGGTGGCCGTCGCCGGGGGAGACGCCGTAGTTCACCTCGTCGAGGGCGATCGCGACGTCGAAGTGCTCCGGCCACAGGATCGGCACCGAGCCCGGCGCGAAGTCGCGCAGCGCGCGGTCGCCGTCGGCGAAGGCCTGGAGAAGCGGCTTCAGCGCGTCGGCGGCGAAGACGATCGTTTCGTCCGGCCGGACGCCGGGACCGCCGGAGTAGACGCCCGCGGGTTCGCCCGCCTCGAGCCCCGCCTCCGCCGCCGCTTCGGCGTAGGTGCGCCCGGCCAGCCGGACGCGGGTGGTGCCGGCCACGAGCTCGTCCCCGTCGAGGCGCACCGCCGGTTCGGCGGCCGTCGCGAAACCGCCGTCGGTCACGGCCAGGTCGATGCGCCCGGTCGCGCGGTGCTGCGGGCCCGCGAGCAGCAGTTCGGCCACGCCGTGCAGTGACCGCCTCGTCGGTTCCCAATCCATCCGAACTCCTCGTGTAACGCCCGGGAGGGTTCCGGGCACTGAGCCTGCCGTCACCGCAGTGTCCCGGAACCCTGGAGGCGTTACATGGCGGACTGGCATCGGGTGGACCCCGCCGACGTGCCCGCGGACGGCCGGGTCCGCAGCGTCACCGTGGACGGCCGCAGCGTCGCGTTGTCCCGCTGCGGCGCCCGGCTCGGCGCACTGGAAAACCGCTGCCCGCACCAGGGCGGCCCGCTCGGCGAAGGCTCGATCGAGAAGGGCTGGCTGCGCTGCCCGTGGCACGGCTACGACTACGACCCGGTCACCGGCGAGTCACCCGGTGGGTTCGGCGACGCCGTCGCCACCTACCCGGTCGAGGAGCGCGCCGACGGCGTGTTCGTCAGCCTGCCGGAACCGGCGGCCCCGGCCAGGACCGTCGCCGACGTGCTGGTCGAGACGCTCGTCGCCTGGGGCGTGCGGCACGTGTTCGGCATGGTCGGGCATTCGAACCTCGGGTTCGCCGAGGCCCTGCGCCGCGCCGAGGCCCGTGGCGACCTGACGTACTTCGGGATCCGGCACGAGGGCGCGGCGGCGTTCGCGGCGAGCGCGTACGGCAAGCTCACCGGCCGGCCCGCGGCGTGCTTCGCGATCGCCGGCCCGGGCTCGACGAACCTGCTCACCGGCCTCTACGACGCCAAGCTCGACGGCGCGCCGGTGCTCGCGATCTCCGGGCAGGTGCCCTCGAAGGTGCTCGGCCGCGGCGCGTTCCAGGACGTCGACCTGTCCGCGGTGTTCCGCGACGTCGCCGTGTCCACCACCACCGTCCACAGTGGAAGCGACCACGCCGAGCTCGCGGCGCTCGCGGTCAAGCACGCCGTCGACCGGCGGGGCGTGGCGCACCTGGTGCTGCCCGACGAGGTCCAGGTGCTGCCGAGTGCCGCACCGGCGTCCACACCGGACGGCCGGCGCGCGGGCCGGGCCGGGCGCCCGGACGCCGCCGCCGTGACCGCGGCCGCCGCGCTCGTGCGCGATGCCCGCCGGCCGGTGTTCGTCGTGGGCCACGGCGCCCGCGGCGCCGCGGCCGAGGTCACCGCGCTGGCCGAACGCCTCGGCGCGCCCGTGCTCACCACGTTCAAGGCGAAGGGACTGGTGCCCGACACCCACCCGCTCGGGGCGGGCGTGCTGGGCCGCAGCGGGACGCCGGTGGCCAGCTGGCTGATGAACGAGGCCGACCTGATCGTCGCGGTCGGCGCGTCGTTCAGCAACCACACCGGCATCGCCGCCTACAAGCCGATCCTGCAGGTCGACGACGACCCGGGCGCGATCGGCCGGTTCGACGCGGTCACGGCGTCGCTGCTCGGCGACGCCCGGCTCGCCCTCGCCGCGCTCGTGGCCGAGCTGGGGGAGGCGAAGGCCGAGGACCAGCGCGCCGACGTCGCCGCCCGCTGGGCGATCTGGCGGGCGGAGAAGGCCCGCCGGGTCGCCGACGACCGCGGCCGCGGCGTGTCGGCCGCGGCGGTCTTCGACGCGCTGTCGCGCCACCTGCCCGAAGACGCCGTGGTGACCGTCGACGTCGGCAACCACGCGTACTCGCTGGGCCGCTACCTGGAGTCGAAGGGGCAGCCGGTGCTGATGTCGGGTTACCTCGGCTCGATCGGCTTCGGCTACCCGGCGGCGCTGGGCGCCTGGGCGGCGGCGCCGGACCGGCCGGTCGTGGCCGTCACCGGCGACGGCGGGTTCGGGCAGTACGCGACCGAGCTGACCACGGCGGTCAAGTACGGCATCCCGGTGAAGCACGTGCTGCTGAACAACAACGCGCTCGGCAAGATCAGCAAGGAGCAGCTCGCCGGTGACTACCCGGTGTGGCAGACCTCGCTGGTCAACCCGGACTGGGCCGCGTACGCCGAACTGTGCGGTGCCACGGGCATCCGCGTCACCGCGCGCGAGCGGCTGGACGACGCCATGACCGCGCTCTTCTCCGCCGAAGGACCCACTCTGCTCTGCGTCGAGCAGGACGCCGAACTCCTCTGAAAGGGACGACCATGCCGAACTACGACGACCTTTCCGCCCTGTTCCTCAACGGCACCCTCAAGCGCTCGCCCGAGCCCAGCAACACCGACGGCCTGATCGAGGTCAGCCGCGGGATCATGGAGAAGAACGGCGTCCGGGTCGAGGTGCTGCGGGCGATCGACCACGACATCGCGACCGGCGTCTGGCCCGACATGACCGAGCACGGCTGGGCCGCCGACGCCTGGCCGGCCATCTACGAAAAGGTGATGGCGGCCGACATCCTCGTGCTCGCCGGGCCGATCTGGCTGGGGGACAACAGTTCCGTCACCAAGCAGGTCATCGAGCGGCTCTACGCGTGCTCGCACCTGCTCAACGACGCCGGGCAGTACGCCTACTACGGCCGGGTCGGCGGCTGCCTGATCACCGGCAACGAAGACGGCGTCAAGCACTGCGCCATGAACGTCCTCTACAGCCTGCAGCACCTCGGTTACACCATCCCGCCGCAGGCCGACGCGGGCTGGATCGGCGAGGCGGGCCCCGGACCGTCCTACCTGGACCCCGGCTCCGGCGGCCCGGAGAACGACTTCACCAACCGCAACACCACGTTCATGACGTGGAACCTGCTGCACCTGGCCCGGATGCTGAAGGACGCGGGCGGGATCCCGGCGCACGGCAACCAGCGCAGCGAGTGGGACGCCGGCTGCCGCTTCGACTTCGCCAACCCCGAATACCGCTGAGCCATGCCCGGCGTCGGCTTCGTCAACCTGTTCGCGGTGGCGGCGATCGCGCTCGCCGCGCCGCTGCTGCTCGGCCTCGTGCCGAAGCTGCGCGTGCCGGCCGTGGTACTGGAGATCGTGGCCGGGATCGCGCTGGGGCCGTCCGGCCTCGGCTGGATCGAGCCGGACCTGCCGGTGCAGATCGTCGCCCTGCTCGGGCTCGCCTTCCTGCTTTTCCTGGCCGGGCTGGAGATCGACGTCCACCGGCTGCGCGGGCGGGCCCTGCGGGTGGCGCTACTGGGCTACGCCGTGACGCTGGCCCTCGGGCTCGCGGCCGGTGCGGGCTTCGCCGCCGCCGGGTGGGTGCACAGCCCGCTGCTGGTCGCGGTGGCGTTGTCGGCCACCTCGCTGGGCCTGGTCGTGCCGGTGCTCAAGGACGCCGGGCAGGCCGAGGGCGGCTTGGGACAGGCGGTCATCGCCGCCGCCTCGGTGGCCGACTTCGCCGCCGTTCTCCTGGTCTCGCTGCTGTTCTCGGCCTCCGGCGGCAGCACCGGCGCCCGGCTGGTGCTGCTCGTCGCCTTCGCGGGCCTGGTCGTCGTGACCGCTCTCGTGGTTTCGCGGGCCGGCCGGTCGCGCCGGCTCGGCGCGGCGCTGCTGCGGCTGCAGGACACCACGGCCGAAATCCGGGTTCGCGCGGCCGTGGTGCTGCTGGTCGCGTTCGTCGCGCTGGCCGAAACTTTCGGCCTGGAAAGCATTCTCGGCGCCTTCCTCGCGGGCGCGGTCGTCGGCGTGCTCGACCGCGACCCCGCGTCGCACCCGAGGTTCCGGGTGAAGCTCGACGCCATCGGGTACGGCTTCCTGGTGCCGGTCTTCTTCGTCACCAGCGGCCTGCGGCTCGACCTGGCCGGGCTGCTCGCCGACGCGGCCGCGCTGGCCCGGGTCCCGCTGTTCCTGGCCGCGCTGCTGCTCGCGCGCGGCGTCCCGGCGCTGCTGTTCGCGCGGGAATTCGGGGCCAGGCAGGCGATCGCGGCCGGTCTGCTGCAGGCGACGTCGCTGCCGTTCCTGGTCACCGCCACCCAGATCGGGGTGCTCACCGGGCTGATGAGCCCGGTGACCGCGGCCGCGCTCGTGTGCGCCGGCCTGCTTTCGGTGCTGCTGTTCCCCGCCGGGGCGCTGTCTCTGCTGCGGTCCCGGGAGCGGGCGGCCGTAAGATGACTGTCACCTGTTTCGCCCGTTTTCGCGGCTATATTCGGCTGGTGAGCGCGCTTCCGCCGGACACCGAACTCGTCGCCGCCTTGCGCGGCGGGGACGACGGCACCTTCGCCGCCGTTCTCGACGCGTGGTCGGCGCCGATGCTGCGCCTGGCCCGCTCGTTCGTCTCCACCCACGCCTCCGCCGAGGAAGTCGTCCAGGACACGTGGCTGGCCGTGGTCAAGAGCCTCGACGCGTTCGAGGGCCGGGCGGCGTTCAAGACGTGGGTGTACCGGATCCTGGTCAACACGGCCAAGAAACGCGGCGCCGCCGAACACCGCAGCATCCCCTGGGCGAGCCTCGCGCCCGACGGCGACGACCGTGGCCCCACCGTCGACCCGGCCCGGTTCCGCGGTCCCGGCGAGGACTACCCCGGTGGCTGGCGCCAGTTCCCCGCGAGGTGGCCGTCGCCGGAAAGTACCGCCCTGGCCCTGGAAATCCGGCAGGTGATCGCCGGCGCGCTCGACGAGCTGCCCGCCCGCCAGCGCGCCGTCATCAGCCTCCGCGACGTCGCCGACCACAGCGCCGACGAGGTCTGCGCGCTGCTCGAGATCACCGCGGCCAACCAGCGGGTGCTCCTGCACCGGGCGCGCGCCGCGGTCCGCGAGCGGCTCGCGGACTACCTGGGTGCCGAGGGGAAACCGGCATGACGTGCGAAGAGTTCGTCGAACTCGTCACCGCCTTCCTCGACGGAGCACTGGATCCGGGCACCGAAGCCCGGTTCGTCGAGCACCTGGCGCTGTGCGAAGGGTGCGAAACCTACCTCGACCAGTTCCGCACCACGATCGCGGAGCTCGGTTCGCTCCCGGCCGAGACCCTTTCGGCCGATGTCCGCGACAGCGTCCTCGACGCGTTCCGCGATTGGCACGCCCGATGACCACGCCACGACAGTCCTCCGTGGACGCCTCCGCCGATCGGGTGCTGCCCGCCACCCGGGTGCTCGCCCTGGTGATCGTGCCGTTCCTGATCGCGGCCTTCGTGATCTGCTACCTGGTGCCGGCCCGGACGCTCGAACTGTTCGCCTGGGGCATCAAGCCACCGCTCACGGCGATGCTGCTCGCCGCGGTCTACCTGGGCGGCGCGTTCTTCTTCGTCCGCGTGGCGACGGCGAAGCGCTGGTCGGAGGTCGCGCTCGGGTTCCCGCCGGTGGCCCTGTTCGCGTCCCTGCTCGGCGTCACGACGGTGCTGCACTGGGACCGCTTCACCCACGGCCACGTCTCGTTCGCCGCGTGGGCCGCGCTGTACTTCGCCGCGCCCGGCTTCGTCGTGGCGATCGCGGCCGCGAACGCCCGGGCGGCCCGCGGCGCGGTCGTCGTGCCGGATCCCCGGCTGCCCGCGCTCGTGCGGTTCGTGCTCGGCCTGACCGGAGTGGCCGAGCTGGTGGTGGCGGCCGGCCTGTTCGTCCTGCCGGGCGAGGTGGGCGCGGTGTGGCCGTGGGCGGTCACCCCGCTGACCGCGCGGACCTTGGCCGCGGTGTACGCCCTCGGCCTGGCCAACGTGCTCGTCGCGGCGGACGGCCGGGCGTCGCGGGTGCGCCTGCAGCTCGAGGTGCAGACGGTCATGCTCACCCTCATCGCGCTCGCGCTCGTCCTGCGCCGCGGGGACTTCGCCGCCGGCCCGGGTGCCGCCTACGGTTTCGCGGCCGTCGTGGCCGCCGAACTGGCGGTGGTCGTCGCCGGCCTGGCCGGGATCTCCCGGAGCCGCTCCGGCAGGCGCGCGGCCAGGTGGTCGACCAGCCCGGCGACCCGGCGGGGCACGTGGACGTCTTCGGAGAGAAGCGCGTAGATGTCCGCGGGCGGGGTCGGCACCCCGGGCAGCACCCGCACCAGCTCGCCACTGTCCACATAGGAGCGAATCTGCCACTCCGAGCGCATCGCGATGCCGTGCCCCGCCAGCGCCCACCCGGTCACGACGTCGCCGTCGTCGCCCGCCAGGCGGCCGCGCACGCGCACC
Organism: Amycolatopsis sp. NPDC003865; assembly: GCF_053605345.1. Taxonomy (NCBI): domain Bacteria; kingdom Bacillati; phylum Actinomycetota; class Actinomycetes; order Pseudonocardiales; family Pseudonocardiaceae; genus Amycolatopsis; species Amycolatopsis sp. NPDC003865. The sequence continues at coordinate 68,650 of NZ_JBSGJA010000033.1, read as the reverse complement.
TGGCGCGGGTGGGCCGCGGAGCCGAACCGCCACACGGCGAAGTCGCCTTCGTTCTCCCGCAGCACGATGCAGTCGTGGCCGGCCAGGTCCTCGAGCCGCTCCGGCGTGCCGCGGCGCTCCAGGTAGGACGGTGCCGCGCACGGCACCCGGCGGTTGCGCGCCAGCCGCCGCATCCGCAACGCCGAGTCCGGCGGCACGCCGACGTGCACGGCCAGGTCGAACTCGCGCCGGTGCGGCCGCAGCGGCAGCGCCGACGTGTGGAGCCGGACGCGCACCCGAGGGTGCCGCGCGGCGAACTCGCCGACGAGCGGCGCCACGTGCGCGCGGCCGAACCCGGGGGTCGTCCGCACGACGACCGAGCCGCGCAGGTCGCCGGCGCGGTGGCTGACGAGGTCGTCCAGTGCGCGGACCTGGTCGAGGATTTCCGCGACGCGCGCGGCGTACAGCTCGCCCTCGGACGTCAGCGCGAGCCGGCGTGTGCCGCGATTGACCAGGCGCACGTCGAGCCGGCGTTCCAGGGCCTTGAGCCGCTTGCTCACCACGGGCAGGGACACGTCCAGCTCGCGGGCGGCCGCGGTGAGCGTCTCGCTGACCGCCACCACGTGGAAGAAGGCGAGGTCGTCCAGTCTTTCCATGAGGGAAAGGATAGGTTGCCGCCGCCGGTCTTGCCCGGCCCGCGGACCACCGGCCACAGTGGAGGTTCCCCACTGGCGAGGAGCTTGCCTTGACCCACCGTTACCGCATCGCGGTCATCCCCGGCGACGGCATCGGCCGCGAGGTCGTCCCGGAAGGCCTGCGTTGCCTGCGGGCCGCCGCCGACCGCCACGGCTTCGCCCTCGACACCACCGAGTTCGGGTTCGCCTCCGCGGACTACTGGCTGGCGCACGGCGGAATGCTGCCGCCGGACTGGCGTGCGCGGCTCGCCGGGTTCGACGCGATCTTCTTCGGCGCGGTGGGGTGGCCGGCGGTGGTGCCCGACCACGTTTCGCTGTGGGGCAGCCTGCTCGAGATCCGCCGCGGCTTCGACCAGTACGTCAACCTCCGGCCGGTCCGGCTGCTGCGCGGCGTGCGTGCACCGCTGCGCGGTCACGAGCCGGGCGACATCGACTTCCTGGTCGTCCGGGAGAACACCGAGGGCGAGTACTCGAGCGTGGGCGGCCGCGTTTTCGAAGGCACCGAACGGGAAACGGTGCTGCAGGAGACGGTGATGACCCGCGTCGGCGTCGACCGCGTGCTGCGGTACGCCTTCGAGCTGGCCCGCACCCGCCGCCGGCGCCTGACGTGGGCGACCAAGAGCAACGGGATCTCGATCTCGATGCCGTACTGGGACGAGCGCGCGGTCGCGATGGCGGCGGACTACCCCGACGTGACCGCGGACAAGGACCACATCGACATCCTGGCCGCGAAGTTCGTGCTCGGCCCCGAAAAGTACGACGTCGTCGTGGCGAGCAACCTCTTCGGCGACATCCTGTCCGACCTCGGCCCGGCCTGCACCGGCACGATCGGCATCGCCCCGAGCGCGAACATCAACCCGGACCGCGCGTGGCCGAGCCTGTTCGAGCCGGTCCACGGCTCGGCGCCCGACATCGCGGGGCGCGGCGTCGCGAACCCGATCGGCCAGATCTGGAGCGGCGCGCTGATGCTCGAGCACCTGGGCGAGCCGGCCGCGGCGGCGGACGTGGTGGCGGCGATCGAGGACGTGGTGGCCGGGCGGTCGGAGGTGCGGACCCCGGACCTGGGTGGGCCGGGGACGACCGAGGGGCTGGGCCGGGCCATCGCCGCGCGGATCGCCGCCTGAGCAGCGAGGCGCGGCCCCGGGTACCGGGCGGATCGCCGCCTGACCGGAGAACCGCCCTCGCCTAGCCGGCCGCCGGTGCCGGGGCGGCCAGCAGGTCGCCGAGGCCGCCCCGCGCGTCCTCCAGCACCAGGGCCTCGGCCGCCGCCGAGTCGCCCGCCCGCAGCGCGTGGACCAGGCGGCGGTGGGTCGTGTAGCGGTCCAAGCCGAACTTCTCGTCCACGCCGACCCGCTCCAGTACCCGCGAGCGCCGCTCCGGGGAGGAGAACACGCGCGTCTGGTCGAGCAGCCGCACCAGCACCGGGTTGCCCGCGCACGACTCGACGACCCCGTTGAACCGCTGCATCGCGTCGAAGAGCCGGCCGGCGTGCTTGGTCACCTCCTGCCCGGACTCGTGCCGCTGCTTGATGAGGATCAGCAGGTCGTCGGCCTCGTCGAGGATCGCGTCGAGCTGGTCCAGCTGCTCGGGCGTCGCGTGCCGCGCGGCGAAGCGGGCCACCATCCCGCGCAGGCCGACCTCGACCTCCGCCAGGTCCTGGACGGCGACGCCGCCGAACATCGCGACCTTCACCGTCCGCGGCCCGGCGCGCTCGAGGAGGCCGTCCTGCTCCAGGCGCCGGATGGCTTCGCGCACCGGTGTCGGGCTGACCGACAGCCGCTCGGCGAACCCGCGCTCGGTGACCTTCTGGCCCGGGCGCAGCTCCCCCGTGGTGATCGCGTCGCGGAGGGCGCGGTACACGCGATCGGCCAGCGTGTCGGTCTGCAGTGCTTCGCCCATCATGCCGGACAGCCTACTGCAAAACTCATATGCAACTATTGACCATCTTGCTATAGCAAAAGTACGGTGGCCGCCACGACCAACGGAAGGGGCCGACGATGACGTTGACCACCCCGCGCGTCCGGACCGGGCGCATCACGTTCTTCGTGGCCCTGGCGGTCTTCGCCCAGGAGTCGACGTGGAACCTGTACGACTCTCAGGTGCCGCCGCTGCTGCGCGAGCACCTCGGCAGCGCCGCGCTCATCGGCGCGCTGATGGGGATGGACAACCTGCTCGGCATCTTCGTCCAGCCGTGGATGGGCAACCGCTCGGACGGCACCCGGACGGCGTGGGGCCGGCGTATCCCGTACCTCGTCGTCGGCATGCCGATCGCGGCGCTGCTGTTCGTGCTCATCCCGCACGCCGCGGCGTCGCTGCCGCTGCTGATCCTGACCATGTTCGGCTACGCGCTGGTCGCGAACTCGTTCAAGCCGATCGCCGAGTCGCTGCTGCCGGACTTCATCGCCCCCGAACGGCGCAGCCGGGCCAACGCGGCGGTCAAGATCGCCTCCAGCATCACGGTGATCGTCGCCGCGCTGATCAGCCTCTTCCTCGTCGACGACTTCCCGAAGCTGTCCTTCGCCATCCCCGCCGTGCTGATGGTGGGGTCGGTGGCCGTGCTCGCCTGGAAGGTGCGGGACAGCCGGTCGCCGGCCTACCAGGCCGCGCTCGAGGAGGACCGGGCCGAAGCCGGCGAGGGTTCGCCGCGGGTGCGGATGCGCGACGTCCTGCTCGACATCGTGCGCGACGCCGACCGCAGCCGGCTGCTGGTCATCGCCGCCGTCTTCGCCTTCGGCGGCGCGTGGTTCGCCTCGCGGTCGCTGATCACCAACTACGGCATGGAAACCCTGGGGATGTCCCGCGGTGACGCGGGCGGGCTGACGCTGCCCAGCGGGCTGGCCTTCCTCGTGGCCGCCTACCCGGTCGCCCTGCTCGCCGAGCGCTTCGGGCGGCTGCGGGTGATCCTCGCCGGGATGGCGGTGTTCGCCGCCGCGATGGTGCTGGGCACCGCGGTCTCCACGCCCACCGGCGTCGTCGTGGCGATGTGCGTGGCCGCCGCCGGCGCGGCGGCGTTCATGGTCAACACCGCGGTCGTGCTGTGGAACCTCGCCCCGTCGGCGCGGGTGCTCGGCACCTACTCCGGTCTCTACACCGTCGGCTGGTCGGCCGGCGGGTTCGCCGGGCCGGCGCTGGTCGGCGGCATGGTCGACGTGACCGGGTGGCGGTTCATGCTGCTCGACGTCGGCGTCGTCACCGCGGTCGCGGTGCTGCTCGTCGCCCGCGTCGCCGTGCTGCGGCGCCGCCGCGCCGACGGGCGTGCCCGGTGACCCGCGTCCTGATCACCACCGACTACCTGCGTCCCGGCGACGAGGTCGACGAGTACCTGCGTTCCGCCGGCCTGGAGACCGTGTACTCGCCGAAGACCGGCCGGCGCGACGCGGACGACCTGGTCGCGGCGCTGGCCGGGATCGACGCCGCCCTGGTGGCCAACGAGCCGTTCACGGCCGGCGTGCTGGCCCGCGCGCCCAGGCTGCGCGTCCTCGTCCGGACCGGGGTCGGCTACGACTCCATCGACGTCGAAGCCGCGGCCCGGCACGGCATCAGCGTGAGCAATTTGCCCGGCGTCAACGCGAACGCCGTGGCCGAGTACACGATGGGCCTGCTGCTCGCGGGCGCCCGGCGGCTCGTGCAGTCCGCCGCCGGGGTGGCGGCCGGTGGCTGGCCGCGCGCGGAGGGACGTGAGCTGCGCGGATCGACCCTCGGGCTCATCGGTTACGGCGCTTCGGCACGGGCTGTCGTCCCGCTGGCGCGGGCGTTCGGGATGACCGTCGTCTGCACTTCCCGCCTGCGCGGCCCGGACGTCCGGTTCGTCGAGCTGCCCGAACTGCTGTCCACTTCGGACCACGTGTCCGTCCACACGGCACTGACCGGGCGGACCCGGGGCCTGCTGGACGCGGTGGCGTTCAAGCAGATGAAGCCGACGGCGCTGCTGGTCAACACCGCTCGCGGCGCGATCGTCGACGAGGACGCGCTCGTCGCGGCCGTCCGGACCGGGGAGATCGCCGGGGCGGCCCTCGACGTCGTCGGCGAAGAACCGCTGCCCGCCGACAGCCCGCTGCGGCAGGTGGCCGGGATCGTCGTGTACTCGCACCTGGCCGGGCAGACCGCCGAAGCACGCCGGGCCGCCGGTCTGCGCGGCGCCGAAGAACTGGTCGCGGCCCTCGACGGCCGGGCCCGGCACATCGTGAACCGAGAGGAATGAGGACCATGGACAGAGTGCGGGTGCTGGCGCCGAGCGGCATGCTCGGCGCCGGCTGGGACCACGCGACGGTCGAGCGCGGCATCGCCCTCGGCGCCGACGTCATCAGCATCGACGGCGGCTCCACCGACTCCGGCCCCTACTACCTCGGCGCCGCGACGGCGAAGACGACCGCCAAAGCCGTGGCTCGCGACCTGCGCAGCCTGTTCACGGCCGCGGCGGGCGCCGGGATCCCGGTCATCGTGGGCTCGTGCGGGACGAGCGGCACCGACACCGGAGTCGACTGGGTCGCCGGGATCGCCGCCGAAGTGCTCGCGGAGGAGGGCCTGGACCTGGAGGTCGCGCGGATCTACAGCGAGCAGGACGCCACCGGCCTGAAGGAGTACCTGGACCGCATCCACCCGTTGCCGCCCTTGGGAGAACTCGACGCCGGGACCCTCGAAAGCTGCACCCACATCGTCGGCGCCATGGGGCACGAGCCGATCGTCGAGGCGCTGCGCGCGGGCGCCCAGGTCGTGCTCGCCGGCCGCGCGACCGACACGGCGGTCGCGGCGGCCTACCCGCTCATGATGGGCATGCCCGCCGGCCCGACGTGGCACGCCGCCAAGATCATCGAATGCGGCGGCCAGTGCACCAGCAACCCACGCGCCGGCGGGGTCCTGGCCACCATCGACGCCGACGGCTTCACGATCGAGCCGCTCGACCCCACCGCGGCGTGCACCCCGATCTCGGTGGCCGCGCACATGCTCTACGAGACCGCGGACCCGTTCGAAATGCGCGAACCCGACGGAACCCTCGACGTCCGCGAAGCGGAGTACACCGCCGTGGACGACCGGATCGTGCGGGTGACGGGGTCGAAGTTCCACGTCGCCGCCCAGCACACGATCAAGCTGGAAGGCGCGCGGATCACCGGGTACGAGACGATGTCGTTCTCGGCGATCCGCGACCCCCTGGTGCTGGCCGACATCGACGAATGGGCGTCGCTGATGCGCACGGTGATCACCCAGCGCGTGCACCAGACTCTGGGCCTGGCAGCCGACGAGTACGCCTTCGACCTGCGGCTGTACGGCCACAACGCGGTGCTGGGCGAGCTGGAACCCGAGACCGGCCCGCCGCGCGAGGTGGGCGTGATGCTGCTGGTCAACGGGCCGGACCAGGCGACCGCGACGGCGGTGGCGAAGGTGGCCAACCCGCTGATGCTGCACCTGCCGACACCGTCGATGGACTACCTGCCGAGCTTCGCGTTCCCGTCGTCACCCGCGGAGGTCGAGCGCGGCGCGGCCTACGAGTTCGTGCTCAACCACGTCGTCGACTGCGCGCCGCTGGAGCTGTTCCGCATCGAGACCGGGGGGAAGACCCGTGCCTGAAACGACGTTGGCGGACCTGGCCCACGAGGTCCGGTCGAAGAACGCGGGCCCGTTCTGGGTCACGATGGAGCTGTTCATGCGCGACGCGGACGGCTACCGCGTCGCGGCCGACGAGGAGTTCCTGAACGAGCGGGTGGTCGCCGCGCTGTACCGGGTCGAGGAGAGCACGATCCGGATCTTCCGGATCCCGTCGCTCAACGTCGTGAAGATCTCCTTCCCCCGCCCGGTCGGCCAGGGCTCGCTGCGGGACCGCGACATGCACGCGGGCCAGCACCACGTTCCCCTCGCGCGGCTGGTGGTGCCGTGAGCTACTCGGGGTCGGCGGTGTACTCGACCCCGACGACGAGGTCCCGCAGGTTCGCCAGATCGGCGCCCGGGTCCGGGGTGAGGGTGAACCGCCACGGCTGTTCGACCGGCTCCCCGAGGACGGCGTTGAGGGGCTGGTCCGGCGTCGGGCTGCCGGGCAGGCGGAGGGGCTCGCCGTTGGAGAGCGCGGTGCCGGCGTCGAAGGTGAACGCCGCGGTCGCGCCGGCGAGGTCCAGCGTGCCGGCGACCGTCGGGCCGGTGCCGCCCGGCAGCGCGAGCAGGACGTTGGCGATCCGGCGGTTCGCTTCCCCGGCGGGGTAGGGGACCTTGGCGAGGTCGATTTCGAGCTGCCCGCCGCCGCCGGCCTTGACGGCGGCCAGCGCGTCCGGGGCGAACCGGGCCGCGGAGATCAGCAGGAGCCGGCGCGGCGCGGGAGCCGCCGGGTTGAGGCGGAGAGCGTCGGAGAAGCGGGCGAGCCCGTCGATCCGGAGGACGACGTCGGTGATCGTGTCCCACGCGGTCGCGCCGGCGGCGCGGTCGAGGTGCAGCGTCCAGCCGGTGTCGAGGCCGATGCCTTCGAACGGGCCGAGGACGTCGTGGCCCTCGGGGGCCGGCGTGCCGCTTTCGGAGACGGCGATCGCGTCGGGGAACCGCAGCAGCGGGCGCGTGGCGAGGGTTTCGTCCGTGCTGACCTGGGAAACGCCGTGGTTGACCAGGGTGCCGCGGACGCGACGGCCGGCGGTGAGCATCCGGACCTCGACGGCGACGCTTCGCACGCGGTGCCCGAAGGTGCCGGGGAAGAACGCGCGGGCCGAAGCTTCCGTGGTGGCGAAGGAACATTGCCCGTGCGCCTTCAGCGCGCCGAAGGCGAGCGGGAACTCTTCGGCCAGCGACACCGCGCAGCGGTAGGGGACCAGCGCGCGTTCCCCCGCGACGCGGGTGGCCTCGAGCTCGGCGAGGTCGCCTTGGAGCTGGTCGGCGCCGGTGACGCCGGCGAGGTCGCGGGCCAGGTAGTCCATCCGGATCACGCGCAGCCGCCGGTCCTGCTCGAACGCGAGCGCGCGTTCGGCGAGCCAGCCCGCCCAGGCGCCGAGGTCGAGGTAACGGCGCAGGACCCGGCGCAGCACCTGCGTGACGGCGGTCCAGAACTCGGCGTTGAGCAGGCGCAGGGTGCCGAAGGCGAGGAGGTCGCCGGCCAGCCGGATGTCGGCGTCGGCGACGGTGGCCTGCAGCCGGGCGATGGTCACCTCGCGCTGCTTGGCGTCGACGTTGCCCCGCGCCAGGGGCAATGCGACGTCCTGGAGGCGTTTCAGCTCACCGGCGCGCCCGGCGTAGGCGGCCGCCATGCCGGACATGCTGGTGTAGCCGGCGTAGTAGAACGCGCCGAAGCCGGCCAGCACCGACGCGCCCGCGCCGAGCCCGAGCAGGCCGGACGCGGACGAATCCCCGAGCCCGGCTTCGGCGGCGAAGCCTTCGCCGATGCCCTTCGTCGCGAAGCCAGGCAGCCCGGTGAACGTCTTGACCAGACCCGAACCGAAGTCGGACAGCTGGCCGAAGAAGCTGTCGTGATCGGCGATCTCGGCCTTCTTCGCCGCGATCTGCGCTTCGACGTCGGCGACCTGCTGCTGGGCGACCTGCACCTGGTAGGCCGCGATCTGCGCCTGCTCCCCGGCGATCGCCTTCTGCGCGGTGGCCTTGGCGAGCAGGTTCGAGGTGCGCAGCCGTTCGACCGCCAGGTCTTCGAGGTGCGCGGTGGCGGCGAGGAAGTCGCGCTCGGCGGCCTTGGCCAGCGCGGCGAACCGGTCCGCGGCGTCCTTGAGGGTGCGGTAGCGCTGCACCGGGACGGTGTCCTCGGTGGCGCCGAAGTAGTTCAGCCCGGCCTCGATCCGGGTGAAGCCGAGCCGGGCCCGCCCGGCCTGCGCGACGACGGCCGGGTTCGCCGACGTGCTGGTGTAGCCGCCCAGCAGCACGAGGACGTCGGCCTGCCAGGCGGGGCTGACGCGCGGATCGTCGCCGTGCAGCCACAGCACGGCCTTGTAGAGCTCACGCGCCCGCGCCGTGCTCGCCGGGTCGTCGGCGCGGAACAGCGCGTCGGCCCATTCGAGCAGCACGCTTCCCAGGCGCAGCAGCACGAACCGGCGGTCGACGCGGTGCAGCAGCCCGGCGATCTTCGGCGGGCGCAGCCGGCTGTAGTCGTCGTAGAGGCTGCCGTACGGGACGGCGTCGGGTGAGCCGATGTCGGGCTGCACGATCTGCGGTGAGTCCGAGCGGTCGAGGGTGAACGGCAGCGGCCCGTCGGTGTACAGCGAGGGCACCCCGGCGTTCTGCAGGGCTTGGTACCCGGCGGGGTCGTCCTGGCCGGCCGCGCCGACGGCGACGCCGCTCAGGCCTTCGAGGCACTTCGCGGCCTCGGTGAAGCGGCCGACGGCGAGCAGGGCGTCCGATCGCCACACCCACGCGAAGTACATCGCGTGGAGCACCAGGGCGGCGGTCATCCGCTTGACCGTCCAGTCGCCCGGGAACGGGAAGTCGTACGGTGTCTCGCTCACGTACGACGACCCGGAGCCGAGGTAGCGTTCGAAGGCCGCCAGCTGTGGCTTCGTGGTGACGGGCAGGCGTTTGCGGGCCTGCAGCGGCGGATCCACCGGGTAGCCGGCTTTCTGCTGCTCGTTCACCAGCTCGAGAGCGCGCTTGGTCGTCGTGTCGAGCAGGTTCAGCGCTTGCGGGTATTCGCTCTGCAGCAGCAGCTTCTCGATCTTCGCGATGTCGGCGAACACCGCGATCGCCTTGACCTGCCAGGCTTTCGCGGGCCCTTCGGCGGGCGTGGTCGAGGCCAGGTCGCCGGCCCGCAGGCAGCGGCCCATCGAGAAGACGTTCTCGGGGTGGAAGGGCGCGGTCGCGGCCAGCCACTCCTCGTACTCCAGGAAGAACGGCGCCCGGCCGCGCTGGACGTCCGGGATGATGGTGCGGTTGCGCACGTCCGGCGGGGTGTGGAAGGGATCCGGCTGCGACTGGAAGCTGTCCCGGAAGAACCCCAGCAGCGTGGCGACGTTCTCGGCGACCGGGCTGCTTGTCACCTGGTCGGCGCGGGCGAGGTCGAGCCGGAAGCGCAGGCCCAGTTCTCTCGCGGTGACACCGGAAAGCCCGACGAGCTTGTCCAGGTAGGACCGTGCGTCGAGGTCGCCGCGGTCGGGCAGCGACCCGGCGGGCAGGCCGTAGCCGGTCGGCGCGGGCTCGGTGAGGATGCGCGTCACGACGCCGATCACGAGCTCGTTGGCCGGGCGCGCTGTCGTGTCGCGGGTGGTGAAGTCCTGGTGGAAGCGGGCGGTCAGCTGAGCGCGGGCCTGCGCGGCGGTCAACGGCTTCTCACCGCCTTGCTGGAGCCAGTAGTCGTCGTAGGCGCACAGCTTCGTCCACACCGTGAGGAGGTAGTCGCGGTAGCCGACGAGCGGGAGCAGCGCGCCGGTCCGCGGGCCGTCGAGGAGGTGGCCGGTGGTGAAGCGGTCGGCGTACCGGTTGAGGACGTCGGCCAGCCCGGTCTGGCCCAGCGCGCCGAAGTCGATCGGCCAGTCCACTTGGGACAGATCGGCGAAGCTGTCGAGCCGGGTGCGCAGTTCGCGCAGCGCCTGCCGGACCGGTTCGGCGTCCGCGCGGTCGCCCAAGCCGGCTTCGTAGGCGGCGAAGTCGTGAGCGAGCGTGTGCCACGGCGGAAGCGGCCCGAACTGGCTCAGTGTGCCGGACGGGTCGAGGAAGGCGGCCTCGAGTTCGGTGACGGCGCGGACGCGGACGGCCTGGTCGGGTACCACCGCGGGATCGCGGACGAGGGCGAGCAGTTCGTCGACGCGGCCTTCGCCGTCGCGGGCCAGCGCGGCCCAGTCGACGTCGGCGGCGGGGACGTCGATGGTGAGAGCCAGGAATTCACCCAGGCGGGTGGTGCCCAGATCCTGGGGTTCTCGGTCGCCGAGCGCACCGAGGACGGTCACCGGCTCGCCTTCGCCGCAGGTGACAACCCGCACGACCCAGTCGGCGACCTCTTCGGCCGGGAGGAGGGAGAACCGCCCGCCGGCATCGCTCAGTCCGGCCGCGACGTCGTGTGTGCAGGAGTTCTCCAGTCGCAGCTGGACGGTGAGCCGAACCCCGGCGACGGGCTCACCCCGCCCCCGGTCGACGACGACGCCGGTGGCCAGGCTGGGTCGGGACTCGGTCTGCTCGGGCATGGCGTCCTCCTGGGTGTCCGGCGTTTCGCCAGCACTCAAGAGCGGGCCGTCCGCCGCCAGATACCTCCCGCCGGCGGGCGCGCGGCCCGGGGCGATCGGGGGAGTGCCGCTTGCCGGAGCGGGCGGGCTTTCCGGGCCGATCTGGGTGAGAGCGATCGCCGGTGCCCGGTCTCCGGGCGGTGGTCATCTTGCGGGTTCGGGCGGAGCGGGGCACTTCGGGGGCGTCGGCGCGCGGTGGTCATGCGCGGCTTTCCGGTCCGCGGGCGGCGGTCAGCCTTGCGGGCCGGAGCCTGGCGGGCCCCGGAGCGATCGGCCCGCGGGCGACCGCCGCCTCCCGGTCTCCGGACCGCCGTCAGCCTTGCGGGCCGGGTTCGGGCGGAGCAGGCCGGTCCCGGTTGAGGTGCTCGTCGATGGCGCGCTGGTGGGCGAGGATGCGGTTGTGCAGGTCGCGGAGCGCGAGTTCGTCCGCGGCCGGGCGGACCTGTGGGGCGGGGTCCTCCCTGTCGTCCGCCACCGGTGCCTCCCGCGAGCTCGGCCGTCGTCCGCGGCCCAAGACTTGCGGTGCACAATACTTGTAGGGGCGAACCGTCGCGCCGGGAGGCGTCCGGGCGCGCGATTGTGTCCATTAAGGGCAGGAATCAAGCACTATCGAGCACTTGACATGCCCGGTCCTGCTCGCTTTACTGCTGGACACGTCGGAACGGACGCCCGACGCCAGAGGTACGCCCAGCCGGTATGTCGGCCGCCGCCGCGAGCCCGGACTGAGTCGCCAGGACCTGCTCGTGGTCCGAGGCGGGGTCGTGCCCACCACCATCCGGAGTTCGAGGATGCCCCTTCCCCGCGTTCAGTTCGTCACCGGAGCCGCCCTCGCCGCCGTGGTCCTGGCCGGCACCGCCTGCGCCGCCGACGCGACCCCGTCGACCCCGGCGGCCGCGCCGGAGACGACGGCCGCCGTCACCCCACCGCCGGTCAAAGCCGGCTTCGACTACCAGATCGGCGGGGCCTACACCCCGGCGAGCGACGTCAAGGTCGTCAGCCGCGACCACACCGCCCAGCCCGCCAAGGGCCTCTACAACATCTGCTACGTCAACGCTTTCCAGGCGCAGCCCGGCGCCGAGAGCGAGTGGGGCGACCTCCTGCTCCGCGACGGCAACGGCAACGTCGTCATCGACGAGGACTGGGACGAAGCCCTCCTGGACCTGCGCACCGCCGACAAGCGCACCCGCGTGGCGGCCAAGGTCGACGCCTGGGTCGACGACTGCGCGGCCAAGGGCTACCAGGCGATCGAGCCCGACAACTACGACAGCTTCACGCGCTCGCGGGGTCTCCTCTCCGACAGCGACGCCCAGGCCTACATCCGCCTGCTGTCCGCCCACGCCCACCAGAAGGGCCTGGCGATCGCGCAGAAGAACACCTCCGAACTGGCCGGGAACCGCCAGGCGAACGGGCTCGACTTCGCCATCGCCGAAGAGTGCGGCCAGCAGAAGAACTGCGGGGAGTTCACGCCCGCGTTCGGCGACCACGTGATCGTCATCGAGTACACCGACAGCGGGCTCAAGACCGCCTGCAGCCGGTGGAGCTCCCTGAGCATCGTGCGCCGCGACCTCGACGTCGTCCCGAAGGGCGAAGCCGGCTACGTCCGCAAGACCTGCTGATGGACCGGCGGGGATTCCTCCGCGGCGCCGCCGGGCTGACGCTCGGCGCCGCCGTGGCGGGCTGCGGACCGGCCCGGAGCACCGGCGGCCCGGTCACCGTCGAGGTCTGGCACGGCCAGACCGACACCGGCAAGAAGGTCCTCGACGCGCTCGTCGCGGACTTCCACCGGACCCACCCCGGGATCCGGATCGACCTCGGCGGCGGGGTCCTCGCCGACGCGATGCTGCAGAAGGTCACCGCGGCGCTCGCGTCGGGCTCCTACCCGGACATCGCCTACGTCTTCGGTTCCGACCTCGCGAGCGTGGCGCGCAGCCCGCAGGTCGTCGACGTCACCGATCTCGTCGACGCCGGTCCCGGCTTCTGGGCCCCGGCCCGGGAGGCGGTCACCGTCAACGGCCGCGTGCGCGCGGTCCCGGCGCTGCTCGACTCCCTGGCCGTGGTGTGCAACAAGGCGCTGTTCGACAAGGCCGGGATCCCGCTGCCCGCGGCCGGGTGGACGTGGGCGGATTTCGTGGCCACGGCGAAGGAACTCACCGACCCGGCCGACGGCACGTTCGGCACCGCGTGGCCCGCCACCGGTGACGAGGACACCGTCTGGCGGATCTGGCCGATGGTGTGGGACCTCGGCGGCGACGTGATCGGCGCGGGCGGCCGCGGCATCGGGTTCGCCGACCAGGGCGTGCGCGCCCTGGAGGTCGTCCGCGACCTCGCCGCGGCGAAATCCGTCTACCTCGACCCGAAAACCGGCAGCGAGCAGATGTACCAGGCGTTCGAGGCCGGCCACATCGGCATGGTCCCGACCGGTCCGTGGCAGCTGCCCGACATCACCGACGCCGGGATCGACTACGCGGTCGTGCCGCTGCCGAGCTTCAGCGGCCGCCCCGTGACCATCTCCGGCCCGGACACCTGGACGCTGTTCGACAACGGTGCCGAACGCGTCCAGGCGGCGCGCACCTTCCTGTCGTGGCTGGCGGACCCGGCCCAGGACGTCCGCTGGGACGACGGTGCGGGCAGCCTCCCGCTGAGCCCGCAGACCAAGGACCTGCCCGCGTGGCAGGAGAAAACCGCCGGAACGCCGGGGCTGCCGGTGTTCGTCGACGCGCTGGCCGGTGCGCGCGTCCGGCCGGTGCACCCGGCCTACCCGCAGGTGTCGGCGGCCCTCGGCACCGCGATCGTCGCCGTGCTGCTCGGGCAGGCGACCCCGGCCGACGCCGTGGGCGACTGCGCCGCGGCCGCGAACGCCGCCCTGATCATCCCACGCTAGGGAGCCGCCATGCCCGGACTGCCGAGTCCCCTCACCGTGCCGAGACGCCACCGCGAAACCGCGGCCGCGTGGACCTACGTCTCGCCCGCCGTGCTCATCATCCTCGGCCTCGGCGTGGTGCCCGTGGCCTGGTCGCTGCTGCTGTCCTTCCAGGCCGACGACCTCGTCACGCCGAGCCGGTTCGTCGGGCTCGACAACTACGCCGCGCTCGCCCAGGACCCGCACTTCGCCCAGGCCGTGGGCAACACCGTGCTCTACACGGTGCTCTACGTCCCGCTGAGCATCCTGTTCGGCTTCCTGCTGGCGCAGGCGCTGAACCGGCGCATCCGGCTGATCGGGGTGTACCGGACGCTCGTGTTCGTCCCGTTCGTGCTGTCGGCGACCGCGCAGGGCGTGCTGTTCTCCTTCATCCTCGACCCGCAGTTCGGCGCGGCGAACTCGCTGCTGCACCACCTCGGCGTGTCGCCGCAGGGCTTCCTGACCGACCCGGCGCAGGCGCTGCTCGTGCTCGTCGGCATCACGCTGTGGAGCGGCACCGGTTTCTGCGTCGTGGTGTACCTGGCCGCGCTGCAGGACGTCCCGCCGTCGCTGGTCGAGGCCGCGCGGCTGGACGGCGCGGGCACCTGGCGCGTGCTGCGGCACGTGACGCTGCCCGCGGTCACGCCGGTGACGGCGTTCCTGGTGCTGTGGCAGCTGATCACGTCGCTGCAGGTGTTCGACCTCGTCTACGTGACGACCAAGGGCGGCCCGCTCGGCTCGACGACGGTGATCGTCTACTTCGTCTGGGAGCAGGCGTTCAAGAACTTCACCGCGGGCTACGGCGCGGCTTCGGCCTACGTCCTGGCGCTGGCCCTGCTGGTGGTCGTGGCCGCCGTGCGCCTGGCGCGCCGGCCGCGGAAGGCACTGCGGTGACCGCCCGGATCGACAGCGTGCCCGCGCCGCGCACGCTGCCCGCGCTGCGCCGCCCCCGGCTGCCGTTCAGCGCCTGGCACCTGCTCCTCCTCCCGCTGGCATTGGTGTTCGCCGCGCCGCTGGTGTGGCTGCTGCTCAGCTCGGTGATGAGCAACGCCGAGATCAACCGGTTCCCGCCCGCGCTGTGGCCGTCCCATGTGGACTTCGCGGGCTACCGGTACGTCCTCGAGAACGCGCTTTTCGTGCGCTGGATCGGCAACTCGCTGATCGTGTCGGCGGTGACCGTCGTGTCGAACCTGCTGTTCGGCGCGCTCGGCGGGTACGCGTTCGCGCGGATGCGCTTCGCCGGCTCGCGGGCGCTGCTGGCCCTGATGGTCGCGACGATGGCGATCCCGTTCCAGCTCACCATGATCCCGACGTTCCTGGTGATGAAGCGGCTCGGCCTGATCGACAGCCTGGGCGCGCTCATCGTGCCGTCGCTGGTCACGCCGTTCGCGGTGTTCCTGCTGCGCCAGTTCTTCCTGTCCCTGCCCCGGGAGCTCGAAGAGGCCGCGTGGATCGACGGCTGCTCGCGCCTGCGCGTGCTCTTCACGATCGTGCTGCCGCTCTCGCGCCCGGCGTTGACCACGGTGGCCGTGCTGACGTTCTTGAGCACCTGGAACGACCTGACCTGGCCGCTGATCGCGCTCAACCACGACACGACCTACACGCTGCAGCTGGGGCTCACCACGTTCCAGGGCCAGCACCACACGAACTGGGCCGCGGTGATGGCGGGCAACGTCATCACGGTCCTGCCGGTGCTGCTCGCGTTCCTCGGCGCGCAGAAGACGTTCATCCAGTCCATCACCTCCAGCGGGCTCAAGGCCTGACCCCGCACCTCGAACCACCGGATCGGATCCCATGACCGCCAAGATCACCTTCGTCGGCGCCGGCAGCGTCGTGTTCACCCAGGGCCTGCTCGCCGACCTGTTCGCCTACCCCGAGCTGGACGGCCTCCACGTCGCCCTGCACGACATCGACCCCGGCCGGCTCGCGACCGCGCTCGCCGCGGCCCGCCGGATCGCCGCCGCGCGCGGGGTCGAGCCGGTGCTCACCGCCCACGAAGATCGGCGGGAAGCCCTGGCGGGCGCGGACTTCGTGGTCAACATCGTCCAGATCGGGATGGGGGAGTCGACGCGGACCGACTTCGAAGTCCCGGCGCGGTACGGCCTGCGCCAGACCATCGGCGACACCCTCGGCATCGGCGGGATCTTCCGCGCCCTGCGGACGTTCCCGTTCCTGGCGGAGCTGGGCCGCGACATCGCCGCGGTCTGCCCGGACGCCTGGCTGCTCAACTACACGAACCCGATGGCGATGAACGTCCAGTACCTGACCGAAGCGACCGGGCTGACCCGGGTCGTCGGGCTCTGCCATTCGGTGTACTGGACCGTGCACGGGCTCGCCGAGCTGGCCGGGGTGCCGTTCGAGGAGGTCACCTACGTCGCCGCCGGCGTCAACCACCAGGCGTGGGTGCTGCGGTTCGAGCACCGGGGGACCGACCTGTACCCGCGGCTGGCCGAGCTCGCCGAGACCGACGGCCAGCTGCGCCGGCGCGTCCGGTTCGACATGTTCCGGCGGCTCGGGTACTACCCGACGGAGACCAGCGAGCACTCCGCGGAGTACGTCCCCTGGTACCTCGGGCACGAGAGCGAAGTCGAGCGGCTGCGGCTGCCGATCGGCGCCTACCTCGGCATCGTGGCGGAGAACGAAGCCGAGTACGAGAAGACCCGCCGCGCCATCGCGGCCGACGAGCCGCTGCCCGTCGAAGGCACGAACGAGTACGCGCCGCAGATCGTCCACAGCCTGGTCACCGGCACGCCGCGGACGCTCTACGGCAACGTCGTCAACCGCGGGCTGATCGAGAACCTGCCGTCGGGCGGGGTGGTCGAGGTGCCGTGCCTGGCCGACGGCACCGGCGTCCGGCCGACCCGGATCGGCGCGCTGCCGCCGCAGCTCGCCGCGCTCAACCGGACGTACCTGAGCGTCAACGACCTGGTCGTGCGTGCGGCCGTCGAGGACGACCCGCGCCACATCCGCCACGCCGCGATGACCGACCCGGCCACGGCGGCGGCGCTGCCGGTCGAGCGGATCTGGGAGCTGTGCGACGATCTGGTCCGCGCGCACGGCGACCGGCTCCAGCCGGGCCTGCGCGCCCTGCTGGGCCGCTGACCCGGCAAGATCCTCCGCGGCGCGGGTGAAGCGGCGCCACCGCCCGGCCGGGCGTAAAGTGCTTCCCGGTTCAACCAGCAGCCGTCGTCCAGCGCCGCGCCTCGCGCCCGGCGTTCGCCCTCAGCCTGCGGAGGTCGCCGCTTATGCTCGGTGAGCACCACGGCGACAGCACCCCGACGTCTCCCCGGTTCTCCCTCGACGTGACCGGCGTGCGGCCGTGGTGGGCCCGCGACGAACCGCCGGAGGTGATCGCCGGGCGCTACGAGGTCGGCGGCCTGATCGGCACCGGCGGTACCGCCCGCGTGTACCAGGCCTTCGACCGGCGGCTGCGCCGCGACGTCGCGGTCAAGGTGTACGACCGCGGCGCGGTGGCTGTCGAGCGGCTGCGCCGGGCGCGGGAGAAGACGATCCAGGCCAGCATCGACCACCCCCGCGTGGTCGCCCTGTTCGACAGCGGCACCGACGGCGACCGGGCGTACCTGGTGATGCAGCTGGTGCACGGGGAGAACCTCGCGCAGCGCCTGCTCGCCGGGCCGCTGCCGGCCGGCGAGGTGACCGAGCTGGCGGGTCAGCTGGCCGACGCGCTGGCCCACGTCCACGACCGGCGGATCGTGCACCGCGACCTCAAGCCCGCCAACGTCCTGCTCGGCGGCGACGGCCCGCTCATCTCCGACTTCGGCATCGCGCACGAGCTGGAGTCGACGCACGTGACCGGCTCCGGCCTGGTGACCGGCACGGCCGCGTACCTGGCCCCGGAGCAGGTGGCCGGCGAGCGGGTCGGCCCGGCGGCGGACGTCTACGCGCTCGGCCTGATCCTGCTGGAGTGCCTGACCGCGGAGCGCGAGTACCCCGGCACCCCGGCCGAGTCGGCGACGGCGCGGCTGAACCGGTCTCCCCGCGTGCCGGCGGGCGTACCCGCACCGCTGGCCCGCGTGCTGGAGCGGATGACGGCGAGGGAGCCCGAGGCGCGGCCCACCGCCGGCGAAGTGGCGCGGCTGCTGCGGGAGCCGGACGCGCCGATCCTGGCCCCGGTCCCCGCGCGGCGCCGCCGCCGGCTGGCGGCCGCGGGCGGGCTCGCGACGGCGGCCGCGGCGGTGGTGCTCGGCGTGCTGCTGACCCGCCCGGACGCGGCGGACCCCGACGCCGGCCAGGATCCGGGCGCGGGTTCGGTCACGCCGGGCAGCCGGGTGCAGCCGCCGCCTTCGGCGATGGCGACGCTCCCGGCCTCGACGGTGGTGATGGGGTCGCCGCAGGGCGGGTCCTCGGTGACGTCGGAGCCGGTGGCCGAGCCGCCGCCCGCGCCCGCCACGTCCGGTGCCGCGCACAGCGCGAACGCCGAGAGCGGGAAGGCGCGGGGCAAGACGCGGGGGAACGGTCCGGTGAAGGGCAAGGGCCAGACCGGCCCCTGACCTCTCACGCCTCCCGCGTCACGCCGAGGGCGACCGCGCGCAGCAACGTCGTCAGCTGCTCGCGGAAGCGCAGTGCGCTGTGCGCCCACCGCGGTACCTCGTCGTAGAGCCGGCGCAGGGTCGGCGTCGGCCGGGACAGCTGGTAGAGGTACGCCGCGCAGCTCATCGCCGCCGTCAGGATCGTGCGCGCGCCTTCCGCGTCCAGCCCCTCGCCGGCCTCGGCCAGCGCGGCCGTCATCGCGTCGAACGACTCCGAGGCCGCCGTCTTGTACCGGCGCGCCCGCTCCAGCCGGACCGCGCCCTCCAGGCTCAGGCCGACGTGCGTCTGCAGGTCGCAGAACAGGGGGAGCGCGTCGAGGGACCCGGCGACGACGTCGGCGATCTCCACCGCGGTCAGGCGCCGGCCGGCCAGACCGGCCAGCAGGCGCTCGCGCCATTCGGGCCACTCCCGCTCGGCCAGTTCGAGCAGCAGCTCTTCGCGGGATTCGAAGTAGCGCCGCAGCGCCGACGGGTGCAGGCCGACGCGGTTGGTCACCTCGGTGAGCGTGACCTCGCGCACGCCGAGATCGGCCGCCAGCTCGCGCGCGGCGGTCAGCAGGGCCTCCTTGCGAGCCTCTTTGTCCTGGTCGGAGCGGGCGCGCTGGCGGGGGTGGGACACCCTCCCAGGATAACGCAAGCGCTTTGACTTAACTGCCGGCCCCGCGTACGGTCGATTTAACGCAAAGACATTGCGTTAACTGAGGAGCGTCCCATGAGTTCAGTGTTTTTCGTGACCGGCTCGTCGCGCGGGCTCGGCAGGCAGATCGCCGAGCGGGCCCTCGCCGCCGGGCACCGCGTCGTCGCCACCGCCCGGGACCCGCGGGCGGTGGCCGACCTCGCCGGCCGCTACGGCGACCGCGTCCACGTCGAGCGGCTCGACGTCACCGACGCGGCGGCCGCCGAAGCCGCGATCGCCGCCGGGGTCGCCGCGTTCGGCCGGATCGACGTCGTGGTCAACAACGCCGGCCAGGGCGACCGGGTCGCCCTGGAGGACACGACCCTCGACGTCTTCCGCCGGCAGATCGAGACCAACTTCCTCGGCACGGTGTACGTCACCAAAGCCGCGGTTCCGGTGCTGCGCCGGCAGGGCGGCGGCCGGATCATCCAGGTCTCGTCCGTCGGCGGCCGCGTCGGCAGCCCCGGGATGACGGCCTACCAGTCGGCGAAGTGGGCCGTCGGCGGGTTCAGCGAGGCCCTTTCCGCCGAGGTCGCCCCGCTGGGCATCAAGATCACGGTGCTCGAGCCGGGCGGGATGCGCACGGACTGGGGCGGCGCGTCGATGACCACGCCGCCGATCAGCGAGCCGTACGAGGCGACAGTCGGTGCTTCGGCCCGCGCGATGGCGGACTTCGAGAAGCACGCGAACAGCGACCCCGCGAAGGTCGCCGACCTGGTGCTCACGGTCGCGGCCCTCGACGAGCCGCCGCTGCGCCTGCTGGCGGGCAGCGACGCCTACGAGTACGGCCGGGAGGCGTGGCGGCACCGCGTCGACACGGATGCGAAGTGGGCCCACCTGAGCGCCTCCACCGACGACGCCGAAACCGGCGACGCGTGGCGCCGCCAGCGCGGCAAGAGCCTGCCCGACGTGCGCGCCTGAGAAACACCGACGGGTGGTCGGACGTTCCGGACGGCGGTTTCGTGGGTAGCCCAGTGGTGTGAGGCTGAGCAGGCCCTGCCTGCGGGACCAGTGAGAGGTGAGCACATGACCCAGGGCGATGCTCCGGTCGGACGATCCGTGAAGACGGCGGCGGCCGGCGTACGAGACCTCGCGGCCGAGGCGGCGCGGGTGGGTGCGGCCGCGGCCGCACGCGCGGTGGAGATCACCGACCGCAAGCTGTCCGAAGGCGCCGACGAGCTCGCGAAGGTGGGCCGGACGGCGACCAAGGACTTCGACAAGAGCACCCGGTCCTCGCGCCGGGACGTGCGCAAGCACTCGGTCGCGGCCCGCGACGAGGTGCTGAGCCGCGCGGTGAAGCTGCGCGACCCGGGCCGCAAGGCGGCCCAGGCGCTGGCGACCGTCGCGGGGTCGGCGAACGAGTCGAACCGCAAGCGCCGCAAGGCGGTGGCCACGGCCAAGCGCGACCTGGCGGTGGCGCTGCAGGAAGCCAAGAGCGTGGCGCGCGGGGAACGCGGCCGCCGGGCCCGCTGGCCGTGGTTCCTGGCGCTGGGCGCGCTGGCGGCGGCGATCGTGGCCGTGACGCAGGTGAAGCGGTCGAACCCGCTGGCGGAGGAGACCCCCGCCCCGGCTCCGGCGGCCCCCGTGGGTGAGCAGCCCCCGGTGCCGGCGGACAAGACGGTGACCCCGGCGGACCAGGCGGTCCCGCCGAACCCGGCGAAGCCGGCACCGCCGAAGCCGGCCACGGCCAAGCCCGTCAACGGGAGCAATGGCCAGGCGGCCGCGGCCAAGGGCAAGAGCGAGCCCAAGGCCCGCTGAGCCGGGCGAGAAAGCCGGGGCGTCGCCTGAACGGGCGGCGCCCCGGCTTTCGCATGTCGTGATCCGCAGCTGTCCGGGACCCGCTCGGAACTTCCCGACCGGTCCGCTTTTCCGCCCGGGTGGCGGAAAAGCCAATGGTGACCACCGGAGCGGGCGTGCCACGCTGAACGCACATCGTCCGTCCAGACAGGACGCACGCGGAGTTCCCGCGGTGGCGAACTCGTCGCGCCGGCCCGGAGCTGGGGCGGTCAGCTGTGGAGGTTCCCGATGAGCGTGCCCGTGCTCGGCCCGTACGGCGAAGAAGTGACCACCGAGATGGGCGCGACCTCGCCGTTCGCGCCGGTGAGCCTGGCGAACGTGGCCGAGCCGGCGACGGCGCCGCGACCCGGGCAGGTGCTGCATTCCCCGTTCGCGGAGGCCGCGGTCGCCGCGGGCGACGGCGACCGCGCCGCCGAGGCGACCGACGCCCTGCTCGCCGAGCTCGAAGACCCCGCCTTCACCGAGGCGCTCGAGGCGCTGGCGGACGAGGCCGCCGCCCGGCACCTCAAGTCGGTCGGCACCTGGTCGAACGACTCGGAGGCGCCGGCGCTCGCCACCGCCGACACCACCCAGTGGCTGGAGCAGCTGGCCGGCGAGGCCGACCGGATGCTGGGCGCGCTGGAGGCGTACTTCGGCGACCGCCCGGCGGACTCGCTGCAGGAGGGCGAGATCGAGGCGGCCACCGGGATCGACGGGTTCGTCGACCCGGCGGATGTGCAGCAGCTGTTCTTCGGCAAGTTGCTGGACAAGGCGAAGAAGCTCGCGAAGGGCGCGGTCAAGCTCGCCAAGAAAGGCCTTTCCGTCGTCGGGAACCTCGCGCTGGGACCGTTGTTCGGCAAGCTGCGGCTGCTCGTCAAACCGTTGCTGGGCAAGGTGCTCGACACCGCCATCGGCAAGCTGCCCGAATCGTTGCGCCCGCTGGCCACCCAGCTCGCCGCCAAGCTCCGGGGTGAGACCGGCAGCCACGAGGAGGAACTCGCGGAGTCCTTCGACCGCAGCCTCGCCGAGCTGGCGACCGCACCCGACGACACGACCGCCGCGCACCTGGTGGCCGAGCTGCAGCCGGCGGGTGAGGACCCGTACGGGCCTTCGCCCGCGCACGAACTGGACTCCGCCCGCGCCCGGCTGGCCCGCGAACTGACCGAGGCCGACCCCGGCGTCGCGCCCGTCGCGCAGCTCGAGCAGTTCATCCCCGTGGTGATGGCGGCGATGCCGTTGATCCGCATGGGCGTCCGGCTGATCGGCCGTGACCGGATCGTCGACGGGATCGCCAAGCCGCTCTCGCAGCTGATCGCGAGCATGGTCGGCCAGGACGCGGCGAACCTGCTGTCCCGGCACATCGCGAGCGCCGGGCTGGGGCTGCTCGGCCTGGAGGCCGGCGGCGGCGACCCGGCCCTGGGTGGCGAGGCCCTCGCCGCGGCGGCCGAGGACACCGTGCGGAAGGTGCTGACGCTGCCGCCGGAGTCGCTGGAGAACGAGCTGCTGCTGGAAACCGAGATCCAGGACGCGTTCGCCGAGGCAGCCGCCCGCCACCTCCCCGCGACCGTGCTCCGTCCCGAACTGGCCGAACCGGGCGCCGACGGCGAGCACGGCGTGTGGCTGATGATGCCGCGCGCCACCCGGCCGTGCTTCCGCTACAAGAAGTACAGCCGGGTCATCCCGGTGCGGATCACCCGGCCGATGGCCCGCGCGGTGCTGCTGTCCGGTGGGGACTCGCTGGAACGGCGGCTGCTCGAGGACGGCACCGAGACCTGGCCCGTCGAGGGCGAAGTGGAGCTGTACGAGCTCCTGCCCGGCGGCGGGCTCGGGCACATCTCCGCGTTCGAGTCGCCCGACGGGCCGGTCGCCGCGGCCGAGGAGTTCGAGGAGCTCACCGAATCCGCCGCGACGGTGCTGGCCGGCAATCCGCGCCTGGCCCACGTCGGGCACCACGGCGCGCCGGGCAGGCACCGCCGTCCGGGCAGCCGCTACTTCCGCTTCCGCCACCGCGGGCGTCCGGTGCACCGCAGGCACTTCCTCGGGGTCCTGTTCGACCTCACCGCACCACAACCGGTGCTCCGGCTGAACCTCGTGCTGGGCGAGCGGGACACCCACGAGCTCGCCGCGCACCTGCAACGACGGCACTTCGTCCAGGTGGTCGCGATCGTCCGCCGGCTGCTCGGCCCCGCCGCGCTGCGGGCGGTCGAACGCAGGCTGACCAAGCTGATGGCCAAGCACGGCATCACCGTGGAGGCGGGGGCCGCGGCCCGGCTCGCCCAGCGCCTCGTCGACGGCGTGCTGCGCGCGGTGTCGGACCAGCTGCCCGCCGCCGCGGCCGCGCTCGCCAAGGCCGCCCAGGATCCGGCGCCGGGAGCCACCTTGACGTTCACGTTCGGGTTCGCCGACCGGGCGGCGCTCGCCGCGGGCACCCCGGCGAGCGACCCGGCCGTCGCGATCAGACCGGGGCGCCACCGTGACTGAGGCGGTGGACCGGCAGACGGAGGCGGAGCTGGCCCATTGGCAGCTCGCGGTCGAGGCGCTCGCCGACCTCGACACGGTGGCCGCGCCCGAGGCGTGGCAGGCACTGGAGGACTACCTGCAGCGCCGGGTCCGCGACCGGCTGTCCGAGCTGGTCGCCGTGCTGGTGGGCGAAGGCAGGGCGGCCCGCCGCATGCTCGGCCACGGCGGCGACCCCGGCGCGGTGCGGCAGGCGGTGCTGAAGCTGCGCACCCGGTACCTGCAGGTGGAGACGATCCTCGACTTCTACGGCCACGCGGTGAACAGCCGCACCAATCCGGCACTGCGGGCGGTGCTGCGCGGTTACGACACGCTCGCGGGCGACAGCATGGCCGCGGTCCTGACCCGGCTCGGCATCGAGCCGCCCCCGGCCCTGGTGTACCTGGACCACGGGCTGGGCGCGTCGATCCTGCGGGCCGGCATCCGGCTGTGGGACCACAGCCACCCCTCGCCGGCCGCGGCGATCAAGCTGACCCGGCACAACCTGGCCTACCCGACCGCGCTGCTGCACGAGACCGGCCACCAGGTCGCCCACCTGACCGGCTGGACCACCGAACTCGCGGACGCGCTGGCGGCCCGGCTCGCGCCGCGCTCGGCCGAGCTGGCGCAGGCCTGGCGGGACTGGGCCGGGGAAATCGCCGGCGACGTCCACGCCTTCGTCCAGGCGGGGTGGGCGCCGGTCGCCGCGCTGGCCAACGTCGTCGACGGTCCCACGCCGGCGGTGTACCGGGACCGGTTCGGCGATCCGCACCCGTTCCCGTTCCTGCGGGTGCTGTTCAACGTCGAACTGTGCCGCCGCTGGTTCGGGGCCGGACCGTGGGACGACCTCGCGGCGGCGTGGCAGCACCGGCATCCGGTCGACCGCGCCTCCGGGGACACGGGGGCGCTGGCCCGGGCGAGCCTCCCGGTGCTGGGCGACGTCGTCGACGTGTGCACCCGGCTGCCGATGGCGGCGTTCGGCGGGGAACCGCTTTCGGCACTGCTCGACCCGCGCCGGGTGTCGCCGGCGGCGCTGGACGCGCTGGCCCGGCAGGCCGGCCCGTCGCTGCTCACCTCGGCCTACCTGAGGCGGCGCGAGCCGTTGCGGATCCTCGCCCTCCTGTCCACGCGCGCGGTGCTCGCTCCCGAAGCCGCGGCGGACCACCAGGCGGCCCTGCTGTCCTGGGTCACCTCCGTCGGTGCGGACGCCGCACCGGCCGCCCCCCACTGTGCAGCCTGACCGGAACGAGGAAACGCCATGACCAACCCGAAGACCACCGAGTCCCGCGCCGTCGCCGGCCGCACGAAACAGGTCGCCGAAGTGGAACCGAAGAGCGACCGCGACGCGATGCTGGCGCAGCTGGTCTCGCTCACCAAGTCGATCGGCGAACTGGCCAAGCAGGCGAACGGCGCACCCGGCGTCCAGGTGACGGCCACGCCGGACGACGATCCCGTGCTGCGGCAGCAGGACCGGGTCCGGTTCGCCTACAACTTCCTCGGTTTCGTGCTGGGCAGGCGCGCGCCGAGCGTGTTCCAGCTGACCACGGTGGAAGTTCACCGCGACACCCGCACCCTCACCTTCACCGGTCTCGGCGCGGCGACGGCGGCGAGGATCCGCGCGGCCGACAACCGCTCCCAGTTCCTGGAAGGGCTGGTGGACGGCAGGCCCGTGGTCATCGACGAAGGCAAGGACGCCATCCGGTACGACCAGCGGATCGACTCGATCGTCACGTTCACCTCCAAGGGCGGGGTACCGGTCGCGATCGGCCCGTGCCAGGACCCGGTACCGGGCGAATGACCCCCTAGACAACGGAGACAGCGTCATGTTCTTCCCCTTGGCCAAGATTTTCGGCACGCAGCGGGTGTTCCGCCTGCATCCCTGGCAGATCGCGTACTTCCTCGACGAGGTGTGGGACGGGGCCCGCCGGACGCCGCAGATCCCGGACCCGGCCGGGTCGGCGGACCTCAGGTTCTTCGCCACGTTCTTCGACGACACGGTGCTCGACGCGCTCGACCTGCCGACCCAGCCGGGCGACGACACGTTCACCTCGACCGACGGGCTCAACGCGTTCCTGGCCCCGTCCGGCATCAACAACGACGTGCCGTTCAAGTTCGAGTGGAACGGCCGGCCGAACCGGCTGTTCTGCCCGCCGCTGCTCTGGCACCACCTGGCCTACGCCTACGTCCTCGAGAGCACGGGCATCGTCGAGATCTTCGCCGAGGTCGTGCGGCGGCTGCTGGTCGGCGAGACGCTGGGCGTGCTGTCCCCGGACAGCATCGCCTGGCTGCGCGCGACCGAGCAGCTGTTCTTCCGCGACATCCCGACGTTCTCGGTGGCCAGCGTGCTCAGCGAGGTCCGCCCGTTCGACCGGACCAACCGGCGCAACGCGTACTGGCGCATGTTCGGCCTGGACCTCGCCCACCCGGTGCCGCCGCTGTGGGCGAGCTCGAGCCCGCTGGCCGACTGGAAGGCGCTGACCGGCCCGGTGAACCTCGACTTCCGCCAGAAGTGGAGCGAGTTCCTGCGCCAGGTCTGGATCGGCCTGGAGAACACGGCGAACAACAGCGGCCCCAACCCGACCGACCCGGCCTACATCGCGCTGCTGTCCACCGCGATCAAGGACCTGCTCGGCAACCGCCGTCGTGGCGGCGCGCTCGCCCGCGAGGAGTTCGCCTACGTGACGATGCTGAACTGGTTCCACCTGACCGTCGACACCGACACGTCGGTGATCGTCGACCTGCAGGCGCAGGCGAGCAACCCGGCCGACCGGCTGGGCGCGCTCGGGCAGAAGGTCGGCATCACCCCGGCGCTGCGGTCGCGGGAGCTGTTCGACCTCGCCGAACCGATGTCGACGCTGCTGCGCGGCATCGAGCTCGGGCTGTTCGACACCGAGGACACCGCGGCGACCTTGTTCACCGGCAAGAACAACCTCGTCACCGACGCCCGCTCGGTGATCAACAACTGGCAGTCGGCCACCGGCGAGCGCGTCAAGGAATCGCCCGCCTACCCGCGTCCGGTCGTCACCGGCACCCAGCCGTTGCGGGTGCCCAAGCCCGCGTCGCCGCCGGCCGTCACGGCGCCTTCGCCGTCGCCGAACGGCATGACGGCGGCGCCGTCGCTCAATGGCCAGAAGGTGTGAGCTGTGCGCGCCTGGACGCTCCCCGAACCCCGGTGGGAGTGGGAGTGGACCCACTCGCCCGTCGCCGGGCTGCCGGCGCCGGAGCGGGAAGGCCCGCCGCGGCGGGCCCCGGCCGGGACCACCACCGTGCGGACGTGGGCCGGTGCGTTCACCGCGGACCAGTACACGCTCCTGGAAGTGTTCCCGCCCGGCGGTCGCCTGCTCGTCGGCCACGGGGCGGACATCACCATTTCCTTCCGGCCCGGCCCGCTCGTCGAGGCCGACCGGATCGAGTTCGTCCAGCTGGCGCGCACGGTGCAGAACGACGAGCCGTACAACAAGTACACCGCGAACGACAAGGAGACGCGCACCGCCGAAAGCCGGATGGTGCCCGGTGACGGCGCGCACATCGACCAGTTCCCGCGGGTTCCGTCGCCGTGGTTCGCCCCGGCGACACCCGGGTGCCGCCGCAGGGACGCGGCCGGCAGGTGGCAGGCCACCGACGCGTCGATGCACGACCCGCCGACCTTGAGTTCCGGTGACATCGGCACGTCGGCGGCCGAGGCGCACACGGGGGCGTGGAGCCAGCAGTTCGAGACGGCGGTCGTCGCGACGGCGGGTGCCCAGAAGGGCACCTACTACGGCTCCGTGCGGTGGGGCTGGCGCTGGCCGGAACCCCTGGCGCGCCGGGATCCGGAGCTGCTGAAGTTCGAGGTCGTGTCGGCGGACGTGCCGTCGACGCTTTTCCGGGCCGCGGCCAAGCTGTGGAACGACAGCCTGACCTCCGAGGGTGCCCGGCCGGAACCGGTGCCGATCTCCGAGAACCGCAGGGTGAAGGCGAAAAGCGCGCGGCTGTGGGACAACCCGGTCACGCGGGCGACGATCGCCGTGCTGCCGAAGGGCACGCCGGTGCAGCGCATCGACGTCCGCCCGAGGTCGAGCACGCCGTCGCAGTCGTGGTTCTGGACGAAGGTGACCGTGACCGGCGGGCGGGACGCCGGAAGGACGGGCTGGCTGTGGCTGACCGATCTTTCCTAGCCGGCCCGGGCGGGCTCCACAGCCCGTTCGCGGCGGACGTGCCCGGACTGTCCGATGTGGACCGCCACTTCTCGGTGGAGCGGGAGCCGGCGGACTGGGCCGGCACCGCGCCCTTGGCCGTCCAGCTGCTCGTGTCCGGCGGAAAACGGGACGAGAACTGGCTGACCGACCTCGTCTTCCACGCCGGCGACCCAGCGGGGAAACCGCGAACTGCTGCGGGAGCAGAACACCGTCGTGGCGCCGTACTACGCCAGGATCCGCGACCTGGAGGACTTCGACCTGATCCCCGACCGGATGTCCCGCGGCGAGCTCGTCGCCCGCCGCCGGGCTGACACCCGCCCCGGCTGTCGACGGATTGTCGACGGGACCTGGGACCGTGGGCGGTGTTCGCCGGTGCGGACGCACGGCGGGTGTTCGGGGCGAGGGGGAAAGAGCGTGGAAACCGGGTTGGTGTGTGGTCCGTCCGGGGTGCTGAGCGACCGGGAGCTCGAAGTGCTCGCGATCGTCGCGCAGGACCGGACCGATCGGGAGATCGCGAGCCGGCTGGCGATCAGCGAGCGCACGGTGCGTGCGCACGTCAGCCGGATCATCCGGAAGCTGGGGGTCGCGTCCCGGGTGGGCGCGGCGGTGGTGTTCGTCGAATGGAAGGCGCGCGTCGAGCCGGCCGGGGTGCCGGCGGCCTGCGACGTCGGACTGGACGCCGGGGCGGAGCGAAACCTGGTGTCCGCGGGCCACCGGAGCCGGCTCGCGCGCTAACGTGCCGGTGTGGTCGCGGAGCCGTCGGAGGAAGTCCTGCGCTGGGCGGCCGGCGCGGTGGGAAGCGACGCGCGCGTCACCGCCGTCACGGGTCTGCGGGAGGGCGCCAACCCGTGGCTGCTGCGGTTCGCGCCCGCCGGCCCGGTCGAGGCGGCCGTGCTGCGCCTCGGCGACCCGGCCGACCCCGGCGACCGCCTGCGGTTCGCCACCGAGGTGGCGGCGCTGCGGGTCGCCGGTGACCACCGGCTGCCCGCGGCCCGGCTGATCGCCACGGACCTCGACGCCACCGCGACGGGCGCGCTGGCCGTGCTGAGCACGGTCCTGCCCGGGAACAGCAGGATCCCGCCGTCCGCCTCCGCCGAGCGGCTGCGCCGCCTGGGCGCCGCGGCGGCCGCACTGCAATCGGTCCCGTTGCCGCCTGGACCGGCTCTGCCGCTGCGGACCCGCTCGATCGCGGACGTGGACTTCGCGGCCCGCCGCCGCGAAAGCGGGACCACCGCGCTGCTGACGGCCGCCGAGGAGCGCCTCGCCCGGCTCGCCGTGCCCGAAGGCCCGACGGTCTTCGTGCACGGCGACCTGTGGCACGGCAACACCCTGTGGTCGGGTGACCGCTGCACCGGCCTCGTCGACTGGGACTGCGCCGGCGCCGGGTCGCCGGGGCTCGACCTCGGCGGCGCGCGGTTCGACGCGGCCCTGCTGTTCGGGCTGCCCGCCGCCGGGCAGGTGCTGACGGGCTGGGAGCGGGCGGCCGGGCGGCGGGCCGCCGACGTCGCCTACTGGGACGTCGTGGCGGCGACCTGCACGTTGGCCGACATGGCGTTCTGCGTCCCGGTCATGCACGACCAGGGCCGGCCGGACCTCGACGCCGGTGTCCTCGGGCAGCGCCGGGACGCGTTCCTCGAAGACGCGCTGGCCCGGCTCGACGGCACCGCTTCCCCGGCGGGGCAGGCGAATCCCGGAACGTGACGCCCCCCGTCGCGGCCCGCCCGTCAGAGCCCCGCGGCGACGCCTTCGTCGTACCGCGGCAGCGGGTTCGTCGGCACGCCGAGCTTCGCCGGCCCGGCCGAGCAGGCGGATCGTGTCGCGCTCGTTGCCGTTGTCGCAGACGTGGCCGTTCGGCGCGCACCCGGCGGTTCCCGGCGGGTCGCGGGTCACCGGATGTCCTTGACGACGCGGCCGCGCTGGAGCACGACCTTCACCTGCCGCGGATCCTCGAACACGAGCGGGTCGGCCAGGGGATCGCCGCCGAACGCGGCGAGGTCGGCGAGCTTGCCCGGCTCGATCGTGCCGACCTCGTCGGCGATCCGCAGGACGCGCGCGTTGTCCCGGGTCGCCGAGACCAGCGCCTGCATCGGCGACTCGATCTCGCTGCGCAGCACGAGTTCGTGGCCGCGGCGGTCCTGGTTCGGCCCGATGTAGTCCGAGCCCGAGCCGATGAGCACCCCGGCCGCGCGGGCGGCGCGGATGGCGCCGGCCTGGCCGTCGATGACGTGGCCGACGCGCTCGCCGATGTGCGCGGGCAGCCCGGCCTCGGTCGAGTCCTTGAGCAGCGCGTGCGCCACCGCCAGCGTCGGCACCAGCGCGACGCCCTTTTCGGCCATCAGCGCGGCCGTCTCCGCGTCGACCGCCGAACCGTGCTCGACGCACTTCACGCCCGCGTCGACGGCCGTGCGCAGGCCTTCGTTGTTGTGCGCGTGGACCGTCACGTACGTGCCGCGGGCCCGGGCCTCGGCCACGGCGGTCGCGATCTCCTCGTGGGTGAACTGGGTGTCGGTGAGCTTGTCGTGGCGGGACACGACCCCGCCGGTGACGCACATCTTGAGGAAGCCCGCCCCGCGCCGGAACGCCTCCCGGGCGTTGCGGCGCACGGAGTCCGGGCCGTCGGAGAGCAGGGACAGCGCGAACAGGCCGGGGACCTGGCGGGCGTCCCAGTCCTCGGCCGAGTCCCACTCCGCGCCGAGGTAGCCGTGGCCGCCGGTCTGGGCGAGGATCGGGCCGCAGTGCAGGACGCGCGGGCCGGGGACGCGGCCGTCGGCGACGACCCGGGCGAGGCCGTCGTCCACGCCGCCGGTGTCCCGGACGGTCGTGAAGCCCGACTCGAGGGTCCGGCGGCAGTTGGCGAACATGTCGGCGGCGATCTCGGCGACCGACAGCTGCCGGGACGTGCTCAGCTTGTCCAGGTCACTGGACAGTCCGAGGTGAACGTGCGCGTCGATGAGCCCCGGGGTGAGGACCAGGCCGGTGAGGTCCAGGACCTCCGCGCCGGCCGGCGGGGTGCCGCCAAGGGCCGCGATCCGGCCGTCCTCGACGAGAACGGCCTGGCCGGGGACCGGATCCGCGCCGGTCCCGTCGATGACGGTCGCTCCGGTGAGCCACATGAACCACTCCCGTCCGTGCGTGGGTGCCTCCGCCCACTGTCGTCCGGACCGGCGGCCGCGGCCAATGGACATCCGTCGTCCCGGGCCGGCCCGGATCGCGACAGCTGTCGGGCGACGGCGGGCGCCCGGCTGCGCACACTGGGTCGCGGGACCCACCGGGAGGACGAAGACGATGAGTGCGGAAGTCACCGCGGACGCGGTCGTGGTCGGCGCCGGGGTGATCGGGTCCGCGATCGCGCTCGAACTGGCCAAAGCGGGCCGCCGGGTCGTGGTCGTCGACCGCGCGAGCGGTGCCGGGCAGGGCTCGACGAGCGCCTCGAGCGCCGTGATCCGCTACAACTTCTCCACCCTCGCCGGGGTGACCACCGCCTGGGAAGCGCGGTTCTGCTGGTCGGCGTGGGCCGAGCACCTCGGCCACGACGTCGGCGACCTGGCCCGGTTCGAACGCAGCGGGCTGGTGATGCTCGACGTCGACGCGGCCCCGCGGGCCGGCTGGCTGCCGCTGTTCGACCAGGTCGGCGTGCCGTACGCGGAGTGGGACACCGCCACCCTGCTCGAGCGCGTGCCCGGCCTGGACGCCGGCCGGTTCTGGCCGCCCAAGCGCATCGACGACGACGCCTTCTGGACCGACGCCACCGAGACGCTCGGCGGCGTCTACACACCCGACGCCGGGTACGTCACCGATCCGCAGCTCGCGGCGCGCAACCTCGCCGCGGCGGCCGCACGGGAAGGCGCCGCGTTCCGGTTCCGCGCCACGGTGTCCGGAGTGGAGTCCCGCGCCGGCCGGGTCGGCGCCGTCGTGCTGGCGGACGGCACGAAGATCGCCGCGCCGGTCGTCGTCAACGCCGCCGGACCCTGGTCGGGCAAGCTCAACGCCCTCGCCGGGGCCGGCGCGGACTTCACCATCGGCGTGCGGCCGCTGCGGCAGGAAGTCGCCCACGTCCTCGCGCCCGAGGGCTACCACCCGCCCGGCGGGGTGGGCCCGGCCGTGGCCGACCTGGACCTGGGCACCTACTTCCGCGGCGAGGTCGGCGGCGGGCTGCTCGTCGGCGGCACCGAGCCCGCGTGCGACCCGCTGCACTGGCTCGACGACCCCGACGACGCCGCCCCGCACCCGACGATGGCGGTGTTCGAGGCCCAGGTCACGCGGGCGGCGCGCCGGCTGCCCGGGTTGCGCGTACCGAACCGGGCGCGCGGGGTCGTCGGCGTGTACGACGCCGCCGACGACTGGACGCCGATCTACGACCGCACCGACTTGCCCGGGTTCTACGTCGCCATGGGCACCAGCGGCAACCAGTTCAAGAACGCCCCGGTCGTCGGGAGGCTCATGGCGACGCTGATCGACCGCGTCGAGGCCGGTGCCGACCACGACCGGGATCCCGTCCGCTACCAGGGCGTGCACACCGGCCTGGAGATCGACCTCGGCGCGTTCTCCCGCAAACGCGAGCGCAACACCGGCAGCTCGGGGACGGTCATGGGCTGAGCGGCGCGTTACCGTGGACGGCAGCCGGGAAGGGAGTGCCGTGGCCGACCGGGATCTGCAGTCCATCGTGGACGAACTCGCCGAGCGCCTGCGGCGGTCGGTCGCGATCGACGACCCGGCCATCCGCCTGCTCGCCGCCAGCCGCCACTTCGGGGACGAGGACGCCCTGCGCGTCAGCTCGGTGATGAACCGGGCGGTGGAACCGCGGATCGTCGACCACATCCTCGCCCAGGGCATCAGCCGCTGGGTCGCGCCCGGCGTCGTCGACGTCGAGGGCGCGATGCCGCGGCTGTGCGCGCCGGTGCGCTGCAACGGCATGCTGCTGGGCTACCTGTGGCTGATCGACCAGGACGGCACGTTCACCGAGCACGAGAAGGCGGCCGCCGGCGAGGCGGCCGCGACCGCCGGGGCGATGCTGCTGCGCCGGCTGCTGCTGCACGAGCGGTCGAAGGCGCGGCAGGAGGGCGTCCTGCGCGAGCTCGTCTCCGGCGACCCGGCGGTGCGCGCGCAGGCGGTCGAAGACCTGCGCGCCGAGCAGCTCTTCGGCGACGAGAGCGGCCACTTCACCGTGCTCGCCGTGCAGAGCCGGGCGGCCGCCGCGCCGCAGGAGATCGCGTTCGAGGCAGCCGTCGAGGAGGGCGTCCGCGTGGTCGCCGGCGACGTCGCGCTGATGGCGGCGAACCGGTCGCGGGCGTGGATCCTGCTCGTGCAACGGGTTCCGCCGTCGCGGGCGCTGGTCGACGCGGTCGCCGAGCGGATCACGACCCGCTTCCGGCGGCTCGGCGACGGGAACGCGCGGCCGGTGTTCGGGCTCGGCGGCACGGTGACGGCCCTCGGCGACGTCGTCACCTCCTACCGGGAGGCGCTGCTGGCCGCCCGCGCGGCCCTGCTGCTGCCCGGCATCGGGTCGCCGGCCCGCTGGGGCGAGCTGGGGCCGTACGAGCTCCTGCTGAAGCTGCCGCCGGAGGACCTGCTCACCGCCTCCCCGGAGCCGGCGCTCGCGGCGATCGAGCGGGAGGACACCCACGACGTCCTGCTCACCACGCTGACCGGCTTCTTCGACCACGGCGGCAACATCCAGCGCACCGCCGACTCGCTGCGCGTCCACCGCGCCACGCTGTACCAGCGGCTCAAGCGGATCGAGCAGATCACCGGCTGCAGCCTCGACGCCGGCGACGACCGGCTGATGCTGCACCTCGGGCTCAAGCTGCGGGTCCTCGCCGCGGCCTACCGCGACCAACGGGGTCGCTGAGCATCGCCGAACGGCCGGCGGGTCGCACTCGGGCTGTCGAGCCCCGTCATGGGCGGGGCGACGGCGCTGACGGGTCTGCTGCCCGGGTGGTCGCGCCGGCCGCGCTGCCGGCGTCCTCGAATCGCTCGTTGCCCAGCACGGCCAGCAGCTGCAGCTTCTCGAACGCCTCCGTGCGCGGGGGCGCCGTCAGCACCAGCAACGCCTGCGACTGGTCCTCGGTGAACAGCGCCTGGCAGTCCACCTCGATCTCGCCGAGCTGCGGGTGCACGAGCACCTTGTGGTCCTCGAACCGCTTCGCGACCTCGTGGCGCTCCCACAGCTCGGCGAACTCCCCGCTCTCGCGCTGCAAGGCCCGCACCAGCTCCCCGGCCCGGGAGCGCGGGCCCATCGAGCCGTGCGCGGCCCGCAGGTTCGCGACCAGGGCGCGGCTCTGCCGGTCGCGGTCGTCCGCCGGGTAGATCAGGCGCTCGGCGGGGTCGGTGAACCAGCGGTAGATCTCGCTGCGCGCCAGCCCGGTGTGCTCGGCTTTGCCGCCGTACAACGCCTCGGCGAGGCGGTTGCGCACCAGGACCTCGCCGAGGTTGGACAGGATGAGCGCGGGCGTGTCCGACAGCCGGTCCAGCACCCGCAGCAACGCCGGTGCCACGTGCGCGGCCGTCGCCGCGGGGGAGGGGGCCGCGCGGCCGGCGACTTCGAACAGGTAGTCCCGCTCGTCGTCGGTCAGGCGCAGCGCGCGGGCCAGCGCGGCCAGCATCTGCTCACTCGGCTGCGGGCCGCGTTGCTGCTCCAGGCGCGTGTAGTAGTCCGTCGACATCGCCGCGAGCGACGCGACTTCTTCCCGGCGCAGCCCGGCCGTCCGGCGGCGCGCGCCCGGCAGCAGCCCGACGTCCTCGGGACGCAGCTGCTCCCGGCGCCGCCGCAGGAAAGCCGCCAGTTCCGCTCGGTCCATACCCCCAGTATCGCGCCTGCCGCGGCCGCAACCAGGGAGCGCCGATCCCCCGATGAGCGCTCTCTGCCCACCGCCGCCGGACCGGGCGAAGGTGGGGGCATGGACATCACCGGAAACACCCTCTTCATCCCCGGCGCCACCAGCGGCATCGGCCTGGCCCTCGCACTCGCCCTCAAGGACCGCGGCAACACCGTGATCGTCGGCGGGCGCCGCACCGGGCTGCTGGAGCGGCTCGCCGCCGAGCACCCCGGCCTCGGCACCGTCGAAATCGACACCACCGACCCCGCGAGCGTCCAGGCGGCGGCGAAGGACGTGCTGGCCCGCTACCCCGAGCTGAACGTGCTCGTGACCATGGCCGGCGTCATGCGCGTCGAGGACTGGCACCGGCCCGAGACGTTCGTCGAATCGGCCGAGAACATCGTGACGACCAACGTGCTCGGCCCGATCCGGCTGATCGGCGCGTTCGTCGAGCACCTGCGGACCCGGCCCGACGCCACCATCATGACCGTCTCCTCGGGCCTGGCGTTCGCCCCGCTGAAGGTGACCCCGAGCTACAACGCGTCGAAGGCCGCGATCCACATGCTCAGCGAGTCACTGCGGCTGCAGCTGGCGGACACCTCGGTGAAGGTCGTCGAACTGGTGCCGCCGTCGGTGCAGACCGATCTGCTGCCCGGCCAGGCCGAGAACGAGCACGCCATGCCGCTCGGCGAGTTCGTCGCCGAGGTCATGACCCTGCTCGAAACCCGGCCGGACGACCGGGAAATCCAGGTCGAGCGGGTCAAGTTCCTCCGCTACGGCGAGGTCCGCGGCGACTACGACCAGGTCGTCGCGGCCCTCAACGGCACCGATCCGCACTAGACCGTCACGACGACCTTGCCGTGCACCGCGCCCTCGGCGGCGCGGGCGTGCAGGGCCGCCAATCCGGCCAGCGGCACCCGTTCGGCGACCTCGACGCGCAGCTCGCCGGAGTCGACCAGTGCCACCAGCTTCGCCAGCTGGCCGGCGTCGCTGCGGACGAACAGGTCGACGCCGCGCACGCCGCGGTCCTCGTCGGACGGCGCGGGCATCCACACCGTCGTGTTCACCAGGGTCCCGCCCGGCTTGACCAGGGTGACCAGCGCGGCCAGCTCCGCCGGGTCGACCGGCGCCAGGTTGAGCGCGAGGTCGACCGGCTCGGTCACCGCGGCCGGCACCGTGGTGGTGGTGTGGTCGACGATCTCGTCGGCGCCGGCGGACTTGACCGCGGCGGCGCTGTGCGGGCCGGCCGTCGCGATGACGTGGGCCCCGGCCGCCTTGGCCAGCTGGACGGCGTAGCCGCCGACCGCGCCGCCGGCGCCGTTGATCAGCACGCGCCGGCCGGCGGTCAGCTTGCCGTGGTCGAACAGCGCCTGGTGGGCG
This sequence comes from Amycolatopsis sp. NPDC003865, assembly GCF_053605345.1. Lineage (NCBI taxonomy): Bacteria > Bacillati > Actinomycetota > Actinomycetes > Pseudonocardiales > Pseudonocardiaceae > Amycolatopsis > Amycolatopsis sp. NPDC003865. Next base: position 33,079 of record NZ_JBSGJA010000033.1, on the reverse strand, counting down.
GTCAGCCCGACCAGCGGCAGGGCGGCGGCGTCGGCGAGCGGGACGTTCGCGGGCGCGGCGGTGAGGACTTCGGCCGGCGCGAGGACGTACTCGGCGGCGGCGCCGGGCTTGTCCATCGGCAGGAAGCCGACGACCGGGTCGCCGACCGCGAGGCCGTCGACGCCTTCGCCCAGCGCGTCGACCGTGCCGGCGACGTCGAGACCGGGGGTGTGCGGCAGCTCGACCGGGATCGGGCCGCGCATGAAGCCGCCGCGGATATTGCCGTCGACGGAGTTGAACGAGGTCGCGGCGACGCGGACCCGGACCTGCCCGGCGCCGGGAACCGGCACCTCGACGTCTTCGTAGCGCAGGACTTCGGGGTCGCCGTAGTCGTGGAAACGCACTGCCTTCATCGGACTCTCGCTTTCGGGAAGAGCTTCGAATTCGAAGCAACTACGGGCACGGTACTGCTGCTTCGAATTCGAAGCAAGTGAGGCCGGTCACCCTCGCCGGGCTCTTGATCCACTCGGGTCCAGGATCGTCGGCGCGGGCCCGGTCAGCCTGGGCCGGTTTGGCCCACCCTGAGCACGGCCGGCGCGTCGGACGCGCGGACGAGTTCGCCGAGGCGGGCCGCGTCGGCCGAACCCGGGGCCGCGGTGAGGACCACCGCCATCAGGTCGTCCCCGGGCACGCCGAGCAGGGAGCCGTCGAGCGCGATGCCGTCGCCGTCCGGGGTCCGGAACACGGCTCGGTTCTCGAAGGCGTAAGCGGTTTCCGGGCTGCGCCACAAAGTGTCGAACACGCGGCTGGTGCCGCGCAGCTCGTCGACGAGCTCGGCGAGCGCCGGGTCGGTGGGGTAGCGCAGCGAGGTGTCCCGCAGCCGTGCGGCGAGCGCGGCCCGGAACCCGGCCTGGTGCTCGTCGGTCCGGGCGATTTCCGTTCGCGGGTCGCAGAACGTGCGCCAGGCGACGTTCCAGTCCCGGGCGCTGGTCGCCGGCGTCCCGCCGAGCGCCAGCCACGCGCCGTTGACCGCGATGGCGTTCCACGAGGCGTCGGTCAGGAACGCGGGGGTGCCGCCGAGCCGCTCCAGCAGCCGCATCGCCGCGGCACCGGCTTCGCGCGGCACCCGGCCGTCCACCGGGGCGTACCCGGCCAGGGCGCAGAGCCGTTCGTAGTCGGCGCGGCCGACCCGCAACGCACGCGCGATGGCGGTCACCACGCCGGCCGAGGGGTGGCGGCGCCCCTGCTCCAGCCGTCGCACGTAGTCCGCGGACACCCCGGCCAGCTCGGCGAGCTCTTCCCGGCGCAGGCCGCGCACCCGCCGCCGGGTCCGCTCGCCGGCCGGCTCGGTGTGCTCGCGCAGCCAGCGGACGGCGGCGCCGAGTTCGGACAGCGACATGGCGACAGTTTGCCCGGTTTCGCGGCCACCCGGGACCTTCGAATTCGAAGCAGTAGACTCCGGTCATGGCCGACGCACCACCGTCGCTCGACCCCGTGCAGCTGGGCGCGTACTTCGACCTCATCGAGGTGACCAGCCTGCTGCGGCACGCGGTCGAGCAGCAGCTGCGCGAGGCCGGCGAGCTCAGCTACGTGCAGTTCCAGCTGCTGGCCCGGCTCGGGGACGCGCCGTCGGGCAGCCGCCGCATGACCGACCTGGCCGACGGCGTCGTCTACAGCCGCAGCGGCCTGACCTACCAGGCGGGCCTGCTCGAGAAGGCGGGCCTGGTGGAGCGCGCGCCGTCGCCGGACGACGAGCGCGGCATCACGGTGACGATCACCGACGCCGGCCGCGAGCGGCTCGCGGCGGTGCTGCCCGGGCACGTCGAAGTGGTCCGCGGCCTGCTGTTCGAGCCGCTTTCCCGCGAGGACGTCGAGCGCCTGGCGACGGTGCTGGCGCCGGTGCGCGACCACATGCGCTCGACGCCTCCGCGCTCGGCCGCGCCGCGCAAGCGGGCCAGGGGCGGGTGAGGTTCCCCGTCAGCCGGCCGTGAATCCGGGGAGCGCGGCCGTGACCAGTGTGCGCGCGGTGCGCTTGAGGCTCGCGATCGCCGCTTCGGTGTCCAAGCCGCACAGGTCGGTGAGGGAAAAGAACGCGTCGGCGCTGACCACCGCGGCGAGGTCCTGCTTGAGCTGGGCCAGCCGGCGGGCGGCGGCGGGCGTGTCCACCGCGATGACCGGGTCGAGCGCCTCGTCGATGAGCCCGAACCGGAAGCCGGGCCGGGCCTGGGCGCGCGGCGGGTCGAGCACTGTCGCCGCGATGACCGCGCGGACCGATCCCTGGTAGGACACCACCCGGCGCAGCAGGACGTCCGTGGCGAACTCCAGCCGCTCCGCCGGGTCGGTGGTGCCCGCGACCGGTTCGAGCGCTTCGGCGGGGGCCGGCCACATGCCCACCAGCGCGGCGTTGATCAGTTCCACGATCTCGGAGAAGTGGCGGTAGGCGGTCGCCTCCGAGACGCCGGCCAGTTCGGCGACCTCGGGCATGGTCAGCGTGCGGCCGGAGGCGATCAGCGTCCGGCACGCGTCGACGATCGCGGCGCGGGTCCGCGCCTTCTGCTCCGCCCGGCTGACCCGTTCGCGCTTGCTCGTCGTGGGCATCCCGCTCCTGTTCCTCCGGCTCCGCGTCCGATTCTCTCCCACGCTGCCAGTCGCACTCGTGAGAGTCTACTTGCGCGAGTTGACTCTCGTAAGTACGTTGGCGGCAGAACCCCGGACAAGGAGCGCGGCATGGCGGACGTATCGGTCGTCGGACCGGAGGGCGGCGAGTCGATCGGCATCGGCACGACCGTGGTGCGGATCCTGGAGGACGGCAGCACCACCGGGCACCGGCTCGGCATGGCGGAGATCGTCGTCGCCCCGCACACCGACGGGCCGCCGCAGCACCGGCACGCCCAGCACGACGAAGGCTTCTACGTCGTGTCGGGCCGGGTGACCTTCACCGTCGGCACGCAGGAGCACCACGCGACGGCGGGCACGCTCGTGATGGTGCCGCCCGGAGCGCCGCACACCTTCGCCAACCACGGCGACGAGCCCGCGGTCATGCTCAACACCTTCACCCCGGACCTCTACGTCGGCTACTTCCGCGACCTGCGCGCCATGATCGCCGGCGGGGGCACCCCGACGCCGGAAGCGCTGACCGAGGTCATGCGGGCCTACGCCACCGAGCCCGTCACCGACTGACCACCCCAGGAGCGCACCCATGACGAACACCCAGCGCGTCGACCTCGAAGACCTCGGCCCGGTCGACCTCACCTACACCGCGTACGGCACCGGCCGCCCGCTGCTCCTGCTGCACGGCGGCGCGGGACCGGCGTCGGTGACCGCGTTCGCCGAGCGCCTCGCCGCGGACGGCTTCCGGGTGCTCGTGCCGGTCCACCCCGGGTTCGAGGGCACCCCGCGGCCCGAGCCGCTGACGACGATCGCCGGCCTGGCCCGGCTCTACGCCGCACTGCTGGACGGGCTCGACCTCACCGGCGTCACGGTGGTCGGCAACTCCATCGGCGGGTGGATCACCGCGGAGCTGGCCCTGCTCGGGTCCCCGCGGGTCGCCCGGGTGGTGCTGGTCGACGCGGTCGGCCTGGACCTCCCGCAGGCGCCGATCGCGGACTTCTTCGGTCTCACCATGGACCAGGTGGCCGAGCTGAGCTACGCGGACCCGGACGCGTTCCGCGTCGACCCCGCGAAGCTGCCGCCCGAGCGCCAGGCGGCGATGGCGGGCAACCGCGCGGCCCTGCTGGTCTACGGCGGCACGACGATGACCGACCCGACGCTCCTGGGCCGGCTGCCCGCGGCGACGGCGCCGGCGCTGGTGGTGTGGGGAGCGGCGGACCGGATCGTCCCGCCCGGCCACGGAAAGGCCTACAGCGACGCGCTGCCCGACGCGAAGTCCGTGCTCATCGAGGACGCCGGCCACCTGCCGCAGCTGGAAACGCCCGGGAAGCTGCAGGAGCTGGTCACGGAGTTCGCGGAGAACGCCTGACGGCCTCAAGCGGGCCGCCCCGCGCCCTCACGGCCAGCTCCACCGCATGCCCCGGATGCCCGGCCCGCCGCCGCTGGTGAAGACGTGCGCCGGGGCCGCCGGGGACAGCGGTACCGCCGTCACGTCCCGCTCCGGGCCGCCCGGCGAATCCAGCCGGTAGCTCTCGCACGTCGCCGGCAAGCCCGCGAAGTGGACCTCCAGCAGGTGCTCGGCCACGGGGTGGCGGAACCGGCGGTCGTAGCTCGTGTCCGGGACCCCGTCGGTGTAGGCGAATTCGTACTCGAGGATCGCGGTTTCGCCGATCGCCAGCGACCGGCCCGGCACCAGCTCGCTGAGCACGAACCCCGGCTCCGCCAGCACTTCGGTCCGGACCGGACGGCAGTAGCGCGTCGACACCAGCCGAGGCGGCCGGCCGGACACGCAGCCGCGCAGCGCCACCACCTTGGCCTGCACCGGTTCTTCGACCGCGCGGACGACCTCGCGCACGCGAAGCCGGGTCAGCAGCCGGTCGGCGCCGACGTGCAGCTGTTCGTGCAGGCTCACCACCACCAGCGACGTCTCCTCGGCCGCGTCGAACGACCGCAGCGCCGGGAGGACCCCGTTGCGAGGTCCCCACAACCGCTCCCACCGCACCGGATCCGGCGTGCCCGGGCGGCCGGGGCGGGCCAGCAGCTCGGTCAGCGCCCGCGAGGGCACGCCGAGGACGTCCTCCAGCACAGCCACCGCGCGCAGCGAATCCGGCCGCTCGGGCCGGGTCCGCCCGGTCCGCCAGTAGCTGAGCGTCGTCGTGCTGACCGGCACGCCCGCGGTCGCCAGCCGGTCGCGCAGGCGCGCGAGCCCGAGTCCGCTGCGGTCGATGGCCAGGGAAAGCGCCCGGTTGAAGGGGCCGGCGGCCAGGGCGCGTGCCAGCTCCCGCTCGGCGAGGTCCGGGCGCGGCACCGCGAACAACGGCATCGGTGATCCTCGGTGTCGGTGCGGGGAAAGGCTTTCCGGGACAGGCGGATCACGCGCGGCCGGCACGGGCGTCCGGTGGCGGGGTGGGCCGGACCGCCTTTGGTGTAGCAGCCGCGGATCACCGCTGTCATCCGACGAACGTCGGCCGCGGCGAGGGCAACCCGTCGAAGGAACTGTCTTGTTCCGTTGATCGGCTCGGATCTTCGGACGGTTACCGGCGGCGCACCGCGCGCTTACGTTCGGTGAGTCCCCACCGGTTCCCCCGAGGAGTCCCCATGCGTAAGTCATCTCGCCGGTTCGCCCGCGCCGCCGCGCTGCTCGCCGGCTCGGCCGCCGCACTCGCGACGCTTGCCGCGCCCGCGTCGGCCAGTGCGCCCGTCGCGCCGCTGTCGCCCGACGCCCAGCCGTCGATCATCGGCGGCAGCACCGCCCAGAACCCCGGCTACATCACCCGCTTCAACGGCCACGCCAACGGCTACACGTTCTTCTGCACCAGCACGCTGATCGGCGCGCGCTGGGTGCTGACCGCCAAGCACTGCATGTACGACAACAACGGGCAGCGGCTGACCGACATCGACCTCTACGTCGGCTCGAACAGCGCTTCCGGTGGCGTGCACGCGAAAGCGTCGTCGACCTACGTCTACTCCGGCGGCGACCTCGCTCTGATCAAGCTGAACACCACCGGTGGCAGCACGTACGCGCGGCTCGCGTCGAGCTCCTCGGACGCGCAGGAGGGCGACGGCGCCACCGTCTACGGCTGGGGCGCGACCCAGTCGACCGACGAGGGCAGCCACCAGTCCAGCGTGCTGAAGCAGGCCTCGGTGCAGATCTCCGACACCTCGGCGAGCGACTACTTCGGCGGGCCGGCGATCTCGGCCGACACCCCGGACGGCGCGGTGGCCGGCGGTGACTCCGGTGGCCCGATGGTCGACGACGGCGTGCAGGTGGGCGTCTGCTCGACCAGCGACCGGTCCAGCACCACGACCTACGGCAGCGTCGCCGCGGGCCGCAGCTGGATCCGCCAGGTCAGCGGCGTCTGACCGACCCGGGCCGCCGGCCGTGCCCCGACCGGCCGGCGGCCCGTACCCACGGCTCAGCCCAGGGCGGCGTAGATCGCGTCGACGTAGGCGGTGCTGCGGTCGGAACCGATGACGCCAGGCCCCATCCTGTTCATCACGTAGGAGATCGTCAGGCGCCGGTCGAGATCGGCGATCACGACCGAACCGCCCCAGCCGCCCCAGAAGCAGACCCGGCCCTCCGGTACCCACGGCACCGCGTCGGGCCGGGGGAGCGCGTAGCCGATGCCCCACCGCAGCGGGATGCCGAGCCCGAGGTCGACGCCGTTCGCCTGTTCGGCGAAGACGAGGTCGAGCGTGTCCGGGCCGAGCAGCCGGACGCCGCCGACCGTGCCGCCGCGGGCCAGCGTCGAGAGCAGCCTCGCGACCGAGCGGGCGTTGCCGTGGCCGTTCACCGCGCCGAGGTCCGCGCGGCGCCACGCCGGGGTGTTGGCGACGGCCGCGTCGACGGCCGGGCCGGTCAGCGTCTTGGCCATGACGCTGCCGGGTTCGAGGTCGAACTGTGCCGCGGGCGGCGGCACGACCGGTGCGATCCGCGGCAGGTCCGCCGCCGCGGCCCCGATCCGGAAGTCGGCCTCCAGCGGGCCGGCGAGCTCCTCGGCGACGAACTCCTTGACGGTCTTGCCGCTGACCCGCCGGATGACCTCGCCCGCCAGGTGGCCGAAGTTCGTGGCGTGGTAGCCCGAGGCGGTGCCCGGCGGCCACCACGGCGCCTGGGCGGCGAGCCGGGCCGTCGTCTTCTCCCAGTCGTAGAGGTCCTCGACCGTGGCGGGCTGGTCCAGCCCGGACACCCCGGACGTGTGCGACAGCAGGTGCCGCACTTCGACGTTCTCCTTGCCGTTCTCCGCGAATTCGGGCCAGTACCGGGCGACCGGGGCGAAGACGTCGAGGTCGCCCCGGTCGGCCAGCACGAGGGCGGCCAGGCTGACGACGGTCTTGGTGGTCGACCAGACGTTGGTGATCGTGTCCCGCTCCCACGGCGTGGTGCGCGCCTCGTCGCGGAAGCCGCCCCAGAGGTCGACGACGAGTTCGCCGTCGAGGTCGACGACCAGGGAGGCGCCGAGCTCCTCGCCGGAAGCGAGGTTGCGCCGCAGCGCGTCGCGGACGGGGGCGAAGCGGGGTTCGTGGGTTCCGTGCACTTCGGTCATGGCCGTACGCTAAAACCTGACGCCGACGTCAGAGGCAAGGGTGAAGTGCGTGCGAATCGGGGAGCTGGCCGCGAAGACGGGCGTGAGCGTGCGGGCGCTGCGGTACTACGAGGAGCAGGAGCTGCTGGTCTCGCAGCGCAGCCCCAGCGGCCAGCGGCAGTACGCGGACGCCGCGGTCGGCCGCGTAGAGCTGATCCGGCAGCTCTACGCCGCCGGGCTGTCGAGCCGGACCATCCTGGGCATCCTGCCGTGCGTGGTGACCGGCGAGGTCACGCCGGAGCTGCTGGCGCGCCTGATCGCCGAACGCGACCGCATCGACGAGCGCGTCCGCGACCTGACGGCGACCCGCACCCGGCTCGACGCGATCATCGCGACCTCCCGCGGCTCGCTGTCGGCGGGAAAGCCCTGCGCCGTTCCCGGCGCGCGCCCGGTGTGACGCGCGTCGGCTTGAGACGATGGCCGCGGCGCGCATAATGGGCACCTGACCGACCGCTTAGCATGTGCCGGGTACCACACCGCGAAGGAGACACACAGCCGTGAACTCGTTCAAGGATCGCGTCGCGATCGTCACCGGGGCCAGCCGGGGCATCGGCCTCGGGATCGCGAAGACGCTCGTCGAGCGCGGGGCCAAGGTGTGCATCACCGCGCGCAAGCCCGAGGCGCTGGAAGAGGCCGTCAGCTCCCTCGGCGGACCGGACGTCGCCATGTTCGTGCCCGGCAAGGCCGACGACACCGACCACCAGGACGAGGCCGTCGCGAAGACGATCGAGACCTTCGGCCGGCTCGACTACCTGGTCAACAACACCGGTATCAACCCCGCCTACGGCCCGACGCTGGACATCGACCCCGCCGCCGCGGCGAAGATCCTCGGCGTCAACGTGCTCGCGCCGCTCGGCTGGACCAAGCGCGCCCGCGACGCGTGGATGGGGGAGCACGGCGGCGCCGTCGTCAACGTCGCTTCCGTCGCCGGCCTCGGCGCTTCGCCGGGCATCGGCATGTACGGCGTCAGCAAGGCCGCGCTGATCCGGCTCACCGTCGAGCTCGGCGCGGAGCTCGGGCCGAAGATCCGCGTCAACGCCGTCGCGCCCGCGGTCGTCAAGACGAAGTTCGCGACCGCCCTCTACGAAGGCCGCGAGGAAGAGGTTTCCGCGGCCTACCCGATGAAGCGGCTCGGCGTGCCGGCCGACATCGCCGGCGCCGTCGCGTTCCTGCTGTCCGACGACGCGGGCTGGATCACCGGCCAGACGATGGTCCTCGACGGCGGCGTCACCCTGGGCGGTGGCCTGTGACCGGCGTCGTCGTCACCGGCGGCGGCGGGGGCATCGGCGCCGCGCTCGCCCGCCGCTTCGCCGCGGAGGGTGCCCAGGTCGTCGTGGCCGACCTCGACGGTGACAAGGCCGCCGAGGTCGCCGCCGAAATCAAGGGCACGGCCTTCGCGGGCGACGTCGCCGGTCCCGAAGGTGTCGCGAAGCTGGTCGACAGCGCCCGCGAGACGCTCGGCGAGATCGACGTCTTCTGCGCCAACGCGGGCATCGCGCCCTTCGGTGGCGCGGAAAGCCCCGAAGAGGTCTGGGCGCGCACCTGGGACGTCAACGTCATGGCGCACGTCCGCGCGGCCAACCTGCTGCTGCCCCGCTGGCTCGAGCGCGGTCAGGGGCACTTCATCGCGACGGTGTCGGCGGCCGGGCTGCTGACCAGCCTCGGCTCGGCGCCGTACTCGGTGACCAAGCACGGCGCGCTCGCGTTCGCCGAGTGGCTGTCGGCGACCTACCGGCACCGCGGCATCACCGTGCAGGCGATCTGCCCGCAGGGCGTGCGCACCGCGATGCTGGAGAGCACCGGCACCGCCGGGCAGCTGCTGATGGGCGCGTCGGCGATCGAGCCGGAGCAGGTCGCGGACGCGCTGTTCGCGGCGATGGAGGCGAACCAGTTCCTCGTGCTGCCGCACCCGGAGGTCGCGGAGTACTACGCGGCGCGCGCGACGCAGACCGACCGGTGGCTCGGCGGGATGAACAAGCTGCAGCGCAAGGTCGAAGCGGCCGTCGAAGCCGGATGAGCTGGCAGCCGGAGGTCGACGAGATCGCGCGGCGGCGCGCGCTGGCCGAGCGCATGGGCGGGCCGGAGAAAGTGGCCCGCCAGCACGCCGCCGGGCGCTCGACGGTCCGCGAACGGATCGCGGCGCTGGCCGACCCCGGCAGCTTCGACGAAATCGGGGCGCTCGCCGGCACGGCGTCCTATGTGGACGGATCGTTGGACGCGTTCACCCCGGCCAACTTCGTCATCGGGACCGCCCGGCTCGACGGCCGCCGGGTCGCGATCGGCGGCGACGACTTCACCGTGCGCGGCGGCGCCGCCGACGCCGCGATCATGGAGAAGCAGGTCCACGCCGAGCGGCTGGCGAACGAGCTGGGCCTGCCCCTGGTGCGGCTGATCGAAGGCACCGGGGGCGGCGGCAGCGTCAAGATGCTGGAGCAGCACGGGTTCACCTACGTCCCGGTCAACCCGGGCTGGGACCTCGTGGTGGACAACCTGTCGGCGGTGCCGGTGGTCGCGCTCTGCCTCGGCCCGGTCGCCGGGCTGGGCGCGGCGCGGGCGGTCATGTCGCACCTGAACGTCCTCGTCGAGGGCACGGGGCAGCTGTTCGTCGCCGGGCCGCCGGTCGTCGAGCACGCGACGGGGGAGGACCTCACCAAGGAGGAGCTCGGCGGCGCCGACGTGCACCGGCGCAGCGGCGCGGTCGACCGGATCGTGGCGTCCGAAGCCGAGGCGTTCGCGGTGGCGAAACGGTTCCTGTCGTACTTGCCGTCCTCTGTGGACTCGTTGCCGCCGGTCGGGTCCACCGCGGACCCGGCGGACCGGGCCGACGAGGGGCTGCTGTCGCTGGTGCCGCGCAACCGCCGCCACCCGTACCGGCTGCGGCCGTTGCTGGAGGGCGTCTTCGACTCGGGTTCGGTGTTCGACTACGCCGTGTCGGGCGGCTCGGCGTACGCGGGTCTGGCGCGGCTGAACGGGCACCCGGTCGGCGTGCTGGCCACGGACCCGTACCGCGGCGCGACGCTGACCCCCGAAGGTGCCGACGTCATGACGCGGCTGGTCGACCTCTGCGAGACGTTCCACCTGCCGCTGGTGTCGCTGACGGATCAGGCGGGCATGGTGATCGGCGCGGCGGCCGAACGCGCGGGCGCGATCCGGCACGGCGCCCGCGCGGTGACGGCGGTGTACCAGGCGCGGGTGCCGATGGCGGAGGTGATCGTCCGGCGCGTGTTCGGTGTGGGCGGCGCGGGCCAGGTCAACCGCCACCGCCTGGTCCGCCGCTGGGCGTGGCCGTCGGGCGACTGGGGATCGCTGCCGGTCGAGGGCGGCATCGAGGCGGCCTACCGGGCCGAGCTGGACGCGGCCGACGACCGGACGGCGCGGATCGAGGAGATCCGCGCCCGCCTGGACGCGGTGCGCTCGCCGTTCCGCACGGCGGAGCGGTTTTCGGTCGAGGACGTGATCGACCCGCGCGAAACCCGCGCGCGGCTGTGCGACTGGGTGCCGGACGCCTACGCGGTGCTGCCGAAGCTGCTGGGCCGTCCGGCGTTCGGGCTGCGGCCCTAGCGGATCACCCGGTACCAGTGCGGCCGCAGGAGCTCCAGGCCGACGGGCTTCCCACCGGGGCGGTCGAACATCCGGACGCCGTCGCCGAGCAGGACGGGAACGGGCAGCGCGAGGATCTCGTCGAGCAGCCCGGCGTCGAGGCACTGCCGGGCGACCTCGGCACCGAGGACGTTGACGTACTTGCCACCGGCGGCTGCCTTCGCTTGTTCGACGGCTTCGGCGAGGTCGCCGGCGAAGGTGACGCCGGGCGCCGGGGGAGCGGGCCGGTGGGTGAGCACGAACTGCGGGCCGTCCCAGCCCCCGCCGAAGGCCTTGCCCTCGCCTTCGGTGCCGCGGTGGGGATCGTCGCCACCGTAGGTCCGGCGGCCCACCAGCAGCGCGCCGACCTCCGGGATCAGCTCGTCGACCAGCGGATCCGGGCCCAGGTGCGGCGTCAGCCAGGACATGTCCCCGCCGGGGCCGGCGATGAAGCCGTCGAGTGAGCAGCTGAAGCCGTAGAGCAGTTTCGCCATGGGTTTCTCCCGGGGCCGGTTTCACGGACTCCGGTACTGACGGCCGGTGGCCGGGAAAGTCATCGCTCAGGAAGCCGGGTACGGCGGGAACTTCGGCTCACGGCGTTCGTTCCAGCTGGCCAGTCCCTCGGCCAGTTCGGGACGCCCGAACGATTCGATCATCAACGCCGTCGCCTCGCGGGCGGCTTCGTCCAGCGGCAGCAGCGCCTCCCGCGCGAACTGCGCCTTCATCACCGCCATCGACCGCGGCGCGCTGAGGGTGGCCAGCTCGGTCGCGTACGCGTGGGCGCGCGGTCCCAGCTCCTCCGCCGGGACCACCTCCTGGACCAGGCCGTAGTCCAGGGCCTGCTCCGCGGTGAACGTCCGCCCGGAAAGCAGCAGGTCACGGGCCCGGCCTTCGCCCACCAGCGACGGCAGCAGCTTCGCGATGCCGTACTCCGCGATCAGCCCGCGGCGCGAGAACGCCGTGGTGAACTTCGCACCCGCCGCGGCGAAGCGGACGTCCGCCGAGCACGCGATCACGAACCCCAGGCCCGCGCAGCCGCCGTTGATCGCCGCGATCACCGGGACGCCGACCGCCGAGGCGGCGAGGACGTCGCGGAAGTTCTCGTGGCCGCCGCCCGAAGCCGGGGGAGCGGCGGCCAGGTCGTCGAGCAGCCCGAGGTCGGCCCCGGGGCAGAACGCCTTGCCCGCCCCGGTGACGACGACCGCCCGGACGGCCGGGTCCTCGCCGGCCTGGCGGAGCAGGGTGCCGTAGCGGGCCTGCATCGGCACGTCCATCGCGTTGCTGCGCTCGGGTTTGTCGAACGTCAGCGTGGCGACGGCACCGTCCGCCGCGTACCGGACACCATCCACAGTGGACAAGGCGGCCTCCTCGGGGTCGGCCACCATACTAAGCGGTCGCTTCGCCGCGGGCCAGGTGCCGCTGCCGGTCGGGGGCGTGCGACCGTCATGATTCTTCGAACCGCGCACCCCGCCGCCAGATGGCGCGGGTGTTGAGCGTGTCGTCGACGTCCGCCGTCGGATCGCCGTCGACGAGCAGGAGGTCGGCGCGCAGCCCCTCGGCCACCCGGCCCCGGTCGCCGAGGCCGAAGCGGCGGGCCGTGGTCGCCGTCGCGGCGCGCAACGCCCCGGCGGGCGTCAGGCCGGCCGCCACGAGGTAGCGCAGCTCCCGGTGCAGGCTGGCTCCGTGCGCCAGGCCGCCGAAGAACGTCTCCGGCATGGACGCGTCGGTGCCGGCCAGGATGTCGACGCCCGCTCCGGCCAGCGCCCGTACGGTCTCCAGCACGTCCTCGAGCTTGCCCTGCGGGTACCGGTCGTAGCTGGCCCGCAGGGTTTCCGCCCACTTGCCGTCGAGCCGGCGGGCGACCCGCGGGTCGTCGGCGAGGTCGTTGCCGGTGATGCCCATCATCGACGCGTCGAGGCAGACGCACGGCACGACGAACATCCCCGCCGCGGCGACCAGCTCCACGATCTCCGCGGTGTGCGGCCGGTCCATGAACACGTGGACGACCCCGTCGACGCCGGCTTCGGCGGCCATCCGGGTGGCGTCGAGGGTCAGCGCGTGGGCCACGGTGAGGGCGCCGTACTTCTTGGCCTCGGCGACACCTGCGTTCAGCGTGGCCTGGTCGAGCATCGGCAGCCCGGGATGTCCTTCGACGCTGCCGTCGTCGATCATGAACTTGACGTAGTCGGAGCCCCGCGCGAGCAGCCGCGGGACGAACGCGGCGGCCTCTTCCGGTGTGGTGGAGAACGGCATCAGCGGCCTGACCGGCGGCAGGTCCCCGCCGGGCCGGAACCCTTCCGGCATCAGTTCGCTGGGGTGCCCGCCGGGCGGGGTGATGGCGAAACCGGACGACCGGATGTCGGCCACCGTGTCGTCTTCGCCGGCGCGCGCCCGGTTTTCGCGGGTGTTCAGGCCCTGCATCTCCAGCTCGGTGGTGACGCCGAACCGCAGGGCCAGCGCCCGGGAGCCGGGCGCGGAGTGGACGTGCGCGTCGATCAGTCCCGGCAGCAGGGTGGCGCCCCGGCCGTCGACGACCTCGGCGCCGTCGGGCACGTCGCCGCCGACCTGACGGATCTTCGGGCCGTCGAGCACGACGGTCCGCACCCCGAGGTTCTTCTCCCCGTCGAAGACCCGGGCGCCGGTGATGGCGGTGGTGGCCATGGTGGCCTCGCTTTCTGGATCGCAGTTACATACCTAATGCTATGCAGTTAGCAGGTGGCATGCAAATGCCAGGGGTACTACGATCCGAGGGGTGGACAGTGCCGAAGACCTCCTCGACCGGATCGGCCCGGCGCTGTCGCGGCTGCGCCGGCGCACCCCGGCCTCGGGCCGGGACCTGTCTCGCAACCTGGTGCTGAACGTGATCGCCGACGCGCCGGGCGAGCTGACCGTCGGCGGGCTCGCCGCCGAGATGGGCGTCGCGCAGCCGGTGGCCAGCCGCACGGTCGCGGCCTGCATCGCCGACGGCCTGGTGCGGCGGGCGGCTTCGCAGGCCGACGGCCGCCGGACGGTGCTGGAGCTCACCGAGCGCGGCGAAGCGGAGCGCGACCGGTTCGCGGCCGAGCAGCGCCGGGCCTTCGAAGCCATCACGGCCGGCTGGTCACCGGAGGACCGCACCCAGTTCGCCCGGCTCCTCGTCCGCTACACCGCCGACGCGGGCGCCTGGTCCCGGAGCCGGAGCGACCGCTGACGGCGGCGCGGTTCGAAACTGTCGAACCCTTTGTCGACCCGGAAACCCTGTGCGATAGTGCTTTCCGCCCCGAAAGCACCGCCGCGGAAGGGACTCGCCGATGCCGACCACCCCCAGCAGGCGCCAGGTCCTCGGCGGCCTCGGCGCCGCCGTCGTCACCTCCGCGGTCGCGCCGGCGGCCCGGGCCGCGGAAGCCCTCACGCGGCCGGCCCTCGAACTCAGCGGCCGAACCACCGACCTGGGCACCGGCTGGCGGTTCGCGCTTGCCAACCCCGACGGCGTCACCGACCCGGACGGCCGCTTCGCCGACGCCCCGGACCCCGGCTACGACGACTCGGCGTGGCAGGTCGTCGACGTCCCGCACGACTGGAGCATCGAACTCCCGCCCACCGGCCGGGGCACCCAGAGCGGCTCCGGCTTCTTCCGCGGCGGCCTCGGCTGGTACCGCAAGACGTTCACCCTGCCGCCGTCGCTCGCCGGGAAACGGGTGTCGGTCGAGTTCGACGGCGTCTGCTCCGACGCCCACGTGTACCTGAACGGCGAACTGCTCGGCAACCACCCGTACGCCTACGCCGGCTTCGCGTTCGACCTCACCGGCCGCCTGCACACCGACGGCCGGACCCCGAACGTCCTGGCCGTCCGCGCGGTGAACCCGCTGCCCAGCAGCCGCTGGTACTCCGGCAGCGGCATCCACCGCCGCGTCCGGCTGGTGGTCACCGAGCCGGTGCACATCGGCAGGCACGGCACCTTCGTCACGACTCCGGACATCGCCGCCGGGCGCGGCACCGTCGAGGTGGCCACCGACGTGGTCAACGACTCCGCCGGAGCGACGGCGGCGCAGGTGCGCACCACCGTCACCGACCCCGCCGGCCGGGTGGTCGCGACGGGCACGGCGACCGTGCCGGTGCCCGCCGGGAAGAGCGCCACGGCGGTCACCACCCAGACCGTCGCCGCGCCGCGGCTGTGGTCCGTCGGCGATCCCCGGCTGTACCGCGTGCGCACCGACGTCGTCGTGGCCGGGCGCGTGCTCGACACGACCGGCACCGACTTCGGCTTCCGGTACACCGGATTCCACCCGGACCACGGGTTCTCGCTCAACGGCGAGCCGATGAAGCTGCGCGGGGTCAACCTGCATTCGACGCAGGGGCCGCTCGGCGCGGTGATCGACCCCGCCGCGCTGGAGCGGCAAATGCGGCTGATGCTCGCGATGGGCGCCAACGCGCTGCGGACCGCGCACAACCCGCCCGCGCCCGAGCTGGTGGCCGTGTGCGAGCGGCTCGGGATCCTCATGATGGTCGAGGCCTTCGACTGCTGGCGGACCGGGAAGCTCGAGTTCGACTACCACCGCGACTTCGACGCCTGGAGCGGACGCGACATCGCGGAAATGGTGCACGCGGCCAGGAACTCGCCGGCCGTCGTGCTGTGGTCGATCGGCAACGAGGTGCCGGACGCCTCGATGACGGGCGGCCCGGCCATCGCGGCCGAGCTGATCGGGACGGTCCGCGGGATCGACCCCACCCGGCCCGTCGTCATGGGCTCGGACCGCTACCGGAGCGTGCCCGCGCCGGGCTCGCCGCAGGACCTGATCCTGCGGCAGCTCGACGGCCTCGGCGTCAACTACAACACCGCGCAGTCGATCGACGGGCTGCACGCGGCCTACCCGGACAAGTTCTTCTTCGAGTCCGAGTCGTCGTCGGAGACCTCGACGCGCGGGGTCTACCAGGACCCGGACCTGCCCAACACCGGCGAGAACCAAACGCCGGGCAAGCGCGCGACGTCCTCCTACGACAACAACCTGGCCTCGTGGACGTTCAGCGGTGAGTACTCGCTCAAGAAGGACCGCGACCGGCGGTTCTGCCAGGGCCAGTTCCTCTGGGCGGGCCAGGACTACCTGGGCGAGCCGACGCCGTACGACGTCTTCCCGGTGAAGACGTCGTTCTTCGGCGCGATCGACAGCGCGGGCCTGCCCAAGGACGCCTTCCACCTCTTCCGCAGCCAGTGGACGACCGCGCCGATGGTGCACCTGACGCCGATGGACTGGAGCAACCACCGGCCGGGCGAACCGGTCGCGGTGTGGGTCTACTCCACTGTGGACACCGTCGAGCTGGTCCTCAACGGACGGTCGCTCGGCGTAAAGGAGTTCGACCGCAAGACCACTGTGGACGGCCGCTCCTACCTCGAAACGTCCGAACCCGCCGGCGACGACAAGAACGACCCCTCCGGCGGTTACACCAGCCCGAACGGCGGCCGCGGCAAGCTGCACCTGACGTGGACCGTGCCGTTCGAACCCGGCACGCTCACCGCGATCGCGACGGCGGGCGGCCGCGAGGTGGCGCGCGACCGGCTCATAACGGCCGGGCCCCCGCACGCGGTCACGCTGACCGCCGAGCCGCGCGGCGAAGGCGCGATGGCGTTCGTGACCGCGTCCATTGTGGACTCCCGCGGTGTCGTGGTGCCCGGTGCCGAGCCGGTGCTGCGGTTCGCCGTCCGGGGGCCGGGGCGGGTCGCCGGTGTCGACAACGGGCGCCAGGAACTCGCCCAGGGCTACCAGCAGCCGACGGTCCCGGCGTTCCGCGGCCGGGCCGTCGCCGTCATCGCCGCGACCGGCGGCCGGGGCCCGATCACCGTTACGGCGAGCGCGCCGGGTCTGGCGCCGGGCACGACCACGCTGGCGGGCACGAACCTCGGGCAGCGCAACGGTCCCGGCGCCCGGGCCGTGGACCGGCCGCTGCCGCCGGCCTTCGTGGCGGCCGACGCGAGTTACTCGGGCGCGCCCGGCACGCTGCCTGCGGCGATGCTGGACGGCGACCCCGCGACGGGCTGGTCGAACTTCTACGTCAAGCAGGCGACGGCGACGCTGCCCGCGGTGAGCCGGCCGCGGGCAGCGGACTGGGTGTCGCTCGCCTTCCCGGCGGCTCGGCGGATCAGCGCGGTGACGGCGAACTTCGTCGTGGACGCGAAACACGGGGTGCCGTCGGCGATCGAAGCCGCCTACCGCACCGCGCGGGGCTGGGAGCCGGTGCGGAACCCGGCGGTGACGTGGGGGAGCGGCTCGAACGACCCGACGACGCTCGAGTTCGATCCCGTCACGACGACCGGAGTGCGGATCACCATGGCCGCCAAGGGGTTCCTGCGGATCAGCGCCCTCGCGGCTTCCTGATCCCGGTCAGCGGCTGCAGGGCGCCAGCGCGTCGAGGCCCTGCGGTTTGGCCGCGGTGCGGCCGATGGCCGTGGCGATGCGGTTGATCGTCGCGACGCGCTTGTCCTCCAGCGGGCCGAGGATGGCGTTCTGAACGAAGTTCGCGCCGCCTTCGCCCGCGCTGGTGACCAGGCGGTTGTTGGCTTCGGCGATCTGCGTGGTCAGCAGGTCGAGGTTGCGCTGGACTTCGGCCTGGGCCGACGCCGGGATGGCGGGCAGCCGCGAGGCGACGTCGGGGCAGGTGATCTGCCCGGCCGCGTTCCCGGTGTTCCCGGTGTTGCCGCTGCCCTGGGCCGGCGCCGGTGCGGCCGGCACGGTGCCCGCGCCGGTGTTCGCCTGGCCGCCCAGCGAGCACGTGGCCAGGCTGTCGAGGCCCTGGGGTTTCTGACCCTGGCGGCCGATGGCGATGGCGATCCGGTCGATCGTCGACACGCGCTTGTCCTTCAACGGCCCGAGGATCGCGTTCTGGACGAAGTTCGGGCCGCCCTGGCCGGCGGTGCTGACGAGCCGGTTGTTGGCTTCGGTGATCTGCGTGGTCAGCAGGTCGAGGTTGCGCTGGACTTCGGCCTGGGCCGACGCCGGGATGGCGGGCAGCCGCGAGGCGACGTCGGGGCAGGTGATCTGCCCTCCCGAAGCGGCGCCGGCCGCGTTGGCCGCGCCGGGGTCGCCGACGGTCGTCGCGATCACCAGAGCTCCGGCCGCGATCGCGAGGCCGAGGCCCGCCGTCGCGATCTTCGTCCGCCGCGAGAGGCGGTGCCGTCCACCGGTAGCAGGCATGAATCACTCCAAGTTAGCGTGAACAGAGAGGGTCCACACGGGCAGCGCGCGGTTGTTCCGAATGGTGCGCCCCGACGGGGCCGCGGACGCCATCGTGGCGGCTCCACCAGGGATTTGTCCAGTGTGAAACGGTAATCGGAGAGATACTGAACCATTCCGAACCGGGGTCCGTATTACGCGGTGAAAGGCGGCTTCTGCGATTCCCGCGAAGCCGGGTCTTGACGCGGACCGCCCCGGCCTCCTAGCGTCGGCATACCGACCGGTCGGTGTCCAAGGGAGGTCACTGGATGAGCTGGTACGACGCGAAGCCCTGGCTCGCGAGCTACGACGAACGCGTGCGGGACGCGGAACCGGCCCGGCCGACGACGCTGCCCGAGTCGTTCCGCCGCGCCGTGGACGCCGGGCCCGAGCGGGCGGCGATCGCGTACTTCGACGCGCGGCTGAGCTACCGCGAACTCGACGAGCTCTCCGACGGATTCGCGCGCTACCTGACACGCGACGGCTTCGCGCGCGGCGACCGGCTCGCCCTGGTCCTGCAGAACATCCCGCAGTTCGTGATCGCGCTGCTCGGCACGTGGAAGGCCGGCGGCATCGTCGTGCCGGTCAACCCGATGTACCGCGAGCGCGAGCTCACCCACGTCTTCACCGACGCCGGCGTCAAGGCGGTCGTCTGCTCGCAGCGCGGCTGGAACGCCTACATCGGCAAGACGGCCGCGGACAACGGCGTCGGCATCGCCCTCACCACCAGCGAGCTCGAGTTCCAGACCCGCGACGACGAGCGCGTCTTCGCCAAGGTCGAAAAGGAGGAGACGCCGGGCGCGACCGAGCTCCTCGAAGCCGCCGCCACGCCGGGCCCGAAGCCGCCGGAGCCCGCGTTCGCGCTCGGTGACACCGCGCTGATCAGCTACACCTCCGGCACGAGCGGCGCGCCGAAGGGCGCCACCAACACCCACGGCAACGTCGGCACCAACGCCGCCGGGCTCGGGTCCTTCAGTGGCCTCCCCGCGGGTTCGACGCTCTTCGGGCTCGCGCCGCTGTTCCACATCACCGGCATGGTCTGCGAAGTCGGCTCCGCGATCGACATCGGCGGCACGCTCGCCCTCGCCTACCGCTTCGAGCCGGGCGTCGTGCTCGACGCGTTCCTCGAGCACCGGCCGTCGTACACGGTCGGGCCGTCGACGGCCTACATGGCGCTGATGGCGCACCCGTCGTTCAGCCGCGAGCACTTCGCGTCGTTCACGCTGCTCTACTCCGGCGGCGCCGCGCTGCCGCCCGCCGTCGTCGAGGCGTTCCGCGCGAAGACCGGGCACTACATCCACAACGGCTACGGCCTCACCGAGACCACGGCCGGCTGCGTCGTCGTGCCCGGCACGCTCGAAGCGCCGATCGATCCCGAGTCCGGCACGATCTCGATCGGCCTGCCGGTGCCGGACACGATCGTCCGCATCCTCGGGGAAAACGGCGAAGAGCTGCCGTTCGGGCAGGCGGGCGAAATCGCCGTCGAGGGTCCGATGGTCGTCTCCGGCTACTGGAACCGGCCGGACGCGACGGCCGAGGCGCTGCCCGGCGGGCGGCTGCTCACCGGCGACATCGGCTTCATGGACGAGCGCGGCTGGGTCTACGTCGTCGACCGCAAGAAGGACATGATCAACGCGTCCGGCTTCAAGGTCTGGCCGCGCGAGGTCGAAGACGTCCTCTACACGCACCCGGCGGTCCGCGAGGCGGCCGTCGTCGGGATCGCCGACGAATACCGCGGCGAGACGGTCAAAGCGTACGTCAGCCCGGCGCCGGGGGCGACCGCCGACCCCGCGGAACTGGTCGCCTGGTGCAAGGAGCGGCTCGCCGCCTACAAGTACCCGCGCACCATCGAGGTGCTCGACGAGCTGCCGAAGACCACCAGCGGCAAGATTCTCCGCCGCGAACTCCGGGCGAGGGGCTGACGATGGTCGAGACCGTCCGCGGCGCGATCGCGCCGGAAGCGCTGGGCCGGGTGCTCATGCACGAGCACCTCTTCGTGCTGAGCCCCGAGTTCGTCGCCAACTACCCGGAGCACGAGGGCTTCAAGGAGGACGAGCACGTCCCCGAGGCGATCCGGCGGCTCAAGGAGCTGAAGGACGCGGGGATCGACACGATCGTCGACCCGACCGTGATCGGCCTGGGCCGGTACATCCCGCGCGTGCAGCGGGTCGCGGCCGAGGTCGAGGTCAACATCGTCGTCGCGACCGGGCTCTACACCTACAACGACGTGCCGCACTACCTGCACTTCCGCGGGCCCGGGACGATGCTGCAGGGCGAGGACCCGCTGGTCGGGATGTTCGTCGGGGACATCCGCGAGGGCATCGCGGGCACCGGCGTGAAGGCGGGGCTGCTCAAGTGCGCGACCGACGAACCCGGCGTGACCCCGGGCGTGGAGCGCGTGCTGCGGGCGGTGGCGAAGGCGCACGTCGAGACCGGCGCGCCGATCATGACCCACACGCACGCGGGCACCCGGCGCGGCCTGGAGCAGCAGGCGATCTTCGAGGACGAGGGCGTCGACCTGGGCAAGGTGCTGGTCGGGCACTCCGGCGACTCGACCGACCTCGGGTACCTGACCGAGCTGGCCGACCGCGGGTCGCTGCTCGGCATGGACCGGTTCGGCCTGGACCTGCTGCTGCCGTTCGAGGAGCGGGTGAACACCGTCGCGGCGCTGTGCGAGCGCGGGTACGCGGGCAGCATGGTGCTCTCGCACGACGCGTCCTGCTACATCGACTGGCTGCCCGCGGAGCAGCTGCCCGTGCTGACGCCGAACTGGCACTACCTGCACATCACCCGGGACGTGCTGCCCGCGCTGCGGGAGCGCGGGGTGTCCGAAACGGACATCACGACGATGCTGGTGGACAACCCGCGGCGGTTCCTGTCGTGGGCGGGCTGAGCCGTTATCCTGGTGCGTCCTGATTCCGGAGAGGGGGCTGGCCGTGACCCGAGCGAACACCCGCAAAGCGGGCGAAGCGACCGGTGACGACCAGGCCGCCGTGCCGCGGCGGCTGCTGGAGCACGCCACGAAGCTGTTCGCGAAGAAGGGCTTCGACCGCACGTCGGTCCAGGAGATCGTCGAGGCCGCGGGCGTCACCAAGGGCGCGATGTACCACTACTTCGGCTCGAAGGACGACCTGCTCTACGAGATCTACGCCCGTGTCCTGCGCGAGCAGACCCGCCAGCTGGAGAGCGTCGCCTCATCGGACGCCCCGCTGCGCGAGCGGCTGGGCGCGGCCGCGTCCGACGTCGTGGTGTCGAGCATCGACAACCTCGACGACAACACGATCTTCCTGCAGTCGATGCACCAGCTCTCCCCGGACAAGCAGAAGGCCGTGCGCGCGGAGCGCCGCAAGTACCACGAGCGGTTCCGCGGCCTGATCGAGGAAGGCCAGGCATCGGGCGAGTTCCGCACGGACAAGCCGGCCGACGTGGTCGTCGACTTCTTCTTCGGCTCGGTCCACCACCTGGGATCGTGGTACCGCCGCGGCGGGACGCTCTCGGCCCGCCAGGTCGGGGACCACTACGCGGACCTGCTGCTGGACGCCCTGCGGCCGCCCGGGTGACGCTGGGCGGCGGTCCTGCGCGAGCTGCTGCCGGGGCTGCGCGGTCCGGCGGACCCGCGCGGGGTGCGCCTGCGCGGCGCCCGGATCGCCGAGTTCGACGGCATCCGGGCACGTCGGCAGCGGTGGCCATCGCGCGGCCGAGCGGACAACGGGGTTCACGGCCGCGGCCACGCCGGCGCTCGCCGGCTACCCGGGCCTGGTCCGCAAGACCGGCTAGTGGCGCCGGAGGTGGTCCAGCAGGAACGCGATCACCTCGTCGGGGGCCTCCATCGCCATCCACTGGCTCGCGCCCTCGATGATCTGGAAGCGGTACTCCGCGTCGATGTGGTGGACCGTCAGCTCCGCGGCGCTCTGGCCGAGGTACGGGTCCTCGCTGCCCCAGAGGTAGAGCGTCGGCACAGTGATGCGGCCCGCCGGGACGTCGAAAACGTCGTTGGTGGCGCCGCGGTACCAATTCAGCGTCGCGGTCAGTGCGCCCGGTTCGGAAAGGCGCGCGACCGTGCGTTCGATGATTTCGACCGGAATCCGCCGATTGTAAACAGCGCGTAATTGCGCGGCTTCGTCGCGTAAGAGGAATTTCTCGGCTTTGCCGACGCCGCGCCGGAAGAAGCGGATGTAGCCGAGGTCGTGGAACTGCCCGTCGTCGGTGGCGGCCGCGCGCTGCAGGGCCGACGGGTGCGGCGTGGAGAGCACGGTCAGCGACCGCAGCCGGCTGGGGTGTGCGGTGGCGAGGGCCCAGGCGACCATGCCGCCCCAGTCGCGCGCGACCAGGTGGAACCGGTCGGCGCCCTGGCTGTCGGCGAACGCGAGGGCGTCGCCGACCAGGTGCTCGATCGAGTAGTGCTCGACACCGTCCGGCCGCGCGTGCCGGGCGTACCCGCGCTGGTCGACGGCGAGGGCGCGGTAGCCGGCCTCGCCGAGGGCGTGCAGCTGCTCGGTCCAGGATTCGGCGAATTCGGGCCAGCCGTGCAGCAGCAGGACGAGTTCACCGGACCGCGGCCCGGCGGCGAGCGCGCTGTGCCGATGCCCGCCGACCGCGACGGTCAATTCCTCCAGCGCTTCCGTCGGTGCGACGGCGAATTCCATGGCGCCAAGGCTAGATCCCGGCGGGTGGGGAGAACCATGGGAACGCGGGCACTTTTGCCTCCCTTTTGCCTCGCGAGTGGTGTGGCTCACAGCATTTTCGCTCAGATGAGCGAAAATTCGGAAAAAAGCCGAACGGGATTCACGAACCCGCCGACGAGCGCCCCAAGGCGGCCTCAGTTGCGTCTGATGCAACCAAGGCCACCCCGGGGGCGCTCGGGCCCGGATCAGGCGGGGAGGTCGATCAAGTCCGCCAGGTGGGCGCGGTGCTTGCCCGGCGTGCCGAGCGCGATCTCGTCCGCCTTGGCCCGCTTCAGGTACAGGTGCGCCGGGTGCTCCCACGTCATCCCGATGCCGCCGTGGAGCTGGATCGCCTCCTCCGTCGCCCGCACCGCGATCGGCGCGTTGCGGGCCTGCGCCACCGCCACCGCGATCGGCACGTCCGTGCCCGTGGCCAGGGAGTCCGCCGCGTAGCGCGCCGCCGCCCGTGCCAGCACCAGGTCCGTGTACAGGTTCGCCAGCCGGTGCTTCAGCGACTGGAACCCGCCCACCGGCCGCCCGAACTGGTAGCGCCCCTTCAGGTACGAGACCGTCTCCGTCAGCGCCCACTCGGCGACGCCCGTCTGTTCCGACGCCAGGATCCCGGCCCCGAACAGCAGCGCCTCCTCCAGCGCCGAAGCCGCGTCCGGGCCCGACGCCACCAGCGTCGCCGGTGCGTTGTCCAGGACCACGTCCGCCACCCGGCGGGTCAGGTCGAACGACACCAGCTCCGTCACCGTCGCGTCGGCCGCCGAGACGACGTACAGCGCCGGGCCGTCCGGGCCCGCGGCCGGGACGACCAGCAGGTCCGCCACCGACGCGTCGGCCACCGTGCCGACCCGCCCGCTGAGGCGGCCGTCGGAAACGGTCACCGACGACGGGAACCCCGCCCCCGGCGCCGTCGACAGCGGCACGGCCAGCGCGCCGATCGCCGAACCCGAAGCCAGCTGCCGGACGAAGTCGCCCGCCGAAGCGCGGACCAGCGCCGTCGTCGCCAGCACCACGCTGCCCAGGAACGGCACCGGCGCGACGCTGCGGCCCAGCTCCTCGGCCACCACGGCCACCTCGCGGGCCGACGCGCCGTGCCCGCCCAGCTCCTCGGGCACCGCCAGCCCGGCCACGCCCACCTCGTCGGCCAGCGTGCGCCACAGCTTCAGGTCGTAGCCCTCGGCCGTCTCGACGCGCGCCAGCAGCGCTTCGGCGCCGGCCTTGTCCTTGAGCAGGTCCCGGACCGAAGCCCGCAGGTCTTCCTCGACGTCGGAATAGAGCAGATCGGTCATCGGGGGAGGTCCTTCCAGGCGACGTCCTTGTCGACGCGCGGCTCCGACGGCAGCCCCAGCACGCGCTCGGCGATGATGTTGCGCAAGACCTCCGAGGTGCCGCCCTCGATGGAGTTGCCCTTCGCGCGCAGGTAGCGGTACCCGGCCTCGCGGCCGGTGAAGTCCACAATGGCCGGACGCCGGAACGTCCAGTCGTCGTAGGCGAGACCCTCTTCGCCGAGCAGCTCGACCTCCAGGCCGGTCAGCGCCTGGTTGAGCTCCGAGAATGCGACCTTCATGGCCGAACCCTCGGGGCCGGGCGCGCCGGCGGTGAGCTGCTGGCGCAGCCGGGTGCCGGCCAGCCGCAGCGTCTCCGCCTCGACCCAGCGCTGCACCAGGCGGTCACGCAGCTCCGGCGTGCGCAGCTCGGGCCGCTCGCGCCAGGTCTTCGCGACGATCCCGATCAGCCCGCCTTCGCGCGGCTGGACGTGCCCGCCGATCGCGACGCGCTCGTTCATCAGTGTCGTCTGGGCGACCTTCCAGCCCTCGCCGACCGCGCCGAGGCGCTGGGTGTCCGGGATCCGGACGTCGGTCAGGAAGACCTCGTTGAACTCGGCCTCGCCGGTGATCTGGCGCAACGGCCGGACCTCGACCCCGGGGGCGGTCATGTCGCACAGGAAGTACGTCATGCCCTGGTGCTTCGGCACGTCCGGGTCGGTGCGCGTCACCAGGATCGCCCACTGCGACTCGTGCGCGCCCGACGTCCACACCTTCTGGCCGGTGACGATCCAGTCGTCGCCGTCGCGGACGGCCCGGGTGCCCAGCGCGGCGAGGTCGGAGCCGGCGCCCGGCTCGCTGAACAGCTGGCACCACACCTCCTCGCCGGTCCACAGTGGACGCAGATAGCGCTCGCGCTGCTCCGGCGTGCCGAAGGCGAGGATGGTCGGCGCGGCCATGCCGAGGCCGATGCCGATCCGGCGCGGGTTGTTGTCCGGCGCGCCCGCGTCGGCGAACACGCCGTCCACAACGGACTGCAGCGCGCGCGGCGCGTTCTGCCCGCCGAGGCCGGCGGGGAAGTGGATCCAGGCGAGCCCGGCGTCGAACCGGGCGCGCAGGAAGTCCAGCCGATCGGTGGACGCAGGGTCGTGCGCGGCGAGGAACTCGGTCGCCTGGCGGGTCAGGTCTTCGGCGGTGACAGTCACTTCGCGCCCTCCGAGAGGTACTTCTTCAGCTCACGCCGGGCCAGGGACCGCTTGTGGACCTCGTCCGGTCCGTCGGCCAGCCGCAGCGTGCGGTTCCCGGCCCACATGGCGGCGAGGGGGAAGTCCTGGCTGACGCCGCCCGCGCCGTGGACCTGCACGGCCTTGTCGAGGATCCATTCGACGGTGATCGGCGTGGAGATCTTGATGGCCTGGATCTCGGTGTGCGCGCCCTGGTTGCCGACGGTGTCCATCAGCCACGCGGTCTTGAGCACCAGCAGCCGCTGCTGCTCGATCTTCACGCGGGACTCGGCGATCCAGTCCTGCACGACGCCCTGCTGCGCGATCGGCTTGCCGAACGCCTCGCGCGAGATCGCGCGGCGGCACATCAGCTCCAGCGCGCGCTCGGCCATGCCGATGGCGCGCATGCAGTGGTGGATGCGGCCCGGCCCGAGCCGGGCCTGGGCGATCGCGAAGCCGTCACCCTCGCCGGCGATGAGGTTCTCCACCGGCACGCGGACGTCCTCGAAGAGCACCTCGGCGTGGCCGCCGTGGTCGCTGTCGTCGTAGCCGAAGACGTGCATGCCGCGCTTGACCGTGACACCCGGGGCGTCGCGGGGGACCAGGATCATGCTCTGCTGCTTGTGCGGCGCGGCGTCCGGGTCGGTCTTGCCCATGACGATGAAGATCTTGCAGGCGGGGTTCATCGCCCCGGAGATGTACCACTTGCGGCCGTTGACGACGTACTCGTCGCCGTCACGCCGGATCGCGGTCTCGATGTTGCGGGCGTCGGAGGAGGCGACGTCCGGCTCGGTCATCGCGAACGCGGAGCGGATTTCGCCGTTCAGCAACGGTTCCAGCCACTGCTTCTGCTGGTGCTCGTTGCCGAACATGGCCAGCACTTCCATGTTCCCGGTGTCCGGCGCGGCGCAGTTGAGCGCGGTCGGGGCCAGCCGGATGCTGCGACCGGTGATCTCGGCCAGCGGCGCGTACTGGAGGTTGGTCAGGCCCGCGCCGTGGTCGCCCGGGAGGAAGAAGTTCCACAGGCCGCGCTTGCGGGCTTCGGCCTTCAGCTCCGCCACGACCGGCGGGATGGCCCACGGGTCGTCGCGTTCGGCGAGCTGCTGCTCGAACACGGGCTCGGCGGGGTAGATGTGCGAGTCCATGAACTCGAGGAGCTTCCCGCGCAGCTCCTCGGTCTTCTCGTCGAACGCGAAGTCCATTTACTTCTCCTCTTTGAGAATCTCGTTGCCGTGCGAGATGAGCAGCGGGACACCGGCGCCGACGCCTTCGAAGCCCGCGCCGACCGTCTTGCCCTGCGTGTAGCGGTAGTGGATGCCTTCCAGGATCACGGCGAGCTTGAAGAACGCGAAGCTGACGTACCAGTTCAGCTGCGAGACGTCCCGCCCCGAACGTTCGGCGTAGCGCCGCACGACTTCGTCGGTGCTCGGGTAGCCCGGCGCGGAACTGGCGTTGGACACGAACTGCAGCGACACCTTGTCGCGCTCGGCGTAGGCCACCAGCAGCGCGAGGTCGGTCAGCGGGTCGCCGAGCGTCGACATCTCCCAGTCGAGCACCGCGGAGATCTCGTCGCCGGCGTCGACCAGGACGTTGTCCAGGCGGTAGTCGCCGTGGATGATCGACGGCTTCCCGGACACCGGCACCGCCGCGGCGAGCCGGTCGTGCAGGTCCCCGATGCCGTCGAGGTCGCGGCTGCGGGAGGCGTCGAGCTGCTTCTTCCACCGCCGCAGCTGCCGCTCGAGGAAGCCCTCCGGCCGGCCGAAGTCGCCGAGCCCGACCTCGGCGGGGTCGACGGCGTGCAGGTCGACGAGCGTGTCGACCAGGGCGTCGGCGATGGCCCGGGTGCGTTCTTCCCCGAGTTCCGCGAGTTCTTCGGCGGTCCGGTAGGGCGTGCCCTCGACGAAGCTCATGACGTAGAACTGCGCCCCGATGACGTCGGCGTCCTCGCAGAGCAGGATCGCCTCGGGCACCGGCACGGCGGTGTCGCGCAGCCCCGAGATCACCCGGAACTCGCGGGTCATGTCGTGCGCGGTGGGCAGCACGTGGCCCAGCGGCGGGCGGCGCACCACCCAGCGCGACCGGCCGTCGCCGACCACGTACGTGAGGTTCGACCGGCCGCCCTCCACGACGTCCGCCGACAGCTGTCCGGCGACCAGGCCGGGCCGGTGCGCGTCCAGGTGCGCGCGCAGGCGGTCCAGGTCGAGTCCTGGCGGGTTCATGCAGTCTCCTCTTCGTCAGAGACGAGCATACCGACTAGTCGGTATGACGTACAGAGGGGACCGGGAGCGGCACTTTCACGTGAAAGTGCCGCTCCCGGGACGTCACGCGAGGAACCGCGTCACCCATTCGGCGACGCAAGCGGGCTTCGCTTCGCCGTCGATCTCGACCGTCCACTTCGACACCGCCTGCTTGCCGCCCGGGATGTCGGTGACCTCGACCAGTTCGGCCCCGGCGCGCACCTTCGAGCCGACCTTCACCGGCTGCGGGAAGCGGACCTTGTTGAGGCCGTAGTTGATGCCCATCTTGATGCCGTTGACCTTGTAGATCTTCGGGCCGAACGCCGAGAGCAGCGACAGCGTCAGGAAGCCGTGGGCGATGGTGCCGCCGAACGGGCCCGCGGTCGCCATCGGCTCGTCGACGTGGATCCACTGGTGGTCGTCGGTGGCGTCGGCGAAGAGGCTCACCCGGTCCTGGGTGACCTTCAGCCACTCGCTGTACCCGAGGTGCTCGCCGACCGCGGCGGCGAAGGCGTCCAGGTTCTCGAACTCGCGCATCGGCCTCAGTCCTTCGGTCCGCCGGCGGCGTAGATGACCTGGCCGGAGATGAACCCGGCGCCCTCGCTGACCAGGAAGGAGGCCAGGTGGGCGATGTCGTCGGGCGTGCCGACGCGCTGCACCGGGATCTGCGACGCGGCGGCGGCCTTGAACTCCTCGAAGCCCATGCCGATCCGCTCGGCCGTCGCGGCGGTCATGTCGGTGGCGATGAAGCCCGGCGCGATGGCGTTCGCGGTGACGTTGAACTTGCCCAGCTCGATGGCGAGGGTCTTGGTGAAGCCCTGCATGCCGGCCTTCGCGGCGGAGTAGTTGACCTGGCCGCGGTTGCCCAGCGCCGAGGTGCTGGAGAGGTTGACGATCCGGCCGTACTTCTCCTGCGTCATGTACTTCTGCACCGCGCGGGTCATCAGGAACGAGCCCTTGAGGTGCACGCCGAGGACGGAGTCCCAGTCCTGTTCGGTCATCTTGAAGATGAGGTTGTCGCGGGTGATCCCGGCGTTGTTGATAAGCACGACGGGCGGGCCCAGCTCGTCGGCGACCCGGGTGACGGCGGCCTCGACCTGCTCGGCGTCACTGACGTCGAGGGCAACACCGACGGCCTTGCCTCCCTTGGCGACGATGGCTTCGGCGCCCTGCTTGACACCGGCCTCGTCCAGGTCGAGCAGCCCGACGGCGAAGCCGTCATCGGCCAGCCGCGCCGCAACGGCGGCACCGATGCCGCGGCCGGCACCGGTGACCACGGCGACACGGGAAGGGGAATCGGTCACGGGGACCTCCTCGTCGTTGAGAAGCGGGCTCGTGCCCGCGAGCCTACTAAGCGGTTGGTCACCAGACGATACGCGAGATCGGTCCCTGGCGTGGTGACAGCATGCGCAGGATCATAGCCATGGCCGAAGGCCGTAACTTGACTGCTCCACCTGGGGGAATCCCTTCAGGTAGTTCGGTTCGCCGCGGCCTTGACAGGTCGGCGGCCACCTGCTCGAGCGTGCGCCGGGGATGGGCGCGCTCAACGACCAGCGGCCGGGTAGCGCCAGAACGGCCGCACCAGGACGGCGCCGGCCAGGACGAGTGCCACGCACGCCAGTGCGGTTCCGGACCACGCCACCGTCAGCGGCAGCGCCGAGGCCATGACTCCGGCGCGGAGATCACCGAGGCGGGGACCGCCGGCGACGACAACCGTGTAGACACCTTGGAGGCGGCCGCGCATCCGGTCGGGGACGGCGGTCTGCAGGATCGTCTGCCGGTACACCGCGCTGACGAGGTCGGCCGCGCCGGCGATCACCAGCAGGGCCACCGCGAGCCAGAGGCTCGGGGCGAGGCCGGCCAGGGCGACGGCGCCCGCCCAGACCGCCACCGCCGTGGTGAGGGCGGCGCCCTGGCGGCGCACCCGGCCGATCCAGCCGCCGGACTACGCCCTCGACGAACTCGAAGAAGTCCTCACCACAAACTCCATCCTCCGCCGGGCACCGGCAACCGTCCCGGCCAGCTCACCGCACCCGACCTCGTCATCGCAGGAGACCCGATTCTCATCACCGCGCCGCTCCCGGCAGACGTACGACACTCCCTACAGATCACCGTCGTCGACGAACATCAACGCACCGCCTTCGCCCGCCGCCCGCGGAGCGCTGACGGGACGTACCACGCAACCGCACCAGCACTCCGACCCGGCGGCTACGAAATCCGCATCACCGGCACCCGCTCAGGATCACCGATCACACCCGTCACGGCACCTGTTCTCGTCTGGGACCCAGCAACCGAACTTTGATTTAAGTCGGAGCGATACGCATCGACCCACGTTACGTCCGCACGTCGGCATGAGCGCGCAGCCGGGTCAGTAGTGCGGTTGACGGCGGCGACGTGTGGTGTGTTCGGTGTGACAATGCGACCGTGCTTGCATCCTTCGGGGAGTCGTCGGACGTGGCCGGGGTGGTCTTGGTCATCAGTGCCGGTGCCTTCGCGACGGGCGAGCTGGTGCAGGCGTTTCGCATGCGTCGCGGCGCGCGGCTCGTTGATGTTCGCGCGGAGGTCGTCTTCAGGGCGATGTTCTTCGGCGCGATTCTGCTGTGGCCGATCGGCCGCGCGATCTTCCCGGCCGCCGGCATCGGCGGACCATGGCTGTTCCCGCTCGGGGCGGTGATCGGGTGGCTCGGCCTGCTCCTGCGCTGGTGGTGCTTCGTCAGTCTGGGCAAGTACTTCACTGTGACGGTGCAGACGAGCGAAGAGCAGCTCGTCGTGGAACGTGGTCCCTACCGGGTCCTGCGCCATCCGAGCTACACCGGCCTGCTGCTGGTCTTCTCCGGCGGCGGTCTGATCGCGGACAACTGGGTCGGTGCGGCGGGCGCCGGCGCTGTGTTGCTGGTCGCCCTGATCTACCGCCTCCGCATTGAGGAACGCGCCCTCGAAGAAGCTCTGGGCGACCGCTACCGGCAGTTCGCCGCGAGCCGGGCTCGGCTCATTCCGTTCGTGTGGTGACCGGAGTTACCGAGCCGGTCGGCCGTCGCCGGAAAGAGGCAGTGATGCTCCCTCGCGAGTCGGCTGTACATCGGCATGACCGGACGTTCGTGTGGGGTCGAGATGCGGCCGGGTTGCACCGGCCGCAGGACATTCCGAACTCGGCTTCACGGGGCTGACGGCCGCCGTGGTGGGTTCGGCTTGATGTCGGCCGTGCGGGAGGCTTGCCGAGGCGTCCGGCTGAGGCCGTCGAGGATGAGGTCGAGCCCGAACTCGAACTCGTCGGCGAAGGCGAACCCCGTTTTCGCCAGTTCGGTAACCACCTCGGCGAGGTAGGGGTAGTCCTCGAGTCCTGTCGGCTGTCGGTCGACGACGGTTTCTTGCCGTCGCGCCGCTTCCGCCGGGATGTCGCCGGCGAGGGTCTTCTCCTGGAGGGCGAACCCGTAGACGTAGGCGTCCATCAGGTTGTACGCGTGCACAGCCATGCGGAAAGGAAAGCCCGCGTCACGGCGAAGGCACCGCATCACCGCGTTGTGGTGGTGCAGGTTCGCCGGTCCCGGAGTACCGGTCTCCATCCGGCCGACCGCCCACGGGTGACGAAGCAAAGCCTGCCGCATCGACGCCGCGCGGAGACGCATGGCGGTCCGCCAGTCGACGTCGACGGGCACCTCGACCTCGGCGAACACCAGGTCGACCATGCCGTCGAGGAGCTCGCGCTTGTCCGCCACGTGCTTGTAGAGCGCCATGGGCACGACGCTGAGCCGGTCTGCGAGCCTGCGCATGGTCAATGCCTCGAAGCCGCCTTCATCCGCCAGTTCGACGGCGGCGCGCAGCACCTTGGCGCGATTGAGGCGCTCCCGGCCGCGGGCCGCGGCGGTGTCCTGCATCGGGTCCTCCACCTCGTGACCGGCCTTGACAGGTGTACATCGTACGCCTACCTTGGGCGCGGTATAGGTGTACTTAGTACACCTCGGTCGCGTCCCTTCCGGAGGAGCAGGCATGAGTGCGACGCCAAGACCCGGCAAGACGAAGCGGTTCTCCATGGCACCCAGCGCAAGGGGGCTTTCGCGGGCCGCCGGAATCGCTGCCGCGCTCGCGGGGGCGCTGTTCATCGCGGTCCAGGTCGGCCATCCGGCCATGGATGTTTCGGTGATCACCACCACCGACTGGGTCGTGCGCAGCACGGCGAAGGCGCTCATGGCCGCGCTGGCGCTCGTCGGCATCACCGGCATGTACCTGAGTCAAGTGCGGCAGACGGGGATCCTCGGCTTCCTCGGTTACGTGGTGTTCGCCGTCGGCTATCTGTTCATGTTCAGCGTCGAGGTCGTTGCTGCCGCTGTTCTGCCCGCGCTGGCGCACACCGTGCCGGGCTACGTCGCAGACGTCCTCGCCGTCGCCTTCGGTGGCGCCGCGACCCGTGGCATCGGCGCCATGCAGACCGTCTTCGTGGTCAGCTCCGTCGGCTATCTCGCCGGCGGGTGCCTGTTCGGGATCGCGTTGTTCCGGGCGCGTGTCCTCGCCCGGTGGGCCTCGGCGCTGCTCGCCGCAGGCACCCTCGCCACGGTCTCGCTCGCGGTACTGCCGGAGTCGTTCAACCGGCCGTTGGCCGTTCCGACCGGAGTGGCACTGATCGGTTTGGGGATCTCGCTGTGGCGGGCCGAGGCCCGGGATGTGCCGGCGAAACTGCCAGCTCGGGTGCGTGCGTTCGCCACCGGCAATGGCCGCAAGACGGAGCCCGCGGACGCGCATTCCGTGGCTCTGGCCGCGTTGCGTGGCCCGCGTGGAGGTTGACCCCGAGCTGGTTGTGATGACCATGGTCGTCGACCGTCGCGACGAACTCGGCCGAGCCGGGACGCAGGCCATCAACCACGGGACATCGGGGCAACATCCGGCGTCGGCTGGCGGTGGAGCTGATCGCGGAGCTGGAGACCATCGACGAGAAGATCAAGGCCGCGGGCGGCGACGTGAGGCGGCAGGCTCGGGAGGACACTCGGGGACGGCTCTGCAATCCAGCGTGACCGGCCGGATCCCGGACACCGGCTCTTCGGACAAGCCGCAACCCGAACTGCCACTGCCCAGCCCGCAACAGCACCGCCGGTATCTCTCGGCCTCGCCGCTGCGCGACAACGGCCAGCCGTTGCCCGGGTTCCTCGACTTCATCGACACCGACGTCGCCGCCTATCCCGGAGGCGACGGGCATCCGGCGTTCTTCGCGTGGATCCCACCCCGCCCGCGCCGATCGGCATCCTCGCCCATCTCATCGGCACCACGCTGAACGCCAGCTGCGGCTACGGCGAGAACGCGCTGGTGGACCTGGCCGGCGTGTCGCCACGCACCGGCGGCGTGCTCACCAGCGGCGGGTCGATGGCCACCTGCTCTGCCTGGCTGCCGCCCGCACCTGGTTCCTGGCCTCACGCGACGCCACCGATGGCGTGGCCCACGTGGCCGGGACCTGAGCGTGTGGGCTGTCCTGCAGCAGCTCGGCCGCGAGGGCGCACCACCAAAGCCGACATCGAAACCTGGTCACCGAAGTGATCCGCCTCGGTGACCAACTCGCCGCGCGCTGGCGTGGCCGTCCCGGCCTTGATCGAGCAACGCGACCTGGGGCGTGGTCCGTCGGGGGCGGTCCGCCCCAGCCGCCTGGCCTGTCGGCAGGCCGGCTAGAGCCTGTTTCAATGGCGTAGCCACTCGTTGATCGCCGCGATGTGCACGGTCGCCTCGTAGCGAACCGCGAGTTTGTCGAACCGTGTGGCCA
>NZ_JBSGJA010000032.1:0-102117 GCF_053605345.1 Amycolatopsis sp. NPDC003865 | reverse complement strand
GCCACTCCTCAGAAGCCACCCAACCGGGGCAAGAACCGATCAGCCACACCCTGTCGCCCTGGGCATCCAGAACAACCCGTCCTGAACACCAACAACCTTATGGAGAACAGATGTCTGCCAAGCGCCTCGCCGAACGGCTGCGCGCCCTGCACACCGACCGCACCCTGGTGCTGCCGAACGCCTGGGACGCCGCCAGCGCGGCCCTCATCGCGCGGGCCGGCGCCCCGGCGATCGCCACG
This sequence comes from Amycolatopsis sp. NPDC003865, assembly GCF_053605345.1. Taxonomy (NCBI): domain Bacteria; kingdom Bacillati; phylum Actinomycetota; class Actinomycetes; order Pseudonocardiales; family Pseudonocardiaceae; genus Amycolatopsis; species Amycolatopsis sp. NPDC003865. The sequence goes on along the minus strand of NZ_JBSGJA010000032.1, from coordinate 101,878 downwards.
ACCAGCGGCGGGGTCGCCTGGTCCGCGGGCCGTCCCGACGGCCACGGCCTGACGCGGGAAGAGATGGCCGAACTGGTCGCGCGGATCGTGCGCGTCGTCGACGTGCCGGTGACCGCCGACATCGAAGGCGGCTACGGCCTGTCCGCCGACGACGTCGCGGCGACCGTCCGCGCGATCGTCGACGCCGGCGCGGTCGGGGTCAACCTGGAGGACTCGACCGCCCCCGGCGGCCCGCTGTTCGACGTCGCGGCCCAGGTCGGCCGGGTCCGCGCGGCCCGCGACGCGGCGACCGCGGCCGGCCTGCCCGAGCTGTGGATCAACATCCGCACCGACGTCTACCTCTTCGGCATCGGCGAACCCGAGGGGCGGCTGGACGACGTCCTGACCCGCGCGGGCGCGTACGCCGCGGCCGGCGCGGACAGCCTGTTCGTGCCGGGGCTGATCGACCTGGAGACGCTCACCGTGCTCGTCAAGGAGAGCCCGCTGCCGGTGAACGTCATGGTCTGGCCGGGCGCCCCGACCGTCGCGGAGCTGGAAGCGGTCGGCGTCCGCCGGATCAGCGTCGGCACGGCGATCGCCCAGTCCGCCTACGCCGTCGCCGAGCGCGCGGCGGCCGAACTGCTGGCGCACGGGACGTACACCGCGCTGGAGGGCGGCCTCGACTTCGGGACCGTCAACGGCGCCGTGACCGGCTGATCCCCGGCCCGGGCACCGGCCGCGGCGGGAATCCGCCGCGGCCGGTGTCTACTTCGTTTTTGCACCCCGTTGATTTTCCTTGGTGGACAACCGTTTCCATCAATTAAAGCCCTGGCTTCAATCACTTCCACGACCGAGAAGAAGACCTCGAGGGAAGTGATGTGATGACCGTAGTCGAGCCGCTGTCCGTCCGGCCGCCCGAGACCGCCTCGGAGATCCTCGCCCGGGCGCAGGCTCTCGCCCCGGTGCTGCGGGACCGCGCCGAAGAGATCGAGCGGGCCCGGCGGCTGCCCCCGGACGTCGTGGACCTGCTGCGCGGCACCGGCGTGTTCCGGATGGGGTTCTCCCGCGCCCACGGCGGTCCCGAGCTGACCTCGGTCGAGCAGACCGAGGTGATCGAGGCCATCGCCTACGGGGACGCCGGCGCCGGGTGGTGCGCGATGATCGGGTCCGACACCGGTCTCTACGCCTCGTTCCTGGACCACGCCGTCGCCGAGGAGATGTTCCCCAGCCTGGACATGGCGACCGCGGGGCTGCTCTTCCCCAACGGCCGCGCGGAAATCGTCCCCGGCGGCTACCGCCTGACCGGCCGCTGGCAGTTCGGCAGCGGTGTCACGCACGCCGACTGGGTCGTCTCCGGAGCGTTCCTGTACCGCGACGGGGAGCCCGAGCACGATTCGATCCTGCTCATGGTGCCCAGGGCCGACGTCGAGGTGCTCGACACCTGGCACACCACCGGCCTGGCGGGCAGCGGCAGCTGCGACTACACGATCACCGACGTGTTCGTGCCCGCCGAGCACACGCTGACCTTCGCCGAGGTGCGCGGGGGTTCGGGTCCGCTGGCCCAGCCCGAGGTCCACATGCGGAACATGCCGGGCGTCGCGCTCGGCGTCGCCCGGGCCGCGCTCGACCACGCCACGGACACCGCCGTCGCCGCCGGCCGCGAGGACGACTACCGCACGCAGACCACGATCGCCGACTGCGAAGGCGACTTCGCGGCGGCTCGCGAGGGCGTCTACGGCGCTTTGCGGCACCAGCACGAAGTCCTCACCGCGGGCGGCACCCTCGACGACCTGACCCCGCGCGAGCGGGCCGCGCTCCCGTTGTCGCGGCGGCACGCCTTCCGCACTGCCAGGGCGATCGTCACCCGCCTCTACGACCTCGTGCAGACGTCCGCGATCTACCGGCCTTCACCGCTGGACCGCTGGCTGCGCGACACGACCACGATGTGCCAGCACATCGTGGCGCAGGACCGGATCCTGCAGACCGCCGGCGCCCACCTCCTGGGCGGCCGGCCCGCGTTCCCGCTGGCCCTCGGCATCACCTCCAGCCGGCGCTGATCCATCCCCCCACCCCAGAAAAGGAAGACACCCATGCGAAAGCTCCGGGCCGCCGTGTGCGCGGCCGCCGTGCTGGCCGTGACGCTCAGCGCGTGCAGCACCCCGGGCGGCACCACCGCCGCTCCCTCGCCGGACGGCGCCGCCGCGCCCGCCGCGGCGAACATCGACCGCGACGCGGTCATCAGCTACAGCGAGACCGAGCCGTCGAACCCGCTGGTGCCGGGCAACACGACCGAGGTCGGCGGGATCAGCGTGCTGGGCACGCTCTTCCGCGGCCTGATCGAGTACGACGCCAAGACGGCCGCCCCGCACAACGCCGTCGCGGACTCGGTCACCACGACCGACTCCAAGGTGTGGACGATCAAGCTCAAGGACGGCTGGACGTTCCACGACGGTACCCCCGTCACGGCCAAGAGCTTCGTGGACGCGTGGAACTACACCGCGTATTCCCCGAACCTGATGGCCGGCGCCAGCTACTTCTCCCACGTCGTCGGCTTCGCGCAGGTCAACAACGCGACCGCGGACGGCAAGCAGCCGGCCACCCTGCCGGCCGCCAAGGAGCTGTCGGGCCTGAAGGTCGTCGACGACAAGACGTTCACCGTCACCCTCGACGCGCCCTTCTCGGAGTTCGGCGTCCAGCTCGGCTACGCGGCGTTCTTCCCGATGCCGGCGAGCTTCTTCGCCGACCGCAAGGCGTTCGAGGCGCACCCCGTCGGCAACGGGCCGTTCAAGTTCGACTCGTACGCGCCCGGCAAGGACCTCGTCGTCAAGCGGTTCGACGGCTTCGCCGGCGCGCAGAAGCCGAACATCGGCGGCATCGACTTCCGCTTCTACACCGACCTGGACAAGGCCTACGCCGACGTCCTGGCGAACAAGCTCGACTTCCTCTCCTTCACGCCGTGGACCTCGACCCAGGGCGGCAAGATCAAGAAGGACCTGCCCGAGGACCGGCGCAAGACCTACACCTACCTCGGCTACCAGGCGATCGCGTTCCCGCTGTTCGACAAGCGCTACGACAGCCCGCAGTTCCGGCAGGCGATCTCCATGGCCATCGACCGGAAGACGCTGATCCAGAAGGTGTTCAACGGCGGTCGCACCCCGGCCGACGGCCTGGTCGCCCCGAACGTGCAGGGCCACCTGGACAACCAGTGCGGCGAGCTGTGCACCTACTCCCCGCAGAAGGCCAAGCAGCTGTTCGACGCCTCGGGTTTCCAGGGTGACATCGAGCTGACCTCGAACATCGACTCCGGCAACCAGGAGTGGATGGAGGTCATCTGCCGCCAGATCCAGGACTCGCTGGGCCGCACCTGCAAGTTCACCCCGCAGACGACGCTCGGCGACTTCCGCAAGCAGCTCAACAACCGGACCGTCACGGGCATCTACCGCTCGGCCTGGGTCGCGGATTACCCGTCGATCGAGAACTTCCTCAACCCGCTGTTCCGCACGGGCGCGGCCTCGAACGTCGGCCAGTACTCGAACCCGAAGGTCGACGCGCTGCTCCAGCAGGCCGACGCCGCGCCTTCGCAGCAGCAGGGCCAGGCGCTCTACCAGCAGGCCGAGAAGCTCGTCCTGCAGGACATGCCGACCATCCCGATCTGGTGGCAGTCCGGTACCGCGGCCTGGGCGTCCCGCCTGCACAACGTCCAGCCCACCCAGTTCCGCGAGCTCGACCTCTTCAGCGTCACCGTCAGCAAGTAGCTCCCTGCGGCGCGCCGCGACCCGGCGCGCCGCAGGTCGATCCGGAGGAAGACAGAGATGACTGTCCACGAGGTGGATGTCCTGATGATCGGGGCCGGCCCGGCGAACCTGGCGCTGGCCGTGGCCCTCGAGGAGTGCGGCCGGGCCGGCGTGGCCGGCGGCGCCATGATCCTCGAACAGTACGAAGACGTGAAGTGGCAGCGGAACCTGATGCTGCCGTGGGCGCGCAGCCAGGTGTCCTATGTGAAGGACCTGGTGACCCTGCGCAACCCGCGCAGCCGCTTCTCCTTCCTGAACTTCATGCACGAGCGCGGCGAGCTCGACGAGTTCGTCAACCTCGGCACCTTCAACCCGTTCCGCTGGCAGATCTCGGCCTATCTGCAGTGGGTCGCCGACTCGCTGGAGCAGGTGCAGGTGCGCTACAACGCCCGCGCCGAGCGGGTCCTGCCGATCCACTCGGAGTCGGGTCAGGTGCTCGGGTTCACCGTCCCGCTGTCGGACGGCGACACGATCCTCTGCCGCGACCTGGTCGTCGGCGGCGGGCGGGACGCCCACGTTCCCGAGGTCTTCCGCGACCTGCCGGCCGAGCGGGTCGTGCACAGCACCGAGTTCAGCACCCGCGTCGCTTCGACGGCGCGCCTGGCCCGTCCGGGCAAGCCGCTGCGTCCGGTGGTCGTCGGCGGGGCGCAGAGCGCGGCCGAGATGTTCATGGCGCTGCACCAGGAAGCGCCGGGCTCGTCGCCGACGCTGCTGCTGCGCGCGATCGCCCTCAAGGACTACCAGACCAGCAAGTTCGTCAACGAGCTGTTCTTCCCGTCCTTCGTGGACGAGTTCTTCACGATGTCGGACGAAGCGCGGGCGAAGGTGCTCGAAGAGATGCACCTGACCAACTACGGCGGCCTGGCCGCGCCGTTCCTCGAAGAGCTCTACACGATGCTCTACAAGCAGAAGATGCTCGGCCAGCCGGTGTCGACGATCCGCGGCTCCGCCGACGTCGTCGGCGCCAGGGCCGAGGGCGAGGAGATCGTCCTCGACGTCCGCGACCTCAAGCACGAAACCGTCGAGCAGCTGCGGTGTGACGCGGTGTTCCTCGGGACGGGGTTCGACCCGCGGATGCCGTCGATGGTCCGCGGACTGGCCGACGCGATCGGGCTCGACGCGGTCTCCGTCAACCGGCAGTACCGCGCCGACCTCGGCGCCGGTGCCCACGGTGCGCTGTACCTGCAGGGCGTCAACGAGGCGACGCACGGCATCTCCGACTCGCTGATCAGCGTGCTGGCCCAGCGCTCGGCCGAGATCGCCGGTGACATCGTCGAGCGGCGCGGCACCGGTCCCGGCGAGGACCGCCGCCGTTCCGGCGAGTCCGTGGTGGTGGCGGTATGATCGACCTCCGCCGCCTCGACCGCGCCGGCCTGGAACGCGCGTACGGGCTCGACTCCCAGCGGCTGCTGCCCTGGCCGGAGCTCAACGCGCCGTTCGAAGGCGCCTGGTGCGTCCTGCGCCCGCACACCACGTCCACCGCGCACTCCCACCACGAGTACGAGATCTTCATCGCGCTGACCGGCGCCGCCACGCTGGTCGTCGACGGCGTGCGGCACGCGTTCTCCGCCGGGGACATCGTCCGGCTGCCGCCCGGCTCGACCCACTGCGTCACCAACGAAGGCGACGAGGACTTCGAGTACTACGGCATCTGGTGGGACACCGAGATGTCCGCGCAGTTCACGGCCCGCCACGAAGCAGGCGTGTCATGAGCGCCCGGACGGTCGTCATCTCGCCCGCCCCGACGGCGAACGGCGACCTGCACCTCGGCCACATCGCCGGCCCGTTCCTGGCCGCCGACGTCCACAGCCGCTACGCCCGTTCGCAAGGCCGGGAAGTGCTGCTGGGCACGGGGTTCCAGGACACCTCGACGTTCGTGGTGACGACCGCGCACCGCCGCGGCGTCACCCCGGAGGAGCTGGTCGCCACGTCGGCGGCGCAGATCGCCGCCAGCCTCGAGGCGATGGGCATCAGCATCGACGGCTACACCGGCGACGACGACCGGTTCACCCGGTGGGTCGTCGACTTCGTCGCCCGGCTGCATTCGGCGGGGAAGCTGGAACTGCGCACGATGAAGTTCCCGTACTCGCCGAAGTCGGGGCAGTTCCTCGTGGACGGCTTCGCCTCCGGCAGCTGCCCGGAGTGCCTGGCCGACTGCTGCGCGGGGCTCTGCGAAAGCTGCGGGCAGCTGGTGGCGGCGGGCGACCTGCTCGACGTCCGGTCCACTTTGGACCCGTCGGATCCGGTGGAGCTGCGCGAAGCCGACGTGCTCGTGCTGCCGGTCGAGAAGTACCGGGCCGGGCTGCGCGCGCACTTCGAAGCGCACGCGTCCGGCCTGCGCCCCCACATGGCGCAGGCGATGGCGGCGATGCTGGCGCGGCCGCTGCCGGACTTCCCGGTGACGTACCCGACGTCGTGGGGCATCGAGGTGCCGTTCCCGGAGGTCGCCGGGCAGCGGGTCAACCCCAACGCCGAGCCGATGGCGTGGAGCATGCACGCCACGGCGCTGGCGGCGGGCCCGGCAGCGGGATCTTCGGAAGACGAGCTGTGGCTGGCCGGGGCGGGGTCGGAGGTCGTGTACTTCCTCGGGTTCGACAACATCTACCCGTTCGCGATCGCCGGGCCGGCGATGCTGCTGGCGCTGGACGGCCGCTACGACCTGCCGGCGCGGTACCTGACCAACGAGTTCTACGAGCTGGACCACAAGAAGTTCTCGACCAGCCGCGGGCACGTGGTGTGGAGCCGCGAGCTGGCGGCGGAGGTGCCGCGGGACCTGATCCGCTTCCACCTGGCGGCGACGAGTCCCGAGCACCAGCGGACCAGCTTCAGCCGGGACGCGTTGTCGCGGGTGACGTCCGCGCGGCTCGTCGAGCCGTGGAACCGGGTGGCGGACAAGGTGAACCGGTTCGTCGGGCTGGGCCCGCTGCCGGTGTCGCCGCGGTCGCGCCGGACGGCCGCGCGGATGGCTTCGCGCTTCGCCGAGTCCTACGAGCTGGCCGGGTTCAGCTTGAACCGCGCGGCGGAGACGATCACCGAGCAGCTGGCCCGCCTCGACGCCCGCGTCGTGACGGGGGCGGACGCGGGCGACTTCTGCTTCGAGGTCGACCGCCTGGTGCGCGGAGCGGCGCCGATCCTGGTGGATCTGGCGGCGCGGGTGCTGGGGGAGGACGCGGGAGCGGACGCCGAGTCGTTCACCCCGGCGGCCCTGCCGCGGCTGAGGGAAGCGGAGGCCGGCCGATGACCGCGGGCAGCGCGTCACTTTCCCGTGAAAGTGACCACCAGACGCGGAGCTTTCACGTGAAAGCTCCGCCGGTGGTCACCCCGGCCAGCGCGGGCCGGGGTGACCTCGGAAAGGCCCGCGCGGGCCGTTCCGCACCGACCGCGGGGCTCGGGGGCGGCGCCGGCCAAGCCGCACCCCCGGCCGGCGACGTCCTGCTGGGCACGGACTACTCCGTGCCCGGCCTGGGCACCGCCTCCCACGCCGGCCGGCCCCCGCGCCCCGGCCGCGGCGCCCTCCGCGTCGTGGTCGTCGGGGCCGGGATCACCGGGCTGCTCACCGCCATCCGGAGCGTCCTCGCCGGGCACCACGTCGTCCTGCTCGAACGCGGGCCCGTCCCGCACCCCGGCGCCACCTCCTTCGACCAGCACCGGGCGCTGCGGGCGCTGGTCGTCGGGGACCGCGTCGCCACGCGGAAAGCCGCCGAGCTGCACCGGCGGTGGCGGGAGCTCGACGCCCTGCTGTGCGACCACCTGCCCGGGGCCGGTCTCTACCGGCGCGTCGGCGTCCTCCAGGCGCTGCCGCCCGGCCAGGTGCCCGCCGCCGTCACCACCGCGGGCGCCGCCGGGGTGCCGGTCCGGATCGTGCACCCCTCCGACTACCCGCTCCTCGGGTTCCCGAGGGGCAGCGGGGCCGTGTACGAACCGCACGCCGGGACGCTGCTCGCCGACCGCGTCCTGCACGCGGCCGCGCGGTGGCTGCGCCACCACCCGGACGCCGAACTGCGGCCCGGCCGGGAGGCCGTCGCCGTGGACGCCGACCGGGCGCGGGTGGACCTGGCCGACGGCACCTCGGTGTCCGGTGACGTGGTGGTCGTCGCCACCGGTCCGTGGACCGGGGCACTGGTCGACGCACCCGTCGCCCTGCACCGCCAGACGATGGTCTACCTGCGCCCGCCCGCCGCGCTCGCCCACGCCTGGGCGGCGACGCCCACCGCGGGCGGCCTCGGCGCCGACGGGCGGGCGTGGCTGCTGCCCTCGGTCGCGGGCACCCTGCTCAAGGTCAGCACCGACGCCGTCCGGCGCGAGGTGAGCACCCTGGCCGGCCCCGACGACGACGCGGGCTGGGCGGCCCGCGTCCTCGCCGCCGGCGTCGTGTCCGATGTGGACGGTTATGACGTCGTCCGCGTCAAGCACTGCCACTACACCACCGCCGAAGGCGGCGACACCGGCTTCGTCCGCATCGGCGCCGCCGCGTGGGCCCGGCCGGCCAGCGGCCCGGACGGCTTCCGCACCGCCCCGCTCGCCGCGGACGCCGTCGTCGCGGAGTTCGCCGCTCTCGCATCTTCGACCCGAAGGGACCTTCGATGACCACGAACCCGGGTGCGCTGCTCGTCATCGGCAGCGGCCTCAAGCTCTACCGCGAATACCTCGTCAAGTCCGTCGCCGAGCGGGCCCGCGAGGCCGGCCTGCGGCTCGTCCTGATCAACAACCTCAAGCCGACCTGGCAGCACGAGTACTTCGACGACATCACCGTGGTCAACGTCTTCGACCACGCGCTGCTCGCCGAAACCGCCCGTGAGCTGGCCGGGAACTACACCGTGGCCGGTGTGCTCTGCTGGGACGAGCCGCTGGTCATGCCCGCGGCCGAGCTGGCCGACGAGTTCGGCGTGCCGGGCCTGAGCATCCCCGGCGTGCACGGCTGCCGCGACAAGCACAGCTGCCGCGTCCGGCTCACCGCCGCCGGCCTGCCGCAGCCCGGCTTCCACCTCGCCGCCGACCTCGACGACGCCCGCGCGGCGGTCGCCCGCATCGGCTTCCCGGTGGTCGTGAAGCCCCGCGCGCTGGGTGCCAGCATGGGCGTCTCGCTCGCCCGGGACGCGGCCGAGTTCGACGCCGCCTACCGCGTCGCCCACGAGGCCAGCCTCGTCGGCGACGAGCCCTACCGCGGCGGCGCCATCATCGAAGGGTTCGCCGACGGCCCGGAGATCAGCATCGACGGCGCCGTCCACAAGGGCGAGTACCTGCCGATGTTCATCGCCCGCAAGAGCACCGGGATGCCGCCGTTCTTCGAGGAGACCGGCCACCTCGTCGACGCGGGCGACCCGCTGCTGCACGACGAAGAGCTGCTGCGCGTCCTGGCCGACGCCCACCGCGTGCTCGGCATCGAGAACGGCATCACCCACACCGAGGTCCGGCTGACCGAGCGCGGCCCGGTGATCATCGAGGTCAACGGCCGCCTCGGCGGCGACCTGATCCCGTTCCTCGGCAAGACGGCGACCGGCATCGACCCGGGCAGCGTGCTGTTCGACGTCGCCACCGGCCAGCGCCCGGACGTCACGCCGACCCGCTCCGGCGTCGCGGGCATCCGCTTCGGCTACCCCGACCACGACTGCGTCGTGCACTCGGTCGAGGTGCCGTGGGAGGCGGAAGGGCTGGTCACGGCCTCGCCGATGGTCGAGCCGGGCACCACGCTGCGGCTGCCGCCCGGCGGCTACATCGCGCGCCACTCGTTCGTGGTGTGCCGGGCGAAGGACGCCGAGACGTGCCGGCAGCGGCTGGCGCACGCGGCCTCGCTCGTCGAGGTCGAGGCCGTCGAGATCGAGCCGCCGCCCACCGGCACCACCCTGGCGATGCCGGCCGGACTGCTGGACGTGGACGAATGAGCATCCACTACGACGGCCGCCGGTTCCAGAGCCTCGGCGGCGGAGACGGCACGTACGCGGAGTACCGCCAGCAGGGCGACCTGGTCTGGGCCGAGTTCGCGGGCGGGCACGTCCTGCGCGGCACGGTGACCGGCACCTGCGACCCCGCCGGGGTCCTGCGGCTGGCCTACACGATGGTGCTGAGCAGCGGCGAGGTGATCGCCGGGCACAGCACCAACACCCCGCAGTGGCACGGCGGCACGCTCGTGCTGCGCGAGGTCTGGGAGCGCTACGGCGAGCACGCGGCCACCGGCGTCTCCTACCTCGAAGAGGTCTCGCTGGAGATGAGCGCGTCATGACCAGGTGGGACGCCCTGCGCGGCCTGGGCGAACTCCGGTTCCCCGGCGACCCCGGCTTCGCGGCCGCGGCGCCGGTGAACCGGCGGTTCGCCGCCACCCGCCCGGCGGCGGTGCTCGCCGTCGCCGGCGCCGGCGACGTCGCCCGGGCGATCGAGTGGGCCCGGACGGAGTCGGTGCCGGTGTCCGTCCGCGGCGGCGGCCACAGCTACGCGGGCCACTCCACGGGCCCCGGCCTGGTCCTGGACCTGCGGCGGCTGTCCGGCATCCGCGTCGACCGCGGCACCGGGCTGGTCACCGTCGGCGGCGCGACGCCGATGAAGGCGCTGTACGCGGGGTTGCGGCCGTGGGACCTGACGTTCCCGCTCGGCAACTCCGACACCGTCGGCATCGGCGGCCTGACCCTCGGCGGCGGCGTCACGACGATCTCCCGCGCGCACGGTCTCACGTGCGACGCGCTGGTCTCGACCGACGTCGTGCTCGCCTCCGGCGAGGTCGTCACGGCGTCGGCCACGGAGAACCCGGACCTGTTCTGGGCGTGCCGCGGCGGCGGGGGCGGGAACTTCGGCGTCAACACGAGCTTCACGTTCCAGGCGCGGCCGGCCCCGGCGGGCTCGACGTGCGTGGTGCTCTGGGCGTGGCCGCACGCGGTCGAGGTGCTGGCCGCGCTGCAGGAGGTCATGCTGGCCGCGCCGCCGGAGTTCTCCGCGCGGATCGGCATCGCGCGCTCGGCGGGCGACGACGGCGTCGTCTCCGTGGTCGGTCACCACCTCGGCCCGGCAGCCGAACTGCGCGAGCTGCTGGCGCCCGCGTTCGCCGTCGCGGCCCCGGACCGCGCCGACCTCGAGGACCGTGATTTCTGGGACGCCGCGAGGTTCCTGCACCACTCCAGCGAAGGCGGCGCGTTCGCCGTCCGCACGCGGTGCACGCCGCACGCCCTGCCCGACGCGGGGCTGGAGGCGCTCGTCCGGGCCGTCGAGAAGTGGCCCGGCAGCGGCAACCCCGACGGCGCGGGAGCGGCGCTGTTCGCGTGGGGCGGGGAAATCTCCCGCGTCGCGACCGCGGACACCGCGTTCCCGCACCGGGACACGAAGTTCCTGCTGAGCCTGGACACGTCGTGGACCGAGCGGGACGCACCCGGCGTCGTCGCGGCGAACCTGGACTGGCTGCACGCGCTGCACGCCGAGACGGGCGAGTTCGCGCCGGACGCCTCCTACGTCAACTTCACCGATCCGGACCTCGAGGACTGGCGCGGCGCCTACTACGGGCCGAACGCCGCCCGGCTCGCCGAGGTCAAGCGCCGGTACGACCCGGGCCGGTTCTTCTCTTCACCGCAGGGGTTGTGATGCCTGATCTCCGTGGTGCGATGCGCACCTTCGCGACCGGCGTGTGCGTCGCCACGACGTACCGCGACACCCCCGGTGGCCGGCGCCACGACGCCGTCACCGTCAACTCGCTCGGCTCGATTTCCCTGGACCCGCCGCTGGTTTCGCTGTCGTTCCGGCGCGAGTCGGCGTTCCTCGAGGACCTCCTGGCGACCGGTCGCTGGGTGGTGTCGATCCTGCCGGCGGACGCGCGCGACGTGGCCCGCCGGTTCGCCGGGCCGCGCGCTACTCGAGTCGTCGACGGCTTGCCGGCGAAACCGGGGGAGCGCACGGGCGCGCTCGTGCTCGACGGCGCGAGCTGGCTGGAGTGCGCGCTGGCCGAACGGTTCGACCTGGGCGACCACACGCTGGTCGTCGGCGAGGTGCTGGCGACGGGCCACGACCGGAACGCGCCGGCACTGGTGTTCGTGCACGGCGGCTACCACTCGGTCACCGACCCGCGGCACGTGTCCGGGCCGGGGCAGTGGGGGGAGGCGCTCTGAGGAGGTCGTGTCCGAATCTGGCTAGCCCGGGCGCGCGCGGCTCGGGCAGGCTGGGCCGCGTGAACGAAGACGTGCTGCGCTGGAGCGGCCAGCGCACGGACCGGGTCGACGAGGGGACGCTGCCGGGGCTGGCCCGCTTGACGGGGTTCGTCCGCAGCGTCCGGACACCGGAGTTCCGGGGCGTGACGTTCCACGAGGTGCTGGCGAAGAGCGCGTTGAACCACGTCCCGGCGGACGCGCGGATGCTGCCGGACGAGTACACGATCAACCCGTACCGGGGGTGCACGCACGCGTGCCAGTACTGCTTCGCGCGTCCGACGCACACGCGGCTCGGCTTGAACGTCGCCGGCGACTTCGACAACGAGGTGATCGTCAAGACGAACATCGTGGAGGTGCTGCGGAACGAGCTGGCGCGCAAGCGAAAGCTGCCGCCGCGGGTGGCGTTCGGCACGAACACGGACGTCTACCAGCGCGCGGAGGGCCGCTACGAGCTGATGCCGGGCATCATCGGCGCCCTGTCCGGGCACCGGGTGCCGTTCTCGATCCTGACGAAGGGCCCGTTGATCCGCCGCGACCTGCCATTGCTGGCCCGCGCGTCCCGGGCGACGACGGTGCACCTGGGCGTGTCGCTGTCGATGCTGGACGAGGAACTGCAGCAGTCGGTGGAGTTCGGCACGGCGACGACGTCGGCCCGCCTGGCGACGGTCCGCGCGATCCGCGACGCGGGGCTGGAGTGCACGGTGTTCCTGTCCCCGATCCTGCCGTACCTGTCGGATTCTCCGTCGCAGCTGGAGGCTCTGGTGTCAGCCGTGGCTTCGGCAGGGGCTACGGATGTGCTGTACCACCCGCTGTTCTTGTCTTCGGGGGTCAAGGACGTGTTCTTCGCTTGGCTGCGCCAGGCGCACCCGTCGCTGGTGGACTCGTACGTGAGGCTGTATTCGTCGGGTTCGGAAACGGGGTACCGGCACGAGATCGGGGCGCGGATCCGGCCGTTGATCGCGAAGTACGGGTTCCCGGAGCCGAGCAAGGAGATCGAGGACAAGTTCGCACTGAACGGCCGGCGCGGCCGGCCGCCGGCGCCGGAACCCGCTCAGGCGACGCTGTTCTGACTACTTGGTGCCGCCCGGCGCCCACAGGCCGTCGGCGTCGCCCGCCTCCAGCCGTCCTCGGTACACGCCGATCTTCCGGTCGATCAGCTTCAGGTTCTCCTGCAGCTCCTCCAACCGGGCCAGCACGTCCGCCCGGTGCGTCTCCAGCAGCGCCAGCCGCTCGGCTTCGTTCCCGCGGCCGTCGGAAACCAGCTCCGCGTACCGCCGGATCAGCTTGATCGGCATCCCCGTCGCCCGGAGCTTCGTGCAGATCTTGATCCAGTCCAGATCGAGCTTCCGGTACCGGCGACGTCCGCCGGAGGTGCGGTCCACCCGTGTGACCACCAGGCCGGCTCGTTCGTAGTAGCGCAGCGTGTGCGCGCTCACGCCCGTGCGGCGGGCCGCCTCGGCGATGGTCAGCCCGGCCTCGGGGATCGGATTGACTTCGAGCACGCTCTAAATCCTAGCGTCGATCCCATGAACGTTCCGACCTCGCGCCGTCCCGCGCTCGTGCTGGCCATCTGCTGCGCGAGCATCGTCGTCGCGGTGATGGACATCTCCACCGTCACCGTCGCCCTGCCCTCGATCCGCCGCGACCTCGGCGCCTCCGTCTCCGGCCTGCAGTGGACGGTCGACGCCTACACGCTGGTGCTGGCCGGGTTCCTCGTGCTCGCCGGGTCGACCGCGGACCGGTTCGGGCGCAAGCGCGTGTTCCTGACCGGGCTCACCGTCTTCGGCCTCGGGTCCCTGCTCTGCAGCCTCGCCCCGGGCATCGGCTGGCTCATCGCCGCCCGCGCGATCCAGGCCGTCGGCGGCACCATGCTCAACCCCGTCGCGCTGGCCATCGTCGCCACGGTCTACCCCGGGCCGGCCGAACGCGCCCGCGCGATCGGCGTGTTCGGCTCGATGTCCGGCCTGGCGCTCGCGCTCGGGCCGATCCTCGGCGGCGCCCTCGTCGACGGGCTGGGCTGGCGGGCCGTCTTCTGGGTCAACGTCCCCATCGTCGCCGTCGCCATCGCGGCCACCCTCAGGTTCGTCCCCGAATCCCGGGCGGCCCGCGCGCGCCGGTTCGACCCGCTCGGCCAGGTGCTCGTGGTCCTCGCGCTCGGCTGTGTGGTGGGCGCCATCATCGAGACCCGCGCCCTGGGCTGGACGTCGCCGGTGATCCTCGGCCTGCTGGCCGTCGCCGCGCTCGCCGTGGCCGCGCTGCTGCGCCACGAGCCGCGCCGCGCCGACCCGCTGCTCGAACTGCGCCTCTTCCGCAGTGTGGCGTTCAGCGGCGCGATCGTCACGGCGCTGTTCGCGCTCTGCGGCTTCGGCGCCTTCCTCTTCGTCACCACGCAGTACCTGCAGGACGTGCGCGGCATGACGGCGTTGACGGCCGGGCTCTGCCTGCTGCCCGTCGGTGTCCTGGTGCTGGTCCTGTCCCCGCGGACCGGACGGCTGGTCGGCACCCGCGGCCCGCGGCTGCCGCTGGTCGTCGCCGGGATCGCGCTCGCCCTCGGCGGTGTGACGTCGGCGTGGCTCGGCCCGGCCACCCCGCAGCCCCTCGTCCTGGCGGTCTACCTGCTGTTCGGCGTCTTCCTCGGCACGGTCAACCCGCCGATCACCACCACCGCCGTCTCCGGGATGCCGGGCTCGATGGCCGGGGTGGCCGGGTCACTGGCCTCGGCCGGGCGCCAGACCGGCACGACCCTCGGCGTCGCGCTCGCCGGGACGGTCGGCGCCGGCCCCGGCGTGTGGTGGCTGGTCGCGGCCCTCGGCGCCGGAGTCCTCGCTCTCGCGCTCGTCAGCACCGGCACGCGGGCGGCCGCCACCGGCCGGCGCGCCGCCGCGCTGTTCGCCGAGGTGGAAGGCGTCAGCCTCCCGCGACCGACGGGATGATCTGCACCTCGCCGCGGTCGCGCAACGCCGTCGACGGTCCGTCGAGCCGGCGGCACTCCTCGCCGTCGACATAGAAGTTGACGTACCGGCGCAGCCCCGCCTGCTCGTCGCGCAACCGCCGCTCCAGCGCCGGGTACCGCCGGGCGAGCTCGTCGAGCAGCGCGCCGAGCGTCGCCGTGCCGTCGAGCTCGACCTCCAGCCGGGACTCACCGCCCGTCTTCGCCCGCAGGGGCCCGGGCACCAGCACCGTGATCCGCACGGTCACACCGTCGCGGCGCGGACGCTCAGCACGTCCGGCAGGTGCGAGACGACCAGCCGCCAGCTGTCGCCGTCGTCCCGGCTGGCGTAGACGTCGCCGGTCCGGGACCCGAAGTAGATCCCGGCCGGGTCGGCGTCGTCGGCGCACATCGCGTCGCGCATCACCCCGGCCCAGTACCCGTCCGGCAGCCCGGCTCCCACCGCCTCCCACGACTTCCCGGCGTCTTCGCTGCGGTACACCCGGCACCGGCCCTCCGGCGGGAACCGCATGACGTCGGCGGTCAGCGGGAACGTGTAGATCACCTCGGGCCGGTGCGGGTGCACGACCATCGGGAAGCCGAAGTCGCTGGGCAGGCCGTCGGCGATGGACTGCCAGCTCGCCCCGCCGTCGTCGCTGCGGTAGACGCCGTGGTGCACCTGCGCGAAGAGCCGCTCCGGCGCGCTCGGGTGCATCGCGACCTTGTGCACGCAGTGGCCGTACTCGGGGTAGGGGTCCGGGACGTGCACCGCCTTGATGCCGGTGTTGCTCGCCCGCCAGGTCGCGCCGCCGTCCTCGGTGCGGTAGACGCCGCCGGTCGACATCGCCACGGTGACACGGCCGGGCTCGACCGGGTCCGGGAGCACGGTGTGGATGGCCTTGCCGCCACCGCCGGGTGTCCAGTGCTCGCGGTGCGGGTGGTCCCACAGGCCGCGGACCAGCTCGTAGGTGCGGCCGCCGTCGTCCGAGCGGAACAGCGCGGACGGCTCGGTGCCGGCGTAGACGACGTTCGGCTCGCTCGGCGGCCCGGGCACCAGCTGCCAGGCCCGGACCAGCGATTCGGCGGTGTCGGGCGGGAACGCGATCGGGGCGTGGTCGGGTTCGTCCCAGGTCGCGCCCAGGTCGTCGCTGGTGGCCACGCTCGGCCCGAAGTGCTCGCTGGTGACCCCGGCGAGCAGTCGCAGCGTGACCCGGCGCGTGTCGATGCCGACGGCGTAGACCTCGGTCATCGGGTGGTGCGGCCCGGTCACCTCCCAGTCCGCGCGGTCGGCCGTGCCGAACGCCAGCCACAGTCCCTTGCGCGTCCCGATCGCGAGCACGACAGGCATCCGACACCTTCCCCTCAGAGTGACCGGTGTCACAGTACTCTGCCGGAAAAACCTCCGGGGAAAAATGTCGAGCGCCGCGCGCGGCCGATCGACGCGGGGGTGAAGGCCGGACAGCGAGCCCGGGACGACCCGGGCCCCGGCCGACGAGAACCAGGAGCAAGACCATGCGTTTCCTCATGATGCACCGGATCGACGAGAACGACCCGGCCGCGTGGAACCCGACGCCGGAGTTCATGCAGAAGATGGGCGGGTTCATCCAGGAGGCGGCGGAGAAGGGCGTCCTGATCACCGCCGAAGGCGTGCACCCGACCGGCAAGGGCGCGCTGGTCCGCAAGCCGCGCGGCGCGGCCATCCGCGTGACGGACGGGCCGTTCGCCGAAGCCAAGGAGGTCATCGGCGGCTTCGCGCTGATCAACGCCGCCGACCGCGCGGAAGCGGTCGAGTTCGCCAAGCGGTACGTGGACCTGTTCGACCTCGAGATCGAGGTGGAGATCCGCCAGGTCGTCGAGTTCGACGACCTCCCGGCGCAGGGCTGACGGCCGCCGGTGGCGCTAGGCTGGCCGGGAACAGTCTCTGGGGGTGGAGCGATGTTCCTGGTCACCGGCGCCACCGGCAACGTCGGCGCGGAAGTGGTCGCGGCACTGGCGAAAGCGGGCGAACCGGTGCGGGCGCTGGTGCGCCGGCCGGACGCCGCGCTCCCGGCCGGCGCCGAGGCCGTCACGGGCGATCTCGACGATCCGGCGAGTCTCGAAGAGGCGCTGAAGGGCGTCGACGGGGTCTTCCTGCTGCCCGGCTACCACGACATGCCCGGCATGCTGGCGCGGGCGCGCGACGCGGGCGTCCGCCGGATCGTGCTGCTGTCCGGAGGATCGGCCGCGCTCGAAAACCTGGACAACGCGGTGTCGGCGTACCTGACGCTGGCCGAGCGCGCGGTACGGGACTCGGGCCTGGACTGGACGTTCCTGCGGCCGCGCGCGTTCATGGCGAACGCCCTGCGCTGGCTGCCGCAACTGCGCGCGGGTGACACCGTCCGCGCGCAGTTCCCGCGGGTCGCGGCCGCGTGCGTCGACCCGGCGGACATCGCCGCGGTGGCGGCGCTCGCGCTCGCGGGCGGCCACGAAGGGCGGGTGCACGAGCTGACCGGGCCGGCGGCGCTGCGGCCCGCCGACCAGGTCGCGGTGCTGGCCGAGGTGCTCGGCCGGAAGCTGGAGTTCGTCGGGCTGTCGGACGAGGAGACGCGCGCCGAACTGGAAGCGAGCATGCCGCACGAGTACGTCGAAGCGTTCTGGGACTTCTACGTCGGCGGAACGCTCGACGAGGCGACGGTCCACCCGACGGTGGCCGAGGTGACGGGCCGCCCCGCCCGGACGTTCGCCGACTGGGCGGTCGCCCACGCGGACGCCTTCCGCTGACCGCCGTCCGCCGGTTGGCCGTTGTGCCGCGGGCTGCCCGCGGGCCAAGGTGGTCGTGCTGTCGGCCACCAGGCGCGGGGGAGCGGACTTGATCGAGGGTGAGCCCGGACCGGCCGTGCCGCGCCGGCGGACCGACCTGTCCGCCGTGCTCGCGCTCGTGCTGTCGGTGCCCGTCGTCGCCAGCGGCCTGCTGGTGCTCGCGCTGGCCGGGAAACTCGCGTGGCCGCCGTACTTCTGGGTCTTCCCGGCCGGCTGGGTGCTGGCCGGCGCGATCACGTTCCTGCCCGCGTTCGAGCACTTCCTGCTGCCGCTGCTGTTCGGCCTGCGCGCGCCGACCGCTCGCGAGCTGACCTGGCTGACGCCGAGCTGGGAAGCCGTCTGCGGGGCCGCGGGCGTCGACAGCCGCCGGTACCGGCTGTGGGTGGAGCGTTCGCACGAGCTGAACGCCTTCGCCGCGGGCGGCCGGACGGTCGCGGTCACGCGCGCCGCGCTCGACCTCCCGCCGCCGAGCCTCGAGGCGATCCTGGCGCACGAGCTGGGCCACCACCTCGCCGGTCACACGCGGGCGTCGCTGCTGGTCTGGTGGCTCGAGCTGCCCGCCCGCCTGCTGGCCCGGCTGGTGCGGCTGCTCGCGCTGGCGGTGCCGTCCATCGGCCGGGCGTTCGCGCCGTTCGGCCGCGCGGTCGTCGTGCTCGTGACCCTGCTGCTCGGGCTGGGGGTGCTGACCGCGCTCGCGTTCCTGGACCCGTGGCTGCTGCTGACCCCGCTGCTCGGCCCGGTGCTCGCGTGGTCGAAGCGGCTCGGCGAGTACCGCGCCGACCGGATGGCCGCGCGGCTCGGCTACGGCCCCGAGCTGATCGCGCTGCTCAAGCAGTGGATCGTGCTCCACCGCGGCGACGAACGACGGCTGTGGGCCCGGCTGCTGGCCGGGCACCCGGCGCACATCGACCGGATCACCCGGCTGAAGCGCTGAAATTTTTCTGCGAAGGTGTGTCCAAGCGGCGGCCGGCCGTTCGTAGTGCCCTCGTACGGCAACCGAGCCACTGGAGGATCCCGTGAAGTACCTGATGCTGATCAACGCCTCGCTCGACGCGGACGGCGAGCCCACCGGCTGCAGCACGCCCGACGACTGGATGCTCTTCGACAAGTCCCTCAAGGAGGCCGGCGTCTACGTGGGCGGCAACTCGCTCGCCGACTTCACCACGGCCGCCGCGGTCCGGGTCGACGAACAGGGCGAGCGGATCGTCACCGACGGGCCGTTCGCCGAGTCCCGCGAGGTGCTCGGCGGCTACTTCGTCGTCGACGTGCCGGACTTCGACGTCGCGCTCGACTGGGCGGCGCGCTGCCCGGGCGCCCGCGACGGCGGGCACATCGTCGTGCGGCCGCTCGCGTCCTACGGGGACTGACGGCGGTGGCCGGGCGGGCGGATGCCTCGGTCGAGGCAGTGTTCCGGGAGGAGCGCGGCCTGTTGCTCGCCGCGCTCGTCCGGCGCTTCGGCGACCTGGACCTGGCGGAGGAGGTGACGTCGGAGGCGATCGAGGCGGCGCTGGTGCGCTGGCCCGCCGAGGGCGTCCCGCCGAAGCCGGGCGCCTGGCTGATGACGACGGCGCGGCGCAAGGCCGTCGACCGGCTGCGCCGCGACCAGGCCTACGCGGCCCGGCTCGCGGTGCTGCAGGTCGAGGCCGACCGCGCGGCGCCCGCCCCGCCCGCCGACGGCGGCCTGCCGGACGAGCGGCTCCAGCTGTTCTTCACCTGCGCCCACCCGGCGTTGCCGGCGGAGGACCGCACGGCGCTGACGCTGCGCTGCCTCGCCGGCCTGACGACCCACGAGGTGGCGCGCGCGTTCCTGGTGCCCAGCGCGACGATGGGCAAGCGGATCGTGCGGGCGAAGAACCGGATCCGCGCGGCCGGGATCCCGTTCCGGGTGCCGTCCGCCGAGGAGCTGCCCGGCCGGCTGCCGGGCGTGCTCCAGGTCGTGTACTCGATCTTCACGGAGGGGTACGCGGCGAGTTCGGGCCCGGACCTGCAGCGGCCCGACGTGGCGGAGGAGGCGATCCGGCTGGCCCGGATCCTGCGCAGGCTGCTGCCGGACGAGCGCGAAGTGGCGGGCTTGCTGGCGCTGATGCTGCTGATCCACGCGCGCCGCGAGGCCCGCACGGACCCCGGCGGCGGCCTGGTCCTGCTGGACGACCAGGACCGCGCTCGCTGGGACCGGGCGATGATCGCGGAAGGGACTTCGTTGGTGGAGGTCGCCTTGACCGGCGGCCCCCCGGGGCTGTACGGAGTCCAGGCGGCGATCGCGGCCCTGCACGACGAGGCGGCGGACGTGGCGAGCACGGACTGGCCCCAGATCGTGGCGCTGTACGAAGTGCTGCGGGGGCTGGCGCCGTCCCCGGTGGTGGAGCTGAACCGGGCGGTGGCGGTGGCGATGCGCGACGGCCCGGAGGCGGGGCTGGCGTTGCTGGAGGAGCTGGCGGACGAGCCGCGGTTGCGGGAGTACAGCCCGTTCCCGGCGGCCCGAGCGGACTTGCTGACGCGTTTGGGCCGCCACACCGAGGCGGCGGAGGCCTACGGGGAGGCGCTCGCGTTGGCGGGCACCGAACCCGAGCGCGCCCACTTGCGCCGGCGCTTGAGCGAAGAGGCTCAGCGGTGACTCGCTAGAGGTCGCCGGCGCTCCGGGTTTCCGGCGGCTGTTCGAGGTTCTGCTGGCGTTTCCGCTGTTCCGACTTGAGGCGGTGGACTTCCTCGACGAACTCCTTGAGCGCGATTTCCTCGGTTTCGCAGTACTTGTACCGGCCGACACCGACTTCGAACGCTTCCCACTCGTGCTCGATCGCGTCGGCGGTCTGCTGGAGGTAGAAGCTGCGCTCCTTGTACTTGTAGTACCCCATGAACCCGCTGGCGATGCCGACCGCCAGCGTCACCCCGAGGACGATCCAGCGGAGTGGTCCGCCGCCCGAGGAAACGCCGGACGCCGCGGTGGCGCTGATCGAACCGATGATGAGAACGCCCTGGAGGACGTTGTTGACGTTGCGGTACTTCTTGCTGTCGCCGCGGAGCCGCTCGATCTCGGTGTAGGCCTCGTCCTTGTAGATGAGCCGTCTCGTCCGCTGGTCGAACACGCCCTCGGTGATCTGGAGCTTCCGGGCGTCGCGTTTGGTCGCGATGAGGAGCTCGATCTCGCCCTCGGATCGGCGCCGTTCGACGGCTTTTCCTTTGCTGTTCTTCTCGCCCTCGGGGACGAACTTCGGTCCGCCGCCCGGGTTGCGCGAGAGATTGAACGCGGCCACGCAGCAGGCGATGGCGATGAGCAGCCCGGGAACGCCGACGGCGACGAGTGCGGACCGCGAGAGCCAGGGCAGCCAGAACAGCGTGTACAACACCAGCAGCAGCACCGGACCGAAACCGTAGGAGGCGACGGCGAGCCGCCGCCGTCGCCTGGCCACGACCGCCCAGTGCTCGTACTTCCGGATTTCGGCGTTGAGGCTCAGCAGTTCCGCGTTCGCGGCGAGTGCTGCCTCCCGCTGCTCCGGGGTCGGAACGGCCGGTTCGGCTCGCGTCGCCACTCGCCGGTTCAGCGCGCCGCCCCGGCCCTGGCCTCGGACATCGGCCATTGCTGTCGAATCCTTCCGGTTCGGGACCCGGGTCAGCCGGCTTGGGGAGTCAGGACGAGGACGGTGCTCGACAACTGCTGCACGAGGCTTCGCGCGGCGCGGGTGAACCCGCTGCAGTAGTCGATGAGCCGCGCGGCTGTCTCCGGGGTGGTGCCTGCCAGGTCGAGAACGACGACCCGCCCGGCGAGCAGGCTTTCGGCGATCTCCCGGGCGGCTTCGCGATAGCTCGCCGGATTGACGCGCACGGCCTGCTGGAGGTGAACGGCAGCACCGGGTGGCCGGCCGCCGCCGGTGGCGGCCAGCCATTCCGAGTCCTGGAGGGCTGCGTCCAGCGAAGACGTCCCGTCCGGCCCGACCCAGGAAACGTCGGAGCGAAGGACGGGACGGTCATCCGTTCGTCGCGTGTTTTCCCTGAGGAAACGGGCGGCCATCAGCAACGCGAGCAACGCCGACAGCGGCCAGACCAGGACCTGGACGTAGTCCAGCACGATGTTCGCTTCCGGCACGCGAGCATTCTAGGGGGCCGCGCGGAGTGCGATGGTGGATATGGAGAATCTTCCCACCCCACCACCCGAATCCGGCGACGGGCCGGAATTGTCGGTGGCCCCCGGTAAGCTGGAAACCGGGGGCCGGAGGCCCAGCCGTGCTCAGGCCGCCGCGCGCAACGCCGCCACCGCCGGTGCGAACATCGTCGCCTTGATCGCCCCGAGGGTCTCGCGGTCCTTGCCCGCCAGCACCTCGGCCCGCGCCGAAGCCACCTTCACGACTTCGCCTTCCGAGGCGATCTCGTC
Organism: Amycolatopsis sp. NPDC003865; assembly: GCF_053605345.1. NCBI lineage: Bacteria > Bacillati > Actinomycetota > Actinomycetes > Pseudonocardiales > Pseudonocardiaceae > Amycolatopsis > Amycolatopsis sp. NPDC003865. The sequence continues at coordinate 79,888 of NZ_JBSGJA010000032.1, read as the reverse complement.
CACCAGGCCGAAGGTCACCGCTTCGGAACCGCCGAACCGCCGTCCGGTCGTCATCGACGCGATCGCCGCCGCCGGCGTCAGCTTCCCCTGGATCAACGCCGCCATCCCCGGCGTGAACGGGATGTTGATGTCCGCCTCCGGGAAGCAGAAGTACCCGCGGTCCGCGCGCATCACGCGGAAGTCGTGCGCCATCGCCAGCATCGCGCCCGCGCCGAACGCGTGGCCGGTGATCGCCGCCACCGTCGGGACCGGCAGCGTCAGCACCCGCGCGAACAGCTCCTGCACGTCCCTGACGTACTGCGCGGCCTCGTCCCCGTGCGCCGTCAACCACTCCAGGTCGAGGCCGTTCGAGTAGAACTTGCCGCCGCCGGTGGTCACCAGCACGTCGCCCACTTCGTCCAAAGTGGAATGCACGCGCTGCAGCCAGTCCGGGGAGAAGCGGTTTTCGTCGTCGCCCAGGTGCAAAACGGTCACTTTCGGTCCTTTTCTCGGGGCGGCACGGTCAGCACGGCCCGCACCGCGGCGGCCAGCCTCTCCCGCACCAGGGGGTCGGTGATGTCGCGCCGGAAGAACGCGGTCGGCAGGTCGACGACGCACGTCGTGATCACCTCGACGGCCAGCCCGTCGCCGCGGTCCCACACCAGCCGGGCGAGCCGCACGAGCAGCGCGACCAGCCGTTTGTCCACCGCGTGCAGGGCTTCGGCCAGCTCTTCGGGCAGGTCGGGGCCGAACAGCCGGTCGCCGCGCACCTTCAGCAGCATTCGCGCGCCGTCGGGACGCCGGGACGCGAACACCGCGGGCGTGTCGGCCGCCGCGACGACGGCCTCCACCGCCGAAGCCGCGGAGTCCACCAAAGAGGTCTGCAGGTCGAGGAACTCGGTCGCCGCGCGCAGCCAGACCCGCGCCAGCAGGGCGTTCAGCGACCCGAACGCGTGGTAGATCGTCCCGTTCGGGACTCCCGCCGCCGCGGCCAGGCCGCGCACGGTGACATCCGTCGAGGAGGCGACGAGCCGCTCGGCGACGTCGAGCAGCGCGTCGAGGTCGTGGACGCGGGGGCGGGGCATGCCGCGACCGTAACAGAACGCGTGCTCCAAAACCAGGCGGTAAGCTGCCGCCGTGGAGATCTGGGTCAACCCGGCGTGCTCGAAGTGCCGGTCCGCCGTGTCGCTGTTGGACGAAGCCGGCGCGCGGTACACCGTGCGCCGCTACCTCGAGGACCCGCCGACCGCGGCGGAACTCGAAGCCGTGCTCGGGCGCCTCGGCCTCGAACCGTGGGACATCACGCGCACCGCCGAACCGATCGCCAAGGAACTCGGCCTCAAGTCGTGGGGCCGCACCGGCGCGGACCGGCCCAGGTGGGTCGAAGCCCTGGTCACGCACCCGAAGCTGATCCAGCGCCCGATCATCACGGCCGACGACGGCACCACGGTCGTCGCCCGCGACCCCGAAACGGTCCGCTCGGTCCTTTAGGGAATCACGCCGTCCTCGGCGAGCAGCGGAACGTCGAGCGGCACCGTCTCCGGGTACTTGATCCCGGCGCCGGTGTTCAGCACGACGACGTCTTCGTCGCCGCCCAGCCAGCCCGACTCGCGCAGGTGCCGCAACGCGGCGAAGCACGCCCCGCCTTCCGGGCAGACGAACGTGCCCTCGAACGTGGTCAGTTCCCGTTGTGCCGCAAGGAGTTCCTCGTCCGTGACGGCGACCGCGGTGCCGCCGGTCGCGTACACCGCGTCCAGCACGAGGAAGTCGCCCAGCGCCTTGGGCACGGTGATCCCGAAAGCGACGGTCCGGGCGTCCGGGAACACCGTGCTCTCCCGGTCGCCGCGCGAGAACGCCTCGACGATCGGCGCGCACCCGGTCGCCTGCACCGCGACCAACCGGGGCAACGGGCCGGAAACCCAGCCCAGCTCCCGCATTTCCAGCAGCGCCTTGTAGATCCCGATGATCCCGACTCCGCCGCCGGTGGGGTAGAGGACGACGTCGGGCAGCCGCCAGCCGAACTGCTCCGCGATCTCGTACCCCATCGTCTTCTTGCCCTCGATGCGGTAGGGCTCCTTCAACGTCGAAACGTCCTGTACCCCCGGCCGCCTGCCGACCGCCGCGGCGACGAGCTTCCCCGCGTCGCCGATGAGACCGTCCACCCGGTACAGCTCGGCCCCGGCGGCGACGCACTCCCGCATGGTGATCGCGGGCGCGTCGTCCGGCATCGCGACGAGGCTCGTCAGGCCCGCGCGGGCCGCGTACAACGCCCACGCCGCGCCCGCGTTGCCGTTGGTCGGCATCGCGATCCCGCCCACGCCCAGCTCGGCCGCCCGCGACACGCCGACCGCGGCGCCCCGCGCCTTGAACGTGCCGGTCGGGACCAGGCCCTCGTCCTTCACCCACAGCCGCGACAGCCCCAGCTCGCGGCCGTACCGCGGCAGGCGCAGCAACGGCGTCATGCCCTCGCCGAGGCTGACGACGTGCTCGGGCGAGCGCACCGGCAGCACCTCGTGGTAGCGCCACAGCGTCGGCTCGCGGCCGGCGATCTCCTTCGGCGTCACGGCTTCGCGGACGCCGTCGAGGTCGTACCGCGCGAGCAGCGGCGCACCCGACGGCGAGAGGCCCTGGACGACGTCGGCGTCGAGGCGCTCACCCGTCCGGGAGCAGTCGAGGTGGCTGAGGAACGAGTACGGCACGGCGCCTCCGGTCAGAACGGGCGGGTGAACGGCAGGGGCTTGCGCATCCGGACGAGCAGCAGCAGCGGAACCAGGACGTAGGGCAGGTTGAAGGCGAGGAACTTCGCCGGGTTGCCGGTGCGGAACGCGGGGTCGCCGAAGAACTCGACGCCGAACACGACGATCCCGGTCAGCGTGACGATCATCGTCGCGTAGACCACCGACGGCAGCTGGATCCAGTTCCGGCCGGTCAGCAGCGCGAAGACGAGCACGACGTAGAAGGGCATGTAGACGAACGCCGAGAGCCCGGTGACGATCCGCATCCAGTCCGGCGGGTGCATGAACAGCGGGTCGGCGTCGTGGGCGTACCAGTAGTTCGAGTTGACGAAGAAGTTGTCCGAAGGCTTCGAGAAGTCGACGCCGACGGTCGGCAGCAGGTCGCTGATCAGCGACGTCACCGTGAAGGCCGAGAACAGCACCGCGAAGAAGACGTCGATCTTCCGGTCCCGCAGCGGCAGGTTCATGGAGGTGATCCTAGGTCCTATTGTGAGGGGATGGACGCGCTGCGAGTGTGCCTCTACGTCTTCGCCGGGGTGACGCTCGGCACGTGGCTGATGTCGGTGCTGACCAGGGAGTACTCCTGGGTCGACCGGATCTGGTCGATCGTCCCGGTCGCCTACCTGGCGATCTTCGCCGGCGCCGCCGGGTTCGCCGACGCGCGGCTGGACGTGATGTTCGCGCTGGTGACCCTGTGGGGGATCCGGCTGACGTTCAACTTCGCCCGGAAGGGTGGTTACGCCCGCGGCGGCGAGGACTACCGGTGGGCGGTGCTGCGCGAGCGGATGGCGCCGTGGCAGTTCCAGGTGTTCAACTTCTTCTTCATCTCGCTCTACCAGAACGCGATCCTGCTGCTGATCACGCTGCCCGCGTACGCCGCTCTGGAGAACCAGGGCTCGTTCGGGGTCTGGGACGTCGTGGCCGCGGTGGTCTTCGCGGCGTTCCTGGTCGGCGAGACGGTCGCCGACCAGCAGCAGTGGGTGTTCCACCGGGAGAAGCGCGCGGGCCGGGCGCCGACGCGGTTCTGCCAGACCGGGTTGTTCCGCTACTCGCGGCACCCGAACTTCTTCTTCGAGCAGGCGCAGTGGTGGGTGATCGCGGTGTTCGGGATCGTCGCCGCCGGTCCGCAGTGGACGGTGCTCGGCGCGGTCCTGCTGACGCTGCTGTTCGTCGGGTCGACGAAGTTCACGGAGAGCATCACGAAGTCGCGTTATCCGGAGTACGCGGACTACCAGCGCCGGGTGTCGGCGGTGGTGCCTTGGCCGCCTCGTCGTGAACCGGCCCGGTCGTGACGGTCGTCGCGGCGCTGCAGGTCGGGACGGGCGTTCCGGTCGAGCGGACCCTGGCGTTCGAGGACGAGATCCGCGGCGCCGCACTGGTGGTGCTGCCCGAAGCCGTGCTCGGCGGGTACCCGCGCGGTGGCCCGTTCCCGGAGTACTTCCGCGCGGCGGTGCCGGTGCCGGGCCCCGAGGTCACCGAGCTGGCTGGCCTCGCGGCACGGACCGGGGCTTCGGTTGTCGCCGGCGTCATCGAGCGCGACGGCTCGACGTTGTACAGCACGGCGGTGTTCCTCGACCCCCACCTCGGGCTGGTGGCGAAGCATCGCAAACTGGTCCCGACCGAGCGCGAACGGCTGGTCTGGGGCCGCGGCGACGGGTCGACGCTCCCGGCGGTCCCAACGGCGGCGGGCCTGGCGGGCGCGGCGATCTGCTGGGAGAACCACATGCCGCTCTTCCGGGCGGCGATGTACGCGAAGGGCGTGGAGATCTGGTGCGCCCCGACGGCGGACGACCGCGACGTCTGGCAGGCCTCGATGCGCCACATCGCCGACGAGGGCCGGTGTTTCGTGGTGTCGGCATGCCCGTACGAGTCTTCGGGAGAGGATCCGTTCCGTGGCGGGAGCGTGATCGTGGGACCGCTGGGCGACGTGCTGGCCGGGCCGTTGCGTGGGTCTGAGGGCGTGCTCAAGGCGGAGATCGACCTGGAGCAGATCGTGGTGGCGCGGAAGAGCCTTGATGTGTCGGGGCACTACTCGCGGCCGGACGTGTTCTCGCTGACGGTGGACGAGCGGCCCCGGGACGGCGTCACCTTCCTGCGGTGACGCCCTCCCCGGCCGGGCTCAGACCGCCAGCCGGCCGCCGTCCACCGGGACCACCGCGCCCTGGACGAAACTCGACCCCGAGGTCACCAGGAACGCGATCGCCGACGCGATCTCCGCCGGTGCCGCCACCCGGCCGGCCGGGCCCGCCGCGGCCAGTTCGTCCAGGCCTTCGCCGAACACCGCCGTGCCCTCGGTGCGTGTCGGGCCGGGGCTGACCGCGTTCACGCGGACTCCCGACGGCCCGAACTCCGCCGCCCACGCCTTCGTCATCAGCTCGACCGCCGCCTTCGACGAGCCGTACAGCGCCATGCCCGCCATGCCCCTCGCCGCGACCATCGTGGACACGTTGACGATCGCGCCGCGCCCGCGCGAAGCCATCTCCGGGGCCAGCTCCGCCACCAGGAAGTACGGCACCTTCACGTTGATGTCGTACACGCGGTCGAAGTCGGCCTCCGACAGGGCGGAGGTCGGTCCGGTCGGGAAGATCCCCGCGTTGTTCACCAGCACGTCGACCTGGCCGCCCAGCTCCCGCGCCCGGTCCGCCAGCGCCCGCGCCGACGCCGCGTCCGTCAGGTCGGCCGCCACGAAGTCGGCTTTGCCGCCCGACGCCCGGATCCGCGTGACGACCTCCTCGCCGCGTGCCGCGTCACGGCCGGACAGCACGACGTGCGCGCCGAGATCCGCCAGCGCGATCGCCGTCGCCCGGCCGATTCCGCTCGTTCCGCCGGTCACCAGTGCCGTCGACCCGGACAGTTCCGAACCCATCGCTCAACTCCTCGTATCCGTTGCCTTTCACCGGATACAAGCGCGACGACCGAAACGGGCTTCCGGCGAAGCCGTCGGCGCTTCTTATGCCCCTATTCGCCGTGCCGATAGGCCTCCAACGCGGCGACGAACGCCGCGAGGTCACGCCGGTGCGACGTCGCCGGCCACACCGCCCACGTCCGCCGCACGATCGGGTTCCCCGCCAAGGGCACCCACCGCACGGTGTCCGGCATCGGGTACGGCCACTCGGGCGGAGCGAACGCGTAGGCCCCGCCGGAGCTGACCGCCGGGATCTTCAGCTCGACGATCAGCCGCTGGTCCTCGGGGACCTCGGGGCCGACCTCGAGGCCGTGGCTGCGCAGGATCGCCGCCAGCTCGTCGTACCAGGCCGGGCTGCCCGCGCGGGCGAACGCGAACCACTCCAGCCCGGCCAGGTCCTCCAGCCGGACCGGCGACCCCAGCTTTTCCGCCAGCTCGGTGGCCAGCAGCACGCCGACGTCCTCGGCCACCACCTGCACCGCGTCCAGGTCGGGCCCCGGCGGACGCTCGCGGACCAGCCCGACGTCGAGCTCGCCCGCCCGCAGCGCGGTCACCTGCGCCACCGACGAGAGGTGCCGGGCCTGCACCCGCGTTTCCGGGTACGTCTCGGCCAGCCGCGCGAGCGCCGAGGGCAGCAGCTCCGGCGGCAGCTCCAGGGGGATGCCGACACGCAGCACGTCGGTCGTGGTGTGCCGCGCCAACGCGGCGAGGGCCTGTTCGTGGCGCGCCAGCACCGCGCGCGCCTCGCCCAGCAGCGTCGTCCCGGCCTCGGTCGCCTGGACGCCGGTGCTGGTGCGGACCAGCAGCTGGACGCCGAGCCGGCGTTCGAGCGCGGTGATCGTCTGCGACAGCGCCGGCTGGCTCACGTGCAGCTGCCGCGCCGCCTTCGACAGCGCGCCGGCCTCGACGACCGCGACGAACGCCCGCATTTCCCGGATCTCCATCAGCGGTCCCACCGGATCGGCAGCGACTTCAGGCCGTTCTGGAAGTTCGACCGCAGCCGCACCGGCTCACCCGCCGAAGACACGAAGCCGAGCTGGTCGAGCACCGCCTCGAACATCGCCCGCAGCTGCACGCGCGCGAGGTGCGCGCCGAGGCAGAAGTGCGGGCCGTGGCCGAAGGTCAGGTGGTCGTTCGGCGTCCGGCCGATGTCGAACGCGTCCGGGTCGTCGAACACCGCCGGATCCCGGTTGGCCGAAGAGAACCACACCACGACCTTGTCCCCGGCCCGGATGTCCACATCGGACAGTCGGACGTCGGAGACGGCGGTGCGCCGGAAGTGCATGACGGGCGTCCAGAACCGCAGCATCTCCTCGACCGCCGACGGCAGCAGGGAGCGGTCGGCCAGCAGCCGCCGGTACTGCGCGGGGTGCGAAAGCAGCGCCAGCAGCCCGCCGGGCAGCCCGTTGCGCAGGGTTTCGTTGCCCGCCACCGAAAACAGCCAGAAGAGGTTCTCGAACTCGGCGAGCGAGACGCGGCCGCCGTCGTCGCCGACGTGGCGCATCAGGTTGCTCATGACGTCGTCGCCCGGGTGCGAGCGCTTGTACTCGCCCAGCGCGTTGGCGTACGCGTAGAGATCGGGCATGCCCGCCCGCGTCCGCGGGTCCGGCATCGACCCGTCCGGACCCGGCGACGGGCGGACGGCGAGCGCGGCCCGCGCCAGCTCGCTCACCTCCGCGGGGGAAACCGTCGAGCTGACCGCGTACTCGGCGTCCTGGTAACCGATGACGCGGTTGCTCCAGTCGTACATCAGCCGCCGGTCCTGTTCCGGCACGCCGAACACCGACGCCAGCGTCTGCAGCGGAAGATCGGCCGCCAGGACCGCGAAGTCGCACGAGCCCCGCGAAGCGACGCCCGCGACGAGGTCCCGCGCGCGGCTCTCGATCTGCGACGTCAGCTTCGCGATCGCCCGCGGGGTGAACGCCTTCGTGAGCAGCCCGCGCAGCCTGCCGTGCTCCGGCGGGTCCATGTTGAGCATCATCCGGCGCACGTAGGCGAGATCGGCCGCGTCGCGGATCTGCGTCCCGCCGAGCTGGGAGGAGAACGTGCCGGGGTCGCGCAGCACCCGCCGCACCTCGGCGTGGCCGAGCACGGCCCAGAAGTGGTCGACGCGCACCACCGGGCCGGCGCGCCGCAGCCGCGCCAGCTCGTCGTACGGGACCCCTCGCACGTAGGTGTCCGGATCGGTGATCGCCACGAGCCCGACCCTAGCCGCGGCCACCGACAATTTGGCAGGCTGCCGGAATGGACACCCTGAACATGCGTACCGGCGGCGAAGGCGAACCGGCCGTTCTCCTCCTGCACGGCCTGGGCTCGACCGGCGCCGTGTGGAACCACTTCGCCCCGCCGCTGCCCCGGCGCGTCCTGGTGCCCGACCTGCCCGGTCACGGCCGGTCCGCGCCGCTGCCGCACTACAGCTTCGAGACGTTCACCGCGGCCATCGCGCGGGCCCTGCCGGGGAAGGGCCCGTACGTCGTCGTCGGCCATTCCCTCGGCGGGGTGCTGGCCCTGGAACTGGCCTCCGGGAAGTACGACGTCGAGGTCGCGGGCGTGCTCGCGGTCGGGGTGAAGGTCGAGTGGACCCAGGACGACCTGGGCCGCGCGGCGACGTTCGCCGCCCGCCCGGCCCGCGTCTTCGAGTCGCGCGTGGACGCCGAGCAGGCCTACCTGAAGGTGTCCGGGCTGCTCGGCATCGCGCCCGCGGACCCGGCCGGGCTTCGCGAGACCGAGGGAGGTTGGCGCCTCGCGATGGACCCGGCCGCGTTCGGCGTCGGCGCGCCGGACATGCCGGCGCTGCTCGCCGCGGCGCGGTGCCCGGTCGTGCTGGCGACGGGCGAAAACGACCCCATGAGCCGTCCGGACCAGCTACGCGCGCTGGATCCGGACGCGGTCACCCTCGCCGGCCTCGGGCACAACGCCCACGTCGAGGACCCAGCCGCCGTACGCGCCTTGCTGGAGCGCTTCGACGCCTGAAGGCTCGGGGGCAGCCGTCGTACCCCATGCGACGGCTGCTCCGAACCCCTCGCCACCACCGGACCCGCACAGCCTAGGAAACGGTGGTGGACGAACGGCTGTACCGGCTCCCCCGGCCGTCGTCACCCTCAGTACCTGCGGAAACGGTTATCTTCGCCGTTCGGTGGTACATCGGAAGCGGCACGATCGGAATGCTGGAGCGGTACGTTCCGCTGCGGGGGCACGCGGGGAGAGGACGCCTGTGGACGAAGGCCTGCCGTTCGCCGGGTGGCTGCGGGAGCGGCGCGTGCTCGCCGGCCTCACCCAGGCCCAGCTGGCCGACCGCGCCGGGCTGAGCCTGCGCGCGGTGCGCAACGCCGAGCTCGGCAGCGTCCGGCGCCCCCGTCCGGAGACCGAACGCCGGCTGCGGGAAGCGCTTGCCGAGGCCCCGCCGGAGCCGGTCCGGATCGGTGTCCTGGGCCCGCTCACCGTGCTGCGCGGCAGTTCCCCGGTCGAGATCGGCGCCGGGAAGCTGCGCCTGCTGCTCGCGCTGCTGGCCCTGCAGCCGAACCGGACGGTCCGGCGCGAGGACCTCGTCGACGTCATCTGGGACGAGCCGCCGCCGTCGTGCCTGGAGCTGCTCCACACCTACGTCGCGCGGCTGCGGCGGGTGCTGCGGCCCGCCGACCCCATCACCACCGACAAGGGCGGCTACCGGCTCACCGCCGGCGAGGACGACCTCGATCTGCTGCGCTTCGAGGCGCTCCTGAAGGCCGGCGCCCACCGCGAGGCGCTCGAACTCTGGCGTGGCCCGGCACTGGCCGACATCGATCGCCTCCGGCAGCACCCCCTGCGGCTGGCGCTGGCGATGAAGCGCGCGAAGACGGTCATGGCGTACGCCGAGGCGGCCGACCCCGAGGACGCGGCGGTGCACCTGCGCGCGCTGACCGCCGAGGAGCCGCTGAACGAGTCCGCGCACGCCCGGCTGATGCTGGCGCTGGCCGCGTCGGGACGGCAAGCGGCCGCCCTGGCGGCGTTCGAGGAGATCCGGCGGCGGCTGGACGGCGAGCTGGGCATCGAACCCGGGCCGGAGCTGCGCGCGGCCCAGCGGCAGGTGCTGCGCCAGGACTTCCCGCCGCCGCCCTCCCGCGTCCCCGCCCAGCTGCCCGCGGACGTCGCCGGCTTCCGCGGCCGCGGCGCGCAGCTGGCCGAGCTGGACGCCGTCGCGGCCGGCGACGGCACGGGCGCGCGCATCGCCGTCCTGTCCGGCACCGGCGGGGTCGGCAAGACCGCCCTCGCGGTGCACTGGGCCCAGCGGTCGCTCGCCGAGTTCCCGGACGGCCAGCTGTACCTCGACCTGCACGGCTACGGCACGGTCCGGCCGGTCGAGCCGGGCGACGCGCTGTCGGGGTTCCTGCGCGCCCTCGGCGTCGACGGCGCGGACATCCCCACCGAGCCGGAGGAACGCGCGGCCAAGTTCCGCACCGCGCTCACCGGCCGCCGGATGGTGCTGCTGCTGGACAACGCCGGCTCCGTCGGGCAGGTCCGCCCGCTGCTGCCCGGCTCGCCGTCGTGCCTGGTGCTGGTGACCAGCCGGGACGCGCTGCCCGGCCTGGTCGCGCGGCACGGCGCGCGACGCGTCGTCGTCGACCTGCTCACCGAAGCCGAAGCCCTCGACCTGCTGCGCACGCTGCTCGGCGAGCGCGTCGACGCCGAGCCGGACGCGGCCGAGGCGCTGATCGGGTACTCGGCCCGGCTGCCCCTGGCGCTGCGGCTGGTGGCCGAGCTGGCGCTGAGCCGCCCGGGCGAGCGGCTCGCCGCCCTCGCGGAGGAGCTGGCCGACGAACGCCGGCGCCTCGACCTCCTGGACGGCGGCGGGGACCCGCTGACCGCGGTCCGCGCCGTCTTCTCCTGGTCCTACCGGCACCTGGCGGCCGACGCGGCCCGCGTGTTCCGGCTCTGCGGCCTGCACCCGGGCCGCGACCTGACCCCGGCCGCGATCGCCGCGCTCGCCGGTGTCACCCCGCCGGAGGCGGAGCGCCTGATCGCGGTGCTCGTCCGCGCCCACCTCGCGCAGGAGACCGGCGACGACCGCGTCCAGCAGCACGACCTGCTGCGCGTCTACGCCGCCGAGCTCGCCGCGGGCGATGCGGCCGAGAGCCACGACGCGCAGGAGCGGCTGTTCGACTTCTACGTCCGTTCGGCCGCGCAGGCCATGGACGCCGTCCTGCCGCAGGAACGGCACCTGCGCCCGCAAGTGCCCGACCCCGACGTCAAGGTGCTCGACGCGCCGGCGTGGCTGGAGGCCGAGCGGCGCAACCTCCTGGCCGTCGCCGCGCACGCGACCCGGCACGGCTGGGCCGACCACCTGCGGCTGCTGTCCGGCATCCTGTGGCACTACCTGGACGTCGGCGGCTACCACGAGGAATCGCTGGTGCTGCACACGCACGCGTCCGCGCTGGCCCACGACGCCGGCGACGCGGTGGCCGAGGCGGAGCCGCTCACGCTGATCGGGCTGGGCCACTGGCGCGTCGGCCGGTCGCGGGAAGCGCGGCGGTACCTGGAAGAAGCGCTGGCGCTGGTCCGCGAGACCGGTGACCGGCGCACCGAAATCCACGTCCTCAACACACTCGGCCTGGTCTGCCGCGCGCTGGGCCGGTTCGCCGAGGCGATCACGTACTCGACGGAAGCCCTGTCGCTGGCCCGGAAGAACGGCGACCGCACGAGCGAAGGCCTCGTGCTGGTCGTGCTCGGCTGCTCGTGCCGCGGCATCGGCCGCTACGGCGAGGCGGTCGGCTACCTCGAAGAAGCGCGGGCGCTGGCCCGCGAGACCGCCGACCGCACCAGCGAGGGCTACGCGCTGGTCAACATGGGCGACGCCCTGTCGGCGCTGGGACGCCACGACGAAGCCGCGCAGGCGCTGGGGGAGGGGCTGGAGCACTTACGCGCCATGGGCGTGCGGGTGAGCGAGGGCTACGCGCTCGGCATCCTCGGCGACGTCGAGCACGCCCGCGGCCGGTACGCCGAAGCCGCGGCCCACCTGGACCGGGCGCTCGAGATCGTGCAGGAGACCGGCAGCCCGACCAACCGCAGCGTCGCGTTGAAGCACCTCGGCGACGTGCGGCTGGCCCAGGGGAGGCCCGCCGAAGCGGCCCAGCACCTCGAAGAGGCGCTGAGCCTGGCCCGTGAATGCGGCGACCGGGGCGTGGAGTCCCGGGTGCTCAACAGTCTCGGCGCGCTGGCCCGGGCGCGCGGCGCGGCCGCGGACGCGCTCGGGTACCACCGGGAAGCCCTTGCCGTGGCAAAGGAAACGGGCTGCCGTCCGGAACAGGGCCGGGCCCACCACGGGCTCGGCGAAGTCCACAGTGGACTCGGAGACCCGGGAGCGGCGCGCGAACACTGGGAACGCGCGCTCGCTTGTTACGCCGGGGAGTGCGTGCCCGGCGCGAAGCGGGTCCGGGACCGGCTGACGGACCTGGAGTAGTGGCGCTCGTCGGCGACGAGGTCGCCTTCGAGGCGCTGGACGTCCCGGTCGAAGACGTCGGTGCTGCCGGCCAGCCGGTTGCGCGGGTACGGACGGCGGCGGTACGCGTGGTCGAGTGCCCAGGCGAGCAGGACGACGGCGGCGAGAACGGCGATGATCATGACGCTCCTCCCGGAGTGCGAAGGGCTGTTGCCTTGAAGAACGTGTAGTGGAAGGTCCCGTATTCCCTGGTGGCGCGGTGCAGGTCGCGAATTCCGCGTGCCCAGCCGGCCTCGTCGGCGAGCCCCTTCGCCACCGCGGTCTCGCCGACGCCTTCGACCATCGCGGTGAAGGTGTCGCGGGTGAAACCGGTGACGAGGTCCGGTCGTGACGCGTCCGCGTAGACCGTCCGCGGCTCGACTTTCGCCCCGGCGAACCCGGCTTCGGCGAGCAGGGGGTACAGCCGTCGCCCGATGAGCCCGTCGCCGCCCGCGTCGGCCTGCAGGCGCACGAGGCAGTCGATCGCGGCCTGGGCGTGGTCGCTGCGCGGGTGGAAGAACGCGGAGCCGTGGTCGCCCTCGATCACGGTGATCGTGCCTCCCGGCCGCAGCAGCGTTTTCAGGTGGGCCAGCGCTTTCCCGGGATCCGGCAGGTGTTCCAGCACGAAGCAGACGAAGACGTGGTCCCATTCGCCGTCGAGGTCGAAGAGGTCGGCTCGGCGGAAGTCGACGCCCGGAACCCGTTGTCTCGCTTGGTCGAGGGAGGCCGCGGAGACGTCGACGGCGGTCAGGTGCGCGTCCGGGCTGCGCGCCACGAGGTGGACGGTCTGGGCGCCGACGCCGCAACCGACCTCCAGCACGCGGCTCCCGGCGGGGTAGGCCGTCCCGGCGTGCAGCAGCCCGGCGAGGGTGTCGGCCTGGTCGCCGAGGCGGCGAGCCTCGGGAGCGGTGTACCCGTGCACGTAAGTGGTGTCCATACGCCCAGCGTGCTGCGACAATGGCTCGATGGACAGAGCCAAAACCCCGCGGCCGGAGGGGTCCATAGGGTCGGACTTCCTCCAGCTCGACGTCCGCGAGGCGCCGCCGGGCGGCCTCGCGGACTGGCTCGCCGGGCAGCTGCGCGCCGCCGTCGCCGACGGCAGGCTCCCGGTCGGCGGCCGGCTGCCCGCGTCCCGGGTGCTGGCGGCCGAGCTGCGCGTGTCGCGCGGGGTCGTCACCGAGGCCTACCAGCGGCTGATCGACGACGGGCACGCGGCGGGCCGCGGCCGGGCCGGCACGGTGGTGGTGGCCGCGCCGGTGCTGGCGCCCGAGCCCGCGCGCGTCCGACCGCCGGCGAAGGTGATCACGCCGCTGCCGGGGGTCGAGGTCTTCGACGCGATCCGCGCGACCCCGGCCCGGATCGACCTGACCCCGGGCGTGCCGGACCTGACGGCGTTCCCGCGCGCGGCGTGGCTGCGGGCCGAGCGAGCGGTCCTCGACGAGCTCGAGCCGGCGCACTTCGGCTACGGCGACCCGCGCGGCGCGCCGGCGATGCGGCTGGCGGTGTCGCGCTGGCTGGCGCGCAACCGCGGCATCCGCGTCGACCCCGGCGAAATCATCGTGGTGGCCGGGGTCGCGCAGGCGCTGACGCTGGCGGGGGAGGTGCTGCGGCAGCACGGCGTGTCTTCGATCGCGGTCGAGGACCCGGGTTCGCTGGGCGCGCGCCAGCACCTGCACCACTGCGGCCTGGCGACGCCGCCGGTCCCGGTGGACGAGGACGGCCTGCGCGTCGACGGGCTGCGGTCGCCGGCGGTGCTGGTGACGCCGGCCCACCAGTTCCCGATGGGCGTGGTCCTGGGTGGTGAGCGCCGTCGTGACCTGATGCGCTGGGCGGCCGAGGGCGGGATCGTCGTCGAGGACGACTACGACGCGGAGCACCGCTACGACCGCGCGCCGGTGCCCGCGGTGCGGTCGATGGTGCCGGAGGTGTGGTACACGGGAAGCGTTTCGAAGCTGCTGGCACCGGCGTTGCGGGTCGGGTGGCTGCTGGCGCCGCCGCGGTTCTTCGACGACCTGGTGGCGGCGAAGCGGTTCGCGGATCTCGGCAACCCGGTGCTGGCCCAGCTGGTGCTGGCCCGGCTGATGGAGACCGGTGAGCTGGAGCGCCAGCTGCGGGTGGTCCGGGCGCGGCACCGACGTCGTCGCGACGCGATGATCCGCGCGGTGTCTTCGGAGCTGCCGTCCGCGGTGGTCCACGGCGCGGCGGCGGGCCTGCACCTGACGATCACGTTCGGGCCCGAGGTCGACGACGTGGCGGTGGCGGCGGCCGCGCTCGAGGAGGGGGTGAAGGTGCAGCCGTTGTCGTGGCACCGGCAGCTCCCGGGGCCGCCGGGCCTGGTCCTGGGGTACGCGGCCCGGAACGCGACGGAGATCGCGGAAGGCGTGGCCGTGCTGGGGCGGCTGGTAAAGACTCCACAAAGGACAGTCAAGCGAGTGTGATCATGCTCTCGCAGGCGATTCGCGGACTTGGTTGCCATACGCAAGCAAGTTGCTTAGCCTAGCTAAGGGACTTTGCGAGCAGAAGGGTTGCACAGTGGCGGAACGCCGGACGTATTCGATCGCGGAACTGGGGCCGCGGTACAAGTGGATCGCGCTGTCCAACACGACGCTGGGCATGCTGATCGCCACGATCAACTCCTCGATCGTGCTGATCGCGCTGCCCGACATCTTCAAGGGCATCGGCATCAACCCCCTGGAACCGGCCAACACCAGCTACCTGCTGTGGATGATCATGGGCTTCCTCGTGGTCACCGCGGTGCTGGTGGTGAGCTTCGGCAGGCTCGGCGACATGTACGGCCGCGCGAGGATGTACAACCTCGGCTTCGCCGTCTTCACCGTTTCCTCCATCATGCTGGCCGTCACCTGGTTCGACGGTGACGCGGCCGCGTTGTGGCTGATCGGCTGGCGGATCGTGCAGGGTGTCGGCGGCGCCTTCCTGATGGCCAACTCCTCGGCCATCCTCACCGACGCGTTCCCGGCCAACCAGCGCGGGCTCGCGCTCGGCATGAACGGCGTCGCGGCGATCGCGGGCTCGTTCCTCGGCCTGGTCGTCGGCGGCGTGCTCGCGCCGGTCGACTGGAACCTGATCTTCCTCGTCTCGGTGCCGTTCGGCGTGATCGGCACGATCTGGGCCTACCTCAAGCTGCACGACACCGGCGTCCGCAAGCACGCGCGGATGGACTGGTGGGGCAACATCACCTTCGCGGTCGGCCTGATCTCGGTGCTGGTCGGCATCACCTACGGCATCCAGCCCTACGGCACGTCCCAGACCGGCTGGACCAGCCCGATGGTGCTGTCCTGCCTGATCGGCGGCGTCGCGGTGCTGGTCGCGTTCGTGGTCATCGAGACCAAGGTCGACAACCCGCTGTTCCGGCTGTCGCTGTTCCGGATCCGCTCGTTCACCTGGGGCAACATCGCGAACCTGACGGCGTCGCTGGGCCGCGGTGGCCTGCAGTTCATCCTGATCATCTGGCTGCAGGGCATCTGGCTGCCGCAGCACGGCTACACGTTCGAGCAGACGCCGCTGTGGGCGGGCATCTACATGCTCCCGATGACGGTCGGGTTCCTGGTCGCCGCGCCGACGTCGGGCATCCTCGCCGACCGCATCGGCAGCCGCCTGCTCGCCTCGGGTGGCCTGCTCATCACGGCGATCACGTTCCTGCTGCTGATCATCCTGCCGGTGAACTTCGACTACTGGGCGTTCGCGGCGATCCTGCTCGTCAACGGCATCGGCATGGGCATGTTCTCCTCGCCCAACCGCGCCGAGGTGATGAACAGCCTGCCGGCGGACGCGCGCGGCTCCGGCGCGGGCATGATGACGACGTTCCAGAACGCGGCGATGGTCCTGTCGATCGGCTTCTTCTTCAGCCTGATCATCTCGGGCCTGTCGAGCAGTCTCCCTTCGACGATGCACGACGGTCTGGTGGCCCACGGCGTCCCCGAAGCGGCGGCGGCCCAGGTGGCGAACCTGCCGGCGGTGGCGGTGCTGTTCGCGGCGTTCCTGGGCTACAACCCGATCCAGCAGCTGCTGGGTGGTCAGCTGTCGTCGCTGCCGCCGGACCAGGCGTCGTTCCTGACCGGACGCAGCTTCTTCCCGAACCTGATTTCGGGCCCGTTCCAGTCGGGCCTGGCGGTGGCGTTCGGCTTCGCGATCGCGGTGTGCTTGATCGGCGCGGTGGCGTCGTTGCTGACGAAGGACGCGCGCCCCTCCGGCGGGGAGTCGGTCGGCGAGGAGCTGGCCGCCGTGGCGGGCGAGTCGAGCGGCGGGCCGAGCGAATTGGTGTCGCCTTCGGCCGAGCGCTGACCCACACCGGCGACGGGCCGGCTGCCACCACCCGGTGGCGGCCGGCCCGTTGCCGTTTCACGGGCTCTCCCCGCCGTTGGTTTTAGGCCGAACGGCGCAATTGTCAAAGACCGGGTAACGGTCCGATCATGAGATCGATGTGAAGATCGAACAGCTCGCGGGAGGGCGGGCTCGTCTTCGCGCGGCATGGAGGGTGCGGCGCTCGAGGCACCCCGCCAGGTAACCACCGGCCCGATCCAGCACCTCGCCGCCCGCGTGCCGTCCGGCACGGCGGGCCGGTCGATGCTGCCCGCCGCCGCATCCACGATCTTCAGACGAGGGGAAATCCATGCGCCAGAAACCGTTCTCACGGAGACCCGCGGTCCTGTTCTGCGCGGTCACCGCGGCGCTCGCCACCGTGACCGTGACCGGCGCGAGTCCCGCGGCCGCGGCCGACACGATCACGTGCCGCGCGAGCGCGGGCGTGTTCTACACCCTCCCGGACACCCACCTCGACCTCGACCGCCACAACGAACCCGAGACCGGCGCCACCTCCTGGACAGGTCGGGCGACGATCGGCAACGCGTGGAACGGCAAGACCCTGGCCGGCCCCGACGGCCGGATGTACATCATCGGGGACGACGGTCAGGTCCGCCGCCACCGCCGGCTCGCCACGGGCTGGGAGAACGGCGGGATCAGCACGACGATCGCCACGGGCTGGAACGGCGTCACGCTGCCGCAGTACCGGAACCGGATCACCGTCGACGCCACCGGTGACTTCTACTGGTCGCACGACAACATCCTCGCCTGGGTGCGGTACGACGAGACGACCAAGGTCTGGACCAGCCGGCTGATCGACACGGGCTGGACCCTGACCAAGTACGACATGATCGTCGGCGCCGGAGCCGGGGTCTTCTACGCGCGCACTCCCGCCGGGGCGCTCTACCGCTTCCAGTACGACCCGACCAGCCAGCGGTGGATCGAGTACGCGACGCTGGTCGGCACCACCGGCTGGCAGAACTTCGCACAGGTCGCCTCGGCCGGTGGTGACGTCCTTTACGCGCTGGACAAGAACAACGGCCAGCTCAAGTGGTACCGCTACCTCGGTGCGGGCAGCTGGACCGGTCCGAAGGTGGTCGGCACGATCGGCACGGACTACCAGTTGAGTGTCACCACCGACGACTGCAAGCTGGTCGACCCGGGCCTGCCCGGCCGGCCGGCGGTGCCGGTCGTCGCCGACGCGCCGAGCGCCGTCGTCGAAGGGACGGGCGGGAAGCTCCAGCACTTCTACGTCGACGGCTTCGGCCGGCTCATCCACGGGCGGCAGCGGTCCACGGACATCACCGTCGTCGACTTCGCGGTCGTCCCCGGCTACCAGCAGTACACGGGCACGCCGGGCGCGCTCCGGCTCGCCGACGACAGCCTGCTGGTCACCGCGCTGGGCCAAGACAGCGAGACCCGGCGCAGCACCCAGGCACCGGCCACGACGACCTGGACGGCCGCGACCGGCTTCGGCGGGTGGACGCCCGGACCCGCGGTCCTCGTCCAGCGCTCCGGCGTCGGGACCGCGTTCGCCGTCGACGGCGCGGGGCGCCTGCTGGCCCGTCCGCAGGACCCGGCCAGCACGCAGTACCTGCCGTGGCGCGTGCTGCCGTCTTCGGGCCTGACCGCGGACCTGACGGCCGTCGTGCAGCCGGACGGGATCGACCTCGTCGCGCGCACCACCGCGGGCCTGTACACCAAGGCCACGTACGTCGACGGAACCCTGAGCGCCTGGAGCGCGGTGCCGGGCACGGGCTGGACCGGCAAGCTCGCCGCGACGGCGAACCCGGACCAGACCCTCGAAGCCTTCGCCGTCCAGCCGGACGGCGTGGTGGTCAACCAGCGCGAGCAGGCCGCCGGCTTCACCGGAACCTGGAAGCCGCTCCCGGGGATCACCGGGCAGGGCTCCCCGGCCGCCGCGGTCGACACCGGTGGCGTCGTGCACGTGGCGGTCCGCGCGACCGACGGCTACATCTACGTGACCGAACAGAAGGCGCCCGGCAGCACCGGCTACCAGGACTGGCAGAAGCTGGTGGACTCCCGCACCGGCGCGGCCTACCCGTCCGCGACGGACCCCTCGTTCACGGGGCTGTCCGCGGGCGGGGTGGTGGTGACCTACCGCGACAGCGACGGCGTCACCTACGCCTTCGGTTCCGGCGCCGCGGCCGCCGCCGCACGCAGCTCCCTGGCGCCGGCGACTGCGCCGGCGTTCGCGGGCGGACCGCTGCCCAAGCCGACCTTCTGACCGTTCCCCCGGCACTCCGGCGGGCCTCGAGCAACCCTCGGGCCCGCCGATCGGGGTGCCTCCATGCCGTGCTGTGGTTCGACCGACGAGGGCGGGTTCTGCCATGTTCGCTTCACGACGCAAGTCCGGGCACGCGAGCCGGGCGACGCTGCTCGGCCTCGTCGTCGCGCTGACGGCCGGGGTGCTCGGTCCGTCGGTCCCGGCCGGTCCGGACCTCGGTGCCGAGCTGCTCCAGCAGGCGATGGCCCTCGCGCCGAAGCAGCTGGCGGGGACCGCGGGGCGGCAGGCGGACGACGCCGGCGGCCGCGCCAACGTGGCCGGGCCGAAATCCCTGCAGTCGAAGTACCCGGCCGTGGCCGCGGGCGAGGCCGCGGTCCGCGCGAATGCCGTGCGGGTCGAGAACCCGGCGGCGCACGTCACCGGCTTCGACGAGAAGACCAGCCGGGAGCTGCCGGACCGGCGCACGGCGACCGACAAGACCTACGCCAACGCCGACGGCACCCTCACCACCGAGTTCGGCCAGGACCCGATCAACTACCGCGCGCCCGACGGCACCTTCCAGCCGATCGACACCGGGATCGTGCCCGGCGCCCCCGGCGCGGGGTGGACGAACGCGGCCGACGCCGAGCGGCTGGTGTTCGCCCCTCGGGCCACCGGTGAGGTCGTGCGGGTCGGCCTGGACGGCGACCACGAATTCGGCTTCGAGGTCAGTGGCGCCTCGCCGTCGGCGGGCACGGTGTCGGGCGGCCGGATCGTCTACCCGGGTGTGCGAGCCGGGGCCGACCTGCGCCTGGACGTGGTGCCGGGCGGGGTCAAGGAGACGCTGGTCCTGAATTCGGCGCAGGCACCCGCGGTGTGGGAGTTCCCGTTGCGCGTGAAGGGACTTCGGCCGTCGGTGGTGGACGGGCGGATCTCGCTCACCGACGCGGACGGGCGTGAGCGCGCCAGGATCCCGGTGGGCTTCATGACCGACTCCCGTCGCGACCCGGCGACCGGTGAGCCCGCCCGGTCCGAGGGCGTGACGTACCGGCTCCAGGAGACCGCCGGCGGGTACGTGCTCCGGGTCGAGCTGGACACGAGCTGGCTGAACGATCCGGCCCGCGTCTACCCGGTCGAGGTCGACCCCAGCGTCGAGACCACCGCCTCCGACGGCGGGGCGGTGTTCCAGAACGGCTCCCGCCTCGACGGCGGCACGGAACTCAAGATCGGGACGACGGGGTCGATCAAGGCCGCGAGCTACCTGTCGTTCGGCGGCGTCGAGAGCCGGCTCCGCAACCACAAGATCCTCGGCGCCCAGCTGACGCTGAAGAGCACCTGGTCGTGGTCCTGCCAGCCGCGCCCGGTGACCGTGCACGGCGTCACGGCGCCGTGGAACACCGCAACCGGCTTCCCCGGGCCCGCCTTCGGTCCCGCGCTCGCCCAGGAGTCCTTCGCCCACGGGTACATCGGCCTCCAGCAACACGCTTCGAGCTGCCCGTCGGCGACCGAGCTGATCCCGCTCGGCACCGGCGGCCGCGACCTCGTGCAGCGCTGGGTGACCGGCGCGCAGGCCAACTACGGCCTCGCGGTCCGCGCTTCGGAAACCGATCCCTACGGCTGGAAGAAGTTCACCGGCAACCGGACGGCGAACCCGCCCCGCCTGTTCGTCACGCACACCGCCTACGACGCCGAATACCGCGTCGACCGCGGTGTTCCCCAGCCACCGGTGACCCGCACGCAGGCCGGCAAGGTCAAGATCACCGTCACCAACCGCGGCGCGGACACCTGGACCGCGGCGGACTACGCACTCGGCTACCGCGCCTTCACCGCCGCCGGATCCCCGGTCGGCGCGGTCGAGGCCGCGTCCCTGCCCAGCGACGTGCCGCGGGGCGGCTCGGTGACGGTGGACGCCACCATCAAGGCCATCGAGCCGGGCAGCTACCTGTTCGACTTCAGCATGCTGCGCCGCGGCGGAGCCTGGTTCACCGACGAGCAGATCCCGCCGACGCGCCTGTCGATGACCGTGTTCGACGTCCCGCCGATCGTCAAGGCGCAGTACCCGCCGAACGGGTTCTCCGCGCCCACGCTCACCCCGCAGCTGTGGGCGGACGCGGTGGACGTGGACGCACCGGTCTCCTCGAACCTCAAGTACCGCTTCGAGGTCTGCGAGAACTACGTCGCCAAACCGGACGGGACGCTGACCGGAGTGTCCTGTGTGGACTCCGGCTACGTGACCAAGCGGACGTGGACCGTCCCGGCCGGAGCGCTGCGCTGGAGCAAGGACTACCAGTGGCGCGTCTTCGCCTACGACGGCAACGCCGAGAGCGAGAAGCTCACGCCGAGCCACTTGCTGACAGCGGTCCCGCAACCGGAAATCACCTCCCACCTCGCGAACGCGCCCTACAGCGGCGCGCAGCGCGACTTCGACCCGCAGACCGGCAACTACTTCTCCAGCGCGGTCGACGCCGCGGTGCAGGTGACCGGCCCGGAACTGACCGTCGCCCGCACCTACAACAGCCTCGACCCCCGCGGTGACCTGACCTTCGGCGCGGGGTGGTCGACGCGCTACGACATGAAGGTCGTGCCCGACAACGACGGGTCGGGCAACGTCGTGGTGACCTACCCCGACGGTCAGCAGGTCCGGTTCGGCCGCAACAGCGACGGGACCTTCGCACCTCCGCCGGGACGGCAGGCCGACTTCCGGATCGAGGTGGAAGCCGCCGGCGGCGGCTGGGTGCTGACCGACAAGGCGGCCACGCTCTACCGCTTCCGCCCCGACGGCAGGCTCATCGAGATCTACGACCAGGCCGGCCACCACGTCGAACTCGACTACGGCACCCCCGAGCACCTCCGGCGGGCGATCAGCCGGACCAGCGACCGGATCCTCTACTTCAAGTGGACCGGTAACCACGTCACCTCGGTGAGCACCGACCCGATCGACGGCAAGCAGCTCACCTGGACCTACACCTACGACGGCGACCGGCTGACGAAGGTCTGCGACCCCGAGGGCGGGTGCACGAACTACGACCACACCGCGGGTTCGCACTACCGCAGCTCCGTCGTCGACGCCCGCCCGTCGTCGTTCTGGCGCTTCGGCGAGACGGCAGGCACGACGGCGGCGAGCGAGAACGGGCTCAAGCTCGGCAAGGACGCCGGAACCTACAAGGACGTCACCCTCGGCCAGCCGGGACCGCTGACCGGCACCGGGACCGCGGCGACGTTCAACGGCACCTCGTCGGTGGTGACCTTGCCGGACGGCCTGGTCCGCAAGAACCGCGACCTCGCCGTCGAACTGTGGTTCCGGACCGCGACCGGGGGCCCGCTCTTCGGTTACCAGAAGGCGCCGATCAGCGGCACGCCCAGCGGCGCGGTGCCCGTGCTGTACGTCGGCACGGACGGCAAGCTGCGCGGCCAGTTCTGGAACGGTGCCGCCGCGCCGATCACTTCGGCGGCGGCGGTGAACGACAACACCTGGCACCACGTCGTCCTCTCCGGCGCGCTCGCGACCCAGACGCTCTACCTCGACGGCCAGGCGGTCGGCAGCGTCCAGGGCGAGATCGCGCACGACGACGTCGTCTACAACCAGATCGGGGCCGCGTACACCGTCCCGCCGTCGGCTTGGCCGGGCTGGGGAACCGAGCCACGCCGGTTCTTCGCCGGGCAGATCGCCGAGGCCGCGTTCTACGAGTACGCCGTCGGCCCGACGACCGCCGCGGCGCACTTCCAGGCCCGGACGGCGGCCAGTTCGCTCACCAAGATCACCCTGCCCAGCGGCCGGGTCGCCGCGCAGCTGAGCTACGACACGGCTTCGGACCGCCTCACCGAGGTCGTGGACCGCAACGGCGGCCACTGGCGCCTGGGGCGGCCCGTCGTCACCGGGACCGAGACGAACCTGGTCCGCACGACGCAGGTCTCCGACCCCGGGAACCGCCCGCACTTCTACGACTACGACCCGGTGCGGGGCCGCATCCTCCGCTACATCGCGCCGCTGGGCCAGGGCATCCGTCCGGAGGACCGGCGCGACGGCGACGGCAATCCGCTGCCGCCGGACAACGCGGCCTGCGACCCGTCGGCGCCCCAGGACCCGAGCGACCCCTCGTACTGCGGCGGCCCGGTGGGCGGCGACGGCACGTGGGTCGGCGGCCCGGTCAACGGCCAGGGCGTGCGGACCTACGACTACGACGACAAGGGCTTCCAGACCACGATCGGCGACGAGCTCGGCAACACGGTCGTCCTGACCAACGACGAGCGCGGCAACGTCGTCGCCCGCAAGACGTGCCGCGTCGCGCCGGGCGACTGCCAGACGTCGTACTCGACGTACTACCTGAACGCGGCCGACGTGACGGACCCGCGCAACGACAAGCTGCTGTCGTCCCGCGACGCGCGTTCGGCGAACGCGGACGACCCGGCATACGCGACGACGTACACGTACACGGACCTGGGTGTCCGAGGGCTGCTGTCGACGGAGACGACCCCGGACGGCGGAGTGACCCGGCACGCGCAGTCGAACGGCACGGAAGCCGCGGTGGGCGGCGGCAACGTTCCCGCGGGTCTCCTCCTGCAGACGACCGACCCCCGCAACGGCGTCACGGCCTACTCCTATTACAGGAACGGCGATCTGGCGAAGGTCGTGGACCCGGCCGGCCTGACGACGACGTACACGTACGACGTCTTCGGCCGCAAGAAGACGGAGACGCGCAGCAGCGCGTCCGATCCGGCCGGGGTGACGACCACCTACGCCTACGACTCCCGCTCGCACCAGACCGCTGCGACCGGTTCGGGCGTGGTCAACGCGGTCACCGGGGTCACGCACACCGCTCAGACGCTCACCGGCTACGACGCCGACGGCAACGTCGTGCGCACCGAGGAGAAGGACCTGACCGGCGGTGACGCCACCCGCGTCACGACGACCGACTACGACGACTTCGGCCGGCCAAGCCGGGTCGTCGACCCGGAGGGCGGGGTCACCTCGTCCGGCTACGACGCGTTCGGCAACCGGGTCTGGATGGTCGACGCGGGCGGGAACAAGTACGAGTACGGCTACACCGCCCGCAACGCACTCGCGGAAGTCCGGCTGCGGGCCTGGACCGGCCAGGCGACCGATCCGGCGACCGGGGGCGGTGACACCGACGGCAGCGGCGACACGACGTCCGCGCCGACCCTGGTCCTCGCGTCCTACGCCTACGACCTCGCGGGTCGCCGGGTGCGGGAAACCGACTCGATGGGGCGCACCACCCGCTACCAGTACTTCGGAGACGGGAAGGTCTGGAAGGTCGTCGCCCACGACGTGCGCGATCCGTTCAACCCGGCGGCCCCCAAGCGCGATGTCACCCTGCAGGAGTACGCCTACGACGCCGCCGGCCAGAAGACGAAGCTGACCGAGCCGGGCGGTCGTGTCACGACGTTCGAATACGACGCCGCGGGCCGCGGAACGGCGGAAACCGCCGACCCGTCGGGACTGGCGAACCGGACCGAATGGACGTACGGGCCGGGCGGCGACGTCGTCAAGACCGTCCACACCGGACAGAGCTCGAACAGCACGCGGCTCGACCTCGGCAACCGCGAGACCGTCGAGTACGGCTACGACAGCGCGGGTCACCAGACGAGCAAGTCCGTCACGAAGAGCGCGACGGAGAAGCTGACCACCACCTACCGGTACGACGAGCGCGGGCTGGTCACCGGGGTCACCTCGCCGCGCGGCAACGCCCCCGGCGCGGATCTGGCCGCGTTCACCACGAACCTGACCTACGACAAGCTCGGCCGGGTCGTCCGGACCACGCAGCCGCTCGTCGCGGCCGAGTCCGGGGGAGCGGCGGCCGCGCAGGTGCGCCCGGAGGTCGTCGACGGCTATGACACGTTCGGGAACCAAACCGAGACGAAGGACCCGAACGGCAACGTCGGAGCGGTGACCTACGACCGGGCGGGCCGGGTCGTGAAGGTGGCGTCGCCGGACTACCGCAAGCCGGGGGAGACGACCGCGGCGAAGGTCGCCACGACCCGGCAGTACGACGCGCTCGGCAACCTGCTGAGCGTCACGGACCCGGCAGGCGCGGTCACCCGCTACCGGTACGACCAGCTCGGCCGCCCGGTGGAGCGCACCGACCCGGACCCGGCGGCCGGCGACCGGCCCGGCGGGGTGTGGAGCTACGGCTACACCACCGAGGGCGAGCCGCTCTCCACCACGGACCCGACCGGTTCGCGGGTGGAAGCCACCTACGACGACCTCGGGCGGCAGGTCACGGCGACCCGCCTCGAGCGCCGTCCGGCACCGGCGGCGTACAGCACGAAGCTCCGTTACGACGACGCCGGGAACCTCGTTTCCACGACGGCGCCGACCGGCGAGGTGACGAAGAACGAGTACGACGTGCTCGGGCAGCGGACCGTCACCACGGACCCGGCGGGCGTGGTCTCCCGGTTCGGCTACGACTTCGCCGGGCGGCCGGTGCGGCAGTCCGACGGCCACGGCCGGACGGGCTACGTGAGCTACGACCAGGCAGGCCGGGCCACCGGCTTCTACAGCTTGGCTCCGGACGAGCACGTGCTCCGCAAGAGTTCGGTCGGTTACGACGCCGACGGCAACAAGGTCTCGGCGACGGATGCGCTCGGCCGTACCACCCGGTTCGACCACGACTCCCGCGGCCTCTTGGTCCGGCAGCAGGAGCCGACCACCGACACGGCGTCGATCACGACGTCGTACGGCTACGACGCGGCGGGCAACCGGACCCGGTCGACCGACGGCCGCGGCAACAGCACGCTCGAGACGTACAACGCGCTGGGGCTGTCGGAGTCGGTGGTCGAACCGGCCACGGCGGCGCATCCGGCCGCTGCGGACCGCACCTGGACGACCTCGTACGACCCGGCCGGCCGGCCGGTGCGCGTGCAGGCACCCGGCGGCGTCGAACGGCAGCGGACGTTCGACGCGCTCGGCCGGCTGACGCTGGAGACCGGCACCGGCGGGGCCCAGCCGACCCCGGACCGCGTCCAGCGGTTCGACCCGGTGGGCCGCCTGCTGGCGGTGAACGCGCCCAGCGGTGAGAAGACGTTCACCTACGACGACCGCGGTGACCTGCTCACGAGCACGGGACCGCTGTCGGGGACGTCGACCTACTCCTACGACGGGTCCGGCCGGCTGACCCAGCGCGTCGACGGAGCGGGCACCGCGGTGTTCACCTACCAGAAGGGACGCCTGTCGACCCAGCAGGACGGCCTGACCGGCGTCAAGCAGACGCTCGGTTACGACGACGCGGGCAACCTCGCGTCGATCGATTACGGCAGCGGCCGCGTCCGCACCTACGGGTATGACGACTTCGGCCGTCAGACGAGTGACGAGCTGAAGGCCACCGGCGGCGTTTCCCTCGCGGCACTCGCCTACAGCTACGACCTCGACGACCGCCTCACCGGCAAGAAGACGACGGGGGTGGCCGGAGCCGGCGACAACACGTACGGCTACGACCAGGCGGGCCGCCTGACGTCGTGGAGCGTCGGCGGCAAGACGACCGCATACGCGTGGGACGCCTCGGGCAACCGCGTGCAGGCGGGCGACCGCACGGCGACGTTCGACGAGCGCAACCGCCAGCTGACCGACGGCGCGGACACGCTGACGTGGAGCCCGCGGGGCACGCTGAACGCCCGTTCGGGACCAGCCGGAACAGTGACGTCGGAGTTCGACGCGTTCGACCGGGCGGTGAAGCAGGGCTCGGCCACGTACGCGTACGACGGTCTCGATCGGGCGTCGTCGAGGAACGACCAGGCCTTGTCGTACGACGGCACCTCGCTGGACCTGACCTCGGACGGCACGTCGACTTTCTCACGCGACAACGTGAACGGGCTGCTCGCCGAGAAGTCCGGCTCGGGCCCTGGCCAGGTCGCGCTGACCGATCGCCACTTCGACGTCGTCGGAGAGCTGGATCCGGTCGCATCCCAGTTGACCGGTTCGTCGGCCTTCGACCCCTTCGGTGCCCGGACGGCCTCCGCGGGGACGACCTCACCGCTGGGGTTCCAGTCGGACTACACCGACCCGGCCACGGGCCAGGTCGACATGGGAGCCCGGTGGTACTCGCCGGGAACCGGGTCGTTCACCAGCCGGGACGACATCCAAGTGGATCCTGGCGGGCCCGCAACGAGAGCGAACCGGTACCTCTTCGGCGACGCCGATCCGCTGGGCCGAGTCGACCTCGACGGGCACCAAGCCTCGGATCCGGGTTCGGTGATCCACGAGGTCGACCCCAACGGGGTCTGCGACAACTACTCCGGTTACGCCTACCTCACCTGCATGTGGGTGCTGACGTTCTTTCCTCACGTCACCGTGTACGGGCCCGGCGACATCCGGAACCCCGTCGTCGTGGGTCCGCTGCCACCCGGTCGTGCCAACGCCACGGGGACGGCAACCCTGCGCGGTGGGTCGGGCAAAGCGGGCACCTGCCGGGTGTCTTGTGGTGGTTCGGGCAAGCGCGTGGCTCCACACTGGCAGCCGCCGCCCCCGCCGCCGGGGATCGCCGCCCGGAAGGTCGCGAACGACCGCGCGCTGCGCGTTCCCGATCCCATCCCGGTCGGCGCGCTCGGGCAGTACCTCGCCGACGGCACGACTACGAGCAACCCCAATCTGCCGGCCGACAAGGTTTCCGACGACCAAGGGGACCTGCAGAAGTGGTTCGACGTCTACCGGCACTTCCGCGATCTGGTTCGCGGGCCCAACGGTGATGTGGTCCAGGACATCCGAGACCTCCCGGTCTCCGAACTGGTCGAGCAGGGCAAACTCGAAGTCTTCTACCGGGCGATGTCGTTCGAAGAGTTCGAATCCTTCAAGAAAAACGGGATCAGGCCCAAGAAGAACGAAAGCTTCATCGTCGACGATCCCGGTTACATCCAGCGGCGAATTCCCAAGTTCAAGAGTGGCAAGTACGACGTCGTCGTGACCATGTACGCGAAACCGGGTACGCGGCAGTTGCTGATCGACAACGGGGCCATCGACTACCCGCCGTCGCCTCTCATTCGCGAGCGAGGACTCGACGGCCTCCCGCGGGTGAGCAACGACATCCGGCAAGTGCACGTGAAGTCGGAGCACGGATTCATCACCTATGGACTCCGTGGCAAGAGAGGCGGCGGCAGTGCCGACTTGTACAATGGGCAGCTGCTGGGGTACGAAGTGGAGTCCTTGGATGATTTTGTCGGGAGGTGATTGTGGTGGTTGACAGCGACATTGCGACGATCGTTCTCGCGGCGGAGATAAACCCGCTCGAGAAAGCATCGCGGCTCCGCGGGAAGAATCCTGACGAGGTGGTCGAGGCGTTGTCCGAAGGGCTCGCGAGGGCTTTCAAGGACCGGGATTGGTCCCGCTTCGACAGTTACGTCAACGTCGTTAGCGAATTCCCGTCGCCGTCCTACGTGCCCGTGCTGATCGAAGCGCTCGACCTGGCCCGTACCGAGCCGCACGTCTACGCCCTCGACATCGTGTACACCTTGTCGGACCTCGCCGCGCCGGAGTCGGTACCCGTCCTGGCGCGGACCGTGGCCTGGCACCGTGAGGACGACATCGACGACGACCTGGCGGTGAATGCGCTGGACGCCCTGCTGCACATCGACACCCCCGAATCCCGTGCGGCGCTCGCGGCAGCGGTCGACGATGACAGGGAAGCGGTCCGCGACCTCGCGCGGGAGGTGGCGGACCGGCCGGAAGACTTCTGGTGACCTACCAGCCGAGCGTGGCCCGCTGGATCTTCACCGGCTTGGCCGGTGCGCCGTCCAGCGGCCCGTTCGGGTCGGTCGGGATGATCCCGTCCGCCACCATGTGATCGATCGCGGACATCCCCCGCACCACGGTGCCCAGCACCGAATAGTTCGCCGGGATGTTCGCGAACGAATGCACGATGAAGAACTCGGACCCGTTGGTCCCCGGCCCCTGGTTCCCCATGGCGACCGTCCCGCGCGGGTAGGTCTCGGAACCGGTCACCTCGTCCGGGAACTTGTACCCCGGCCCGCCCTTTTCGACCTCGTAGATGTCTCCGCACTGGAGCACCCCGAGCCGGGACGAGTTCGTCAGCCGCCAGCACTGCGAACGGTCGTAGAACCGCTGCAGGATCAGCGAAACCATGTTGTGGACCGCGCACGGAGCGGCTCCGGCGCGGTTCAGCCGCACCGTCACCGGCCCGTAGTTGAAGCGGAACGTCACGTCCACCGTCCCGCGCGTCAACGCGAACGGCAGCGGACGCACCACCGGACGGGCGGCGGGGTTGTCGGGCGTCGGGGTGAACTCGCACCGCGTCACCACCGGGGCCGCCGACGCCGAAGCCGGCGCGGTCAGCAAAGCACCCAGCACACCGACGAGAGCCAGACCCCAGCGCAGCTTCATGCCGGGGACGTTAGCGAATGACGAACTACTTGCGCCAGGCCGTGCGCTGCTTGCGGATGTCGAGGACCAGCAGCAGGACCAGGAACAGCGCCAGGCCGACCAGCCACACGTTCTCGGTGTTGTTCTCGTGGTTGCCCTTGATCATCACGATGAGGATGACCGCGCTGACCCAGCCGGCGATCCGGGTGGCCTTCGGGAACGAGCCGTGCCAGCCCCAGGCCGCCGACGGCTCGTCGCGCGGGTCGACCTCGGGACGCCGCTTCTCGACCGCCTTGCCTGCCACGATGAACTCCTCAAGACCCATGAACCACGGACGCGCCGATGATCCCACACCTCCGGGCCCGCCGCGGAGACGGCCCGCGTGGCGCCGGCCACTCGCCGGCCAGGCAACCTCCGGGTGCGCGGCGGAGACGTCCCGCGCGACAATGTCCCGCGATGACTACCTCGCGAAGCGTTCTCGTGCTCGGCTCCACCGGGTCCATCGGCGTCCAGGCCTTGGACGTCGCGGCCCGCAACCCGCACCTCTTCCGGGTGGCCGGCATCGCGGCGGGCGGCGCCGATCCGGCCGCGCTCGCCGCCCAAGCGCTCGCCCACGGGGTCGAGGCCGTCGCCGTGACCAGGGCCACCGCCGCCGAAGACGTGCAGCTCGCGCTGTACGCCGAGGCGCAGAAGCGCGGCTACGCCCAGGGCGAGTTCAAGCTCCCGCGCCTCTTCGCGGGCTCCGACGCCGTCACCGAACTGATCGACGCCGTCCCCGTCGACACCGTCCTCAACGCCCTGCCCGGCTCGCGCGGCCTCGAGCCGACGCTCAAAGCGCTCGCCACCGGCGCCACCCTCGCGCTCGCGAACAAGGAGTCCCTCATCGCCGGCGGGCCGCTGGTGCTCGCCGCCGCGAAGCCCGGGCAGCTCGTGCCCGTCGACTCCGAGCACTCCGCCATCGCGCAGGCCCTGCGGGCCGGCAGGGAGAACGAAGTCGCCCGGCTCGTCCTCACCGCCTCCGGCGGCCCGTTCCGCGGCCGCAAGCGCGAGGAGCTGGCCGACGTCACCGTCGAGCAGGCCATGGCGCACCCGACCTGGTCGATGGGCCCGCTGATCACGATCAACTCCTCGACCCTGGTCAACAAGGGCCTGGAACTGATCGAGGCCGCGCTGCTGTTCGACATCGCGCCCGAAAAGATCGACGTCACCGTCCACCCGCAGTCGATCGTGCACTCGATGGTGACCTTCACCGACGGCTCGACGATCGCCCAGGCCAGCCCGCCCGACATGCGGCTGCCGATCGCGCTCGCGCTGCACTGGCCCGACCGCGTTCCCGGCGCCGCGGCCGCCTGCACCTGGGACCAGGCCGCGACCTGGACGTTCGAGCCGCTGGACAACGACGCTTTCCCGTCGGTCGAGCTGGCCCGGCACTGCGGCACGGTGGGCGGCTGCCTGCCCGCGGTCTACAACGCCGCGAACGAGGAGCTCGTGTCCGCTTTCCTCGCGCAGAACACCGGCTTCACGTCGATAGTGGACACTGTTTCCGAGGTGGTGGGAGCCGCCGACGAGTGGCGTCGCGAACCGCGCGACGTCGAAGACGTGCTCGCCGCCGAGCGCTGGGCCCGCGCGCGGGCCCGTTCGATCATCGAGGGGAAGTAGCGGGTGCTCGCCTACATCATCGGTGTGGTGCTCTTCGCGCTGGGGATCTGCGTCTCCGTCGCGCTGCACGAAGCCGGCCACATGGTCACCGCCAAGGCCTTCGGCATGAAGGTCCGCCGGTACTTCGTCGGCTTCGGGCCCACGGTGTTCTCGTTCCGCCGCGGGGAGACCGAGTACGGCCTGAAGTGGATCCCGCTCGGCGGGTTCTGCGACATCGCCGGCATGACCGCGCTCGACGAGGTCACGCCGGACGAGGCGCCGCGCGCGATGTGGCGGTTCAAGACCTGGAAGCGCACCGTCGTGATGTGCGCCGGGTCGGTCACGCACTTCATCCTCGGCTTCGTCGTGCTCTACCTGATGGCCGTGACGATGGGCCTGCCGAACCTGGCCCCGACGAAGACCGAGCCGGTGCTGGCCGCGACCTCCTGCGCCCGGTCGACGACGACCGAGGAGCAGGCCAAGGACACCACCTGCCCGCCGGGCGCCCTGACGCCGGCGAAGACGGCCGGCCTGCAGGTCGGCGACAAGGTCCTCGCGGTCGGCGGCAAGCCGGTCGCGACCTGGGACGAGATGCTCGCCACCGTCCAGGCCACCAGCGGCCCGACCGCGTTCCAGGTGCTGCGAAACGGCCAGACGCTGAACCTCACCGTCGACGTGCCGAAGGTGCAGCGCTGGACCAGCACCGGGGTCAAGACGGTCGGCATGATCGGCGCCTCGGCCCAGCCGCCCGCGCTGACCACGCAGTACGGCCCGATCGCCGCCGTCGGCGCCACGTTCAGCTTCACCGGCACGATGTTCGCCGAGACGGCCCAGCGGCTCGTCGAGTTCCCCGAGCGCATCCCCGCCGTCGTCACCGCGATCTTCGGCGGCGAGCGCGACCCCAACACCCCGGTCAGCGTCGTCGGCGCGAGCCGGATCGGCGGCGAGGCCGTCGAGCAGGGCATCTGGGTGCTGTTCTTCTTCCTGCTGGCCAGCCTGAACTTCTTCATCGGCGTGTTCAACCTGCTGCCGCTGCTGCCGCTGGACGGCGGGCACATCGCGGTGGTCTGGTACGAGCGCGTCCGCGACTGGATCCGCGGCCTGCGCGGCAAGGCGGCCGGCGGCCCGGTGGACTACACGAAGCTGTCCGGGATCACGATGGTGCTGGTCCTCATCGGCGGCGCGGTCACGCTACTCACGGTGACCGCGGACATCGTCAACCCGATCCGCCTGCAGTAGCGCCCGGTCACGGAGGGGTTCCGGCCCCTCCGTGACCCGGCACACGGGCCGTAACGCTGCTCACCGTGACGGTTGACATGGTGAAGGTGGCCCGGTCGGGGTAGGTACGCTGGACGCCGTGACCGTCGCACTCGGTATGCCAGCCCTGCCCCCGCCCGTCCTCTCCGAGCGCCGCAAGACCCGCCAGCTCCACGTGGGCCCGGTCGGCGTCGGCAGTGACTTCCCGATCTCCGTCCAGTCGATGACGACGACGCTCACCTCCGACGTCAACGCGACCCTGCAGCAGATCGCCGAGCTGACCGCCGCGGGCTGCGACATCGTCCGCGTGGCGTGCCCGTCGGCCGACGACGCCGAGGCGCTGCCGGCGATCGCGCGCAAGTCGCAGATCCCGGTGATCGCCGACATCCACTTCCAGCCGAAGTACGTCTTCGCCGCGATCGAGGCCGGCTGCGCGGCGGTGCGCGTGAACCCGGGCAACATCCGGAAGTTCGACGACCAGGTCAAGGAGATCGCGCAGGCCGCGAAGGACCACGGCACGCCGATCCGGATCGGCGTCAACGCGGGTTCGCTGGACAAGCGGATCATGGACAAGTACGGCAAGGCGACGCCGGAGGCGCTCGCCGAGTCGGCGCTGTGGGAGGCGTCGCTGTTCGCCGAGCACGACTTCCACGACATCAAGATCTCCGTGAAGCACAACGACCCGGTCGTCATGGTGCGCGCGTACGAGATCCTCGCCGAGCAGTGCGACTACCCGCTGCACCTCGGCGTCACCGAGGCGGGCCCGGCGTTCCAGGGCACGATCAAGTCGGCGGTGGCGTTCGGCGCGCTGCTGCGCCAGGGCATCGGCGACACGATCCGCGTGTCGCTGTCCGCGCCGCCGGTCGAAGAGGTCAAGGTCGGCGCGCAGATCCTGCAGTCGCTGAACCTGCGGCCGCGGAAGCTGGAGATCGTGTCGTGCCCGTCGTGCGGGCGCGCGCAGGTCGACGTCTACACGCTCGCCGAGCAGGTCACCGCCGGGCTCGAGGGCATGGAGATCCCGCTGCGCGTGGCCGTCATGGGCTGCGTCGTGAACGGTCCGGGGGAGGCCCGCGAGGCCGACCTGGGTGTCGCGTCCGGCAACGGCAAGGGCCAGATCTTCGTCAAGGGCGAGGTCATCAAGACCGTGCCCGAGCACGCGATCGTCGAGACGCTCATCGAAGAGGCCATGCGCATCGCCGAAGAGGCGGGCGAGTCCCTGGGCGAGGGCGCCCCGGTCGTCACCGCCGGCTGACGTACTCCCGCCGAAGCCCTCCTCGCCTTCGGGTGAGGAGGGCTTCGGCGCGTCTTCAGCCCTGCAGGTGGTGCTGGGCGGCGTCGCGGATCTGCAACCGGACGTTCTCCAGCGCGGCCGCCACCTCGTCGATCTGCTGCGCCGCCAGCTGGATCGCGCCCTGGATCGCGGTCGCGGTCGACGTCTCCCCGAGCAGGCCCAGCACCTGTGCCTGGAGGTCTTCGAGGTCGCTCTTGGTGGCGAGCGCGATGCCGGTGGGCACCTGGTCGGCGAGCAGCTCCAGCTGCTGCGCCTGCTCCTGGATCGTCATCGGGTGGTTCCTTCCGCGGTGGGGACGCACCCTCCGTGTTAGCAGATCCGGAACTGTCGGTGGTGACGGTTACGCTGGCATTCGTGAGCGTGACCTGGGCCATTCACCGGCCGCACCCGGTGGTGCGGCCCCTGGTCACGCGCTATGTCGGGTACGCGCAGGACGAGGTGACGCTGCCGGTCCACCGCGGGCTGCCCTCCCGGCATGTGACGCTCGTCATCAGCCTCGCCGGGCCGGTGCGGATGGCCGGGCACAGCCTCCAGGCGCTGGTCGGCGGCCTGCACACCAGCGCGGTGCTGATCCGGCAGGATCGCGTCCAGGAAGGGCTGCAGCTGGAGCTCGACCCGCTGGGCGTGCGCACGCTCTTCGGCGTCACGGCGGCGGAGCTGAGCGGCGAGGTCGTCGATCTCGCGGAGTTCGGGCTGGGCTCGTTGCCGGATCGGCTGCGGGAGCTGCCTTGGCCCGAGCGGTTCGCGCTGCTCGACGACGTCTTGGCCGCCCGGGCCGTCGAACCGGTGGCGCCGCCGCCCGAGCTGGGGCAGGCGTGGCGCCGGATGCGGGGTGCGGACGGGCGGGTGCGCGTCACGGAGCTGGCGGGTGAGGTCGGCTGGAGCCGTCGTCACCTGGGGGAGCGGTTCCGCGCGGAGCTGGGCCTGGCCCCGAAGCAGGCGGCGCGGGTCCTGCGGTTCGAGCGGGCCGGGCGGCTGCTGCGGCAGGGGCGCACGGATCTGGCCGCGCTGGCTCTCGAGTGCGGCTACTACGACCAGGCGCACCTGACCAACGAGTGGCGCGCGCTGGCCGGGTGCACGCCGGGGACGTGGATCGCCGAGGAGCTCCCGTTCCTCCAAGACGAGGAGGTGGCGGCGGCGCGAGACTCCGGGCATGACTCCTGAACCGAACGTGTGGCCCGCCCTCCGGTACGACGACGCCCCGGCGGCGGTCCGCTTCCTCGTCGACGTCCTGGGTTTCACCGAGACGCTGGTGGTGCCCGAAGGCGACCTGATCGCGCACGCCGAGCTGCGCTGGCCCGAGGGCGGCGCGGTGATGCTGGGCAGCGTCCGCCCGCCGGACGGGGTCCACGACGCGATGAAGCCCGGCACGGGCGCGGTGTACGTGGTGTCGGACAAGGTGGACGAGATCCATGACCGTGTAACGGCCGCGGGCGCGGAGATCACGGCCGGGCTGACCGACCTCGAGTACGGCTCGCACACCTTCAGCCTCCGCGACCCGGAGGGCAATTCCTGGACGATCGGCACCTACCGCGGCGCGCCCTGAACGAGTCGTTCACGTCGTCTCGGCCGATCCGGAGCCCGAACCGGGCTGTTCATCTCACCGTGTCGACGGCCTCGCGTTCCGTTTACCGGCCGAATCTGGCACCCTGGAGCCCGTGTTGCGGCTTGCAGGTGCACGGCTGCTCGATGATCGGGACTATCCGGCGGTCCGTGCCGCGCTCGCCGCCGACCCGGTGGGCAGCTGCATGGTCAGCGCCCGGGTCGAGGCTGCCGGTCTCGACCCGTGGCGGCTCGGTGGCGAGCTCTGGGCCGCCGACAGCCGTCCGGTTCGCGCCGGGCGGCTCCAAGGGCTGTGCTTCTCGGGGCCCAACCTCATCCCGCTGAGGGGCAACGCCCCCGCGTTGCGCTCCTTCGCCGATCGCGCGCTGCGCCGTCAACGCACCTGCTCCTCGCTCGTCGGCCCGGCCGAGCAGGTCCTCGGCCTGTGGGACGAGCTCGAAGGCGAGTGGGGTCCGGCCCGCGAGGTCCGCGACGACCAGCCGCTGATGGCGCTGGACACCCAGCCGCTGGTCAAGGCCGACCCGCTGGTCCGCCCGGTCCGGCCGGACGAGCTCGAGCGCTACCTGCCCGCCGCCGTCGCGATGTTCATCGAAGAGGTCGGCGTCGACCCGCGCAGCGGTGACGGCGGCGCCAGCTACCGCGCCCGCGTCACCGAGCTCATCGGCGCCGGGCGCGCCTTCGCCCGCTTCGAGAACGGCGAAGTCGTCTTCAAGGCCGAGATCGGCGCCATATCGGCGACCGTCGGGCAGATCCAGGGCGTCTGGGTGCACCCCGACCGCCGCGGCGACGGCCTCGGCACCGCCGGCACCGCCGCCGTCGTCAACCGGCTCGTCCGCGGCCTGGGCCGCACCGCCAGCCTCTACGTCAACGCCTTCAACACCCCCGCCCTCGCGGCCTACCGCAAGATCGGCTTCAAGCAGGTCGGCCAGTACGCGACGGTGCTGTTCTAACCACTCTTCCGTGGCGGTGTTTCGAGGCCGCGACAACGCTCTGACCAGGCATCATCCCGCCATGAGTGCACGTCGATGCCGCGGTGCGCTCGCGGTGCTGCTGCTCGCCGCCGCGACCACGGCCGGGTGCTCGGGCGACGGTCCCGAGGACGCCCTCTCCGCTTTCCTCGACGCCGTCGCGTCCGGGGACGTCGCCACCGCGGCCGCGAACACCGACTCGCCCGACGCGGCCACCACCGTGCTGACCCAGGTCCGCGGCGTGCTCGAGCCCGAGGCCCTGGACGTCGACGACGAAGAGGTGAAGGAGCCGGCGAACGGCGACACCGTGACGGCGAGCTACCAGCTCACCTGGCACCTCGCCCAGGGCCGCACCTGGACCTACCGGGCCGATGCCCAGCTGCGCGCGGCCGAAACCGGCTGGCAGGTGCACTGGCAGCCGACGGTCGTGCACCCGCAGCTGGCCGTCGGCCAGACCCTCGGCCTGCTGCCGCAGCTGCCCGAGACCGCGCCGGTCCTCGACCGCGACGGCGTGCCGCTGATGCGCCCGCAGACCGTGATCGGCGTGGTCGTCGACCCGCAGAAGGCGGGCGACCCGAGCGCCGTCGCGGGCTCGCTCGCGAAGGCGCTGCACCGCTACGAGCCGTCGGTCACCGGCCGCTCGGTGCTGGACGGCATGAGCAAGACCAAGCCCGGTGACGCCTACTCGGTGATCACCCTGCGAGCCGGGGACTACCAGCGCGTCAAGCCGGTGATCTACGACCTGCCCGGCGTCCGGTTCGCCAGCCAGGAGCGGCTGCTGCCGGTCACGCGCGGGTCCGGGCAGCAGGTCCTGCCCGGCATCCGCGCGCTGGTCGAGCAGCAGCTGGCGGGGGCGGCGGGCTGGCGGATCGTCACCCGGGACGTCACCGGCGGCGAGGTCTCCGAGCTGCGGGCCGAGCCGCCGCGCCCGTCGCCCGCGGTCACCAGCACGCTCAGCGCGAAGGTCCAGGCCGCCGCCGAGAAGGCCCTCGACACCGAGCAGTACCCGGCCGCGCTGGTGGCGATCCAGCCGTCGACGGGGGACATCCTCGCCGTCGCGCAGAACGACGCCGCCGACGACGAAGGTTCGCTGGCCCTGGCCGGGCGCTTCCCACCCGGGTCGACGTTCAAGATCGTCACGGCGGCGGCCGCGCTGTCGGCGGGTGACGTCGAGGCCGGCAGCGCGGTCGACTGCCCCGGCACGACGACGATCGAGAACCGCGTGGTCCCGAACGAAGGCCGGTTCGACCTCGGGCGCGTCCCGCTGAAAACGGCGTTCGCGCGCTCGTGCAACACGACCTTCGCCCGGCTTGCCGCCGGGCTGCCGTCCTCGGCGCTCACCGACACCGCCCGCTCGTTCGGCATCGGCGCGGACTTCGTGGTCCCCGGCCTGACCACGGTCACCGGCGCGGTCCCGGCCAGCGACTCGGCCGTCCAGCGCGCGGAGAACGGCTTCGGCCAGGGCACGGTGGTGACCAGCCCGTTCGGCCTGGCGCTGGCCGCGGCGACCGTCCAGGCGGGGAAGGTGCCGACCCCGTCGATCGTCCGCGGCATGCCCGCGACCACGAAGAACGTCGGCGACGCGCCTGCCCAGGACGTGCTCGACGCGCTGCGCGGGATGATGCGCGAGGTCGTCACCAGCGGCACCGCGACGGGGCTGCGTGACCTTCCCGACGTCGCGGGCAAGACCGGCACCGCCCAGTTCGGCGACGGCTCCCGCTCGCACGGCTGGTTCGTCGGCTACCGCGGCGACCTCGCGTTCGCCGTGCTGCTCACCGAAGCGGGCTCGTCGAAACCGGCGGTGCAGGCCGCGCACCGGTTCCTGGCGGAGATCGGCTGAACGGGCCGTCGTAAGGTGGAGGCATGTCCGTTCGTGCCCCGCTCGTTCCCGGCGTCCAGACGCCGCGCCGTGCCGTCCCGACCTCCATCGCCCGTCCCGAGTACGTGGACAAGCCGGCGCCGAAGCGGGACACCGGCAGCGGCGTGCGCACGCCCGAGGTGATCGAGGCGATGCGGGTCGCGAGCCGGATCGCCGCGCAGGCCCTGGAGGAGGGCGGCAAGGCGGTCAAGCCGGGCGCCACCACCGACGACATCGACAAGGTGGTGCACGA
This sequence comes from Amycolatopsis sp. NPDC003865, assembly GCF_053605345.1. NCBI lineage: Bacteria > Bacillati > Actinomycetota > Actinomycetes > Pseudonocardiales > Pseudonocardiaceae > Amycolatopsis > Amycolatopsis sp. NPDC003865. Next base: position 42,113 of record NZ_JBSGJA010000032.1, on the reverse strand, counting down.
GTTCCTGCTCGACCACCACGCCTACCCCTCGACGCTGGGCTACCGCCGGTTCCCGAAGTCGTGCTGCACCTCGCTCAACGAGGTGATCTGCCACGGCATCCCGGACTCGACGGTGATCGAGGACGGCGACATCTGCAACATCGACGTGACGGCCTACATCGGCGGCGTCCACGGCGACACGAACGCGACGTTCCTGGCCGGCGACGTCTCCGAGGAGGCCCGCCTGCTGGTGGAGCGCACCCGCGAGGCGACGATGCGGGCGATCAAGGCGGTCCGGCCGGGCCGGCAGCTGAACGTGATCGGCCGGGTCATCGAGTCCTACGCGAAGCGCTTCGGCTACGGCGTGGTCCGCGACTTCACCGGCCACGGCGTCGGCCCCGCGTTCCACACGCCCCCGACGGTCCTGCACTACGAAGAGCCCTCCGTCGACACGATCATCGAGGAGGGCATGACCTTCACGATCGAGCCGATGATCACCCTGGGCACCATCGACTACGACATCTGGGCCGACGACTGGACCGTCACCACGAAGGACAAGAAGTGGACGGCCCAGTTCGAGCACACCCTCGTGGTGACGGCCGACGGCAGCGAGATCCTCACGCTGCCGTAGCTCAGTGGCTGGTGGCCTTCTTGTAGCAGCGCACCGAGAGCGGCACGAAGATCGCCAGCAGCAGGGCGATCCACAGCACCGACGCCAGGACCGCGTGCTGCATCGGCCAGGCGCCGTGCACCGGCATGGCCGCGCTGGTGTTGCCGAACAGCTCCCGTGACGCCTGGGTGATCGCCGAGACCGGGTTCCAGTCCGCGATCACCCGCAGCGGCGTGGGCAGGCGCCCGCTGTCGACGAAGGTGTTGGCCAGGAACGTCAGCGGGAAGATCGCCACGCTCGAGACGTTGTTGAACACCTCGGGCTTGCGCACGGCCAGGCCCAGCGTGCCCATCACCCACGACAGCGCGTAGGCGAAGGCGAGCAGCAGGAGCACCCCGCCCAGTGCCTCGAGCGGGCTCGTGTGGATGCGCCAGCCGACCAGCAACCCCACGAGCCCCATGATGAGCAGGCTCGTCACGTTGAGGATCAGGTCGGCGGTGGTGCGGCCGATCAGCACCGCGGCCGGGGACATCGGCAGCGATCTGAACCGGTCGATGAGGCCCTTCTGCAGGTCGTCGGTCAGCCCGTAGCCGGTGACGATGCTGCCCATCGCCACCGCGAGGACGAAGATCCCCGGCAGCATGAACTCGCGGTAGGACATCCCGGGGATGTCGATCACGCTGCCGAACACGTAGCCGAAGAGCAGCACGAACATCACCGGCATGAACACGATGGACCCGAGCAGGTCGAGCGACCGGACGATCTTGATCGAGTTGCGCTTGGCGACGGTCACGCCGTCGGTGACGGCCATCTGCACCGCGTTCATCACACGGCCTCCTTCGCGGTTTCGGCCACCTCGTGGCCCGTCAGGGAAAGGAAAACGTCGTCGAGGGTGGGGCGGCGGACGCCGACGTCGCGGACGTCGACGCCGTCGAGGGCGAGCAGGGAGAGCGCCTCGGTAAGCGCTTTCGCGCCGTGGGACACGGGCACGGTGAGCCGGAAGCCCTCGGCCTGCGGCTCGCCGCTGGCCAGCCGGGCCAGTGCCCGCTGCGCGACGACGACGTCGTCGTGCGTGCCGACGGTCAGCTCGATCCGCTCGCCGCCGACGAGGTCCTTGAGCTCGTCGGCGGTGCCGCGGGCGATCACGCGCCCGTGGTCGACGACGGCGATGCTGTCGGCCAGCCGGTCGGCCTCTTCGAGGTACTGGGTGGTGAGCAGCAGCGTGGTGCCGTTCGCGACCAGCTCGGTGATGACGTCCCACAGCTCGGTGCGGGCGCGCGGGTCGAGCCCGGTGGTGGGCTCGTCGAGGAACAGCACCGGCGGGTTCGCGACCAGCGCGCCGGCCAGGTCGAGCCGGCGTCGCATGCCGCCGGAGTAGCCCTTGACCGGGCGGTCGGCGGCGTCGGCGAGGCTGAACCGGGCCAGCAGCTCCCGGCCGCGCGCCTTGGCCCGCTTGGTGCCCAGGTGGTAGAGCCTGCCGACCATCTCGAGGTTCTCGGCCCCGGTCAGCTCGGGGTCGACGGCGGCGTACTGCCCCGACGCACCGATGTGCGAACGCAGCTCGGGCGCGTCCTTCACGACGTCGAACCCGGCGACCGTCGCGCGGCCGGCGTCCGGCTTCTGCAGCGTCGTGAGGATCTGGACGGTGGTGGTCTTCCCGGCGCCGTTCGGCCCGAGCACGCCGAGCACGGTGCCTTCGGGCACCGACAAGCTCATCCCGTCGAGCGCGGCGACCTTCCCGTACTTCTTGACCAGTCCTTCGGCCACGATGGCGTCTGGCATGGAATTTCCCCTTTTCTCGTGGAGTCTCAGGCCCGGCGGATGACGATGTCGCCGGTGTAGGTGTGGGCCTTGACCTCGACGGTCTCGGCGTTGGCTCCGGGGCCGTCGGCGGCGCTGAGCGTGTTGCGCACCGAGCCGGTCAGCGAGTTCAGCTCCAGCCACGCGGCCGTGCCCTCGCGGATGCCGACCTCGATCTCGCCGACGGCGGTCTCGAGCACGACCCGGTCCCGCACGACCTCGCCGAGCCGGATGTCGCCGGAGGCGGTCTTGGCGTGCACGCCGGCGTGGGCGAGGTCGACGAGGATGTCGCCGTTGGCGACGCTCACCCGCAGGTCGCCGGTCACTTCGCCGACGCGGGTCTCGCCGTTGGAGTTCTTCAGCACGGCGGTGCCGTCGATCTCGCGGATCCGCAGCTCACCGGAGCCGGTGCCGACCTCGGCGTGCCCGGTGGCGCGGTCGATGGTGACGTCGCCGGTCGCCGTGCTCGCCTCGAGCCGGGCGGCTTCGTCCAGGTGGATGTCGCCGACGGAGGTCTTGAAGCGGCTGGCGCCGACCCGGCCGGTGACGCGGAAGTCGCCCATCGCGGCGGTGCCGGTGATCTGCGAACCGGCCGGCAGCTCGACGGTGACGTGCAGGGCGCCGCCCTTGCCCCAGAGCTTGGTGACGTACTTCGGGCCCTTGACCAGCAGCTCACCGCCCGCGAACTCGACGCGGGTCTTCGCGACGGCCTTGACGTCCTCGCTGTCGCCCGGGTCGGCCGGGGTGACCTCGACGGTCGTCTCCGCGCGGTCGCTGGCGACGATCCGGACGTCGGCGACGCTGAGGTCGATCGTCGCGGCGATCGGCTCGGGGGTGGGGAAAACAGGCATGGCTGCGCCCTCCTGGGGTGCTCGTGTGGCGTCTCCGCAGGTCGGAGACGTGCGGGAAAGGCAGTCGGGGTTACTGGACCCAGCCGGTGTACTTCTCGCCGAAGACCGACCGGCGCTGGGTGGGACGCGGGCGGTCGGCGCCGAGCGCGGCGTTCGCGGCCCGGACGAGCCAGGCGTTGGTGGAGAGCCGCTCGCGGCTCGCCGCCTCCTCGACCCGCTGCTTCAGCTGCTCGGGCAGCCGCAGGTTGATCCGGGAGACGGCGCCGTCGTCGGTTTCCGGCGGCGGTGCGGCGGGCGCCGGGGCTTCCGGCTCGGCGGCCGGGGCCGGCGGGAGCGTGACGGCGAACTCGGCGTCCCGGCGGCGAAGGCGGACTTCGACGGAGCCGGGCGCGAGGTCGCGGGTGATCTCGTCGGCGGCGGCTGAGAGGGTGTCGAGCAGGGTCAGCCGGATGGCGGCCTCCAGCGGGGAGGCCAGCCGTTCGGCCAGGGCGACAGCGTCCTCGCCGGCCGCCTCGGCGGCTACCGCGAATTCGCGGCGGAGGCTGTCCACGAGTGGTGTCAGGTCCATGGCACAACTATGGCGCCACGATGGCACCACGACAACCCTGAATTGGCACCCTTAAGGGTCAGAAGTGATGCCACTCAAGGTGAATGCGCTGGTCAGCCGCGGGCGACGCGCTCCAAGAGCTCGTCCAGGAACCCGCAGGCCTCGGCCGCGGCGCGGTCGGGATCGCGCTCGGCGATGGCCTCGGCGAGGCCTTCGTGGCCGATCTCGGGCACGTGGTCCACGCCCGGCGTGATGCTCGACGTCGCCGCGACGCTCGCCGTGATGACCTCCGTCAGCCCGCGGTAGAGCTCGGTGAGCAGCCCGTTGTGCCCCGCGCGCACGACCGCCATGTGGAACTCGGCGTCGGTGTGCGCGAAGTCCTCCCAGCGGCCTTCGCGCAGCTCGGTCTCGCGGCGGGCCAGCAGCGACCACAGCTCCGCGACCTCCTCCTTCGTCCGCGACAACGCGGCGAGCCGGGCGCCTTCGGCTTCGAGCGTGCGCCGGACCTGCAAGACCTCGCGCAGCTCGTCGCCGCAGAGCCGGCGGATCGCCCCGGACACCTCGCTGGTCGCGCGCACGTACGTGCCGTCGCCTTGCCGCACTTCGAGCAGGCCCGTGTGCGCGAGCGCGCGCACGGCTTCGCGGACGGTGTTGCGCCCGACGCCGAGCTGTTCGCCCAGCTCGACCTCGGTGGGGATGCGCGTGCCGAGGGGCCAGTCGCCCTGCGCGACCGCGGTCCGCAGCTGCTCGATGACCTGGTCGACCAGGCCGGTGCGCCGGGTGGTGGCCAGAGGCACAGGAGTCATCCCTTCATCCAATCATCCTACGTATGCGATAGTAGCCGTCATGCGCGTCGAAAACCGTGAACTCGAACTGGACGGCGCCGTGGAGGTCCGGACGCCGGGCGTGGTCGCCGCCGGCGCGCTGCTCGCGATCGCGGTGGTGCTCACCGCGCTCAACCTGCGCCCGGCCATCACCGGTGTCGGGCCCATGCTCGCCGAAATGCGCGCCGACCTGGGGACGTCCGGGATCTGGGCGGGCGTGCTCACGACGTTGCCGACGCTCTGCTTCGCCGGCGCCGGGCTGGCCGCGCCCCTGCTCGCGCGCCGGGCCGGCATCGGCGCCGCCATCGCGATCGCGCTGGGCGCGCTCGCGGCCGGGCTGGTGCTGCGCGTGGTCGACGGCCCGGCCGTCGTGCTCGGCGGGACGCTCGTCGCCACCGCCGGGATCGCCCTGATCAACGTGCTCATCCCGGTCGTCATCAAGGACTCCTTCCCGGCCCGCATCGGCGTCATGACCGGCGTCTATACGGCGGCCCTGCAGGGCGGTGGCGCCCTCGGGTCGGCGGTGACCCCGCAGCTCGGCGACGCGTTCGGCGGCTGGCGCCCGGCGCTGGGGAGCTGGGCGGTGGTGGCCGTCGTGGCGCTGCTGGCGTGGATTCTCGCAGCCCGCGGCACCGGCCGGGCGCCGCGGCCCGCCGACGCCGCGACCGGTGGCCGGTCGCTGCTGCGCAACCGGCTCGCCTGGATCGTCACGGTGTTCTTCGGCCTGCAGGCCTTCTACGCGTACGCGGCCATGGGCTGGTTCCCGCAGGTGCTGATGGACGCGGGCGTGTCCCGCGACGACGCCGGCCTGCTGTTCGGCCTGGTCTCGCTGATCGCCGTGCCGATCAGCCTCTTCATCGCGCCGATGGCGGCCCGCGCCCGCGGTGGGCAAGGGCCCTGGATCGCCGGCCTCGGCGTGTTCGGCTTCGCCGGGACGGCCGGGCTGATGCTCGCGCCGTCGTGGTCGCCGCTGCTGTGGAGCATCCTCGTCGGGCTCGGCATGAGCGTGTTCTCGCTGGCCCTGACCGTGATCGCGCTGCGCGCGCGGACCGGTGCCGACACCGCCCGGCTCTCCGGGATGGCGCAGGGCTTCGGCTACCTGTTCGCCGCGCTCGGGCCGTTCCTCTTCGGCCTGCTGCACGACCTCGCGGCCGGCTGGACCGTGCCGCTGGCGATGCTGCTCGGCCTGCTCGTCGTCCAGGTGGTGTTCGGCGCGCTCGCCGGCCGCCGCCGGTTCGTCTGATTCTTAACTGTTAACGCGGTTCGCCCCGGTGCGCGCGGCTTAAGATCACCGGGTGGCCGTGCCGTCGCCGGACCTCGGGACGTTGCTGCGCGAGGGCCCGTTCGACGCCGCCCTGCGCACGGCCATCCGCGCCCGCGGGCTGAGCCTGGACCGGCTGCGCGAGCACCTGCGAGTCCGCGGCGTCACGGTGACGACGGCGACGCTGAGCTACTGGCAGTCCGGCCGCAGCCGCCCCGAGCGGCGGGATTCGGTGCGCGGGCTGCGTCAGCTCGAAGCCGTCCTCGAGGTGCCGGCCGGCTCGCTCGTCGCGTTGCTCGGGCCGCCGCGGGCGCGCCGGGCCGCGCCCGCGGAGATCGGCCGGTTCTGGCCGGACGGACGGCGCATCGCCGCCGCGGTGTCCGATGTGGACACCCGGTGGGACGAGCGGCTGACCCGGCTGAGCCAGCACGACGTCGTCCTCGTCGGCCGGAACCGGGAAGAGCTGGAGATCCGGTCGCGGCAGGTGCTGCGCGCCGAGGCCGACGGCCCGGACCGGTGGGTGGTGATCCTGCACCTCGACGAGCACGACCGGCCGCTGCCGGAGCTGCGCTCGCTGCGCGGCTGTCACCCGGGCCGCGCCGTCCACCGGCCGGAGGACGGCCTCCTCGTCGTCGAACTGCTCTTCGGCAGGCCGCTGCTGCGCGGCGAAACGGTGCTCACCGAGCACACGCTCGTGAATCGCGCACCGCACCCGGTCGCGACGAACTACGAACGCAAGTTCCGGCTGCCGGTCCGCGAATACGTGCTCGAAATCCGGTTCTCGCCGGAGGCGGTTCCGGCGGTGTGCCGCCGGTTCGCCGAACCCGGCGAATCCGCCGACGTCGTCCCGGAATCCGCTGCGGTGCACGGGGTCGCGCTGAACTTCGGCCCCGGCCGCTACGGCTTCGAATGGGACTGGCCAGTTAACTGTTAAAGACTTGCGGATCTGCAGAACCGGCTTTCCGGCGGCTTACCGTCTGCGCACTCCACTCGCCGATCGAGGAGAAACCGATGCGCAGATTCGTTTCCGTCACGGGCGTGGCCGCGTTGGCCGCGCTCGGCTTGGGCCTGGCGCCCGCCGAAGCGGCGCCGGGACACCCGGACGCCGAGGTGGCGGGCGTCGCTGCCGCGTTCGGGCTGTCCGAGGGCCAGGCCCGCGCCCAGCTCGCCGCACAGGACCGGGCGCACCGGCTGGCCGCGACCCTGCCCGAAGCGGTCCGCGCGGAGGCCGCCGGGCAGTGGTTCGACGCGGCCACCGGGCAGCTGACCGTCGCCGTCACGACCGCCGAAGCAGCTGGTCAGGCGCGTGCCGCGGGCGCCGCGGCGCAGGTCGTCGCCCGCAGCCGGGCCGACCTGGACCGCACCGACGCGGCCGTCCGGGCGCTGGTCGGCACGGGCGTCCCCGGCGTCTACGGCTGGGGCGTCGACGTCCGCGGCAACGAGGTCGGCGTCGACGTCGACCGGACGAAGAAGACGGCGGCGACCGAGAGTTTCCTTTCGCGCGTGCGGGATCTGGGGGTCCGGATCACCGAGACGGCGACCTCGCCGCGGCAGCAGTCGGGCACCATCCAGACCGGCAACCCGTGGTGGCCGGGCAGCGAAAGCAACTGTTCGGTCGGCTTCCCGGTCACCGATTCCGCCGGTGCGAAGCACTTCCTCACCGCCGGGCACTGCACGAACGACCGCGACCAGGCCGCGTACGGCGCTTCGGGACAGCAGAACAAGATCGGGACGTCGAACGTCGGTGGCACGCACAGCGTCAACGCGCGCGAAGGCGACATGGGTGTCGTCGCGGTGACGGAGGCGGGCTGGAACCTCTCGGCGTCGGTCAACACCTGGGGCCAGCCGGCGGTGACGCTGACCGGCGCGGCCGAGGCGATGGTCGGCGACCGCGTCTGCCACTCCGGCAACACCTCGCACTGGCAGTGCGGCGAAGTCAAGTACACGCACAAGTCCGCCGACTACGGCGGCGGCCTGGTCATCGACGACCTGACCTGGACGACGGCGTGCTCGCTCGGCGGCGACTCGGGCGGCGGCTGGCTGCTCGGCGACAAGGCCACCGGCCTGCACGACGGCGGCCCGTCCCAGTGCGTCCAGAACCCGTCGGACGGCGACCTGTCCCTGTTCCAGCCGGTCGTCGAGGCGCTGACCAAGTGGCAGCTCACGTTGGTCACCGGCAGCGGCCCGGCACCGGGCGGCCGGACCTTGACCAACGACACGGACTACGCGATCCGCGACTACCAGCAGGTGTTCAGCCCGATCACCTCGACGCTCACCGGCCAGGCGGCGACCTCGCTGTCGGTCGCCGTGACCGTGCACCACACGTGCGCCGAGGACCTCGGCGTCACGCTGCTGGACCCGAACGGCCGCGGCTACGCGCTGAAGTACAGCGGTGGGAGCACGTGCACGGCGTGGGACGGCGCCCGGACGTTCAGCGTCCCGGCGTCCGCCCCGGCCGGCGGGAAGTGGCAGCTGCGCGTCACGGACTACGGGCCCGGCGACACCGGCACCCTCGACACCTGGTCGATCACGCTGTAGGGACTCCCGCGGGCCGGGCGGTCACCCCGCCCGGCCCGCGGTGACTCAGCCGAGGGGCAGGTTGAGCAGCGCGTTCTCGATCAGCTCCGGCATCGCCGGGTGGATCCAGTACTGGCCGCGGGCCATCGAACGCGCGTCCAGGCCGAAGCTCATCGCCTGGATCAGCGGCTGGATCACCGACGACGCCTGCGGCCCGATGATGTGCGCGCCCAGCAGCTTGCCGGTCGCCGGGTCGGCCAGCAGCTTCGCGAAGCCCGTCGTGTCCTCCATCGCCCAGCCGTAGGCGATGCCGGCGTAGTCCTGCTTCGAGACCACATAGGACACGCCCAGCTCGCGGGCCTTCTGCTCGGTGAGCCCGACGGAGGCGACCTGCGGGTGGGTGAACACCGCGTGCGGCACGAACCGGTGGTCGGCGGTGATCGGCTCGTCCGGGTGCAGCAGGTTGTGCTGCACCACGCGGGCTTCGTGGTTCGCGACGTGCTTGAGCTCGTGCGGCGAGGACAGGTCGCCGAGCGCGTAGATGCCCTCGACCACGGTCTCCTGGTGGTCGTCGACCACGACGTGCCCACTGTCCATTGTGGTCACCCCGGTGGCGGCGACGTCCAGCAGATCCGAGTTCGGGCGGCGGCCGGTGGCGATCAGCAGCAGGTCGGCCTCGACGGTTTCGGCGCCCCGCGGGCCTTCGAGGTCCAGTGCCACCCCCGCCTCGGTCTTGCGCGCCCGGACGGTCTTGCGGTCCAGGCGGACGTCGAAGCGTTCCGAAGCCAGTTCGGTGAAGCGCGCGCTGACCTCCTCGTCCTCGGAGCGCAGCAGGCGCCCGGAGCGGTTGACCAGCGTGACGTGCACCCCGAACGACGCGAAGACGTGCGCGAACTCGGCCGCGATGTACCCGCCGCCGAGGACGACGATCCGCGCGGGCAGCTCGTCGAGCCGCATCACGGTGTCGGACGTGTGGTACTCGACGCCCTCCAGGCCCGGGATGTCCGGGATCACCGGGCGCCCGCCCGCGGCCAGCACGAACTTGTCCGCGGTCAGGACCTCTTCGGGCCGCCCGTCGGAGAAGCCGACGCGCAGCTCCTTATGCCCGGTGAAGCGGCCGGTGCCCTCGTAGACGTCGACGTTCGCGTTGTCCTCGTGGCTGCGGCGGTACTCCGCGCCACCGGCGGCGATCGGGTCGATGCGGCCGAAGATCCGGTCGCGGATGTCGCGCCAGCGGACGCCCTTGAGCTCTTCGTCGACGCCGTACTTCGCGCTGTGCGAAGGCGTGTACGCGACATCGGCGGCGTAGACGAACATCTTGGTCGGGATGCAGCCGACGTTCAGGCAGGTGCCGCCGAAGGTGCCCTTCTCCACGATCGCCGTCTTCTTGCCGGCGAAGTCCGGGCCGAGGATGGAGTTCCCCGATCCCGTCCCGACGATCACCAGGTCGTAGTGGGGCACGTGCATCCTCCGCGGGTTCGGTCCGGTCGGTTCACCCTAGCCAACCGGCTCCGGAGACCTGGTGTTCCCCGATGTGCTTAACGTCGTATTACGAGGTCAGTGGCCGGTCGCGGTGAAGTGCATCCGGTCCTTCGGGCTGGTCCACGCCCCGCCCCACGTCCACCCGATCGCGGCGAACGCGCGCACGGTCGCGTCGCCGGTCAGCACCATGCCCGGACGGCGGTTCGCGCGGTCGAGGTAGGCCGAGGCCAGCTCGGGCAGCACGAGGTCGCCCTGGCTGTAGGGGTTGCAGAACGGGTTGACGTCCACCGCGAGCCCGTACGCGTGGGCCGACCAGGTGGTCTGCCCGCGCGCGGGACGGCAGACGAAGGCGCTGGTGCTGTTGCCGTCGCCGGTCGGCGGCGCGGTCAGCTCGGCGGGGCTCGTCACGCGCATCTCCTCGAGCGGGAAGCGCGCGGCGAAGAGCTGCCCGAAGACCTTGGTGATCCCGGCCGCGCCCCGCGCGTTGACCAGCATCTCGCCGGTGTGCGCGCGGCCGTCGAAGCCCCAGAACGACATGGTCAGGTAGCGCAGGTCGGTGGACCTGACCGGGCAGGCGGCCTGCCAGGTGCTGCGCGCGAGGACGTCGGGCGGCACGGCGCTGATCGTCGAGGCGTACCGGCCTCCGGCGGGCGGTGGCAGGACGTCTTTTGTCGGAAGTGCCCGGTTCACCAGTTCGGGTGGTGTCGGCTCGATCTCGCCGAAGCCGTCGGCTCGCAGCGGGAGCGGGTGGGCACCCACCGGCCAGGTGACGGCGGCCGCGCTCGGCGCCGGCGCCGGAGCCGGCGAAACGGGCGCCCGGGAGGTGGTCGCGGGCGGGGGAGAAGGCACGGGTTGTGGCGTCGAGGGCACTTCCGCCGAGCACGAGGCCGTCGTCAGGGCCAGGACCGCCCCGAGTGCCGCCGTCGCTCTCCGTCGCATCCGGCCAGCTTGACAGAAGCGTTTGTTCGGCACGGAGTCCACCCGTTCCAGTGACACCGTTTTGGGCCCCCTCGGATTAGGGTATTGAGCGCACGTCGTTCACGCACCGGAGTCGTCCGGGTGCCCCGAGTGCGCTGTCTTGTGCTGTTCCGAAGAGGGGAAAGTCCCATGTCCGTGAAGTCCCGCCGATCCCTGCTGCTCGCGAGCGGCGCGCTCCTCGCGGTCGCCGCGGTGGCCGTCCCGGTGGTCGTCGGCACGGCGTCGGCGGACCCGGCTTCGGCCAACCAGCCCCGGATCGTGGGTGGCGACAAGGCTTCGCTGTCGGACCACCCGTACGCGGTGTACCTGACCGACGCGGGCGGAAACCAGTTCTGCGGCGCGGTGATCGTCAGCTCGACGGCGGTCGCGACGGCGGCGCACTGCGCCAAGGCGGTCGGCAAGCAGGACGTCCGCGTGGTGGCCGGCCGCGAGGACAAGCGCACGGACGAGGGTGACGTCCTGACCGTCTCCAAGGTCTGGATCAGCAAGGGCTACAGCGACCCGACGCAGGGTGACGACATCGCGGTGCTGACCGTCCGCGGCCAGCTCGGCTACCGGCCCGCGAAGCTGCCCGAGAGCAGTGACCCGGGGTACCGCGAAGGCACCCAGGCGACGGTGCTCGGCTGGGGCCGCGTCGCCGACGGCGGCGACCGCTCCGACTACCTGCGCAGCGCCCAGGTCCCGGTGGTCTCGGACAGCGCCTGCCGCTCCGACTACTCCGTGTACGACCAGAAGACCATGGTCTGCGCGGGGTACGCCGAGGGGGGCGTCGACGCGTGCCAGGGCGACTCGGGCGGCCCGCTCGTCGTGGGCGACACGCTGATCGGGATCGTCTCCTTCGGCGACGGCTGCGGCAAGGCGGGCAAGCCGGGCGTCTACACGCGCGTCTCGGCCTACACGTCCGACATCGAGGCCCAGGCCAAGCCGCGCATCTTCGGCTGAGCGTGCTAAGCAGGGGACATGCCGACCCTGCACGACGCGACCGGGCCCGAACTGACCACCGCCGAGCTCCACGACATCCTCCGCCTGCGGGTGGACGTGTTCGTGGTGGAGCAGAAGGCGGCGTACCCGGAACTCGACGGCCGTGACCTGCTGCCCGACACCCGCCACCTGTGGTTTTCGGACGCGGACGGGGTGACGTCCTACCTGCGGGTGCTGCTGGACCCGGACGGCGTCCGCCGCATCGGCCGCGTGGTCACGGCGGCGTCCGCCCGCGGCCAGGGCCTGGCGGCCCGGCTGATGGACGCGGCTTTGACCGTCCCCGGCGAGTACGTCCTGGACGCCCAGACTTACGTACAGGGCTTCTACGCGCGCTACGGGTTCGTGGCCGAAGGCGCGGAGTACATCGACGACGACGGGATCCCGCACATCCGCATGCGCCGCCTGCCGTCCTGAACCCTCCTCGACAGGTTCCGGCATGGGGTCTACTCTGAATACGATACGGGACCGTTTCGTATCGAAAGGAGAAGCCGTGCCGGGAAGACCGCGGGACGCCGGCCGCGACGTCGTCATCTTCGACGCGACGCTGAAACTCCTGATCGACGTCGGCTACGACCGGCTGTCGATCGAAGCCGTCGCGGCGGCAGCCGGGGTGGGGAAGGCGACGATCTACCGCCGCTACCCCGGCAAGGCCGCGCTGGTCGCCGCGGCCGTCGACGACCGCGCGGGCGGGCAACCACCCGACCCGTCGGCCCGCGACCTCCGCGGCGCGCTCCTGGAGACCGCAGGCTGGCTCGCGCGGGAAATCGCCGAACAGGAGGTCGGCCTGCTCGGCGCGCTGTTCGCCGGGATGCGCGGCGATCCGGACCTCGCCGCGGCGATGCGGCGGATCCTGCACCGCGACCAGGCCGCGATGACCCGGCCGCCACTGCGGGACGGGCTCCTCGACCCGCGTGGTGCCGCGCTCTTCGCCGAGATCGTCCCGGCGCTGCTCGTCCACCGGCTGGTCGTCGCCGGAGAGCCGTGCGACGAGCCCTTCGTCGAGCACCTCGTCGACGACATCCTGCTTCCCCTGCTGGAAAAGGAACGCCCGCGATGATCGTGATCACCGGCGCGACCGGCGCCTTGAACGGAACCACCGTCGAGCACCTGCTCGCCCGCGTACCGGCCGAAGAGATCGGCGTCAGCGTGCGCGACGTCGCGAAGGCGCGTCCCTTCGCCGACCGCGGGATCCGGGTACGTCCCGGCTCTTACGAACACCCCGCCGCCTTGCGCGACTCCTTCGAAGGCGCCGACCAGGTGCTGCTGGTGTCGTCCAACGACCCGGCCGCCGACGCCGTCGCCCTGCACCGCACCGCGATCGAGGCCGCTGCCGACGCGGGCGTCCGGCGGATCCTCTACACCAGCCACCAGAACGTGCGCCCGGACAGCCCGTTCGCCCCGGCTCGGGACCACGCCGCCACCGAAGAGATCCTCGCCGGGTCCGGCGTCGCCTGGACGGCGTTGCGCAACGGGTTCTACGCCCACAGCCTCGGCTGGCTGCTCGGTCCGTGGCGGGAGACCGGCGAAGTCGTCGCGCCCGAGGACGGCCCGGTTTCGTGGACCCACCGCGCGGACGCCGCCGAGGCGGCCGCGGTGATCCTCGCCGGACACACCGTCGACGGTCCCGTCACCCTCACCGCGCCCACTGCCGTCACCTTCGCCGACATCGCGGCCGATCGCGAGGTCAAGCGCGTGGTCGTCGACGACGAACAGTGGGTCGCCGGCCGGATCGCGGCCGGCACGCCCGAGCCCATGGCCCGGATGCTGCTGACCTTGTTCACCGCCGCGCGGCGGGGCGACTTCGCGGAAACCAGCCCCAGCCTGGGTGAACTGCTCGGCCGGGAGCCGCTGCCCGTGGCGGTTTAGACCGTCGCGCCCCGCGGCGCCGTCGCCGTGATCACCTTCACCGCGCGGTCCACGTCGGCCTCGGTGAGGTCGGCCCGCGCGGTCAGGCGCAGCCGCGAGATGCCGTCCGGCACCGAAGGCGGCCGAAAGCACCCGACCCGGATGCCGTGCTCGGCGCACGCCGCCGCCCACGCGACCGCCGTCTCCGCCGACGGCGCCTGCACCGAGATCACGGCCGCGTCCGGCAGGCTCGCCTTCAGCCCGGCCGCCTTGAGCGACATCGCCAGGTTGCCCGCGTTCTCGACGACCTTGCCCGCGAGCCCCGGCTCTTCCTTCAGCGCGTGCAACGCGGCCAACGCGGCCGCGGCGCTCGCCGGCGCCAGCGCGGTGTCGAAGATGAAGCTGCGCGCGGTGTCCACGAGGTGCTTGATCACCCGCCGCGGCCCGACCACGGCCCCGCCCTGGGCACCGAGCGACTTCGACAGCGTCAACGTCGTGACGACGTCGGGCGCGCCCGACAGCCCGGCCGCGTGGACCGCGCCGCGGCCGCCCTCGCCCAGGACGCCGAAGCCGTGCGCGTCGTCGACCAGCAACGCCGCGCCGTGCGAGCGGCAGATCCCGGCCAGCTCGCCCAGCGGGGCCAGGTCGCCGTCCACTGAGAACACCGAGTCGGTCACCACCAGCGCCCGCGGCTTCCGCCGGGTCGACAGCGCGTGCTCGATCGCCGACGGCGTCGAGTGCGCGACCGCGGCGACGTCGGCGCGGGACAGCCGGCAGCCCTCGATCAGGGAAGCGTGGATGTACTTGTCGGTGACGATCGCCGACTCGGACCCCGACAGCGCCGTCACCGCGCCGAGGTTCGCGGCGAAGCCGGAGGAGAACACCAGCGCCGCCTGCGCGCCGCAGAACCGGGCGAGCTCCAGCTCCAGCTCGGTGTGCAGCTCGGTCGACCCGGTGACCAGCCGGGACCCGGTCGACCCGGCGCCCCAGCGCAGCGCGGCGGCCGCGGCGGCTCCGGCGACGCGCTTGTCGCGGGCCAGCCCGAGGTAGTCGTTCCCGGCCAGGTCCAGCTCGTCCGCGTGCGCCGGACGCGGCCGCAGCTGCCGCACGAGCCCCGCGTTCGCCCGCTTCTCCGCCTCGGCGTCGAGCCAGTCGAAAACCTCATCGGGCGGGGGAGTCGGCGGCGTAGTCACGTCCCGCAGTCTCCCATTCGCCGTGCGCCCGACCGTGAACCAGGGCCCGGAAACGCCGGAAGCCCCGGACCGGAGTCCGGGGCTTCCAGGGGGAATCAGCTGTCGTAGCCGCGACGCGGGCCACGGCTCGGGCGGCCGTAGCCACCGCCGTTGCCCGAGCGGGGCTGACGGCCGCGGCCGCCGAAGCCGCCGGGACGGCCTTCGCGGTCGCCGCCGCGGTAGCCGCCACGCTCGCCACCGCGGTCGCGGTCGCCGCCGAAGCTGCCGCGGTCACGGTCGCCGTAGGAACGCTCGCCGCGGTTGTAGCCACCGCGGTCACCGCCGCGGCCGCCGCCGAAACCGCGGTCGCCGCGGAAGCCGCCGCCGCGACGCGGGTTCTCACGCCGCCGCTCGACGACCGGCTCGCCGCTGGGCTCGCGGGCGCCGGTGATGCGCGACAGCGCGTCGTCGCCCGGGCGGACCGTCGTGGACTCGGCGCGGACGCCGGCCCGGTCGGTCAGCCGGCGGACCATCCGGCGCTGGTCGTGCGTCGCCAGCGTGACGACCACGCCGGACGCCCCGGCGCGGGCCGTGCGGCCGGCGCGGTGCAGGTAGTCCTTGTGGTCGGCCGCCGGGTCGACGTGCAGCACCAGCGAGATGTCGTCGACGTGGATGCCGCGGGCCGCGACGTCCGTGGCGACCAGCACCGGGGTGTGGCCTTCCTTGAAGTCGGCCAGGACGCGGTTGCGCTGACCCTGCGTCTTGCCACCGTGCAGCGCCGCCGCGTGCACGCCCTGCTCGCGCAGCCGCTCGGTGAGGCGGTCGACGTGGTGTTTGGTGCGCACGAACATGATCGTGCGGCCCTCGCGGGCGCCGATCTGCGTGATGACGTCCTGCTTGTCCTGGTGCGAGACCTGGAGCACGTGGTGGTCCATGGTCGTGACGCTCGCGGTCGACGGCGCGACCGAGTGCGTGACCGGGTCGGTCAGGTACTGCTTGACCAGGCGGTTGACGTCACCGTCGAGCGTCGCGGAGAACAGCAGCCGCTGCCCGCCGGGCGGGGTCAGGTCGAGGATCTCGCGGACCTGCGGCATGAAGCCCATGTCCGCCATCTGGTCGGCCTCGTCGAGGGCGATGAAGTTGCAGTCGCCCAGGTGCGCGGTGCCCTGGCGGACGTGGTCCGACAGCCGGCCCGGGGTGGCGATCAGCAGGTCGACGCCGCGGGAGAGCGCGTCCGCCTGGCGGGCGAAGGCCATCCCGCCGACGGCCGTGCGGCACCACAGGCCCAGGGCCTTGGCCAGCGGGGTCAGCGAGTCGGCGACCTGCATGGCCAGCTCGCGGGTCGGGACCAGGATCAGCGCGCGGGGACGCTTCGGGCGGGCCTTGCCGCCGTCGAGCCGGGCCAGCATGGCCAGGCCGAAGGCGAGCGTCTTGCCGGAGCCGGTCTGGGCGCGGCCCAGCACGTCGCGGCCGCCGAGGGCGTCCGGGATGGTCGCGGACTGGATCGGGAACGGGGTGGTGATGCCCGCGTCCTGCAGGGCGCGCAGCAGCGGCTCCGGCAGGCCCAGCTGGGCGAAGGTCTTGGTGGCCACGGTCTCGACGGCGTCGTCGCGCAGCATGTCCCCACCGGCGGCCGGGCGGGTGCGCGGCTTGCGGTCGGGACGGTCCGCGCGCGCGGACGTCGAGGAAGGGCCGGAGTTGAACGTGACGGTCACAAATGCCTCTCGGACATGGTTCGTCACAAGGAGGCCCGGGCTCCCCGCGCGCAGGCAGGGCGAGATGGTGTGCGGTGGGCGTTCACAGGGACGGACCCGGCACACCGTGTCTTGCGCTTTTCCGACACTGCGCGCCGCTTGGGATTTACGGATCACCGCGAGCCATTCGGTGGCTGTGCTTTCGGTGGCTCTGGAGGCGACGGACACCAACTACATCCACGCCGCCGGTTGCGGTCTGAATCGATAGTACCTGAAGGGGAGCTGGTCCTCCGCATGGAGGTAACCCCTTGTGGGCGGCGTCGCAGACGTGTTCCGTGCCACACCCGCGACGCCGCCGCGCGGTCACCCGAGCCCGGCCGCGGAAACGAGGTCCGCCAGCAGCCCGCCGGTGTTCGTGACGTGCTCACCGAGCCCGCGGCCGTGGAACCAGCCGGCCAGGTTGCGCACGTCCCGGGCGAGGAACTCGGCGCCGCCGGGGTTGGCGACGACGTCGACCACCTGGGGCAGGTCGATCACCACCAGCCGGCCCCGGTGCACCAGCAGGTTGTACGCCGAGAGGTCGCCGTGCGCGAGCCCTTCGGACGCGAGCAGCTCGAGGGCTGCGGTGGCCTGGAACCACAGGTCCTTCAGCTCGTCCGGGTCCGGGCGCACCTGGGCCAGCCGCGGGGCGGCCGTCCCGTCGTCCTCGCCGAGGAACTCCAGCAGCAGTTCGGTGCCGTTGCGCTGCACCGGGTACGGCACGGGCGCGCCGAGCGTCCACAAACGACTCAACGCGGCGAACTCCGCGACGGCCCACTGCTCGGCGATGAGGTTGCGGCCGAACGAGGTGCGGTGCTCGATCGCGCGCATCTCGCGGGACCGGCGCATCCGCCGTCCTTCGAGGTAGCCCGCGTCGCGGTGGAACAGCTTGTGTTCGTCGCTGCGGTAGCGCTTCGCGGCGAGCAGCGCGCCGTCGGTGCCCGGCAGGCCGCGCCGCAGCAGGTGGACATCGGCCTCCTTGCCGGTCTTGAGGACGCCGAGGTCGGTGTCGACCGCGGCGAGCTCGGTGACGACCCAGTCCGGCCGGGGTGACGGGCCGTGTTCGGCGTCGTCCCAGGTGGACCAGCGATCGGCGCCGTCCGGGAGCCGGTTTTCGGTGTAGGCGTCGTCGCGGAGCTTGGCGAGCCGGACGCGTTCGCCTTCGGTGAGCCGGCCGCTGCGGGTGGGCTCGGGATCGTCGAACCGCCCGCGGCGGCGCGCCCGCGTCTGACGGCGGGTGGGGTGTTCGTCGAAGTCTTCGAAGTCGTGCCTGCGCACTGGTGGGGTTCTCCTTGGTCAGGGATGCCCCACCGGGCGCGTGGTCAGCTCCGGGGGGCGGGTGGGCGAGGGCGCGAAAGGGCCCGGACATCCATCACGACGGCACCTCCCCGCACTCGACCCCGGCTCCCTGCCGGTTGCGCTTCAGCTTGCCGGTCCGGTCGGGCTCCGCGCAACCGAATAGCGCGAACGGTCCGTTCGCGACGCTGACCGGACCCCGGTCCGGCCGCACGGAGACACTTCCTGCGGGCCGCGATTGACCTGCTCGGTGGCGTGATTCGCCTTCGCCGCGGGCCGGTGAGCGATGACGTCGCGAACGGCCCGTTCGCGACGTTTCCTTGATCTCGGGGCGGCGCTGTGGCCACGATGAACGGGCAGGCAACACCCGAGGAGGGGCGGATGGATTCCTACGACGTCGTGGTCGCCGGCGGCGGCCACAACGGACTGGTGGCGGCCGCGTACCTGGCGCGGGCGGGCCGGTCGGTGCTCGTGCTCGAACGACGCGGGGAGACCGGTGGCGCCGCCGTGTCGTTCCGCGCGTTCGACGGCGTGGACGTCCGGCTTTCCCGCTACTCCTACCTCGTCAGCCTGCTGCCGAAGAAGATCGTGGCCGACCTGGGTCTCGAGGTCCGGCTGCTGCGGCGCCGGATGTCGTCCTACACGCCGAGGGGCGACACGGGTCTCCTTGTCGACACGGGCGACGACGACCGGACGGCGTCGTCGTTCCGCGCGGTCACCGGCTCCGCAGCGGACTTCGCTGCGTGGCAACGGTTCTACGCGCTGGCCGGCGGTGTGGCCGAGCGCGTCTTCGGCACCCTCACCGAGCCACTGCTGTCCGAAGTGGACTTCCGGTCGAGGGTGAACGACGCCGAGGCGTGGTCGGCGTTGTTCGAACGGCCGATCGGCGAGACGCTGACGTCGTGGTTCGGCGACGACACGGTGCGCGGCGTCGTGCTCACCGACGCGCTGATCGGCACGTTCGCTGCGGCGGGTGACGCGGACCTGCGGCAGAACCGGTGCCTGCTCTACCACGTGATCGGCAACGGCACCGGCGACTGGGACGTCCCGGTCGGCGGCATGGGCGCGGTCACCGGTTCGCTCGCGGCGGTGGCGGCCGCCGCGGGAGCGCGTCTCGTCACGGGTGCGGAAGTGCTGTCCGTCGCCCCGGACGGCGAGGTGCGCTACCGCCGCGACGACGCGGAGCACGTCGTACGCGGCGGGCACGTCCTGGCGAACGTCGCGCCGGCGACGCTCGCCAGGCTGCTGGGCGAGGAGCCGCCGGACCGGCCGGAGGGAGCGCAGTTGAAGGTGAACATGGTGCTGTCCCGGCTGCCGAAGCTGAGCGATCCCGGGGTCGACCCGGCTGAGGCGTTCGGCGGCACCTTCCACGTCAACGAGAGCTACTCCCAGCTGGAGACGGCCTATCGCGAGGCGGAGGCGGGGAGGATCCCCTCGCTTCCGCCTTGCGAGATCTACTGCCATTCGCTGACGGACCCGTCGATCCTCGGCCCGGCCGAGCGAGCGGCGGGAGCCCAGACGCTGACGCTGTTCGGCCTGCACATGCCGGCCCGCCTCTTCGAGGGACGCAACGAAGAGGCACGCGAAGCGGCGTTGCGCGCGACGCTGGCTTCGCTGAACAGCGTGCTGGCCGAGCCGATCGAGGACTGCCTGCTCACGGGCCCGGACGGCAGGCCGTGCGTGGAGGCGAAGACCCCGCTCGACCTGGAGGCCGAGCTGGGCTTGCCGTCCGGGCACATCTTCCACCGCGACCTGGCGTGGCCGTACGCGGAAGATCCGGCGCAGCAAGGGAAGTGGGGCGTCGAGACGGCCCACGAGCGCGTGCTGCTGTGCGGCGCGGGAGCCGTGAGGGGAGGTGGTGTGAGCGGCATCCCCGGCCACAACGCGGCGATGGCGGTCCTGGGCGCGGAGTGAGCCGTCAGCCCTCGGGCGCGGGCAGCTCGCGGCGGTTCAGCTTTCCGTTGGGGAGCAACGGCATCCGGTCGAGCACGAGGATCCGGTGCGGAACCAGGTGCGCGGGCAGCCGCCCGGCGAGCGCGGACCGCAGGTGCCCGGCGTCGGCCGGACCGACGACGTAGCCGATCACCCGCCCGTCGCGCAACGCGGCGGCCGCGCGGACGACCTCCGGCTCCCGCAGCAGCGCGTCCTCGATCGCGCCGAGGTCCACGCGCTTGCCCCGCTGCTCGATCTGGTCGGTGCCACGGCCGAGGTAGTCCAGGTTGCCGTCGGCTCGGGTCCGTACGACGTCTCCGGTGCGGTACATCCGCGCACCCGCGACGAACGGGTCGGCGACGAACAGCGACGCGGTCAGAGCGGGCCGGTCGCGGTACCCGCGGGCCACGCCCGCCCCGCCGATGCAGAGCTCGCCGACCCCGCCCGGCCCGACCGGCCGGAGCCGGTCGTCGAGGACGTAGGCGTGGACGCGGGGGATCGGCGTGCCGAGCGGCACGACCGCCGCGTCGCCGAGCACGTCGACGTCCGGGCGCAGCAGGAGGGAGTCCACGGTGGTCTCGGTGAGGCCGTAGGCGTTGAGCACCACCGAGCCCGGGGGCAGCCGCCCGGCGAGCTCGCGGAAGTCGGCCGCGGGCCACCCCTCGGAACCGACCGACATCAGCCGCATGACGGGCAGCTCGCCCGCGCGGCCGAGGGCCTTCGCCTGGGCGGGGACCAGTTCGGTCGCGTCGCCGCCGTGGCGGCGGAACTCGGCGAGCAACTCGGCCGGATCGGCCACCGCCTCGCGGGTCGCGATGACCATCGTCCCGCCGGCGAACACCGAGCGCAGCAGGTCGGCGAAGAAGAGGTCGACGCCGATCCCGATGACGGACACGAACGTCAGTGGCTCCTCGCGCAGCCGGAACAGCTCGTCCCACGCCGCGAAGACGTGCGCGAGGTGGCGGTGCTCGACGCCCACCGGCTTGGGCTTGCCCGACGAGCCCGAGGTGTACATGACGTAGGCGAGGTTCTCGGGCCGGAGCTCGACGTCCGGGGCGTGGCCGGGCTGTCCGGCCACGGCGTCGGCGATCCGCACGTCGTCCGCGACCTCGGTGGTGTTGGTGAGCACGAGCGGGACGCCCGCGTCCGTGCCCATCCAGGCCACGAGGTCGGCGGGGTAGCCGGGGTCGAGCGGCAGGCAGGCGGCACCGGACTTGAGGACGCCGAGCGCGCCGACCGCCATTTCGAACCCGCGGTCCATCCGCAGCCCCACCAGGTCTTCGGGCCCCAGGCCCCGCCCGGCGACGTACTGGGCGACCCGGTTGGCCTCGTGGTCGAGCTGCGCGAAGGACATGCGCTCGCCCGCGAAGACGACAGCGGTGGCGTCGGGGGTCTCGGCGACCCTGGCCGCGAAATGATCGAGCAAGCGTTCCAAGAGTCCCCCCAGACGGTTGTCACCCCATCGTGCGCGTGTGGCCGGTCTCCCGCACGCTGGGGAGGGGCGGCGAGCTGTCGTGGCGCCTCTGCCGGAGGTCGAAGCCGCGCGCTTCGCGCGGGGGTGGGAGGAAAGCGAGTGCGCATCGCCGTGGCCGGAGCGGACGAGCTGGTCGGCCCGCACGTCGTCGAGGCGGCTCGCGAGCGTGGTCATCCGGTGGTGGCGCTGGCCCGCTCGACCGGTGTCGACCTCGCCAACGGAGACGGGCTGAGCGCCGCTCTGGAAGGCGTCGACGTCGTGGTCGACGTCAGCAATTCCACGTCCCTGGACGAGGAGCCGGCCAGGCGGTTCTTCACCAGTGCCGCGGCCAACCTGCAGCGCGCCGGCGCCGAGCAGGGCGTGCGGCACATCGTGACCCTGTCGGTCGTGGGGATCGACGACACCGGTTTCGGCTATTTCCGCGCGAAGGTGGCGCACGAGCGCGCGGCGGGTTCGGGGCCGGTGCCCGCCACGATCGTGCGCGCGACCCACTTCCACGAGTTCCCGGGACAGCTCGTGGGCCGGACCCGCGACGGTGACCACGCCACGGTGTTCGACCTGCGCGTGCAGACCGTGGCCGCGACGGCGGTCGCCGGGGCGCTCGTCGAGGTCGCCGAGCGTCCCGCGCGGGGCCGCACGCCCGACATCGCCGGTCCCGAGCCCGCCGAGGTGCTCGACCTCGCCCGTGCGTTCGTCGACCACTTCGACCTGGGGCTGGAGCTGCGGACCGACCAGCACACCGTGACCGGCATCGCCGAGGACGGCCTCCTGCCCCGGCCGGGCGCGACGATCCTCGGGCCGGGCTACGCCGAGTGGCTGCACAGCCCCGAGGCCGCCGCGCTGGTCTCCGGCAGCTGACCACCGGGACGGTGATCAGGCCCGGGTGGCGGACCGCGCGTCGTGCTCGGCGCACAGGCAGCCGACGCCGGGCTCGATCCATTCCCGCCCGGCCCAGCCGGGATGGCGTTCGACGAGCACCGAACGCACTTCGGCGGCGATCTCGGCCTGCGCCATCGCGGAGCCGCGGCGGCGCCAGGTCTCGTCCCGCAGCTCGCGCAGGTAGTCGCGGACGTCGGTGAGCACCGAAACGCCGCCGACCTCGCCGTGCCCGGGCACCACCGTCCGCGGTCCGTCCGAAAGCAGCCGGTCCAGCACCTCGAGCCAGCCGACGGCCGTGACGTCCGTGTCGTGCGGCGGGAACCACGGGAGGATCGCGAACTGCCCGGTCTCGGCCAGGTCGCCGGTGAACAGCACGCCGGCGTCCGGGACCTCGACGACCTGGTCGCCGGTGGTGTGGCCCCGGCCTGTCGGCCGCAGCCGGACGGTCCGGCCGCCGAGGTCGAGCTCGCGGGTGCCGTCGTAGACCTCGTCCGGCGACGGCACCCGGACGTCCGCCAGCCGGGCGGCCACCACCGGGTCCAGGCCGCGGAACATCTCGAGGTAGCCCGCGCCCTTCGTGGCGAGGTCGTCGGCTTGGGCGCGGTTGGCGAGGTAGGTCGCCGCGCCGGCGAACACCTGCGCGCCGTAGGCGTGCTCGGGGTGGAAGTGGGTCGTCGTCAGGAACAGGCGGCGGCCGGCGGCCACCGACGTCGCGAACGCGAGCACCTCGGCCGCGTTCTCGGTGCCGAGGCCCGTGTCGACGACCAGGACGGCCTCGGTGCCACCCACGACGCCGATGTTGGGCACGAGGTCGACGCCGCGGTTGGGGATCACCAGCAGGTCCGGCGCGAGTTCCCGGGCGTCGGCCACCCGCACGGCGGGATCGGTCATGTCGGTCATGCCCTGATTCCACCGCCGCGGCGGGCGCGCCGTCCAAGACCGGTTGCGAGGGGCCGATACCCGGCGAACATCGTCGCCGGTCGGCGCTACTGTCGGCGCATGGCAGTCGATCAGGAACTGGTGGACGCGGCGATCGCGCTGGCGCGGGACCGCTTCGGCGGCGCGGCGTGGTCCGGCGCGGCGGCACTGCGCCTCGACGACGGCACGGTGCTGACGAGCACCGCACCGGACTTCCCGAACCAGGCCGTCAGCCTGTGCCACGAAACCGGGGCGATCTGCGAAGCCTTCAAGCTCGGGCGGCGCGTGACCGGCTCGGTCTGCGTCACCGCCGCCGACGACGACCGCGGCTACTGGGTCCTGGCGCCCTGCGGGGTCTGCCAGGAACGGCTGTTCGCCCACGGCCCGGACGTCGAGGTCGCCGTCCCCGAACCCGCGGACCCGCGCCGGTGGCGGGCCCTGCGGCTGCGGGACGTCCAGCCGCACTGGTTCGCGCGCGTCTTCCCCGACGACGTCTGGCCCTACGAGCGTTGATGGAGCTGCGCACGCTGCGGTACTTCGTGGCCGTCGCCGAAGAACTCCACTTCGGCCGGGCCGCCGCGCGGCTGCACATGAGCCAGCCGCCGCTGAGCCGCGCGGTCAAGCAGCTGGAGGCCGACGTCGGCGCCGTCCTGCTGGTGCGCTCGGCCGCGGGCGTCGCGCTCACGCCCGCCGGCGCGGCGCTGCTCGACGAGGCCCGCGCCCTGCTGGAGCAGGCCGACCAGGCGCGCGTGCGGGTGGCGTCGGCGGCCGGCGCGTCGGCGATCACCGTCGGCATCCTCGCCGACAGCGCGGACCCGGACGCGACGCGGCTGGCCGACGCCTACCGCCGGCGCCACCCCGGCGTCGAGGTCCGCGTCCGCGACACGGACCTGACCGACCCGACGTGCGGGCTGCGCGCCGGCCTCGTCGACGTCGCGCTGACCCGCGGGCCGTTCGACGACGCCGGCCTGACCGTGCACCGGCTGCGCGAAGACCCGGTGGGCGCGGTGCTGCGCGCCGACGATCCGCTGGCCCGGCGCGACCACCTGGAGCTGGCGGACCTGGCAGGCCGGCGCTGGTTCCGGTTCCCGGACGGCACCGACCCCGTCTGGCAGGCGTACTGGCACGGCGGCGAACCCCGCGACGGCCCGGTGGTGCGCGGCGTCCAGGAGTGCCTGCAGGCCGTGCTGTGGAACGGGACCGTCGGCCTGATGCCGCTCGGCCACCGGCCGCCGGGGGACCTGACGGTCGTGCCGCTCACCGACCTGGCGCCGAACCCGGTGGTCGTCGCCTGGAAGGACGCCGGCCCGCTGGTGCGGTCGTTCGCCGAGCTCGCGACGGCCGCGTATCAGACGACCGGCGGGCGCCGGACGTCGTAGAGGTCCCAGTCCAGCTGCCAGAACGCGTCGATGCCGTGCTCGCGGATGTACTTGCGCTCGGTGTCGTGCACCGGGTAGCAGCCGGCGATGCTGACCGGCGGGCCGCCGATGTCGATCAGCGTGTACTGGTGCGCGTCGAGGCCCGCGGGCGCCGACACGGCGAACGCCGTCATCGCGGACTCCGGCGCGATCGGCTCGCCGAAGTCTATGGTGTCGCCGTAGACGAACGGGCACGTGCCCCGCAGCTGCTCGGCGAGGTAGCCGATGGCCAGCGCCCAGATCGGGTCGTCGGACCGGACGCTGATCCACAGCTCCGGTTTCACGCCGTGCCACTCGGCGTGGTCGGCGAGGGAGAGGCCGTAGGTCGCGCCGGTCAGGTATCTCGGCTCCGGTTCGTCGGCGTAGACGAACGCGATGACGTCGTCGAGCCCGGCGTGGGTCGACGTGATCGGCTGCAGCCGGGGTTCGGTGTCCCCGGTCAGGGTGTCGAGATGGGCGACATACCGCTCGGCACGGCTCGGCATGGCGGGCAGCATACGACCGGTCACCGTGCGGCGCGGGGGAAGGCCGCTGGCCCGGGCGCGGCACTTTCGGGCAGGGTGAGGGACATGCGAGTCCTGGTGATCGGAAGCGGAATCGGCGGCGCGGCGACAGCGTGGCACCTGGCGGGCCGGGGCGCGGAGGTGGTCGTGGCGGACGCGGCCCGCCCGGGGACGGCCACCGAAGCCGGCGCCGGGATCGTCAGCCCGTGGACCTCGCGCTGGAACGAGGCGGTGTACCCGCTCGCGTCGGCGGCCGGCCGGTACTACCGGGAATTGACGGCTTCGCTGGCGGACTCTTCGTTCGAGGTCGTCGGCGGGATAATCGTCTCCGCCGACGATGCCGAGCTGGCCGAGGCGTACGAGCGGCTGACCGCACGGGCGGCCGACGCGCCGGAGGCCGGCGAGGTCCGCCGGCTCGACCCGGCCCAGGCACGCGAGCTGTTCCCGGCGTTGGCGCCGGAGCTGGGCGCGGTGCACCTGAGCGGTGCGGGCCGCGTCGACGGGCACCAGCTGCGCCGCGCCCTCCTGCTCGACGCCGAACGCCGGGGCGCGAAGTTCGTCGAAGGGGAAGTGGCGTTCCGCGGCGACGGGACGGTGGTGAGCCCGGACGGCGTGCTCGAGGCGGACAGCGTCGTGGTCGCGGCCGGCGCGTGGAGCCGCGAACTGCTGGCGCCGCTGGGGATCGACCTGCCGGTGACGCCGCACCGCGGTCAGATCAGCCACTTCGACCTGCCGGGCACGGAGACGGCGGCGTGGCCGGTGGTGATGCCCCGCACGAGGCACTACCTGCTGGCGTTCGCGGGTGGCCGCGTGGTGGCGGGCGCGACGCACGAGGCGGAGTCGGGCTTCGACTACCGCGTGACGGCGGCGGGCCAGCGCGACGTGCTGGACAACGCGCTGGCGGTGGCGCCCGGCCTCGCGGACGCGACCCTGGCGGAGACCCGGGTCGGCTTCCGCCCGGGCACACCCGACGGATTGCCGATCCTGGGGTCGATCAGGCCGGGGCTGGCGGTGTCGACGGGGTTCGGCCCGGGTGGGCTGACCAACGCGCCCTTCGCGGGCAAGCTGGTCGCGGCGGTGGCGCTGGGGGAGGACCCGGGCTTCGACCTGACGCCGTTCGCGCCGGACCGGTTCTGAGCCGCGGCGTGGTCAGCCCTCGGTGACCAGCTCCAGCGCGTGGTCTCCGGTGCGCTCGACCGTCATGCCCGCCTTGGTGATCACCTTGACCAGCTGATCCACTGTGGACGGTTCCGCTCGCGTCTCGGCCAGTGCCCGGGCCAGCCGGCCCTTGTACGCCTTGTTGAAGTGGCTCACCGTCACGCGCTCGCCGCGGGCGTTCTCCGTCACCACGCGGACCGTCACCGCGTCCGGGCGCAGCTTCGCGAACGCCGAGTACGTGCCCGACCGGAGGTCCACCACCAGGCCCTCGACCTGCCGCAACACCGGCTCGAGGACCGGCTTCCAGTGCCCGCGGATCGTCCCGACCGAGGGCAGCGAGTTCCCGCCCGAAAGCCGGTACGCCGGGATCGGGTCGGTCGCCGACACCACGCCGAACAGCGACGACGTCACCGCCAGCCGCCGGTGCGCCTTCTCCAGGCCCGCCTTCGTGAAGCTCTTGACGTCGAGCGCGTCGTACAGGACGCCGGTGTAGCGGCGCAGCGCCGGCATGGTCGGCGACGTCCACAGCTGCGCGTTGCGGGTGACCTCACCGGCCTGCCGCTCGGTGATGCCCAGGGCCGCGATGCTGGCCGGGACGTCGCCGGCCAGCTCGGCGAGCGCGTCGGCGAGCTTCGCGCGCGCCGGGTTCAGCTCGGGGAACGACAGCGCGTCGAGGTCGAGCGGGCCGCCGCGGCCGCCGTCGGCCTTGGTTTCGGAAGGGGGGAGGAGCACCAGCACGCACCGAGCCTAAATCGGAGTGCGCGGTTGCCGCCGTCCGGCCTAGCCTCCGGACATGGACCTGAGCTGGCGCCCGCTGACCCTCGACGACGTCCCCGCGCTCACCCGCCTGTACGCCGCCGCCGAGGAGATCGACCGGACGGGTGACCACTTCAGCGAAGACGACCTCCGCGACGAGCTGGTCGCGCCCAACGTCGACCTCCCCCGCGCCACGATCGGCGCCTTCGCGGGCGACGTGCTCGCCGGCTACGGCCTGATCCGCCGCCGCGACGCCGCGAACCCGGTGCACATGATCCGGCTCCAGTCGGTCGTGCATCCCGCGCACCGGACGGACGCTGTCGGCGCTCACCTGGTCGAGTGGCTGACGCGCACGAGCCGCGAGGTCCACGAGCGCGCCTTCCCGGGCGCGCCGATGGAGCTGCACCACGGGCAGCACCAGAACGAGCGCTGGATCGCCGGCGTCCTCGCCGCCGCGGGCTTCACGCACCAGCGGACGATGGTCAACATGCGCGTCGGCCTTGCGGACCTGCCGCCGCAGCCACCGCTCCCGGAAGGCATCACGGCGCAGCCGTTCGACTTCAAGCACGACCTCGCGGCGCTCGACGCCCGCAACGACGCTTTCGCCGGCCACTGGGGCAGCACGGTCTACGGGCCGGACGCCTGGCACCACCTGGTCACCGGCTCCAAGGACTTCCGCCCGGACCTGTCGTTCCTGGTCCTCGACGGCGACAAGGTCCTCGCGTTCGTGCTGAGCCACTTCTACGAGTCCGAAGCCGCGGCGACGGGCATCCGCGAGCACTACGCCACCTGGGTGGGAACGCGCGAGGTGCTGCGCGGGCGAGGAGTGGCGTCGGGGCTGCTCGGGCACACGCTCCTGGCGGCGAAAGCGGCGGGATTCGACCGGTCGGCGCTGAACGTCGACGTCGACAACGCGCACCGCGCGCTGGGTGTTTACGAACGGTGCGGATATCGCGTCGACGACGAATGGCACGTGTACGTGCTGTCCTGATTCCGGGACGCCCCACCGCCGATCGGGGAATGGACGGTGTTCGTACCATCGCCCCATGAAGCCGACTTCAGCTTCCCCGGGTGTTCGGGCATTGGCGGCATCCCTGCGCGAATTGCGGATGACGCGGGGTAAAGGACTGCGCGAACTGGCCCGGATGGTGCGGATTCTGCCGCAGCTGCTGTCGGCGTGGGAAAAGGGGCAGCGGGTGGCGTCCCCGGAGGACGTGGCCCGCCTGCTGGGCGCCCTCCAGGTCGACGACGCGACGTATGAGCGGATGATGCGCCTGGCCAGGCGCGCCAAGGACGACAACTGGCTCGATTCCAACCCGTCCGACCTGCCGCCCGCGCTGAGCGGCATCGTCGAGTACGAGCGCACCGCCACCCACATCACCAATTGGGAGCTCACGATTATGCCGGGGCTTCTGCAGACCCCGGACTATGCGCGAGCGATGCTGAGCAGTTCGGATATCGATCTGCTGCAGGCGGATTCCCGGCTGGTCACCCGGCTCAACCGGCAACGGATTCTCAGCAGGCCGGATCCCGTGCGGCTCACCGCGCTGGTCGGCGAGCTTGCCATCCGTGAGGAGATCGGAAGTGCGGAGGTGATGTCGGACCAGATGGATCACCTGTTGATGATGATGGACCAGCCGAACATCTCGCTGCGGATCGTGCCCGCGAACATCGGCTTTCACCGGGGATTGATCGGCTCGTTCATCGTGTACGAGTTCGCCGATCTGCCGCCGATCGTGCACCTCGAGAATGCACACGCTACCGCGTTCCTCCATGAGGATGATGTGGTCGGCAACTATCGCAAGCAGGTTAAGGTGTTGGCTGGCAAGGCACTGAGTGAAGACGACACCCGAGGCCTGCTTCGGGAGGTCGCGCGATAACCCGGGAGGCCTCGGCATGAGCGACATGGTCTGGCGCAAGTCGAGTTACAGCGGCCCCGAGTCCAATTGTGTCGAGGTCGGGTGGCGCAAGTCGAGTTACAGCGGTGGCCAGTCCGAGTGCGTCGAGGTGAAGCTCGACCGTTCCGTCGGCGTCCGGGACACGAAGGCACGCGACCAGGGGCAACTGACCGTCACCCCGGCCGCGTGGACGGCCGTCGTCACGGCTCTACGAGGTTGAGCAGCTCCTCGCCCGCCACATACCGCCGCAGCTGCTCCGCCGCCAGCTTCTTCGCGCGCGGGTAGAACGACGCCGACCCACCGGCGATGTGCGGGGTGATGACCACCCCGGGCACCGTCCACAGTGGATGATCGGTGGGCAGTGGCTCCGGATCCACGACATCCAGACCGGCCCGCAACCGGCCGGAGCGGGTCTCGGCGAGGAGAGCGTCCGTGTCGATGGCCGTGCCGCGGCCGACGTTCACCACCAGCGCGTCGTCCGGCAGCGCCGCCAGGGCCTTCGCGTCGAACAGACCGCGCGTCGCGGGGTTGTCCGGGAGGACCAACACCACGATGTCGGCCTCCGGCAGCAGCCGGGGCAGCTCGTCGATGCCGTGGACGTCCTGGCGCGCGCGGCTCGCCACCCGCGTCACCACGGCCTCCGCCGCGACGAGCTGACGCTCGATGGCCTGCCCGATCGAGCCGTACCCGACCAGGAGCACCCGGCTGTCGGCGAGCGACCGCGTGTGCTCCCGCGTCCACTCACCCCGCGCCTGCTGCGCGAACCACCGCGGCAGGTCCCGCTGCGCCGCGTGGATCAGCGCGAGCGCGTGCTCCGCCACGCTCAGGTCATGCAACCCCCTCCCGTTCGCCAGCCGCACCCCCTCGGGCAGGAGCGGCACGATCGCCTCGACCCCGGCCGACAGCGATTGCACCACGCGCAACGCCGGCAGCTCCTTGATCAGCTTCGGCGGCTCCGGCCCGCGGTCGTAGGGCAGCACGTAGAACTCGACACCGTCCAGCCCGTCCGGCGGCGCGGAGACTCCGTCCCAGTACGCGGCCTCGACCCCCTCCGGCACGTCGATGTCGGTCCACGGCAGCAGTACGCGAGCGCTCATGCCGCCTTTCTACCGCCGCGCTATCCCGAGACGCAGAACTCGTTGCCCTCCGGATCGGTCAGCACCGTCCACGCCAGCCCCGGCACCGAATGCTCCGCCACCTCCTTCGCACCCAGTCCGACCAGCCGTTTCACCTCCTCCGCGCGATCATCGCCACCGAAGTCGACGTGCACTCTGTTCTTGCCCGCGCGGGGCTCCGGGACCCGTTGCAGCCCCAGCGGCAGCCCGCCCTCGGGCGGCGCGAGCACCAGGAACTCGCCGCCGTAGTCCTGGGCGACCGTCGTGCCCAGCGCCGCCGTCCAGAACTCCGCCAGGCCGCGCGGGTCCGCGCAGTCGATCGTGATCATGCCCATGTGGATCGCCATGCCCCGAAGCTAGCGGGGACCACCGACAAAAACGCGCCCCCGAGTAACCCGTTGGAGTCACGGCCGGGGGAGTGACTACCCTGAGCGGGACTTTCACACCCGCCCGGAGCAGGGAGCCCCGCAGTGATCACCAGGACTTCGTCGTTGTTCCTTCGCACCTTGCGCGAGGATCCGGCGGACGCCGAGGTACCGAGCCACCGGCTCCTGGTACGCGCCGGCTACGTCCGCCGGGTCGCCCCGGGCGGGTACTCGTGGCTGCCGCTGGGCCTGCGCGTGCTGCGCCGCATCGAGAACGTCGTGCGCGACGAGATGAACAAGATCGGCGCGCAGGAGATCCAGTTCCCCGCGCTGCTGCCGAAGGAGCCCTACGAGGCCACCGGCCGCTGGACGGAGTACGGCGACAGCCTCTTCCGCCTCAAGGACCGCAAGGGCGCCGACTACCTCCTCGGCCCGACGCACGAGGAGCTCTTCACGCTCACGGTGAAGGGCGAGTACAGCTCGTACCGCGACTACCCGGTCACGCTCTACCAGATCCAGACCAAGTACCGCGACGAAGCGCGCCCCCGCGCCGGCATCCTGCGCGGCCGCGAGTTCGTCATGAAGGACTCCTACTCCTTCGACCTCGACGACGAGGGCCTGGAGCGCTCCTACCAGGCCCACCGCGACGCCTACACGAAGCTGTTCGACCGCCTCGGCCTCGAGTACGTCGTCGTGAAGGCGACGTCGGGCGCGATGGGCGGCTCGGCGTCCGAGGAGTTCCTCGCCGTCGCCGAGACGGGCGAGGACACCTACGTGCGCAGCACGGACTCGGGCTACGCCGCGAACGTCGAAGCCGTCGTCACGCCCGCGCCCCCCGCGCAGCCGATCGAGGGCCGTCCCGAGGCGCAGGTGCACCACACGCCGAACACGCCGACCATCGAGTCGCTGGTCACCTTCCTCAACGACGCGAACCTGGGCCGCACGTTCACCGCGGCCGACACGCTGAAGAACGTCATGCTCAAGACGCGTCAGCCGGGCGCGAAGGAGTGGGAGCTGGTCTGCGTCGCGGTCCCGGGTGACCGCGAAGTGGACATGAAGCGTCTCGAAGCGTCGCTGGAGCCCGCCGAGGTCGCGCTGCTCGAAGAAGCCGACTTCGCGAAGAACCCGTTCCTGGTCAAGGGCTACATCGGCCCGAAGGCGCTGCAGGACAACGGCGTGCGCTACCTCGCCGACCCCCGGATCGTCCCCGGCACCGCCTGGGTCACCGGTGCCGACAAGGTCGACCACCACGTCGTCGACCTGCTGGCCGGCCGCGACTTCACCCCGGACGGCACCATCGAGGCCGCCGAGGTCCGTGAGGGCGACGCGTCGCCGGACGGCCAGGGCACCCTGGTCGCCGCGCGCGGCATCGAGATCGGCCACATCTTCCAGCTCGGCCGCAAGTACGCGGACGCGTTCGAGCTGGACGCGCTCGGCCCCGACTCCAAGCCGATCCGGATCACGATGGGTTCGTACGGTGTCGGCGTCTCGCGGCTGGTCGGCGTGCTCGCCGAGCAGAACCACGACGACCTCGGCCTGATCTGGCCGCGCGAGGTGTCGCCGTTCGACGTGCACATCGTCATCGCGGGCAAGGACGAAGCCGTCGCGGCGGGCGCCGAGAAGATCGCCGCCGAGCTGGACGTGGCCGGCATCGAGGTCATCCTCGACGACCGCAAGGCCACCCCCGGCGTCAAGTTCGCCGACGCCGAACTGGTCGGCGTGCCGACCATCCTGGTGGTCGGGCGCGGCCTGGCCAACGGCGTCGTCGAGGTCAAGGACCGGCGTTCGGGCGAGCGCGAGGAAATCGCGGTCGACGCCGTCGTCGAGCACCTGGTCAAGCTCGTCCGCTCCTGATGGCCCGGCGCCCGGACGACCCGACGCCGGGATACGAGGACAACGCGGCGCTCCGCGGGTTCGGCGGCTACGAACCCGCGGACGCGCCGACGCCGCCGCGTGCGCGGCCGAAGCGGATCCGGCCGGCCGCGAAGCCGCTGAAGTGGCGTCGCGCGCCGTGGTTCGGCCTGGTGTTCATCGCCTTGGTCGCGGGCGTGCTGAACGCGGTGGGGGTCGGCAAGTCGCGCCCGGCGTCGTCGTCACCGCCACCCGCGCCGCTGGTCGTGACGCCTTCGCCCCGGGTGTCGGTGCCGGCGGTGGTCAGCGGCTGGCAGCCGGTCGCGGCCCGGGACGGCTCGTACGCCTACGACGTACCGCCGGCCTGGTCACCCAAGCCAGGCACGCTGCACGGCTGGGACGAGCCGTCGATCCGGCTGATCACGAGCGCGTTCCTGGGTGAGGACTTCTGCGGCAAGGACGACCTGGGCGGCGCGGGCGTCACGACGGAGCCCGTCGCGGACCCCGAGGCCGCGGCGCGCAAGGCCGCCACGGACCTGGCGACGGGCGCGTACGGCGGGACGTCCCAGGCGGGCCCGGGCACGGACGCCCAGCTCACGAAGGCCGACGGCGGCAAGCTCCCGGCCCGGGTGGTGGTCGCCGAAGTGACTCCGGCGCAGAAGGACGAGTGCGCGGCGAAGCACGCTCTGGTGGTGGCGATGGGGTTCGGGAACGGCACGGACACGTCCGGCGTCGTGGTGGCTTACGCGGACAGCGACCGTTCCGGGCCGTCGATCCGCGAGGACCTGGTCAAGATCGTGGAGAGCTACCGGTTCGTCCCGCCGGCCGACCGGGGCACGACCACGCCGCCGCCGACCACCTACCGCTAGCCCTTGGTGTAGCGCCCGCCAATCTCGTTGTGGAGGCGCCGCGACGAGTCGATGAGAGCGCGGGCGATGCCGCTTCGGTCGGCGCTTGTCCCGAGGCCGGACTTGATCAGCTGCCGGGCCAGCCCGTCGAGATAGCTGGCTGCTTTAGCGACATGCTCGATCGAATGCGGTGTGCCCTCGTCGCGCACTGTGATCGTGTTGGCGAGCAGTGAAGAGATCGCGTCGGAAAGCTGCTCACGCACGTTGCCCGGCAAGGGCGTTCGGCTGAGCTGTTGCATGAGCCGTTGGCAGATTTCGACGAGCCGGTCCATCAACAGGAAGTCACGTGACCTGCCCACACGCACGGAGGAGTCCGTCAGCACATGTGCCAGTTCATGAGCCGCCGCGAAGGTGATCTTGGACTGCCGGGCGGGTAGGTCGAACGGTGCGAGCACCGCGGCGTCGAGTGCGTTGAGCGCGGGACGGAAGAAGGGGGGATGTGGAATTCCTTCTCGTGCGGTTGCAGCGGAAGCTGCCCTGAGCCGGAGTAGGAGACACCGGACTCGCGAAGCACGCCGAGGAAACCGACACGGTAGAGAATTTCTATGACACCGCCGGGTGTCAGGACGGCTTTGTAGCGGGGAAAATCGGCACGAAGCTCTTCGGCGAACGGTTCGAGCCGCATCGCCACGGCGCTGCGCATCACGACGTACCCCGTGTTCTGGAACAGCACGAACAGCCGGTCCAGGAAGGGCACCGTGACCAGGTACTCCTTGGCCAGGTCGAGTAGCTTCCACTGGGAGAACTGCAAGGTGGCGCCCTGCACGGCCACCTCGGTGATCCGGTCCGCGCCGCGGGCATTGGCCGCGTCACGGCAGCGGTTGAGGAACTGGATGGCGTCGCGCGGCCGGGGGAGCGTACGGGAGAACAGGTACTGTGCGGTCGGCTCGCCGTTCACCTGCTCCGGGAACACTTCGCTCCAGAGTTGCCGGGACGAAAGGGGCCTCCCGAGGGATGCTCGAGCCCGCAACAGCGCTACTTCTTCGAGCTTCTCCGGTGTCCACTCCAAGCGCAGTTCGTCGCTGTGGAACTTGTCCGCGTCGTCGAACTGAAGAGCGTCGTAGATGTCCGAGCGGATGAAGAGCACGCACCGCACTACTCCGCCGTAGGACTGGTTCACGCGCTTGTTCGCCAGCAGCAGCCCGATCACCAAGTCGTCGCTCTCGCGGTCACTCGACCACACTTGCTCCAACTGATCGACCAAGATCTGCAGCGGAGCATGACTCGCGCAGCCGAGCGCCTGGAAGCCCCGTGCGACACCGGCTTCGAGCACTTCGAGCTGTTTGGCGGCCCGTGCGCCCTCGGTGCCACCGCCCTTGCGGTCAACGCTCGCTTTGACGCCGAAAGCCTCGAGTGAAAGGGAGGTCTGCAGGCCTTGACCGCCGCGGAGGATTCGGTCGTAGAAGCTGACGTCGGCAAGCTCGCCGCTTTTCTGCAGGAATCGGCGCAGCGCCCGGACCGGCTTCGAGAACCGGCGGCGGTGTCCGGTCCGCGCATGGGCGATGAGGTGGCGTGCCGCCTGGACCGCGAAGATATATCGCCAGATCAGCGACTTCGCCGTCGCGCCGGTGAGCCCTTGGAGCTCGAACCGGCGGAGTTCCTCGCCCGCCGTTTCGTCCGGCGTGATCAGGCAGGCGCCGCCGTTCGCCGTCATCCGCATGCAGATGGCGCTCTTTCCGGTGCCTTTGCGCCCGATGACGAGGTTCTTGTGCCCCGCTGAAACCTCCTCGAAGGCCTTGGTGACCAGGAACCCTTCGCGAAGCAGGCCGTCGGCGAAGTCGTGCTCGGCGTCGTCGCGGCCGAAGTGCAGCCGTCCGACCGTTCCCTCCGGCACGTCCCCTCCTCCGGTTCGGCGCCCAGGGTACTTGGTGCTACCGCACGGCGCCCGAATTCGGCAGGCTGTGGTCCCATGACCGGTGATGCGGACAGACGGCTGGACCGGATCCGGACCGGCGCGTTCGGGGTGCTGGCCGTCGCCGGGTTCCTGCTCCTGTTCGGGCCCCTGCTGGCGAAAGCGTGGATCTGGCTCGTCGAACCGCGCGATCCGGACTGGTGGGCCGCCGGTGGCCAGTGGGTCGGCGGCGTCGGGACGATCGGCGCCGTCGTCGTCGCGCTGTGGATCGCCATCCGCGACAACCGGCAAGCGCACGCGGACCGGGTCAAACGGGACCAGCGGGAACGCCAGGAGCAGGCCGCCAAAGTCACCGCCTGGATCGAAACCACCGAGGGCGGCGGCGTCGACATGATCGTCTCCAACGCGAACGCCGAGGCCGTCAACCACGTCGTCGTCTCGTTCGACCTCGTGCGGCACCTGCCGATGACCGGGTCGACCCTGCACCGCGGGCCGGTCATCGAAGACGACGAGTACCTCTACGCCATCCTCCCGCCCGGGAAGTGGCGGATGCCGGTGCGCGAAGGGTGGCAGCGCCCGGACATGACGCCCGGCGTGATGCTCGCCTTCACCGATTCGCGCAACGGCCACTGGCTCCGGCTGACCGACGGCAGGCTGATCGAGAAGGACCAGAACGTCGTGAGCCGCCGGAAGATCCGGTTCCCGCAGCGGATCAGCGTGCCCGAGAGCTACTGACCAGCTTCGCCAGCTCCCGCAGCCGGACGTCCGGCAGGTAGGCCCGGCCCAGCGCCAGCCCGATCCGCGGCAGGTCGGCCACGTCCCGGTAGGCCAGGTACAGCGGCACGCGCCGGGGCTGGAACTTCGCCTTGAACGCGTGCAGCGACCGGAAACCGTAGTACGGCTCCATGACCCGGCCCAGCGACTCCAGCGCCCGGTCCAGCGGGCACGCCGGAGAAGCGCTGCGCGCCAAGGGTGCCCCCGACAGCGACACGAACCGCGCCCCCTCCTCGCGGAACGCCACGCACGCCGACGCGATCAGGAACTCCATCACCGGCCGGAAACCGTGGGCGCTGCGGCGCATGACGTCCAGCGTCCAGCCGCCGACCTGGCCCGCGCCCGTGTACACCGGCAGCCACGACGTCACGCCGTGGACCGTGCCCTCGGCGTCCACGGCCAGGCCGACCCGCGTCGCCGGGTCCATCGCCTCGTCGAGCCCGCCGAGGGTGAAGCCCATCTCCGGCATGCCCTTGCCCGACATCCACTCCTCCGAGAGCGCGCGGACCTGGGCGAGGATCGGCTCGGGCTGGTCGGCCAGGCGGACCAGCCGGAATTCGATGTCCTGCTTGGCGGCCTTGTTCAGCGCCGACCGGACGTCCTGCCACGCCTTGCCGCGGAACTCCAGGCCCTCCAGGTCGAGCACGTTGTCCTCGGCGACCTGGACGTGCTGCCAGCCCAGCTCGCGCGTGGCCGAGACCGTCTCCTCCGTCGCGGAGAACACGCACGGCACCAGGCCGGTGTTCTCGCACATCACGGCGAACTCGGTGACGGTGGCGGCCGCCGTGCCGTCCGGCGCGATGGGGTCGCCGAGCGCGACGGCGACGCCCGCGTGCTTGCGGTAGGCGAGGTAGGAGCGGCCGTCCTCGCGGACGAAGTAGGTGTTGCGCGGCCAGGTCGTCATCCACGACAGCGTGCTGCCGCCGTGCCGGTCGAGCAGCGTCCGGGCCAGCGCCGCCCCTGGGCCCTGCGCGTGCCGCCGCAGCCGCCGCCGGGACGGGACGCGGAAAGCGTGCTGCGCGGCGACCAGGACGCCCAGCTCGACCGTCCACAAGAGATTGTCGACGAAGAACAACGGCAGGCCCGTGGTGTCGTAGTCCGACCCGAAGATCTCGGCCAGCCCGTAGACCGTGGCCGCGGCGAGCCCCTGCAGGGTGACGAAGACCGACAAGGCGACCGCCCAGCGCCACGCGACGCGGCCGCCCTTGCGCAGCCCGTTGAGCATCGGCACCACGACCAGCACGAGCACCGCCAGCTCCGGCGCCGACAGCGAAACCCCTTCGTCGGAACCGAACGGGCCGTCGCCGGGCACCAGGAACATGACGACCTCGGCGATGGTGAGCAGCAGCAGGCCGGCGACCGTCAGCAGCCGCCACTCCCGCAGGTTCGGCCCCACCGACGGCACCCGCCGCGAGCCGACGAGCCGGTTGCCGAGCGGGATCGCCAGCAGCAGCGCGAAGAAGTGCACGAGGTCGGCCAGCGTGCCGACGTAGACGATCGCGACCCCGGCGTACACGCAGAGCCCGGCCCGCAGCCGCAGCGCCCACGGCGGCCGCAGCGTCGCGCTGGCGACCGCGACCGCGGCGAGCGCGCCGCCGGAGAACCCGACGTCGAGGCTGCCCGCCATGCGCTCGGCCCACAGCCAGCCGGAATTGCGGCACAGCGCGAGGAACTGCGTCGCGACGAGCACCGAGACGAACTGGCCGCCGATGGTCACGGCCATCGCGCGGCGCGTCCCCAGCTGCCACTCGGCGAAGCCGGCGAAGAGCGCGAAGCTGCCGACCATCGGCAGGTAGAACCACGGGATGACGCCGAAGAACGGGCCGGTGAGCATGGTCCACCAGCGGCCGGCCTCCAGCGACGGCAGCCCGTAGGCGATGAACGGGTAGGCCGCGCGGTCCTCGGCGGCGTTCCACAACGCCCCGGTCGCG
Source organism: Amycolatopsis sp. NPDC003865 (assembly GCF_053605345.1). Classification (NCBI taxonomy): domain Bacteria; kingdom Bacillati; phylum Actinomycetota; class Actinomycetes; order Pseudonocardiales; family Pseudonocardiaceae; genus Amycolatopsis; species Amycolatopsis sp. NPDC003865. The sequence goes on along the minus strand of NZ_JBSGJA010000032.1, from coordinate 4,505 downwards.
ACGGCCAGCACGAGCATGGCGAGCACGACGGTGCTCGTGAACGGCAGGCGCTGCCTGAGCACCGCGACCGTGCCGCGGATGCGTCCCCCTCCGGCGGTCACGGCCGCCGACGCTGCTTCAGTCATGCCGGACAGCATGGCGAGTGCCGGCCCCTACCCACATCAGGCAAACGAAGGAGTTTGACCCTTAAGGGGTCGTCCTTTCGAATGAGGGTTGACACCCTCTGAAGGACGACTTTCAGCCGAACACCGCGGTTTTCACGGCGTCGGTGTCGGCGAGGTCCGGGAGCACGACGTGCGCGCCGGCCGCCCGCAGTTCGGCGGCGCTGTAGAACCCGGTCGCCACCGCGATCGAGAGAGCGCCGTGGGCCAGGGCGGCTTTGACGTCGTTCGGGGTGTCGCCGACGACGACCACGGCGTCGAACGGCGTGCCGTGCTTGGCCGCCGCCAGCCCCACCGCGTGCGGGACCAGGTCGGGCCGGTGCACCGAGAGCGTGCCGTAGCCGCCGATGTCGAGGTCGAGGTGCTCGTGCAGGCCGAACGCGGCGAGCTTGTGCCGCGAGATCTCCGGCAGGTTGCCGGTGACGAGCGACTGGACGATCCCGTCGTCCCCGGCGAACGCGGTCAGCGCTTCGGCCGCGCCCGGCAGCGCGCGGGCCTCCGCGGCGAAGCGGTGCGCCGCGCGTTCCGACTCCGCGACCAGCGCTTTGAACAGCGCTTCGATCGTGTCCCGCGCGGGTTCGAAGCCGTTCGCGGTGAGCAGTTCGGTGGTGGTCGCCAGCTCGGTGCGGCCGCCGAACACCGGGTCGACGCGCAGGGTCGCCCCGGTCGCGGCGGTGAACGCGGCCGCGTACCAAGCCGCGCCCAGCCCGGCGAAGTCCACCAGCGTGTGGTCGATGTCCCAGAGCACCAGCCGTGTCTTCGTCACGCCGCCGAGGCTACCGGGGACGCTATTCAACACGCGTTGACTTTCTCGGGACGCGGTCGTACCTTGGGCTACGAATTCAACAAGCGACGAATAAACTGGAGCCGGCATGACTCGTCTCGTATCCCTCGCGGCTTTGGCCGGCGCGCTGGTGGCCGTGGTGCTCGGGTTCCTCACCTTCGGCGCGCAGGCCACCGCCGCGCCCGACGGCGTCCCGGTCGCGGTCGCCGGGCCGCCGGAGCTCGCTCAGCGCGTCGCAGCGCACGGCGGCGGCCAGCTCGCCTGGACCGTCACGACCCCGGCCGAGGCCCGCCGGTTACTGGAGGACAAGAAGGTCTACGGCGTGCTCGAACTGGGCTCGCCCGCGACCGTCGTGACGTCGGGGGCGGTCAACCCGGCCGGTACGCAGGTCGCGCAGCAGGCGCTCACCGCCGGGGCGGCCGCGCTGGGCGGTCCGCCGAAGCAGGAGGTGCTGCACCCGGTGAGCGTCGCCGGCCGGACCGCGCCGCTGGCCGCGTCCGCGCTGGCCTGGATCGGCGCGCTGGTCGCGGGGCTCGCGTTGACGCAGCTGGCCAAGCGCACCGGCCGAACGATCGGCGCCGGCGCCCGGCTCCTGCAGGTCCTCGGGGCCGGGGTGCTGGTCACAGCGGTCGTCGCCGGGTTCTTCGCGCTCTGGGACTCCGCGCTGCCGCTCGACGCCGGCGTCCTCGGGTTCGTCTTCCTCGCCGCGACGGCGTTCGCGGCCCTGCAAGCCGGTCTGCTGCGCCTGCTGGGCCTGCGCGCGATGGCCGTGCTCGGCCCGCTGTACCTGGTCGCGCCCGCGGTCGCCGGGCAGGTGCCCGAGCTGCTGAACCCGGCCTACCGCGCGCTCCTGTGGTCGTGGACGCCGTTCCGCTTCTCGGCCGAGGGCCTGCGCAGCCTGCTGCAGGGCGTGCCGGACGCACCCGACGTCACGACCGGGCTGTGGGTGCTCGGCGCGCTGCTGGTCGCGGGCTTGCCGGCGGTGCTGTGGCCCGGCCGCTCAGCCCGCGAGCAGGCTGAACCGCACCTTCCGGACCGGGTTGTCGAGGTTGGTGTCCACTAGGCAGATCGACTGCCAGGTGCCCAGCGCGAGCACGCCGCCGAGCACCGGGATCGTCGCGTAGGGCGGCACCAGCGCCGGGAGCACGTGGTCACGGCCGTGGCCGGGGCTGCCGTGCCGGTGCCGCCAGCGGCCGTCGCGGGGGAGCAGCTCGTCGAGCGCGGTCAGCAGGTCCTCGTCGCTGCCCGCGCCGGTCTCGAGGATCGCCAGGCCGGCGGTGGCGTGCGGGACCCAGACGTGCAGCAGGCCGTCCGCCGCGTCGGCGTCGCGCAGGAACTCCTCGGCCTCGTGGGTGAGGTCGTGGACGACGGCCCCGGAGCCGGTGCGGACCTCGATCTCGGTGGAGTACATGGGTTCCAGCCTAGGCTCAGGTCTCCAGGTAGCGCAGCACCGCGAGCACCCGGCGATTGTCCCCTTCGGACGGTGGCAGGCCGAGCTTGCCGAAGATCGACGTCACGTACTTTTCGACGGATCCGGCCGAGAGGAACAGTTTCGCGGCGATGGCGGAGTTCGACCGGCCCTCCGCCATCAGGCCCAGGACTTCGCGTTCCCGCGGGGTCAGGCCGCTGAGCGCGTCGGCCTGGCGCGTCGCCGAAAACAGCTGGCTGACGACTTCGGGGTCGAGGACCGTCTCGCCGTCGGCCACCCGGCGCAGCGCGTCGAGGAAGTCCGAGACCTCGGCGACGCGGTCCTTGAGCAGGTAGCCGACGCCGCCCGCGCGGTCGGCCAGCAGCTGCGCCGCGTACTTCGTCTCGACGTACTGGGAGAACAGCAGGATCGCGTGGCCGGGTGACTCGCGGCGCAGCGCGATCGCCGCCCGCAGGCCTTCGTCGGTGTGCGTCGGCGGCATCCGGATGTCCACAATGGACACATCTGGGTCGTTCGCCTCGACGGCGGCCCGCAGCGCTTCGGCGTCCTTCACCGAAGCGACGACCTCGTGGCCGCGGAAGGTCAGCAGCTCCACGAGGCCCTGGCGCAGGATGGTGGAGTCCTCCGCGATGACGATCCGCATGCGCCGACCCTAGCGGGGCAGCGGCACCCGCGCGGTCACTTCGGTCGGACCACCGGGCGGGCTGGTGAGGGCCAGCTCGCCGTCGACGGTCCGCAGCCGCTCGGCGACCCCGGCCAGCCCGCCGCCCGGGAGGAGCCGGGCGCCGCCGGGGCCGTGGTCGCGTACCCGCAGCCAGAGGGCGTCGCGGTCTTCGGTGACGTCGACATGGCTGGTCCCCCCGTGTTTCGCGGCGTTCGTGAGGAGTTCGGCGGCGCTGAAGTAGACGATCGTTTCGAGCGACGGCGGCGGCCGGCGCGGGAGGTGGACGGTGATCCGCGCGTCCATGCCGGACGTCGCGACGAGGGTGGTGAGGGCGACGTCGAGCCCGGCGTCGAGGGCGGCGGGGTGGATGCCGCGGGCGAGGTCGCGCAGCTCGGTCAGCGCCTGCTTCGCGTTGGCGTGTGCGGCGGTGATCAGCTCCTTGACCTGCGGCAGGTCGACGTCCTGGAGCTCGTCCTTGGCCAGCCCGAGCTTCATCGCGAGGGCGACGAGCTGGGCCTGGGCACCGTCGTGCAGATCGCGCTCGATGCGCCGCAGCCGCAGCGCCGAGTCTTCGACGGCGGTGGCGCGGCTGGCTTCCAGGTCGCGGACGCGTTCGGACAGCTCCCGCGTGCCGAGCAGGCCGACGACCAGCAGCCGGTCGAGCGCCGCGAAGGCGTGGGTGACCCAGGGGAGGGCGACGAGCACCAGCAGTCCGGACGCGGACCAGGCGAGCGCACCGGGCCAGTGGTCGGCCCGGATGCCGAAGGTCGGCAGTTCACGTTCGCCCAGCGGGAACCAGAAGAGGCCGAACGTGCCGGCGGCGAGGCCGTAGAGGGTCGCGCTCGTGACGGTGAACAGCCCGGCGAAGGTGAGGGGAAGGCGCAGGAGGAGGTAGCCGGCGGCGCGCCAGCCGGCCGCATCGCCGACGCGCGCCTTCACCCAGCTCCACAGCCCGGGCTTGAGCTCGGGCCGCCGGGGAGCGGGCACACTGACGCCGAGCAGGGCCTTCGCGAGCCGGCGGTGGGCGGCGCCGAGCCCGCGGGCGTAGAAGACGGCCCCGGCGAGGACGAGGAACCCGACGAGGACCGGGGTGAGCCAGACGCCCAGCGCGAGCACGACGATCAGGCTGGTCAGGGCGAAGAGGGTGAGCGGGCCGGAGAGGCACAGCCAGAGGTACTCGGCCCAGAAGTCACGCGCGGCGACGGGGCCCAAGATGCGGCGAAGCGGGTGGGGGACGTCGAGGCTGGTCACGGATCCAGTCTGGCTCGGCCGCGGCGGGCTGCCCATCCGGTTTTCCCCCGGCCCCGGCTCCGGGAAGTGCCCGGTCCGCGGGGGCGCCCCCCCCGTTTTCCACGTTACCGGCAGGGACCGACAGTTTCGGGTACCGGCGAGCGCCCCAAGGCCGCCTTGGGGCGCTGGGCCGAAAGTAGGGGGAGGGGGGTGAGGGGAGAGACAACGCGGGCGGGA
>NZ_JBSGJA010000031.1:0-104572 GCF_053605345.1 Amycolatopsis sp. NPDC003865 | reverse complement strand
GTGCACGCCCGGGCCCTGGCCGAGGGGCTGACGTGGCTCGCGGAGGGCGACCGCGTCGCCTACGAGGTGGCCAGTGGAGACAAGGGCCCGCAGGCCCGCGACGTGCACCTGGTCCGGGGCGCCGAGCCCCAGCCAGCGCCACAGCGGACGGCACCTGCCGCGGCCGCGGGGCCGGCGGCGCGGAACGTGCCCGTACGAGGCGGCGAGGGCGTCGTCGCGCGCTACGACGCCGACCGCGGCTTCGGCTTCATCACCCCGGACGCAGGCGGCGACGATCTCTTCGCCCACGCGTCGGTGATCATGGGGTCGGAGCCGCTGCGGAAGGGTGACCGGGTCCGGTACGCGGTGCGTCAGAGCGACCGGGGCCCGCAGGCCGACCGCGTCGAACGCCTCTGAAGAGGCGCGGCTGCAGCCTCCTCCAGGATATCGATCTCCCTCGCGGTGACGGGGCCCCGTGCCGACCCGAGGACCTGCTCGGCATTCAGAAGCTCACCAGTCACCTCCACCCAACGACACAGAGCTACCGATTGCGCCGGCTTTTGAGACCGGGTCTTCAGAGCGCGAAGACGATCCCGCGCAGCACGACAACGCCGATGAAGACGAGCGTGAAGGCGAGGTCGAGCGAGATCCCGCCGATCCGCACCGGCCGCACGACCCGCCGGACCGGCCCGATGACCGGCTCGGTGGCCGAGTAGGCGAGACTCCGCGCGCGCCGCGCCCACGGCGGGCTGTCGGCGATCATCCCGACCCAGTCGAGCACCATCCGCGCGATCAGCACGAGCAGGTAGACGGTCAGCACGAAGCCGAGCAGCGTCCCTAGTGCACCCATGGTTCCTCCTCCGTCCCCCTGAGAACGCGCCGGCGGGGCGGGGAGTGCCGGGTCTGCCCGATTCACAGCGTTTCACCAGGATCGGCGGCCGGCCCAGAGCTCTTCGTCGCGGTCGACGTCGTAGGACTCCGGTGCGGACGGGGTGACCGCGCCGGTCGATGTACGCGCCGGATGCGCCGGACCGTGGCCCGAAAGCGGCGTCGGCCAGCAGCCCGCCCGCCTCGGTGGCGGTCATGGCGAGCGGGGTCGCGGCGAGCGAGCGCAGCAGTATGCGCGAGAGGAACCGGACCGCCGGGCTCGCTCGTGGACGAGCCCGGTCCCGGGAACGAGGCCGGGTTTGAAGGTGTAGACGTCGACGCCGTCCGGCAGCCGCCTGGCCAGGGCGTGCACGAGGTAGACGACGGCGAGCTTGCTGGTCGAGTAGGCCCGGCGGCCGTCGGTGGCGGTCCGCTGGTCCGGCCGCGGGCGGGCGAGCGGGGTGGGCACCATGCCCAGGTTGTGCCGGAAGTCGCCGAAGTGGGTGTCGCTGCCGACGAGCACGATTCGGGCGGGTGCGGCGAAGGAGTTCCACAGCCGGCGGATGAAGAGGTGGTTGGCCAGGACGTTCACCGCGAAGGTCGGTTCGACGCCGTCTCCGGTCGCGTGGGCGCGGCTGGTCAGCTGCAGGCCGGCGCCGATGAAGCCGTGCAACGGTTTCATCGGCGAGCTCCGCGGCGGCGGCCCGGATGGCCGCGCTCGACGTGAGACCGCAGGTCAAGGCCGCGCTGGGGGCGCACGTGGGACTGGCGTGCTTCCGGGCGGGCCGCGCTGTCGCGGGCGACGATCCCGACGCGTTCGGGCCCGCCGTCGACCGTGCTTTCGAGGGATTGCTGCGGGACTGGTGAGTCACCCGAGCTGACGGCGGACGGTCATCCGGCTTCGACCCGGCCGGGTTCGCGGCGACAGGCTTCAGGATTGCCCGCTCGGGCGGAGGCGGTGCGGGGCGATGAGCCCCGGTCTGCTGAGCACGGCGAGCTGATCCTCGAGGGATGCCAGCCGCTCCTCGATGCTCGTTTCGATGGTCTTGATCTGGGAGCGGTCGCACCCGTACTCGAACGCGATCGCGCCGAGGTAGCAGCCGGCTATCACGATGACCGCGCCGAGCCACCACGCGGCGCTGACGACGTCCGGACCGTCCGCGACCCAGTCGAGCACCAGTGCGAGCGTGGCCAGTACGGTCGCCGACGCCGCCAGCGCGATGTGGGGGAGGGTGACCCACGGGCTCCGCTTGCGCCACCACCCGACCAACCGGGACGTTTCGGGTGCTCTGAGCGCGGCGACCGCACCGCGGATGCCGGCGAGTGCCACCTGGGCATCCCGCTGCTGGGCCAACGGCAGCGGCGCGGTCCACGATCGAAGCCTCGTCTCCAGCTCCACGCACGCACGCCGGACCCAGAACGGTGTGGCCACGGCGGGTCGCTCAGGCCAGTCCGGCGTTCGCGCCTGGTTACGCAGCCAGGCAACGGCCATGACCAGCACGGCGCCGAGAGCGATGGTCAACGCGAGCGTCAGCGTGCCGGCGTCGAGTCCGGACGCGGAGACGAGCATCAGCGCCACCATGACCAAGCCCAACAGGAAAACGCCCAGACCGAACACGACGAACGCGCGGTTGGGCGTCCGTGCGAGCCGCTCGTCGAGCCAGTCCATCGGGCGGCGGAGTGCGAACCTGCAGCCGCTGACGAACAGGCCGATCAGCAAGTAGAACGTCGGCACCCCGGCGAACAGAGCCGCGTTCCACACCGCGGAAATCCGCGGGAACGGCACGAATCCCACCGCGGTGTTCGCGCCGCCCAGCAGCACGGACAGGAGGAACACGCCCGCCGCGGCGCCGACCCTGGACCGGTCGGGCAGGGGTTCGGCCCGCACGACCAGTTCCGGCGGCCGCGGCGACACGACGAGCTCGATCTCGGCGACGACGGCCTGGACCCCGGCGGCGAGTGACCCGAACCGCAGTTCCACGCCCTGTGCGTGCGCCAGCTCGCCGATCGTCGCGGGAAGCTCGTGACGCTTCGGCATCGTCGCGCCGGCCAGCACCACCGGTACCAGCCGGATGCCGTTCTCCAGCGCGGTGGCGATCTCGTCGTGCACCCAGTCCCGGTGCCGGCCCGACCGGTCGGCCAGGTCCGAGAGCCAGGTCGGGTGGATGACCACCACCAGCACGCCCGTCTCCGCCAGGCGCGCGCGAAGCGCCGCGGGGTAGGGCTCGCCGACGCGCAGCGTCGTGTCGAAGTACACCGCCTCGCGTCCGAAGTAGACGGCCAGCTGGTCGGCGAGCGCCTCGACCAGCAGGGCGTGGGGCAGCAGCTCGTCAGCCGCGTTCCGCTGCCGGTAGTTGACGAAGACCTTCCCGTTCACTCATGACCTCGCTCGGCCGGCGCTCCGTGCGCGGGAATCAGGAAAGTGAGTTTCTGTTGCCAAGCCGCGATTTCCGCGCTCCACCGTCGCGAGTCACGCCTGTCGAGCAGGCGGTTCGCGTAGAGCGCCGCCGCGGTGAACGCGATCGCGATCGCGATCGTCAGTCCCGCCGCGCGGAGTGACCGCCCGAGCGCGGGCTCACCGAACACGCTGACGCCGATCGCCGTGAACTCCAGCGCGACGACACTGCCGAACCAGCTGAGGTAGGCGATTGCCTCGGTCCGGTGGCCGCCCTTGAGCCACGCCGGGATCGATGCGCGGGCTCGGCGGTCCAGTTCCTCGCGAGCACCGTCTAGTCCCGAGAGGATCGATTCCGCGTCCCGCCGATCGGCCTTCGTGAACGGCTTCCGCGACTTCCCGCCGGCGATCAGCCGTTGCTCCAGCCGATAGGCGGCCCGGCGGAAGACGACGGGCTCGGTGGTCACCGGCGGCGGCCACGCTTCCTCCCGCTCCGCCGTGCGCAGGTACCAGAGCCACAGAACCCAGATAGCGACCGAGAAGAACGCGACGTAGGAGAATATCTTCTCCAACCTGAGGTACTGATCTTCGACGATCGCATGAACGCTCGTGAAGACACTCGACAGGATGATGAGAAAGGGTACGATCCAGTAGCGTCTGAACATCTTCTGTATGCCACTCGCGCCTGCGCCCTTCTCCCATCGGTTGGTCAACGGTTGAAAGATGAAAACGAGCGCGGTCGCGACCGTCGAGACCAGGCCCAGTAGCACGGTCGAGATGGCGGCGGGACGTGCAAAGAATTCCCATGCGGTTCCACCTGTGTAGAGGAGAACCGGTGTCAGTGCGAACAACGAGACCGTGCTGACCAGCAGTCGCAGCCAGAGCCGCTTCTTGCGCGGCGCGGAACTTTCGGCGGGGGTGCTGGCTGGTGCGACGTGATTCTCGAGCTGGCGGATCAACCTGTCGAGGTCGGCGGCATAAGTGGTGGACCGGATGTGTGCTCCCTGGCGATGGGCGAGCTCGCCGATCTCGGAAGGCAGTTCCTCCCACGTCGGCATCGCGGCATTCCCGATCGGTACGGGGATCACGTGGATCCCCCGGTTCAGCGCGGTCTTGATCTCGTGGAGCACCCAGTCCTTGTGCCGAGACTCGGAGAAAGTGTCTGTCCACCCTTCGTGGATCATCACGAGGAGCACGGAGCAGTCGCGCAACCGCGACTCCAGGACAGCCGGGTATTGATCACCGGAAAGTATGCCGTTGTCGATGAACACCTCGTCGACACCGAAATAGTGCTGCAGCCCGTCGGTGATGGCGGCGACGGTCGTCCCGTGTGGATTCTTGCGGTAGCTCACGAATATGCTGGACATGGTTCTCTCGGCTTGCGTTTCCTGTCTTCGGTCAGTATTTTCGATGCTGTGGAAAACAATACGGAAGCGCTCGCCGGTGTCGAAGAAACGCTCAGAGGCATCCGAGGCGAGCTTGCCGGTCTGCACGCGCAGAGCAAATTCCTGAACGAGGTCGTAGACCGGCTGCACGCCGAGAACGAGCAGCTCCGGCGGGCCGGTTCCAAGGCCGCCGTGCAACCGGCCCTGCGCGAACTGATCAAACTGGCCGACGACTGGCGGAGCAGAGCGCTCGCGATCCGTGACGACATCGACCCGGGCCGGCTGTGTGCCGATGTCATCGAGGACGTGACGCTGGTTCTGGAACGGCAGGGGATCGAGGCGTTCTCGGCCGAGGCCGGTGCCGAGTTCGACCGGCACCAGCACCGCGCCGTCGGCACCCAGGAGACCGAAGACGAGGCCCTCGCCGGCCGGGTCGCCGAGGTGCGCAGGCCCGGGTATCGCAACGACGAGCGCGTCGTGCGGTTCGCCGAGGTCGTGGTGTACAAGGTGACGGCCGGCCGCTAGACGGTGACCGGCTGGCTCGCCAGGATGCCGATCAGCACGACCACTCCGAGCGCGGTCAGCGTCACGGCGATCACGAGCATCGCCACGGCTACCCGTCTTCCGTTCACCACAGCTTTCGGCACGTCGTTCACGAGACCGCCTTCCTGTTGATCAGCCACAGCACCGGTGCCGCGGGGTCGTCGTTGAGGACGCCACCGGCTGGTGAGTCGTGCGAGGTCACGTCGCGGGCGTCCTCGTAGCTCACCACGAAGTAGGCGACCGTCGCGAACTGGTTGTCGATCGAGGCCAAGAGATCGCGCTGCCCCGCCGCGTCCAGCCACGCCCGTACCGCGGCGTCCCGCTCGGTGCGGCTCGTCGTCGTCATGCCGGCGTAGGGGTGGTCTGTGCCGGACGATCGGGTCGTCAGCGCGTCGGACTTGGTCAGGACGACGGCGACGGGCATCTTCAGGGGACCGCCCGCCTTGACCTTGAGGTGCTCGCGCTGGGCTTCCACGAAGCGCTCCAGCGAGGTCTTCGGCGGTGTGTTCGACGCGTGCACCCGGCCGAGAACCGACCGGTCCGCCTCGGAGCGCACCTGCCGCAGCGAGAACGGGTCGACGACGAAGACCACACCCTTGGTGTGCTTGAGGAACTGTGCTTCGGCGAGCTGATCGGGGCTTTCGGGGATCTCACCCGCCGGGTCGTAGAGGTACAGCAGGCGGCGTGCCCGGCCCCCGCCGACGTAGAGGTTGTATGCCCTCGGCCGCGTGAGCACGGTCTTGAGCGCGCGATTCGGGTCGTCGTAGACACCTCGCTGCAGGTTGCGCTCGAAATCCTGCTTAGCCCGTTCGTCGGCGAATTCGAACCCGTCGTTCAGCACCAGCAACCGGCTGACCGCCGAAAACATGTAGACGGACTTGCCTGCCGTCGGCCCGGCGATCACGGGAATGTGCACGGTCGGTGCGATCAGCCCGCCGATCGGCAGCTGGGACTCACACCCGGCGCACTGGGCCGGCAGTTCCGCCTTGCCGTTCGCGAGGAGGGTCGGCAGGACCTCTTTGCACCGGCAGGTGCGGTGCAAAACTCCCGCTGTGCCCGGCAACAGCTTCTTGTGCTCGGCTCGGCAGTTCGGACAGCGGTAGATCGGGCGCGTGGCACGCTCGTGGCAAGTGGGGCACTCGATCGTGATGCCGCGCACCCAGAGCACGCCGATCTCGAACACCCACGACACGCCCGCGGTCACCATCGCGACCAGCACGAGGACCGCCAGCAGAACCGCGAACACCGCGGACACGACAACGAGGAAGGCACCGGCGGCCGTGGCACCCAGCACCAGCCCGGCGATGACCGCCACGGCGAACGAGTACGTCACGGCGTGGTTCAGGGAGGAGTCCCGTGCCCGGTTCCACGTCTTGCCCGCCAGCGACCGGGAGAACCGGGGATCCGGCCGCGTCTTCGGATCGTCGGCGACGACCCGTGCCCAGGTCCGGCTGATCGCCTGGGTGAGCACCTTCTGGTAGTCGAGCAGTACCGGCCCGGCGTAGTAGCTCCGATAGGCGGGATCGGCGCCGGGCTTCCTCGATGCCGGGTCGATCCGCAGGTGCGCCGTCGGGCCGTACGGGGTGAAACCGGCGAATGCCGCCGTGACGAATTCGATGAGCCCGATGGTGAAGGCGACGAGCCCGCTCACGACCAAGAACAGCGAACCGAGGTAGAAGAAGGCGGTGAACAGCACGGGGATCAGGCTGCAGAGGAGGATCCCGCCGATCACGATTCCGATGAGGTAGCCCATCAGCGTTGCCTCCGCAGGCCGAGCAGGCTCAGCAGTCCACGGTTCTGCTCGTGCGCCGACCGCCAGTCACGCCACCACTTCGCCCAGCCAGCCTTGGGCGCGGCGCCGTCGAGCCGCGACCGCGCGGCGGTCGACTTGAGCTGGTCTCCGACCTTGTCGAGGTGTTTCGGCTTTTTCCTGGCGATCGCGGAAACCAGCGTCTCGTTGACGAGCCGCTGGCGGACCCGACGGTCGGAGAGGCTCCACCACACCACGATCACCGATGCGACGTAGTTCGGGGCCGCCTTGGCCAGCCGCATGCGCGCCTTTTCGCCGTATGCGGCCAGGAACTGGGCGCTGGGCTCTCGCAGGACCGTCTCCAGCAGGTCGTGGTGGGTGCAGATGTCGGCCCGCAGCACGTACTCGGCCAGGGCACCGAGCAACCGCTCCGCAAGCTCACGAGGCAGGGAAGACAGCAGTCGCAAGGCCTTGTCCACGCGAGGGCCGGCGTCGCCTTTCGGAGTGGCTTGCCGGAGGTCGCCGAGGAGCTCGATCGCCTCGAGCAGGACGGCGTCTTCCGCGCTCATCGATCCGACCAGCTCAGGGTCGAGCAGGTAGCCGACCAGTCGAGCGTGTTCGGGCTCCAGCTCGCCACCGGTCGCCCGGTCCAGCGTGTCGGTCACGATCCGGCTCAACAGACCGGTGCCGACCAGCGTCTCGGCGTGCAGTGAGCTCAGGGCTCGTTCCGCCTCGGAGGTCGTCAAGCCGGCCGGCCACAGCACCGGACCGAACTGCCGCCAGGCCAGCTCGTGATCGTCCAATACCTTGTCCAGCACCGAAACCTTGTCTTCCCGATCGGCCCGGGCGAGGACCAGGTCCGCGAGGAGCGCGACGCGGCCGCGGCCGCCCATCTCGCGGATGACCTTCCCCGCTCGCGTGGTCAGCGTGGTGCACAGCGGAATGACCTGCTGGGGGTCGGCGAGCCGCGCCGAGAGCACCCGCAGCGTCGCCGAGCGCAGCTCTGCGTGCCCGGCCAGGCGATCGAGGAGGCCGTTCGGGTCCGGAGCGGTCATCGCCGGGAGCACGGCCTCCGCCGCGATCCGGTCGAGTTGTGCCGGGGCGAGCCGGGGTAGCCAGAGCTGCTCCGGTGTCGTGAGCGCGGCGAGGTAGTACGTGCCGAGAAGCTCGGCGGGGACCGGTTCCCGAGCGCGGTCCGCGGCGTCGAGCAGCGTCGCCCAGCGGCGCAGATCGGCCGGGCCACCCGCGGTCCGCGCCCGCTCGGCGAGCCGGTGCCAGCCGTCGGGGGAAAGGGTTCCCGGCATCCGTTCGACCGCGAGCGCGATGGTGTCCAGCAACAGGTGTTCCGGCACGGCCGGACCGGCCGGCAGGTCCGCGAAGCACCCGACGAGCACGGCGAAGGCTTCCAGGTCATCCGCCGAGAGCGGCGACGTCAACCGGTCCGCGGGCAGCATCGCCGCCTGGACGTCACCCAGGCTCCACAGCGTCACCATCATTGCCGCGTACCGCGTTGGCTCCTCGGCCGCACCGGTCCGTGTCAGGTCCACGACGGTGAAGTCGCCGTAGTTGGGGAGCAGCACGTCCGGAGTGGTGCAGCTGACGAGCGTGCCCGCGTCCTCCGGCCGCGATGTGTAGGTCACGAACGAGATGGCGAGCCCGAGCCCGCGGGGGAAGGACCGGCAGAGCGCGGCCAGCCACAGCGCGGCCGTCCGGTCGTCCGGAACGACGAGCACGACCCGGCCCCGGCCGTCGGCGAGCACCCGTTGCACCACGCTGATCACCCGGGCCAGGCCTTCGGACCTGGCCGGTGCCGACAGGAACCGGCGAACTTCGGCGGGACTCGTCTCGCCGCCGGGAGTGAGTGCGTCGACCGCGGGGAGGTCGGTGCCGTTCTGCCGCGAATGGACCCAGACCGAACTGCGCCACATGTCGATCGGCAGCGCGCGCCCGAGCTCCCGGCCGGCGTCGTCGAGCAGCAGCGCGTGGGCGAAGTAGTTGCCGGTCCGGCCGGTGAAGTCGGCGCCCGTGTACCGGGTCTGGAACAACGCGGCGGACCGGCCGGTGCGGATGTACCCGAAGGCGACGGGGAAGGCACTGAGGTCGGATTCATCGGCGCTGGCGAGCTGCGGCCCCACTTCGTAGGCGCTGGCCCGCACCGCGAGGTCCACCAGCTGCTTGGGCGCGCCGGGGGTCAGGGCACTGATCTGAAAGCCCTGGATGCCCTCGAGCCCGTTCTCGCACGACGTGTAGTGGAGCTGGTGCATGCTCATCGCTTGCCTTTCGTCGTCCTGATCGCACCGAACCGCGCGAGGAGCCACAACATGGGATCTTCGAGGCGGTACGGGTGCACGCCTTCCGGTGCCAGGTGGTTGCCATCGAGCGGTGGCGATCCCAGCGCGGAGAGCCCGAAGTACTGGTAGGTCTCGAACGTGTTGGCCACGCTGCGGTCGAAGGCCGGGTCGTACCACTGGTCGAGCCACGCCCTGACTTCTTCGTGCACGTCGAGCCCGTCCGCCTCGTCGTAGCTGCCGACGTGCCGGGAGGGCTGCCGCAGCGGCGACTCGGGAGCCAGGGAGTCCGGCAACAGGTCCAGCTTGGTGAGCGCGACGGCCAGCGGAGTGCGCAGGCGCCGGTTGACCGAGCCGGCGCTGCGTTCCCGGAGCAGCTCGCCGAGCCGGTTCAGCACGTGCAGCTGGTCGGTGTAGCCGGTCTTCGCGCCGTTCGCACCGACCAGGTCGCGGACCTTGGGCATCTGCACGGGATCGAGCAGCAGAATGATCCCCTCGGCTGCGTCGAGGTAACTGATCAGCTGGTCCATCGCCGTGGCGCGGGCGACGTCCTCACCCGCCGTGTCGTAGAACACCGTGACCACCGGCGCGATCCGGACCGACCCGAGCAGCCCGTCGCGCCGGAAGCGCAGGCTGAACATCAACGGTTCCGGGTTGGCGATCCGGGCCGACGCCGTCTGCCGGAGCGGACGGTGCTCCTCGAAAAGCGGCTTGTCGAAGTCGCGCTGGTAGCGGACCCGGGACTCCTCGCCGAGCAGGTCGAGCGACATGCCGGTGAACCGCTCGTTCACCAGCCCGCGCTGGAACTCGTGGATCAGTACGCCGACCCAAGTGCTCTTGCCGGAGTCGGACGACCCGATCACCGCGATGTTGCGGCCGCCCCCGTCGAGGTACTCGCGCAGCAGCTCCCGTCCGCAGCTCGGGCAGACGCGCCGGCTCTGCGGGAGCTTCCCGTGTGGACAGTGGCCCTTCTTGAGCTGACGTTCCCCGAACGTCTCCCCCTTGTGGTCGCACTGCTCCCCACACCGCATGTGCAGTTCGTTGCGCCGGAAGCTCGTCCAGCAGTACGGGCACTTCGTCTTTGTCACACTCGTTCCCAGCACGCGAAGGAGTTGTCAGGTCAGTACGAGTTGGCCGGGACTGGCGGCAACCAGCTGCACGCTTCCGTCGCGGGAGAACGCGCGCAGGTGGACGGGTCGCCGCAGGTCCGGTGGCACCGTGAACTCGATGCGCAGCGGGGTCTCACCGGCTTCGGTCGCCAGCAGCTCGAGACCGTCGCCCGCCTCGCGCGGGCGGAGCCCCTGCTTCGCGACCACGACGATCGGTGGCACCGTCGTGCCCGGTTCGCCGTCGACGACGAGAATTCGGCGCGTCCGCCGGAACGACCACACCCGCTCGATCGAGTAGCGGATCGACACGGGCGTCGACGCTTGGCCGAAGACGAGCGGTCCGAAGCTGCGGGCCTGTCCGTCCACCAGGGAAGTGCACACACCGAACCAGTGGTCCCCGGCGCGCGCGGTGATCGAGACCCCTCGGCTGTCGTAGGTCACCCGGGTCACGTCGAGCTTGGCCGCGTCGGGATCGGTCGGGCCGGTGGGCTTCTTGCCGGTGCGCCACACCACTCGCGCCGAGGTCGCTCCCGCGGGCCACTCCCATGTCAGGCGGACAGTCGAACCGAGCCGGTCGGCACGCAGCGACCGGACGGTGCCGTGCCGGACGTCCACCACGCACGGGGTTCCGATCGCGGCGAGGTCGCCCAGCACAGTCACCGGCACGAACTTCCGGTGCCGGGCCGACGCGTCGAACTCGGCCCGGAGCCAGTCCCGCCCGGCGCCGGACGCGCTGCGTACCGGCACGCCGTAGGTGCGCGCCTTCGACACCGGCACGACCTCCTGGACCGGTGGGCTCACGTTCCGGCCCAGCTCCAGGATTTCGACGTCACCCAGAGCCGGCGCCGTCCAGCGCACGACGAGCTCGTCGCCGTTCGCTTCGGCGGCCAGGTCGGTGACGGCATCGGGAATCTCCTGGCATCGGGCGGAAGCGTGCACGCCTTCGCTCTCGACGATCGTGCCGTCCGCCAGCCGGTAGGTCGCCTTCACCACATATTCGTAGACGCGCCCGGCGCGTACCCCGGCGTCCGCGAACGTCGAGGTACGCACGTCCCGCACCACGCTCCCGTCGCGCCGCACCGCGGCTCCGACGGCGCCGGCGGGGAGGCGCCAGTGGCCGGTGATCCGGTCGGGTTCGCCGCGCAGCACCAGGTCGAGCACGTCGCGCAGCACCGTCACCGCTGCTGTGCGCGCCTGTCCTGTCGACGGTGTGCCGTCGCGAGTCGTGCGGACTTCGTAGCGCAAGGGCGTACCGCCCGGAGGTTCGTCGTCGACCACCTCGAGGTCGCGCGTCTCGTCGCAGATGAGCGTGCCGCCTCGGGTGACGCGGTAACCGATGCGGCCGACCCGTGCGCCGCTCGGCCGCCACGTCACGACGACCTTCCCGTCGCGGACGACCGCGGTGGCCGATGGGGGTGCCGGTGGTGCGCACCGCTCGATCGCGACGTCGACGTCGTGATCGGAAAGCTGTTCACGGATGCGGTGGTAGCCGGCCGCGGCCGCCTCGACGTCGTGGCGTTCGAGCTCTTCGCACCGCGCGATTTCGGCGTCGAGCCCGGCCAGCTGGGCGGCGAGGCCGGCGCGGCGTTCCCGCCATTCGTCCGGCAGCCCGGGCTGGCTGTCCAACACGGCGAGCGCGTGCCGCAGCCGCAAGTCGCGTACCGCGGCGCGGTAGTCGTCGTGCCAGGCCGGTTCGGTGCTCGTCGAGCTCGTGAAACGGCACCAGACGGCGTAGGCGGTGGCATCCTGGTCGGCAGGCAACCGCACCGAGGCCAGCAGGTCCGCGACCGCCCTGGTCGCCGCGGCGACTTCCGAGTAGCCGTACGGGACCTGTGCCGCGATGCCGGCCAGCACTTCGTGGCGCAGCACGGCGATCAGCTCGTCGTTGTCGAGCCACTGCTGGATCCGTTTCACCAGGGTCTGCTCGGCGGCGCTTTCGGCATCCCGGGAAACCCGCAGCGCACTCCGCCGCTTCTCGAGGTCGTTCTCGGTCGTCCGCGTACCGCTGAGCGTGCCGGTCAGGTAATCCCACAGCGAGACGTGGCCGAGCTGGATGAGCAAATGGAGGGTTTCGGACCACTGGCGCGGCTCGGGGGTGGGCGGCAGCGTGACGGGTTCGAGCTGCCGGGCGCCGATCTCGGCGAGTGCCGCCAGCACCGAGGTCCGCGTCAGCGCACCGGATGACTCCCGGACGAGCGACTCGATGCGCTGTTCGGGCAGGCCGGGCGCACCGTGCAGACGTTGCCGCAGGCTCGCACCCAGCTTGCGCGTCCGTGCGGACACCTCGGCCCGGTGCGCTGCCAGCTTCGCCGGATCCGTGAGCGTCGCCGTCGCCGACTCGTGCAGCGCTCTCAGCTGGGTGCACGCCCGTTTGAACCCGCCGTACTGCCGGTTGCCCAGCTGGCTTTTGACCCCGGCGAGCGCCGCGCGCACCACGGTGGCGTCGGTGACGTCCGGCGGCAACAGGTAAACGCGGAACAGGTCCTCGTCAGGCCGCCAGCCGTTCTGCACGGGTTTGAGCACTTCGTCGACGAACCGGCTGCTGTCGAACTGCCACCCGTTCACCGCTGGAGAGCGGGGAGCGGCGCCCGCTTCACCTCCTCCGGCACCAGGCCACTGATCTTGGCCTCGAGCCGAAGCTCCTTGCCGTTACTCGCGACCGCGGATACCCGGAGGATCCCGTCCGCCTGGAGGGTGAACGAGACCGTGAGCGGCTGCCCGGCCGGCTGGTTGGGCGGCAACCCCACCAGGTCACCCTGCACGAGTTCGAGGTTGTCCGGCAGTTCCACGCTCAGCACGTCGGTCTTCGACTCGTAGACCACGATCTCCACCGTTTCCTGGCCGTCGGAGACGGTGCGGAAGGTGCCCTGCGGCGATGCGGGAATCTCGTCGTTCGGCTTGATCAGCCACGAGACGATCCGTTCGCCGTCCTGCTTGTGGGGGTCGCGGACGATCGCGATCCCGTAGCCCTTGGACGTGACGTCGACGATCTTGGGGATGGGCTTGCTCCCGGGGAGGCTGCCGAACGAGGACGACGACGAACCGTCCGCCTCCGCAACGCTGTTCGCGGCGAATAGCGCCGCGCCCTTGGCGACGATCTGGTCCGGGTCGGCCAGCTGCGGTGCCGGGAGGTCGGGGAAGCTCTCGGCGAGCCGCTGCTTGACCGCGGGGGAGTGCGACATGCCGCCGACGAGCAGCAGCTCGTGGATCTGGCTCACACCCTTGTTCCGGGCGTGTCCGAGCACGTCCCGGGTGAAGTCGAGCGTCCTGCCGAGCAGGTCCGCCGTGGACTCTTCGAGCTCCTTGCGGGAAATCTCGATCTTGGCGCGCTCGCCGTGCGCGACGATCGTGCTGCTGAACGTGTCGCGCCGGGAAAGAGCCTTCTTGGCTTCCTCGGCGAGCAACTCGACGGCGCCCGCGGCGTCGAGGTCGGCCCTCGGGTCGGCGTCCGGATGCTGCTCCTGGAACTTCTCGCTGATCAGGTCCGTGAGGCGCTCATCCCAGTCGGCGCCGCCGAGCTGGTGGTCGCCACCCGTCGCGACCACGCGGATCTCGTTTTGCGAGACGTTGATGATGGTGACGTCGAACGTGCCGCCACCCAGGTCGTACACGAGCACCGTGCGGTCATCACCGGGATTGACCAGTCCGTAGGCGATGGCGGCCGCGGTCGGTTCGTTGATGATGTTCACGACGTTCAGGCGGGCCATCTCACCGGCGTCGCGCGTCGCTTGGCGCTCGGCCGCGCCGAAGTAGGCGGGCACGGTGATCACGACGTCCGCGAGCGGCCCCTCGGCCGGCACCTCGACGCCGAGGACGCTGAGCGCGTCCTCGACGACCTGCTTGAGGATCATCGCCGAGATCGCTTGCGGGTAGCGTTCCTCTCCGTCGACCTCGCGGGTGTAGCCCTCCTCACCCATGTGCCGCTTGATGAGGTCGACCACACGATCCGGCTGGTTCTTCAGTTCGTTCTTCGCGAACTTGCCGACGGTGACGCTGCCCGTCTGCTCGAAGAACACGACGGACGGTGTCGTCAGCTCACTCTCCTGGTTGGGCAGCACGGTGGCCCGCCCGTTCTCGTCGAGGTGCGCAACGCAGGAGTAGGTGGTGCCGAGGTCGATACCGAGCACGGGGCGGGTCATTGTTGTTCCTTCGGGAGATTGGTGTTCTGGTCGTCGGGCCGGATGCCGCGCACCCGTTCAGCGAGGTCCGAGTGGTCGATGCGGCCGTGGCCGGTGACGCCGCCGCTCGTACCGCTCGGCACGGGTCTGGTTCTCGAACCGCCACGTCTTCGGTGAAGTCCATACGCGACGGCGGCGAGAGCCAGGAGTGCGCCGAGGAGACCGAGAAGTACCTCGGTCCAGGGGAAAACCGGCGGTTCCGGCTGGGGGAGGGCGGCGATGACCACACCGCACGAGCTCGCCACGATCCCGTAGAGCTGCCGCAGCAACCCGGCGGTATCGGTGACGAAGTAGTCCTGGCCGGCAATCGGCCCGGTCACGCTCGCGAGATTCCGCGTGCCGTCCTGGTCCAGGTCGATGCCGACACCGGCTACCCGGGTGCGGCCGGTTTTCAACTGGCCGGCCGCGGCAATGGCGGCCGGCACTGCCTGGTCGCCTTGCTGTACCGGGTTGCCGTAGGCGTTCGGGAGCCCGTCGGTGACGAGCACGGCCACGTCGAGGTCAAGCCCTTTCGCGGCGAGCAGCGCGGCTTCCCAGTTCGTCGCGCCGTCGTTGCTCCCATCGCGGACCGACAGGTCCTCGATCTGGTCTTTCAGCTGGTGACGCGAATCGTCGTCGGAGACGTCGACGCCCGACCTGATCACCTGGGCATCCGTGCCGAAGCCGATGATCGAGACCTCGGAACGCTTGTCGCGCAGGGCATCGACGACGTTGCTCGCCGCCTCGCGGACCTTGCCGAACCGGGGTTCCATGGAGGTCGACTGATCGATCAGCAGGCCGAGCCGTAGTGGGCAGTGGGCAGGCCAGGGCGGGTTCGCCTCGACCTCTTGGGCCATGGCGAAGGGATGTTGGCCGAACACCGACCAGAGGACAACAGTGCATATGACGGCGGCGCGTCGTGGTCGAGTGGACGTTGCCCGAACCGAGCTTGCCGTGAGTTTGGGCAGGTGAATCGCGAACGCTCCCTCGCCGTGGCCGAATCAGCAGCACGGGAGCCTAGCGGCCACCCGTCGGTCGCGGGCGAGGTTGGGGAATCTGTCAACAAACTGTCCAGAACCGCCTCGGGCTATTCGGCTTCAACCACTCATTCCGACGTTGGTGTCGGATATTGTGTAACGGGTCCTGAGCTGTGGTTTCGCCGATGAATCGGACGTCGGACTTGGGCTGGAGACGAGCGATCCGTTCCGCGGCAACGATCCTGGCCGACCAAGCGGTCGGTCAGCGGCGGCTGTTGTTCTTCAGTCATCCCACGCGGGTTCACGTCAAAGTGGAGTTCGGCACACGGAGACGAGTGTTCTTCCGAAGGGCGTTGGGTTGCCTTTGCCTGCATTGCCGAAGCAACGGAGAGTTCGCAGGTGAGGCGTTTTCCGGAATGCGAGCGCTCTCACGCCTGGCCAATACCGAGGACATGTGCTGCCGTTCCTGATGCGGCCACGGAGATGAGCAGCTACAGCAGACCCAGGCTTCCAGAGGTGAACCCGAGATGCGGTCCGCGCCTCCCGCGGACACGCCTCGGGCTCGACGGCCGGCACGCTGCGCTGAGCAGGTGGCAGGCAGTCGGAGTTCGGGGCCGCGACCGGTCGCTCAGCGGACCGGCCGGTCGATCGCTGTCGTGCTGGAGGTCCACGCCAGCTTCCTCGACGGCGGGGAGCAGGCCGCCCGGCGACAGGTCGAGACGGCACTGGGCACGCGTCGGTGAGTGTGGCCGTACATTGGCCGCTGGCCCCCGGATCCGGCCGTGGTCCGCCGGGGTTGGCCGGGTAAGACGCAAATCGGCCCCTACCGCGTTCTCGCTGGTAGGGGCCGGTTGGCTGGTGTAAAAGACGTGCCCTCGGCAGGATTGCCGAAGGATGGGAACGGGCCTGACCAGGGGTTTTACGTCGGCACGTTGGTGGTCGAGGCGAGCTTCCAGCTTCTGGTCACCGGTGGGCGTTCGACGTGAGCGCCAACTCGCAGGCAGTTGCTCGGTTTGTCACGACCACGATGGGCCTAGTCATCGGGCTGACCTTCCTGTTCGGGTTCGGGAACGTCCTGAACCTGGCACTGAAGCTGCAGGTGCCGGTGTTCGTGGCGCCGCTTGTGGCGCCTGCTGTTGACCTGACTGTGCTGGGGCTGCTCGTCGGGACGCGGCATCTGGCGCTGTCAGGTGCGCCTGATGAGGTGCTGCGGCCAGCTCGCCGGCTGCTGATGGTGGCGAGCGTGGTGACGCTTTTGCTGAACGTCGCGGACCCGGTTTGCGCCGGTCAGTGGGGTAAGGCTGCGTTCGACTCGGTCGGCCCGCTCCTGCTGATTGGGTGGGCAGAGGCGGGGCCTGCCCTTCTCCGCGCGCTGAGCGCCGCTGACGCTGATCTTGGCGCTGGGCAGCAGTGCGTCGGCGGCGAGCCGGAGATGCATGAACCTGCGAGCGTGCGGCACAACCGGCAGGGGATCACGACGTCGTGCCAGGGCGCTGACCTTGACGAAGAACTTGTCCAAAAGGCTCGCCTCGCCGACGCCGACCACTGGCGGCGGCACCGGCGGCCCATCTCCGCGGAGACTCTCCGGAAGCAGCTTCGGGTCGGCGCGGCGACGTCACGGGCCTTGGTTGCGGAAGTTCGGGCAGAGAGGGCTCCGCCCAACCCGGCGAAGACCGAGCCTGAAGCCGCCTGACCTGCCCGCCAGCGACAGATGAGGAAATCACCGCTATGAGAAGGGCGTGGAACATTGCATCGAACGGGAGTTCGATGTAGCAAGAGGAGTGGTAGTGCCCCATCGGTGTCTGATGGCCCTGTCCTAAGGTGATTGGCTGCCAGGAGGAGAGCGATGAGCGCCCGATCGAGTATCGAGTGGACCGAGACGACGTGGAACCCGACTACCGGGTGCGACAGAGTTTCTGCAGGTTGTGACAACTGCTACGCGCTCACACTGGCGAAGCGGTTGAAAGCCATGGGATCGGCCAAGTACCAACTTGACGGTGACCCCCGCACCAGCGGACCCGGCTTTGGCGTGGCTGTGCACCAGCCGACGCTAGCTGAGCCGTTCCGGTGGCGAGATCCACGCGTGGTGTTCGTCAACTCGATGAGTGACCTGTTCCACGCCAAGGTGCCGGTTGGCTTCATCAGGCAGGTGTTCGACGTGATGGCCGCCACGCCGCAGCACACCTACCAGATACTCACCAAGCGGACGGTGCGGCTCAAGCGGCTGGCGGGAAGCCTGCACTGGCCGGACAACGTCTGGATCGGGGCATCGGTGGAGAATCGGGAGGCCAGGGGGCGGATCGCTGATCTGGCGCAGGTCCCTGCGAAGGTCCGGTTTCTCTCCTGCGAACCGCTGATCGGTGCTCTGCCCGGCTTGGAGCTCGACCACATCGCCTGGGTCATCGTGGGCGGGGAGTCGGGTCCTCGCGCCAGGCCTATTGCTGAAGAGTGGGTCGTCGACATCCGTGACCAGTGCGTGCAAGCCGCGGTGCCGTTTTTCTTCAAGCAGTGGGGCGGACGTACCCCGAAGGCCGGTGGTCGGCTTCTGAGCGGACGGACCTGGGACGAAATGCCGATCCGGGCTGTTGCCTAGCTTCAAGCGGAACGCTGCGAGCCGAAGGGGGGACGCGGCGGCTCTGGTACGTACACCTGCTTGGCGTTGACCGCACGTGGTGCTTTGACGTCGGTGATCGGGATGTCGAACAGGCCGGCGGCACCTTGGGCTTCGTCCAGTTGGTTTTGCTTTGTCACCCGTCGTCGCGCCAGGGCGTCCTGACGCATGGATTCGTGTTGGTCAAGCGCTTTCCCGTAGAGATGTCGCATGATCCGGTCTCCGACTTCATGGTCGGACACGAAGATCATGTGGTAGAGCTCCTGGCCGCCGGTGTTCTTCATGGTAAACGGATGCGTGGACCGATAACCCAGTACGGTTTCCAGGCGCCACCGCATCAGGTTCACCAGTTCCCAGCGCATCGCGGTCGCATCGAGAGTGCCGTCTCGCCGGGCCTTGATGATCGGTATCCAGTCCTCGGATCCGAACATGGCCGTCAAGCGGTCACCGAACTTGGCATCCATGTGGTCTTGGCTGACTTGCAGGCCGCGGGGAAGGAAGCTGGTGCCGAACAGGATCCACATCTCCGCCTTTGTGCGCCCGCGCTTGAACTGCGCGATCTGCCTTAGCGTCGACCAGTGCACCTCGGCGGCGAACTGGTCCACGAAGGCGAACGTGGGAGCCCAGCGAACTGGGGCGAGCTTGCCGAGCGCCGCACTGATGGTTTCGTTGCAGTCTCCCGGGTAGACGCACAGGCCTTTGTGGTGCGGGTACTTTTGCCGTACCGCAGCCTCAAGCCGTTCTGCCTTGCTGGGAAGTTCGAAGAGGCAAACCTGCGTGAACGGTGGGTCCGCCGCCAGGGCTCGGTGTACTGAGCCAAGGATCTCCTCGCTGGTGTCCCGGCTCGAGTTTTCGGGCCAGCCCGCGAACAGGTCCAGATAGATACGCTCGTTCGCTTTCTTCGACGCTGTAGCGAAGGCCTGCAGGTAGTCGCCCAGGATCTGCAGCTTGTGCTGCGTCCACCAGCCCCAAGGTTTCGGCGCCACGATGCCTCCTCACCTGTACGTGTCTTCGACAGTAGGAGCGGTGACACAAGATTAAGTAGGTTGTTTGTGACGATTAGGCCGAACGTGTCCGATCAAACCACCCGCATGCAGTATGGCTGGTCGCCCCGCCGAGCGAATCGCCTTGAGCTCATCATCGTGGCCTGCTGCCTATGCGTGTCCTTGGCGGCAGGTCGCAGCCCCTGCGCACCCAGGACGTGAGGTTTGACGCCGGGGCGGACGACGTCGCCGCGGTGCTCAGGGACTTTCGGCGAATGACGCGACATGCTGGCGATCTCTGGCTCTTCGAGCACGCCCGCTTTGCCAAGCGGTCGCTGGGAGCTCGGCCAAGACGCCATCGCCCACCTGAGGACCGAGCTGGCGGGCGGATGCTACCCCAACCACGACCCTGCTGCGGCCACCCGCGACGCCAATGTCCGCATCGAGCAGCTGGAACGCATCCACTCCGCCACGCTCCGCTTCGTCTCGGCGCACACGCAGATCCTCGGCCGAGCCACCACGCCCGACCGCTGACTGTGTTCGTCCGATCGGGTGTCGATCGGCGCCGCCGTGCAACACCAAGGTGCGCTTGATCGACTGTGATTCCGTCGAGGACCTACCGGCGAAGGGAGCGCGGTGAAGAAGGAAGCCCGCCTTCTCAAGGAGAAGTCGCTCAACTCGCTGACATTGAGCGTCGAACACTTCAACCGTCCGTGGAACGTCGGGCGCGCCGAAGCGGTACTCATGCTGCTCGACCACTCCTTCGAAATGCTGTTGAAGGCGGCCATCC
Source organism: Amycolatopsis sp. NPDC003865 (assembly GCF_053605345.1). Classification (NCBI taxonomy): domain Bacteria; kingdom Bacillati; phylum Actinomycetota; class Actinomycetes; order Pseudonocardiales; family Pseudonocardiaceae; genus Amycolatopsis; species Amycolatopsis sp. NPDC003865. The sequence continues at coordinate 84,738 of NZ_JBSGJA010000031.1, read as the reverse complement.
TGCACCGCGGCGGCCGGATCCGGGATCCCGGGGAGAAGAACACCATCGGTTTCAACCAGTGCGTCCGTCGGGCCTTGTCCGCCAAAGACCTCCAGTTCCTCACCGACGAGCAGGCCCTGACGTTGCAGGCGATCAACGGGCTCCGGGACGCCGCCCAGCACCACCTGCTGGACATCAGTGAGGGGCACCTCTACCTGCAGGCGCAGTCCGGTATCACGCTGTACAGGGACCTGCTGAAGCTTGTGTTCGGCGAGGAGCTGCGGGAGGTGCTCCCGGAACGAGTGCTTCCGGTGGCCACGATCGCGCCGCTCGACCCGATCGCGCTGTTCGCCGACGAAATTCACGAGGTCGCGCGCCTGCTGCGCCCGGGACGACGTCGCCGTGCCGAGGCCGCGGCCAAGCTTCGCGCGCTGTCCATCGTCGACGGTGCAATGCAAGGAGAGAAGCTGCAACCCAGTGAAGCGACCCTGCAGCAGCTGAGCAAGCGGATCGGAAGCGGCGAGACGGAGCTGGACGTCCTGTTTCCCGGAATTGCCGGCGTGCGCTTCGCCGCCGAGGGGACCGGTCCCGAGATCAACCTTCGGATCGTCAAGAAGGAGGGGATTCCGGTCACGCTCGTAGCGGAAGGGAACAGCGATTCCAGCGTCGTCGCGGTGAAGCGCGTGTCCGAGCTGGACTACTACAACCTGCGCTTCCGTGATTTGGCCCAGAAGCTCGGCGTCACCACGAACCAGACGACGGCACTGATCACTGAGCTCGGCGTCAAGGAGAATGAGGATTTCGCCAAGCAGTTCTTCAGCACTTGGTGCTACTCGCAGAAGGCGCTGCAGTGTCTGAAGAATGCCCTCGACGAGAGGGCCGCAGACGAGTGGTGGCTGTTGTACAAGGCCAGGCGTTCCGCCTGAGCGGTCGAGAGTGGATCAGCTGGACCTACCGGTTCAGCGTGCGTTGCCCGGGTAATCCGTGCGTTGACCGAAGCTTGCAAGTGCGAGTACGTGGCGATGTCCATGTGGTTGCCGTCCCAGCGCGCAGTTGATGAGATCCAGTGACGCCTGCGCGGCCGTGATTGGGGGTGGCCAACTCGGCCCGGTGGCACCGGAAGACGACCGTCCGTGCCGCACTCGGCCCAGCTGACTTGACCACGGCGCGGGAAGTCGGAGACCGGATTGGCCAGCCGATCTCCGACCGTCGTTTCCTGCGGGATCACTGCTGTATAGATGCTGCGCCCGGTTGTCACTTGCTTCGGACACCTCAGTGGCAGCCGGGCGGCGGAGTGTGACCAGCGCCAGCACGGCGCCCACCGCCGCGATGCCCGCGGCACCGGTGAACGCGGCCGAGAACCCGCCGGTCAGCGCGACCGGGTCACCGGTCTTCCCGGCTCCGGCCGCGACGCCGACCGCGGTCATCGCGGCCAGGCCTAGTGCCGAACCGATCTGGTACGCCGTGTTCACGATCCCGGCCGCCAGGCCGCCTTCCTCCGGGCGGGCGCTCGAGATCGCCGTGCCCAGTGACGGGATGAACGCCAATGCCTGGCCCAGCGCCGCCACCAGGGACGCCGGCAGCACGTCGACCACGAACGTTCCGGTCGGGCGCGCGAACGACAGCCACACCAGACCGGCCGCCAGGGCGAGCATCCCGCCTGCGATCATGGCCTTGAAGCCCCACCGCGCGATCAGCCGGGGTGCGACGGCGACCATCAGGACCACGATCAGCAGCGTCATCGGGAGCAGTGCGGCGCCGCTGGCGAACGCGCCGTACCCGAGTACTTGCTGCAGGTAGAGGTTCAGGAAGTACCACATCGGGATCCACGCCGCGCCGAGCAGGAACTGGGCGAGGTTCGCGCCGCCGAGGTTCGGGGTGCGGAAGATGCCCAGGCGGACCAACGGAACCTGGCGGAGCCGCTGGACCGCGACGAACGCCGCCAGCAGCGCCACCGCGCCGGCCAGTGAACCCCACGTCGACGCCGAGCCCCAGCCCGCTTCCGGCGCCCGCACCACCGCGAACACCGCCAGGGCGAGCCCTACCGTGACCGCGACCGCGCCGAGTACGTCGACCGAGCCGCGGCGTGCCGGGGCCGACGGCATCAGCCGCCCGGTCGCCACGATCGCCACCAGCGAGATCGGCACGTACAGCCAGAAGATCCACGGCCACGACAGCCACTCGGTGATCACGCCGCCGAGGAACACCCCGGCCGTGCCGCCCGTGGGCGCCGCGGCGCCGTAGAGCGCCAGCGCCTTGGGCAGTTCCTTCGGCCGGTCGCCGAACAGCATCATCAGCAGCGTCAACGCGGACGGTGCGATCAACGCCGCCCCGGCGCCCTGCACGACCCGGCCGGCCAGCTCGACCCACGCCGTCCCCGCCAGCGCCGCGACGACCGACCCGGCCAGCGTGGCGACCCACCCCGCGGTGAACATCCGGCGCGCGCCGAACAGGTCCGACAGCCGCCCGCCGAGCAGCAGCAGCCCGCCCAGCGCGATCACGTAGGCGTTGAACACCCACGACAGGTCTTCGGCGCCGAACCCGAGGTCGCGCTGCATCCTCGGCAGTGCGACGCCGATGATCGACGTGTCCATGATGACCACGAACTGGGCAAGCGCGATGAGCCCGAGTGCCCACCAGCGCCGGGTTCCCACAGCCTTCTCCGACATGACAGCCCTCCAGTCGCCTATACCCAGAGGGGGTATCTGATAAGGCTGAGGAAACACCTTCGTGTGCGATCGCGCAAGTACCCCTACGGGGTATATGTGCGACGTCGGTCACTCGCTCGCGATCGTGGCGCGGCCGAGGATGTGGTCGTGGGGCGGGATGAACCGCAGCGGGGCGTAGTGGACGTGCTCCAGCTCCTCGATGTGGAAGCCCGCCGCCCGGATGGCCGCGGCGAGGTCGCGGTTGGGGCGGCAGCCGCCGGCAATGCGTGTCCACAGCGGGGTGATGGCGTCCTGGACGAGGCCGAGGACCGGGTTGGCGGAGCGGACGTGTTCGAAGAACCGCAGTTCGCCGCCGGGCCGGAGCACGCGGCGGATTTCGGCGAGGGCCGCGGCGACGTCGGGGACCGAGCAGAGGACGAGTGAGGTGATGGCGGCGTCGAAGCTGCCGTCGTCGGCGGGGAGGGCTTCGGCGTGGCCGGCGACGACCCGCACCGGCACGGGGGCGGCCGTGGCGGCGCATTCGGCGAGGGTGCGGAGCCGGTTTTCGGGTTCGACGGCCACGACTTCGGTGACCGTGGCGGGGTAGTGGCTGAAGTTCAGGCCGTTGCCTGCGCCGACTTCGATGACCCGGCCAGTGAGCCCGGCCAGTACGTGGTCGCGGTGTCCGGCGGTGCCGCGTTGTTCGGATTCGGCGCTGGTTCGCTGGTACATGCGGGCGAAGCGGGGGTGCTGGAACGGGGAGAGGTCGGTCATCGGTGTCGTCCTCCTGGCGTCAGGCCTGGTAGCCGAGGATGGTCGCCATGCCGGTTTCGGCGTGATAGGTGTTGTGGCAGTGGAGCATCCACTGTCCGGGGTTGTTCGCGTCCAGGTTGCCGGTGACGGTCTGCCCGGGCAGGACGGCGACGGTGTCTTTGCGCGGCCCGCTGTCGCCGAGCTGGAAGGTGTGGCCGTGGACGTGGATCGGGTGCCACATCATCGTGCGGTTGCGCAGGACGAGCCGGACGCGCTGACCTTCTTTGATGAGCAGGCGCTGGTTCATGTCGAGCCGCTGGCCGTTGATGCCCCAGTCGTAGTTCATCATCCCGCCGGTGAGGTCCAGGGTGTGCGTGACGTCCGGCGTCTTGGCGGGGAGCCGGACGTCGTCGGCCGGGACGAGCCGGTCGTAGCCCACCCGGTCGCGCTCGAGTTCGGTCGGCCGGATTGTGGCCGGGGGCGGAGTCCCGGCTCCGGTGCGGATCAGGGCGAGGGCGGTGGTGTCCTTGCCCTCGGCGAGGGCGACAAGCGGGAAGACGCCGTCGGCGAGGGTGGTGATGACGTCGTAGCGCTCGCCCATGGCGATCAAGAGCGTGTCGGTCTCGACCGGTTGGACGGGGTAGCCGTCGGTGTGAGTGACCCGCAGGCGGTGCCCGCCGAGTGCGACGCGGAAGGCGGTGTCGGAACCGGCGTTGATGATGCGGATGCGGGCGCGTTGCCCGGGGCGGGCGGTGAACGTCGCCGGTGCGGTGGGGACCTGGCCGTTGATCAGGTAGTGGGGATAGCGCAGATCGCCGGCATCTCCGCCGAGCAGCGGGCTGCTGCCGCCCATGCCCGACATCGACCCCATCATGCCGCCCATGGACCCCATGCCCTGCCGGAGTGTGGCCAGCACGTCGTCGGGGGTCTGCCCGGTTCCGTCGACCCAGTCGTCGAGTACGACCACCCAGTCCTGGTCGTAGCCGCTGGGCTCGTTCGCGTCTTCGACGATCAGCGGGACGTAGAGGCCGCGGTCGAGCTGGGTGCCGGAGTGCGGGTGGAACCAGTAGGTGCCGGGGTTTTCGGCAATGAACTGGTAGGTGAAGGTGGCGCCGGGGGCGATGGCTTTCTGGGTGAGGTCGGGCGGGCCGTCCATGTCGTTGCGCAGGGCGAGGCCGTGCCAGTGGACGGTGGTGTCGGCGGGCAGCCGGTTGGTCAGTTCCGCGTGGATCGTGTCGCCGGCGCGGACGCGGATCTCCTTGCCGGGCAGGACACCGTCGTAGGTCCAGGTGCTGACCTGCGGGCCGCCGAGGTCCACCGGCCCGCTCTGTGCGGTCAGCCGGATCGTGCGGACCTGGCCGGTCGCGCGCCGCCGGGCTTCGAACTCGGCCACGCGGGGATCGGTGGGTAGCACCAGGTTCGCGGTGCCGGTGGAGCTGGTGCAGGCCGTCAGCACGCCCGTGCCTGCCAGCGCGAGGCCGGCACGGAGGATGCTGCGGCGGCTGAGCGGGTTCATCGTGCCGCCGTTTCGAGTCGGTCGGTTTCGAGTTCTACCTGGGGTCGATCTTGGGTGGTTCGGCCGGGAGGCGAGCGATGGTCATGGGCGGGTATCCGGCGGAGTTCGTTCGCACGGAGGTGGCGAGGCGGTGGCCGAGGCAGCTGTGCGTGTGCTGTGATCGCGGCGCCGCAGGCGGCGGATGAGCGCCGTGATCGTCGAAGCCAGCAGGGTGACCAGCACGAGCACGCCGATCGTGGTGGCCGGCCAGACGCCGGTGGTCACTTGTCCGTATCCGGTTGCCATGGTGGTTCACCTTCCTTCGACGGGGGAGTTCACGGCACGGGTGCGTCCCAGATCGGGAACCAGCGCTCGAGGTCGGCTTCGACCGGCAGTTCCCCGCCGAGCGCGGCGCGGACCTGCATCTCCAGCGCGTTGTCGCGTCGCTGTTCGCCGCTGGGGGCGAAGGGGTAGACGGTGCCGCGCTTGAACAGGTACACCAGCCCGAGCCGGCGAGGCCGCTGCTCCTCTCCGCCGCGGAATCCGACGACCGTGCACAGCAGGGTGGGGCCGAAGCCGTTGTCGGTGAGGGTGGAGTTGATCGCGTGCAGGCCGGTCACCAGCGCGCCGAGGTCTACAGTGGACTGTCGGCAGGTGATCCAGGTGAAGCCGTAACGATCGTGGCTCACGGACACCTGCACCGTCGGGTCGAGGTTCAGCAGTGCGCGAATGTCGGACTGCGAGTGTGCTGACGCGGACTCTTCGGCAGCCTTGAAGCAGACCGCGCCGACGCCGGTCGGGGCGAAGCCGAGCGCGGCCTGCAGGGTGTATGCGGCTGAGGGGATGGCGAAGAGGACGTCGAGATTCGGCTGTACGGGCTTGGTCCGGCCGAGCAGGATGTCGAGGAATCCCATCGGTCAGACCTCCTCGCCGAGCTGGGTGGACAGGCTCGCCAGCTGGTCGAGCCGGCGTTCGAGGCTGGGATGGGTGGACAGCAGACTGGACAGGCTCGTGCCGGCGCCGAGGGCGGGGGCGAAGAAGAAGGCGTTGAACGCCTCCGCGGTCCGCAGGTCGCGGGTGGGGATCCGCTTGATGTCCCCGCTGACCTTGGTCAGGGCTGAGGCCAGCGCGGACGGGCGGCCGGTCAGCATCGCGCCGGCGCGGTCGGCGGCCAGTTCCCGGTAGCGGGACAGGGCGCGGATGAGCAGGAAGCTGATTGCGTACACCGCCACGGACACCGCCATCACGGCCAGGACGACGAGAAAGGTGTTGTCCCGGTCGTTGCGGCGGCCTCCGCCGAACATGCTGGAGTAGAACGCGAAGCGCGCGATGAGCCCGGCAAGGACACCGAGGAAGGACGCGACGGTCATGACGACCACGTCGCGGTGTGCGACGTGGGACAGCTCGTGCGCCAGCACGCCTTCCAGTTCTTCGGTGTCCAAGCGCCCCAGCAGGCCGGTGGTCACGCAGAGCACGGCACGCCGGGTGCTGCGCCCGGTGGCGAACGCGTTGGGTAGGTCCAGGTCGGCGACCGCGACACGCGGTTTGGGCATGTCCGCGGTCGCGCAGAGCCGGTCGACGATTCCGTGCAGATACGGTTCTTCGTCCGGGGTGACGATCCGCGCCTGCATGGCGTAGAGGGCGATCCGGTCGGAAAACCAGAACTGCGCGAACAACAGCCCGCCGGCGATGACCACGACCCAGACCACCGACTTGAGCAGGAAGACCAGCGCGACGACGAACGCCACGTAGACCAGCCCGAGCAGGAACGTGGTGAGCAGCATCCGGGCGGTGAGCTGGTGATCGGGGCGGAACCGGGTTCGCATGGCATTCAGCCCGGGATCAGGCCGTCGTCGGACAGCAGAGCACGCACTTCAGCCAGGTTGCTGTCGGCGGACGGCAGGACGAGTTCGGACGCGACGAGCGCGTCCTCGGCCAGCGGAGCACCCAGTTCGCGCACCGCCGCCAGCAGATCGGTCAACGTGGGGACGAACGCCTCCGCGTCGCCGGATTCCACCGCGGTCAGCAGCCGGGCGTCGAGGGCGTTGAGGTCGTCGATGCGGTCGTCGGCGACGTCGTACTGACCTTCGCCGAGAATGCGGATGATCACGACGAGACCTCCTGTCCGGGCTGAGTCGTGGTGACCGCCTTGGTGACGCCGGGTTCGAGCTCACCTGGCTTCCGGGCCTTCAGCTGGGCGAGTTCGCGGTCGATATCGGTACCGGGACCGGTGGCGGCGTCGAGAGCGGCCTGGATGTCGTCCCGCTGTCCCGTCGGCGACGAGGCGTCGTCGAGTGCGCCGGAGGCCATCAGTTCGTCGAGCGCCGCGGCGCGGGACTGCATCTGTGCGGTCTTGTCCTGCGCGCGCTGCATCGCCAGCCCGACGTCGCCCATTTCCTCGGAGATGCCCGAGACGGCTTCGCCGATCTTGCTCTGGGCCTCCGCGGCCGTGTAGGTCGCCTTGATGGTTTCCTTCCGGGTGCGGAACGCCTCCACCTTGGCCTGCAGGCGCTGCTGCGCCACGGTCAGCTTGTCCTCCTCGGCCTTCAACGCGTCGTGCTGGGGTTGCAGCTCCTGGATCTGCGAAAGGGCCGCCGCGCGCCGGGTCAAGGCCTCGCGGGCGAGGTCGTCCTGGCCGGCCTGCACCGCCTGGGCCGCTTGCGCCTGGAGGCGGTCGGCGCTCTGCTGCAACTGGCGGGCTTGCAGCTCCAGGCGCTTGCGGCTGGTCGCGACGTCGGCCAGGCCGCGCCGCACCTGAGCCAGCATCTCGGTCTGGCGCTGGTACGAGTAGTCCAGCACCTCGCGCGGGTCCTCCGCACGGTCCAGGGCCTTGTTCGCCTTCACCTTGAACAACAAGGCCAAGCGTCGAGCGATACTCACGAGCACCCACTTCCTTCCCGGCAGTCGAGGCGGCTGGTACCCGCAACTGTCGACCCGCGGCTCCGGTAGCGGGCAGGGACCAAGGTCTCCTATCCAGGGTCGTAGGTCCCCGATCTGTGGGACACCCGACGTCAACTATCCGGGATAGGACCTTGTGCCCCCGCGGCGATGACGTTGGCCAGTGGCCGGTCGACGCGGTGGCGCGGCACGGTGATGACACGAAAGGAAGGAGAGAGTCATGGCTCAGCACAAAGTCTCGGCGGCGCCCGGCGCTGTACAGGCGACCTGGCGCAGCGTGAACATCACGCCGATCGAACGGTGGGGCCGCATCCTGATCGGTCTCGCCGTGATCACCAGCGGCATCGTGCTCCTCACCGGTGCCGGTTCGGTGCTCGCGGTGGTGCTCGAAGTGCTTCTCGTCCTGGCCGGCGTCGACCTCCTGGTCACCGGTGCGTTGGGGCACTGCCCGCTGTACCAGAAGCTCGGCTACGTGCCCAGGTCGCTGCGGAGGACGCGATGATCACGCCCCGCGACCCCCGCGGTCGCATCCATGAACCGGACCAGCACCAACACCCGGCCGGCTCCGACCACCACGGCGGGCACAAGAGCGGCGGGCACGGCTGGATGATGATCGCCTGCTGCATTCCCATGCTGGTGATCGCCGTGGTCCTGCTGGCGACCGGTGTCGTCGGCGTCAACTTCTTGATCGTCGCCATCGCGTGCACCGTGATGATGGCGCTGATGATGCGAGGGATGGGGCATTCGTCATGATGTTCTGGTATGGCAACGGGATGGGCGGCTGGGGCTACGTGCTCATGACCGTGGGCATGGTGTTGTTCTGGGGCCTGGTGATCTTCGGTGTGGTGGCCCTGGTCCGTGTCCTCGGCCGCACACCGCAGCACCCCACTGTCCCGCCGGGCGGGCCGGCGGGTCCGGAACAGATCCTCGCCGACCGGTACGCGCGCGGCGAGATCGACGAGGACGAATACCACCGCAGGCTCGGCACGCTGCGCGGCCGCACCGGCCCGTCGTCGGAGTCCTGACGGTTGCGCCGGGCTGAAAGGACTCTGTGATGGCTGATGCCGCGTACGGCCTGTGGCCGCTGGTTATCCTCAACACCGCCCTGTTCGCGTTCTTCGCGGCGAGCTTCTTCCACCCCAAGACCAAGCGGGACTGGCGCGCGATGGGCGTGTTCACCGCGTTCCTGGTGGCCCTGTTCACCGAGATGTACGGCATCCCGCTGACGATCTACCTGCTCGGCTCGTGGCTGGGCTCGCAGTTCCCGCTGCTGCGCGACACCCACGCAGGCGGACATTTGTGGAACGACCTGATCGGCTGGACTGGTGACCCGCACCTGAGTCCGTTCCACCTGGCGAGCTACGTCGCGATCGGCGGCGGGTTCTGGCTGATCGCGGTCGCGTGGCGGCACCTGCACGACGCTGCCCGCGAGGACCGGCTGGCCACCGGTGGCCCGTACGCGCGGATTCGTCACCCGCAGTACGACGGGTTCCTGCTGGTGATGATCGGGTTCCTGCTGCAGTGGCCCACCATTCCGACGCTGATCATGTTCCCGATCCTGGTGGTGGTGTACGCCCGGCTTGCGCGCGCCGAAGAACGCGAAGTGGCGAAGCAGTTCGGCGAGGACTGGACGGCCTACTCCGCCCGGACCCCGGCGTTCTGGCCCCGGTGGGGTTCCCGCCGCACGCTCACCCCGCCGACAGGCCCGTCCCGGAGGAAGCCATGACGACCCGCAGCGTGCGCGCCGGCCTGATCGCCGCCGCCTGCTTGGCCCTGTTCTACGTACTCGTCGTCGGCGGCTTCGGCGGCATCGCGCACCTCGGCGAGCAGGTCGTGTCCGACGCGCCGTGGCTGCTGCTGATCGTGGCGGGATTCGGCACCCAGGTCGGGTTGTTCGTCGAGCTGCGTCGTCGTCAGCGCCTGCACGCCGGGATGAAGGCGGCAGCGGGAACCGGGGCCGGCGCCTCCACCGTCGGCATGATCGCCTGCTGCGCCCACCACGTCGCCGATCTCGCCCCGATCATCGGACTGTCCGGGCTGGCGGTGTTCCTCACCGACTACCGCGTCCCGATCATGATCGCCGGGATCGCGATCAACGCGGTCGGCGTGCTGCTCGCCGCCCGGCGGCTGCGCCACACGCCCGTGCCCGCGCCGACGGAAAGCTGACGGTCACCATGAGCACGCTGACACCCCATCGCCGCCGCACCATCATCCTGCTCACGCTGGCGGCCCTGCTCGCCGGCGCAGCCGCGACGTGGTGGGCAGTCACCCGAACCAGCACCACTCCGGGTTTGGAGACGCGCACGGTGCAGGCCGGGACGGTCGAGGTCCGCATGACCCCGCTGACCCTGGACACCACCGGCGCGGCGTTCCGCGTCGAGTTCACCACCCACAGCGGAGCCCTGGACCTCGACCCCGCCGCGGCGTCCCAGCTGCGCGTCGATGGCCGGCTCACCCCGGCCGGCACCTGGAGCGGCCCCGGACCGGGTGGGCATCACCGCGATGGCACGCTCCGCTTCATCACCACCGTCCCCAGCGGAGCCGGCGTCGAGCTGCGCATCACCGGCCTGCCGCAAGACGTCGCCGGAACTTGGACAGCGCCGTGACCACCACAACCGCGTCAGACCCGCCGGCCCGGACTGAACGCGACCTGTCGCCACTCCGCCAGCGCGTGCGGCGTGCGGCCGGCCAAGTGCTCGCGATCGACCGCATGCTCGGCGAAGACCGCCCCTGCGAGGACATCCTGATCCAGCTCGCCGCCGTACAGGGAGCCTTGCGCGCCATCGGGCAGCACGTCCTGGCCTGCCACCTCACCGACGCACTGGGTGCGGTCAGTACCGGTGACCTGTCCGCGGTCGCGGCGGCCGAGGACGCCGCCTACCTCGCGGGACTGCTCGCGAACGTGTCCTCACCCCGCAGCGGCGCACTCCCGACCAGCCAAGGGAAAGCGGGTGGACCCCGATGACCTCCACCGAAGGAACCGTCACCAGCACCCAGACCACACCGACGCCCGATGTTCGTGGCGAGCCGGTCCTGACCGCGTCCGGGATCGAGAAGACCTACCGGCGCGGGATCTGGCCGGCCCGCCACCACCAGCAGGTGCTGCGCGGCACCGACCTCACGCTCCAGCCGGGCGAGGTGGTCGGGCTGGTCGGCGAGAACGGCTCCGGCAAGTCCACGCTGATGAAGATCCTCGTCGGCGCGCTCAGCCCCGACGCCGGCACCATCGTCCACACCGGACTGCTCGGGTACTGCCCGCAGGAACCGATCGTGTACGAGCGGCTGACCTGCGACGAGCATTTCGACCTCTTCGGCCGTGCCTACCGCATGGCCCCCGACGCGGTGGCGAGGTCGCGCCGCGAGTTGTATGCCGCGCTGGGGTTCGAGCGCTATGCGGGCACCCGCGCCGACCAGCTTTCCGGTGGAACGCTCGCCAAGCTCAACCTCGGTCTCGCGTTGCTGGCCGACCCGCAGGTGCTGCTGCTGGACGAGCCCTACGCCGGGTTCGACTGGGACACCTACCTGAAGTTCTGGCAGCTGGTCGCCCAGCGCCGGGATTCCGGCCGCACGGTCCTGATCATCAGCCACTTCGTGGCCGACGAGGAGCGGTTCGACCGCATCGTGCACCTGAGCGACGGCAAGGCGGTGCCGAGATGACCGACACCGCGGTATTCGCCCGGCGTTTCCTGGCCGACTACTGGCGCAACCCGGTCAACCTGCTCGTGCTCGTCCTGGTGCCGGTCGTGTTCGTCGTCGTGGCCGCCGGACCCATGGCCAACGCTGCGAAGCTGCTCGGCGGCACTGGCCTGTCGGTCGAGACCGCCACGGCGGGCTGGGCCGCCGGGTTCCTCGCGGGCATCGCCATGTACTTCCAGACCCGCGCAGCCCGTGCCGCCGACCGCCGGCTGGTCCTGGCCGGTCTGCCCACCCCGCGGCTGGTTGCGGCTCGCCTGTTCACCGGGCTCGGCCTGGCCGCCATCGCCGCGGCAGCCGCCCTGCTCGCCTTGGCTGCCCGCACCGGCATCGACGAACCCGGCCGGGTGATCGCCGGCACCGCCATGTTCGCCGTCATCTACCTCGCCATCGGCGCGCTGGTCGGGGCGCTCGTGGCCAGCCCGGTCAACGGGACCGTACTGATCCTGTTCGCCTGGATCATCGACGTGTTCTTCGGCCCCGCCCTCGGCTCGCCCGACCGCGTCGCGACACGCTGGCTGCCCACGCACTTCGCCACGCTGTGGATGGTCGACCTGCCCTCCCGCCACGGCGGCCGGCCCGGCGACCTCGGCTGGGCCCTGGCCTGGACGCTCGGCGCGCTCGCGCTCGCCGTGCTGGTCGTGACCACGACCACCCGCGTCGCACACCGGACTCGCCACCGTACGGGCCAGTTCGTCACCGGCCTGCGCATGGGGTTGCGCGACTACCGGCGCAACCCGGTCCTGTGGGCGCTGCTGATCGTCGTGCCGGTCATCTTCATCTGGCTGTCCAAAGTGATCACCCGGAACCAGACGACCGTCCTGTCGTTGGTGGAGGACGGACAGACGGTCACGCCGACGTTCTGGCTGCCGAACGTGCACGCCGGCACCATGACCCCGATCGCGATCGCCTCCCTGGCCGCACTCGCCGGGCTGTTCATCGTGCTCGACGCCCGCACCGGCGACCAGCGCCTCGCCCTGGCCGGCTTCCGCGTCCCCGCCTTGCTCGCCGCCCGCCTCGGCGTGATCGCCGCCGCGGTCCTGCTCACCACCGCCGCCTCGCTCACCGTAACCGCGCTCGTGTTCGACGCCCACCAATGGGGCGTGTTCATCGCCGCGAACCTGCTGCTGGCCGCCACCTACGCACTGCTCGGCGTCTGCCTCGGCCCGATCTTCGGCCGGGTCAGCGGCGTCTTCATCGCCTTCCTCGTGCCGTTCCTCGACCTCGGCATCGGCCAAAGCCCCATGCTGCGCACCGCACCGCCGGTCTGGGCGCAGGCGCTGCCCGGGTACGGCGCCTACCGGGTGCTGCTCGACGGCGGCCTCACCGACCACTTCGACGAAACCGGCCCGCTCCTGCTGGGCCTCGGCTGGCTGGTCGTCCTCGGCATCCTCGCGACCTTGTTGTTCCGTCGCACGTCTTCCCGGAAGCCGGCATGAGATCCACGCAAACCATGCGGCAACGGAGGCGATCGGCATGACAACCGGATCGATTCTCGTCGTGGGCGGATACGGGGTGGTCGGCAGCCGAATCGCGGCCGACCTGGCCACGGACTTCCCGGACAGCGTCGTCGTGGCGGGCCGCGACCGGGACCGGGCGGACGGCTGCGCGGCCGGGATCGGGCACGGAGTGCGGGGCCGTCGGATCGACGTCACCGAGCCCTCGTCGATCGACGCGGCCCTGGAGGACGTCTCGGTCGTGGTCAACTGCGTCGACCAGCCCGAGCGGGGCCTGTTGCGGGCTGCTGTCGAGCGGGGCCTCGGCTATACCGACATCACCCCGCATCTGACCGACCTCGGGCGGGGCCCCGCCTACGAGCGGATCGACGCCGCGGCCGCGGCATCCGGTGCGCGGATCCTGCTGGGAGCGGGGATCGCGCCGGGTATCTCGAACGTGATGGTACGTGCGCTGGGGGACCGGCTCGGCGGCGCGACCGGCATCGAGACGGCGTTGCTGCTCAGCGCCGACGACGTGATGGGGCCGGGCTCGTTCGACTACATGCTGCAGGAACTGGCGATGTCCTTCGACGTCCATGTCGACGGGACCGATCGCCGGGTGCGGGCGTTCACCGCACCCCGGGTCGTCGACTTCCCGCCGTCGGTGCACGCCTACCTGTTTCCGTTCTCCGACCAGGTGCTGTATCCGCGCACCATGGGTGCCCGGACCGTGAAGACCAGACTGGCCATCGCTCCGTCGCGGATGAGCCGGCTGCTGGCGTTGCTGGTGGCGTCGCGCGCCGCTCACCTCGTCGCGACGCCGCCTGTTCGTGCCGCCCTCGGCCGGCTACGACGAAGCCACGCCGGACGACCGGACGCGCCGTACGCGGTGCGGGTCGACGTGACTCACGACGGTCGTGCCGCGCACGCGAAACTGGCCGGAATGGGACAGGCACACGCGACCGCGACCAGCACGGCGGCGCTCGTGCGCTCGCTGGTCGACGGCGAAATCTCCCAGCCGGGAGCCCGGATGCCCGAACAGGTCATCACCCCGGAACGGTTTTTTGCTCGGCTCGCCAGGGCGGGCCTGCGCGTCGAGGTTTCCGATCCGGCGCCGGCCCGATAGCCGGCCGGGGCCCATTCGGTCAGGACGACGAGTCCTCGCTGCCGTGCTGGTGGGGGAGACATGCTGACAGCAGTTCGATCACGGTGGCGGTCATCCGGCCGAGCGGCGGCAGGTCATGGCCTGGCGACGTCGCGCCGGTCTCGGCCAGTGGAAGGGTCACTACGGTTGCGACCTCGGCGAGGTTGGCCGAGGCGGTGAAAGCGGGCTTGGCCGACCAGGCCACGACCGGGGTGACGAGAAAGCCGGAGTCGGGGAGGGCGTGCGGGGGGAGGGTGCCGATGATCTCGACGGATCGTGGGTCGAGCCCGACTTCCTCGGCGGCTTCGCGCAGCGCCGCGGCGACGGGGCCGTCGTCACGGGGTTCCGCTGCTCCGCCGGGGAAGACGAGCTGGCCCGGGTATTGGGCGAGGTCCGCGGCGCGTTCGGTGAGCAGTACACAGGGGCCCGCCGGGGAGTCGGTGAGCAGCACCAGGACCGCGGCAGGCCGCAAGATGACCTGCTCGGGCAGCCTGCCCTTGGCGGGGCGGGTGTGGTGTGCCAGCTGCTCGACCCACGTGGGGTGTGCTGACACCCGGCGCGGGGGCTGGCCGTCGGGGTTGGCTGAGGTGAGCCAGTTGAGCTGGCCGGAGCGCACGGTCAGGAGGGCGACGCCGGGGTCGGTGTCGGGGGCGTGAACGAATCGGGTCTGCTGCCCGAATCCGGGATGCCCGAACAGGGCGCGGGCCGGGCTGCGAGTGACCGGATCACCGGCCTCGGCCCAGTCGGCCGGGTTGTTGGCCACGGCGACGAAGGCTTGGCACGAGCCGACGAGGTGTGCGGCGGGCCCGCCGAAGGGCACGAGGGTTTCGCTCATCGCCGGCACCAGGACCAGGTTCGCGCCCGCTTCGGCGAGAGCGTGCACCGCGTGCGGGTTGAGCAGGTCCCGGCAGATCGCGATCACCAGATGCCACCCGTCGGCCGTGACGTACACGCGTAGTTCCGGCCAGCCTTGTGGCTGGATGTCTTCGGTCACTGGGCGATCCGCCGGGGAGTGCTTGTCATGGGTGAGGGGACGGTCGCAGCCGCGGACCCAGGCCAGAGCGGTGTTGCGGCGGCGACGCGGGCTGCCCTCGTGGTGGTAGCTGCCGGCGACCAGGAGGCGGGGGCCGTCCGGTCGGTGCACCCAGTCCCGCAGGTGCTCGGCCAGTTCCTCGGTGACGCAGAGCTCCGGTAGCACGATGATGGATGCTCCCGCGGCGGTGGCGCGGGTCATGAGCTGCTCGATTTCGCCGCGCTGCCGGTCGATGTCGGCGGGGCGTACGGGGAAGGTTTGGTGCTGCTCGTCGCGGGGCAGTTCGAACTCGGCAAGCGTCCGGTTGGGGTGGCAGGTGGCGAGCAGGGTGCCGGCGGTGACCAGGCCGGCGAGTGTGTCGGCCAGGCTGTAGTCGAAGACGAGGCGGAACTGCGCGGCCCATTCCCCGGCGAGCCGGACCCGCCGGGTTTCGTCCAGCCTGTTGGCCAGCCGCCACGGCGGCGAGGTGGGGGGCATCGCGGTCACTGCGGGCAGGTCGGGGTGGTCCAGCGGGATCGGATCGCCGACTCCCGGCTGGTAGGGGCTGCGCCGCCGGAAGGATTCCGCGAACGTGTGGCCGTATGCGGTGTCGATGAACTGGGCGAGGCCGTGGGCGACGACGACCGCGGGCACGCCGTCGACGGGCTCCAGCGCAGCGGCGAACGCGCGCCGCAGGCGCGGGAACAGGACGTCAGGCTGCGGCGTGGACAGGAGTCGGGACAGGCTCGAGAGGACCGCCGCGACATGGGTACTGCAGGTGGGTGTGTTGACGCGTTCCCACAGCACGGCGTGCTCGTCACGGCACAATTGCAGCAGGTGCGTGAGAGTAACCAGCGGTTCCGGCTCCGCGGTCACCGTGGCGCGGAGCGCTGCCACCCGATCCGTGAGCGAGGTCAACCGCGGCATGCACGGCGCACAGAGTACGGGGTCTGACCCCATGGTCCTTTCCTCGGCGAGGGCCGGTGTGCGGTCGTCGGTCATGGCCGCTCGCTCGGATGACGGCTCGATGTGCCGACGGTGTCGTCGGGCGGCCGCGCGGGCGACGCGGTGGCTCTGCGCCTGGCGGCGTGGCCTGAACCCGCGACCACCGCGAGGGCGCCGATGACGATCGCGTCGCCGATGATCTCGGCGACGGTGACACCCTCGCCGAGGACGACCACTCCCAGCAGCACGCCGACGACCGGGACGAGCAGAGTCCAGGAGGTTACTGCGGTCAGGGAGGCGCGGCGCAGTTCGGCGAACCACAGCACGTAGGGCAGAGCCGTGGCCGCCACCGCGAGGACGACCAGGGCGGCGACGAACCGGGCGCTCCACGTGATGGCAGGCGGACCCTCGAGGATCGCGGCGATCACGGCGAGCACGGCGCCGCCCAGCAGGAACTGCCAGGCCCCCAAGACGAGGATGTCGACGGCGGCGAGCCGCCGGGCGAGCAGCGCCCCCGACGCGATCCCGACCGCGGCCGACAGCGCCAGCCACGCACCGCTCCCGGTTCCGGAGGGGAGCGCCACGACCAGCAGGCCGATGAACCCGATCGTGACTCCGGCAATCTCGACCCAGCGGGGGCGTTCCCCGAACAACCACCACGCGGGCAGCACGACCAGCAGCGCCTGGGTGTTGGCCAGCACGGACGCGACACCCGTGGTCACTCCGGTGGTACTGGCCGCCATCGCCCCGAACGCCACCGTCACGTTGAGCAGCGCGAGGACACCGATCAGCAGCCACGTGGTCGTGTCGCGAGGCACGGATTTCGGCACCGGTGATCGTGGACTCAGTGTGGCAGCGCCCAGCAGCGCGATTCCGGCAATGAGGGCTCGTAGCGCCGCGAACCACAGCACCGGCGAATCCCGCAGCCCCCAGCGGATCAGGACGAAACAGGACGCCCACGCCAGCACGACGACCAGCATCCGCCCCAGCCGCGGCCCGGGCCGTGTGCCGGGGCGGGTCCTTTTCGGCATGTCAGTCCTTTGTGGTCTCGGGCCCGGTGGTGGACTGCGTGACCAGCCAGTTCCACAGCGCGGGGAGGGAGGTGGTCGCGTCGTGGAGCACCACGGCGCGGCGGCGACGTGGGTCCACCCGGACGTCGACGACGCCCGGCTGCTGCTTCAGGAGCGAGGCCGCCTTGTCCGGATCCGCGCCCCAGGGGACACCCCGCAGGTCCAAGGTGACCTTGCACGTCGGGTTCGTCCGCGGACGCGTCCGCATTCGACGCAGGGGCGAGCGCCAGCGAGTGAGCCGCGCGTCGGGCTTCATGCTCTACCTCCTGTGCCGCGGATCGCCATTCTGCGGCCGACCGGGTCGGCGGTCGAAGGGCCGAACGGCACAGAGACAGTGACCATGGTCCCCGCCGGCCCGGGGGCGGGGGCTACTAATCGTGATAGGAGACCAAAGTCCCTGCGGAGTGGGTCTTCCAGCCGCTGCGCACACCCCGGGTGGGTACCGATCCTTTCCGTTGAGCGCTGCTGAGGAGCCCGGATGGCGGGTGAGTCGCAGACAACGACGACAGGAAGGCGGATGCCATGGCGTGGCATGACCCAAGAGTCGGTGCTGGGCCGCTGCGGGTGGTTGCCGCCGCGGTGGCCGCGGTGTTGCTGCTCGTGCTGCCCGCTGTCCCGGCTACGGCCGACGAGGAGGAGAGCACCCACTCCTCGGAACTCGTCGAGCAGGCCATCGCCCTGATCGCGAACGAGGGTGGCGACGAGCGGGTGGCCGAGCGGATTGATGACGCGTTGAAGGCGCCGGACAAGGAGGGTGTCGACCTGGCCAAGGTCGGCCAAGCGCGGGAGGTCGTCGAGGCTCCGGGTGAGGAGTCTGCCGCGACCGCGCAGGCCCGCGTCCTGCTGCTCGATTCGCTGGGCGGCAAGCTGCCGTCCGCCCCGGAGGGCGAGCACCAGGCGACTGGCATCGAAACCGGTACCAGCGTGGTTCTCGACGAGTACAAGCCCGCCCGCGGGGTCAGCGACGGGGGCGACGCGATCCTGCTGGGCCTGTCTCTGGTGGTGCTCCTCGGTGGGCTGTACCTGGCGTGGCGCCTGCGGCCCCGGCACAGCGTGCACCAGCTCACCCGCCAGACCGGCGAGCGTGCCGGCGGCCGGAAGGAGGAATGATGACCACTGAGCAGAAACCGTCTCCCGCTGTCGGCGACGCCGCTGAGAGTGAGCTCGCTCCAGCCGGGCGGCCCGGCTGGTTTCGCCGCGCGGTCGACGCCGTCGACGAGCGTATGGGAATCAAGGCACTGGCCTACCCGGTGCCCGAGCACGCCAACAACCTCGGCTGGAGCCTCGGTGGCCTGACCCTGGTGTCTTTTCTGATCCTGCTGGTCACCGGCGTCTACATCGCCCAGTTCTACGTGCCCATGCCGGAGACGGCCAACGAGTCGATCCGCGATTTGGTGACCCGGGTGTGGCTGGGCGGGTTCGCCCGCGGCCTGCACTACTGGGCGGCGCAGGCGATGTTCGTGCTGGCGCTGCTGCACATGCTGCGGGTGTTCTTCCACGCTTCCTACAAGAAACCCCGTGAGGGCAACTGGATCGTGGGGACCGCCATGCTGCTGCTCGCATTCCTGGCGATCTTCACCGGAAGCGTGATCAAGTGGGATCAGGAAGGCTACGAGGCGCTGGCGCACAACCTCGACGTCGCGAACCTGCTGGGCAACGCGGGCATCTGGTTCACCGCCCACCTCAGCACCAAGGTGCCGCTGGTGCTGCGCCTGTACACCGCGCATGCCGTGATCATTCCCGGGCTGATCGTCCTGTTGTTCGTCTGGCACGCGTTGCTGGTCAAGCGGCACAAGATCTCCGCCCACCCCAGGATCACGGCCCCGGAGGTGGAGACGCCGGAGCCGTTCACCGCGCACCTGAAGCGGGTCGGCGCGTTCGGTCTGGTGCTGCTCGGGGCGCTGTCCGTGCTGTCGGTGCTGATCCCGCCGGTGGTCGGGCCGACCCCGGTGGAAGGCATCGAAATCACCCGTCCACTGTGGATGTTCTGGTGGTTCTTCCCGATCGAGCAGTGGTTCGGGGTGGCCGCCATCGGATTCGTCATCCTGGGCGTGTTCCTCCTGCTGTTCGCGGTGCCCTTCCTCGACCGCAGCCCGAAACGCCGGTGGCGGGAACGCCCGATCGCCGTCACGGTCATGGTCGTGATCCTGCTGGCCCTGGTCGCCGTCAGCGTCAACGTGTGGATCTTCAACCCGAAGGGGCACTGATGAACGACATCGATGTCCGGCGCGCCCGGCGCTGGTTCTGGACGCTGACGGTGATCGCGATCCTGGCCATGAGCGGGCTGTACCGCGAACTCGGTGCCGCGCCCGGTGCCGGGACGGCCCTGCTGACCCTGCTGGCCGGGCTGGTGCTGCTGGCCTCCAGCGTGCAGGCGGCCCGCATCTTCACCAGGCTGGCGGGCCCGCCGCGCGTGTCATGGCGCCGGATCCGGGCCGGGCGCGGCAGGAGGCAGGCATGACCAAGCACGCGATCACGCCCCCGGAAGGCGGGACGCCGGCGCCGACCGCGCCACCGCGGCCGCCGGTGTGGCGGCACCTGCTGTGGCCTCTGGCTGTCGCCGTGACGATCACGCTGTGGATCCTGGTACCGAAGTTACAAGCCCCGGCGAAGATGGATCTGACCTACTCGGACTTCCTGGCCGACATCGCTTCCGGCCAGGTCAAGTCCGTCACGCTGGTCACCGACGGGGCGGCCACCGGCACCCTGACCAACGGCCACAACTTCACCACGGTCATCCCCGCCCAGGCCGGTGCTCCGCTGTTGGACCGCCTGGAGAAGGCCAAGGTCGCCGTCTCGGCGTCCGCGCCGTCGCCGTCGTTCGGCTCCCAGTTGCTCAACTGGGTGCTGATCCTGGGGCCGTTCCTGCTCATCATCTGGTTCTGGCGCCGCATGTCCACCGGCGCGATGGGTCACATGCAGGGCGCGATGGGCGTGGCCAAGTCGAAGGCGAAGGTGTTCGACGCCGAACGGCCCGACACCGCCTTCGCCGACGTCGCGGGATACGAGGGGGTCAAGGCCGAGATCGCCGAAGTGGTCTCGTTCCTGCGCGAGCCCGAGCGCTACCGCCGCGCCGGGGCGACGGCGCCCCGTGGAGTGCTGATGGTCGGCCCGCCGGGGACCGGCAAGACGCTGCTGGCGCGGGCGGTGGCCGGGGAGGCGAGCGTGCCGTTCTTTTCGGTGGCCGGCTCGAGTTTCGTGGAGATGTTCGTCGGGGTCGGCGCCGCCCGGGTGCGTGACCTGTTCGCCGAGGCCCGCAAACGTGCCCCGGCCATCGTGTTCGTCGACGAGATCGATGCACTGGGCGGCCGCCGGGGTGGCACCGGCGCGATGGTCGCCAATGACGAGCGCGAGCAGACCCTCAACCAGCTGCTGTCGGAGATGGACGGATTCGATCCCTCCGAGGGGATCGTGGTGCTCGCCGCGACCAACCGGCCCGAGGTGCTCGACCCCGCGCTGCTGCGGCCGGGCCGGTTCGACCGGCAGGTCACGATTCCCCTGCCGACGCTGGCCGAGCGGGTCGCGATCCTGACCGTGCACTGCCGCCGCAAGCAGCTGGGCCCGGATGTCGATCTCGATGTCGTCGCCCGCGGGACGCCGGGGTTCTCCGGAGCGGATTTGGCGAACCTCGCCAACGAAGCCGCGATCGTGGCCGTGCGCGATGGGCGTGAGGTGCTCATCGAAAACGACTTCGACATCGCCCGCGACCGCATACTGCTCGGCCGGCGGGAGGGTTCCAACGCCTTGCTGCCGGAAGAGAAACACGCGGTAGCGGTGCACGAGGCCGGGCATGCGCTGGTGGCTGCGCTCTCGCCCACCGCCGACCCGGTGGCCAAGGTGACCATCCTGCCCGCCGGTCAGACCTTGGGCGTGACGGAGCAGCTGCCGCTGGTGGAGCGGCACCTCTACGGCGAGGACTACCTGGAGCAGACGCTCGCGGTGCGGCTGGGCGGGCGCGCCGCCGAACTGGTCGAGCTCGGCCAGGGTTCCTCCGGGGCGGCCAACGACCTCGCCCAGGCCACCGAGCTGGCCACGAAGATGGTGCGCGAGTTCGGTCTGTCCAGCGAGGTCGGCCCGGTCGGCTACCCGCAGGGCGGGTCGGTCTTCCTCGGCAGCGGTGGACCAGGACTGTCCAGCCGCCCGTATGCCGAAGCCACCCAGGCTGCCATCGACGCCGACGTCGCCCGGCTGCTGCGCGAGGCCGAGCAACGCGCCACGGACCTCCTGGTCAGCCACCGCGACGAGCTGCGCAGCCTGGTCCGACTGCTACTGGAGTTCGAGACCGTCGACGGCGACGCCGTCTACGCCCTGGTCGGGCAGGACGCGCCGGAGCTGCGGCCCGGCGCGGCGACAGTCGCCCCCCGCCGGGCCGCCGCTCGCACCCAGGCCACCCTCGCTCAGCACGACCACACCGATCCCACCGACACGGCGAGCTCGCGCGTACACCACGTTGCGGCCGCCGAACCCGTCTCCCCGAAGGAGCAGTGACGATGCATGACCCCACCGGCCACCACGACCACCCGGGCGGAGCCGCGAACACTGTGGTCCTCGATGTCCGCGGTCTGCACTGGGCCACCGAGCAGAACGTCGTGAACGCGGTCCTGCGGCGCCGGCCCGGAGTGCTGGACGTGGCGGCCAATCCGGTCGCACAGACCGCGACCGTGACGTTCGATCCGGCCCGCACCTCGGTGGCCGAGCTGAGCGGCTGGGTCCGGGACTGCGGCTACCACTGCGCCGGCCAGTCCGTGCCGGACCACGTGTGCGACCCCATGCAGGAACCCGGGCCGTCGGAACACAAGCACCACGAGCACGCCGAGGCCGAGTCGCTGCGGTCCCCGCACGAAGCCATGGGCCACGGCGGGCACGCGGGCATGTCCATGGCCGCGATGGTGGCGGACATGCGCAACCGGTTCCTGGTCGCGGTGCTGTTCTCCATCCCGATCGTGCTGTGGTCGCCGATCGGCAGCCAGGTGTTCGGCTTGAACCTGCCGGTGCCCTTCGGCGTGCGGCAGGACGTCTGGGCACTGGTGCTGAGCCTGCCGGTGATCTTCTACTCGTCCTGGATCTTCTTCGACGGCGCCGCGCGGGCCTTGCGAGCACGCACCCTGGACATGATGGTGCTGGTGGCCGTCGCGGTCGGGGCAGGCTGGCTGTACTCGCTGGTGGTGACGCTCTCCGGCGGCGGCGACGTGTTCTACGAGGCGGCCACCGTGCTCGCTTCGTTCGTGCTGCTGGGGCACTGGTTCGAGATGCGTGCCCGCGGCGGCGCCAACGACGCTATCCGCACCCTGCTCGACCTCGCCCCGCCCAAGGCGGTCGTGCTCCGCGACGGCAAAGAGGTCGAGATTCCCACCGCCGACGTCGCCGCCGGGGACCTGCTGCTCGTGCGGCCCGGGGCGAAGATCGCCGTGGACGGCGTGGTGGAGGGCGGCGAGAGCGAGGTCGACGAGTCGATGGTCACCGGGGAAAGTCTCCCGGTGCACAAGGCCCCCGGTTCGGCGGTGATCGGCGCGACCATCAACGCCAACGGCACGCTGCGGGTCCGCGCGACCAAGGTCGGCTCGGACACGGCACTGGCCCAGATCGTCAAGCTGGTGCAGGAGGCGCAGAACTCCAAGGCGCCGGGCCAGCGGCTCGCTGACCGGGCCGCGTTCTGGCTCGTCTTCGTGGCCCTGCTCGGCGGCGGCGCCACCCTGGCGACCTGGTTGCTGACCGGCAGCGCGTTCTCGACCGCGATCCTGTTCGCCATCACCGTCGTGGTGATCACCTGCCCCGACGCGCTCGGGCTGGCGACGCCGACCGCGATCATGGTCGGCACCGGGCTGGGCGCCAAGCGCGGTGTGCTGTTCAAGAACGCCATGGCCTTGGAGACGTCTGCCCGTATCCAGGTCGTGGTGATGGACAAGACCGGCACGTTGACCAAGGGCGAGCCCGAGGTCACCGACGTGCTCACCGACAGCGCCGGGAGCGGGATCGACGAGCGGGAGCTGCTGCGGCTGGTCGCCGCGGTGGAGCGGGAGTCCGAGCACCCCCTCGCGGAGGCGATCGTCCGCCGCGCCGACCGGCTGGGCCTCGACGTCGTGCGTGCCGAAGGCTTCGAGAACGTGCCCGGACACGGCGCGATCGCCCATGTCGACGGGCACCGCGTGGTGGTGGGCAACCGGCGGTTGCTGGAGCGGGAGGAGATCTTCGCGGGCCCGCTGGCCGCGCGCCGGGACGAGCTCGCCGCCACCGGCCGCACCACGATCTTCGCGGCCGTCGACGGGCTGGCGGCCGGGGTGATCGGCATCGCCGATGCGGCCCGGGAAACGTCGGCCGCCGCAGTGGCCGCGCTGCACGAACTCGGGGTCGAGGTCGTCATGCTCACCGGCGACAACCAGGCCACGGCCGAGCGGATCGCCGGGCAGCTGGGCATCGACACCGTGATCGCCGAGGTGCTCCCGGGCGACAAGGCGGCCAAGGTCGCCGAACTGCAGCGCGACGGCCGGAAGGTCGCCATGGTCGGCGACGGCGTCAACGACGCACCGGCGCTGGCGCAGGCCGACCTCGGCATCGCCATCGGCGCCGGCACCGACGTCGCCATCGAAACCGCCGACGTCGTCCTGATGCGCTCCGACCCGCTCGACGTGCCCACCGCGCTGCGGGTGGGCCGTGGCACGTTGCGCAAGATGCGCCAGAACCTCGGGTGGGCCATCGGCTACAACACCATCGCCCTGCCGATCGCCGCGGGCGTGTTCGAGCCGGCGCTGGGTCTCGTGCTGCGTCCCGAGATCGCCGCGTTGTCGATGTCCGGCTCGAGTCTCATCGTCGCGCTCAACGCCTTGGCCCTCAAACGGCTTCGCCTGCCGAGTGCCGCGCCCGTGCAGACCTCGCCGGAACCCGCCATCGCCGCCCTCGGCGAGGCCCACCACGCCGCCTGAAACGAGATGATCATGAGGGGTGCGCAGGAGGAGTGGCTGCCGTCGGAACGCTTGGACGCGGTGTTGTTCGTGCTCAGCGGTCCGGGTTACGGCGATCTTGCGGGCCTTGGCGACCTGGCGCGGCTGGTGACGCGGCTGTCCGACGCAGGGCTGTTGACCGCAGGGGTTGGAGCCAGCGGCTTCACCGGACCGGAAGTGGCGCGGCTGTTCACCGTGGTGCCGGACGCGGGTGACACCGGATCCGCCCGGTTGCCGGACGTTCCCGATCCAGGACGGTTGTTGCACGCTGCGGACTTGCTGGGCGTGCATCCGGCACGGACCGCGGTCGTCTCGGCCACGGCGGCGGGAGTGGAGGCAGGCCTCCGGGGCGGGTTCGGGTTCTTCATCGGGGTGAGTTCACGCCACCGGTCCGGCCACGCCCTGCGCGCGCAGGGCGCCGACGTCGTGGTGAGCTGTCTCGACGAACTGGTCCCTGATCGGGAGCCGGCCGACCGGCCGATACGCGGCGAAGGGCCGGCGTCGGCGTGGCTGCTGGACTACCGCGGTTTCGATCCGGCGCTGGCGGGGGTTCGGGAGACCCTGTGCGGCCTGGGCAACGGCTACCTGGGCACCCGCGGTGCGGCTCCCGAGGCCAGGGCGGACGCCGTGCACTACCCGGGGACCTACGCTGCGGGCGTGTTCAACCGGCTCGGGCACCGGCTTCACGGTCACACGCTGGAGACCGAGAGCCTGGTCAACCTGCCGAACTGGCTGCCCTTGCGCTGGCGGGCCGAAGACGGCCCGTGGGTGGTGCCCGGTCACGCCGGGGTGGTCGAGTACCGCCAGACCCTGGATCTGCGCGCCGGGGTGCTGCACCGCCGTTACCGGTTCCTCGACCCGGCCGGCCGGGCCACCACGGTCGTGTCCCGGTGCCTGGTGTCGATGGCCACGCCGCACCTGGCGGCACTCGAGACGACGTTCATCGCGGAGAACTGGTCCGGCACCCTGCACGTCCGCTCCGGTCTCGACGCGCGGGTCGCCAACCGGCAGGGAGGTGAAGACGCGCTGCTCGGCGGCCGGCATCTGCGGTCGGCGGGGGCCGGCCGGAACGCCGCAGGCGTGTGGCTGCGTGTCGGCACCCGGCAGTCCCGGATCGTCGTCGGCATGTCGGTCCGCTCCCATCTCAGTGGTGCGGACCGGGTGCCGCGCCGGCTCGGCCCGGCGGCCACTCATCCCTATGAGGACCTCGAGATCCCGGTCCCGCGGGGAAGGCCGGTGTCGGTGGAGAAAGTCGCCGCCGTCTACACCTCCCGCGACCGCGCCATCACCGAGCCCGCGGCGGCCGCCCGCCAGGCGACCGCCCGCGCCGGAGGATTCGCCGGTCTGCTCTCCACGCAGGTCACCACCTGGCGGAAACTGTGGCAGCACAACCACATCGCACTGTTCGGCAACGAGGCGGCAAGCGAGCCGGCCGCGCGGCTGAACCTCCACATGTTCCACCTCCTGCAGACCGCCTCCGAGCACCTCCGCGATCTCGATGCCGGGCTGGGCGCGCGCGGCCTGCACGGGGAGGGCTACCGCGGTCACGTCTTCTGGGACGAGCTGTTCGTGCACCGGGTGCTGGCCCTGCACACGCCGGAGGTCAGCCGGGCCGTGCTCCGGTACCGCCACCGGCGGCTGGACGCAGCGCGCCATGCCGCGCGCGACGCGGGACACCGCGGGGCGATGTTCCCGTGGCAGTCCGGCAGCGACGGCCGCGACGAAACCCCGGCGGAACTGTTCAACCCCCGCTCGGACAGCTGGATGCCGGACCGCTCGGCCCACCAGCGGCACGTGGGGCTGGCGATCGCCTATTCGGTGTGGCAGTACCACCAGGCCACCGGTGACCTGGACTTCCTGCTCACCGAGGGCGCCGAGCTCATCCTCGAGATCGCCCGGTTCTTCGCCGACCTGGCCCACGAGAACCCCGAAACCGGACGGTACGAGATCACCGGTGTGATGGGGCCGGACGAATTCCACGACGGCTATCCCGGCGCCGACGCGCCCGGACTGCGCAACAACGCCTACACCAACGTCATGACCGCTTGGCTGTTGCGGCGCGCACTCGATGTCGTGACCCTGCTGCGGTGCCACAACGGGACCGAGCTGGTGGACCGGCTCGGCCTCGGCGAAGCCGAACTCGCGGGGTGGGCCGACCGGGCCGCCCGCATGTATGTCCCGTTCCACGGAGCGTGGATCATCAGTCAGTTCGACGGTTATGCCGACCTGGCCGAGTTCGACCTGGCCGGGTATCGGGCCCGCTACGGCAACATCGGCCGCCTGGACCTCATCCTGGCCGCGGAGGGCGATACCCCGAACCGCTACCAGGTCGGCAAGCAAGCCGACGTGCTCATGCTGTTCTACCTGCTCTCCGC
Source organism: Amycolatopsis sp. NPDC003865 (assembly GCF_053605345.1). NCBI lineage: Bacteria > Bacillati > Actinomycetota > Actinomycetes > Pseudonocardiales > Pseudonocardiaceae > Amycolatopsis > Amycolatopsis sp. NPDC003865. The sequence continues at coordinate 58,352 of NZ_JBSGJA010000031.1, read as the reverse complement.
CGAAGAAGTCCGCGAAACCCTGTCCGGTATGGGCTACGCGTGGCCGAAAGCGGCGCTGCAGACCACCGTGGACTACTACTTCGCGCGGGTGTCGCACGGATCGACCCTGAGCCGGGTGGTCCACTCGTGGGTGCGGGCCCGCACGGACCGGGCGTGTTCCTGGGACTGCTTCACCGAGGCGCTCGCGGCGGACGTCCTGGACACCCAGGGTGGCACCACCCGCGAGGGTATCCATCTCGGGGCCATGGCCGGCACGCTCGATCTGGCCGAACGGTGCTACCTCGGGCTGGAAACGCGCGAGGACGCGCTGTGGCTGAACCCCGTGCTGCCGGACGAGATCTCCCGTCTGCGGACCACGCTGACCTACCGGGGGCACCGGCTCGAGGTCGCGGTCACGGCCGCGGAACTCACGGTGACAGTCGTCGCCGATGGCCCCGAGCCGATCACCGTCCGCGTGCCCGGCGGCCGGCTGCGCTTCGGTGGTGCGAACGCCACGGCCACGATCCCGCTCGACCGGACGTCCACGGTGACCGCCGAGCCGGCCGCAGCCGAGGCGTGAACCGGCCGGTGCCCGACCCGAAAGGAGACCGCCATGGGTGAGGAAATCCGGCTCGGCCGGGTGGCCGGCTTCCCGGTGGCGCTCCACTGGAGCGTCCTGGTGACCCTCTGGCTGTTCACCTGGAGCCTCGCCTACTACACCCTTCCCGCCGAGGCCCCGGGTCATGCGACCGCGACGTACTGGGTGGCCGGAGCGGGCGGTGCGGTGCTGCTGCTCGGTTCGATTCTCACGCACGAACTGGCGCACGCGATCGTCGCCCGGCGCGCCGGGGTCGAGGTGAAGCACCTGACCATCTGGCTGTTCGGCGGCGTGGCCACCTTCGGCAGCGAGGTGAAAGACCCGCGGGGAGACTTCCGGATCGCCGCCTCCGGCCCGGCCACCAGCCTCGGCCTGGCGGCGGGTTTCGGTGGCGGTGCCGCGGTGCTGAACGCGGTGGGCGTCGCGCACATCGTCACCACCGTGGCTTGGTGGCTCGCCGGGTTCAACGCGCTGGTCGGCCTGTTCAACCTCTTGCCCGGCGCGCCCCTGGACGGTGGGCGGATCCTGCGTGCCTACCTCTGGCGCCGGCACGGAGACCGGGCGCGGGCCGCGCTCGGCGCGACGCGCGCCGGCCGGATCCTGGCGTTCGGGTCGATCGGCCTCGGCCTGGTCGAGTTCCTCCTCGGTTACTTCATGAGCGGCCTGTGGATGATCTTCATCGGCTGGTTCCTGCACACCGCCGCCCGCGCCGAAGAGACCCAGGTGCGTACCCGGCAGATGCTGGCCGGGGTCCGTGTCGGCGACGTGATGAGCAGCCCTCCCCACACCGGTCCCGGCCGGCTCACCGTCGACGCTTTCGTGGACCAGTACGTGCTGGGCAAGCGGTACTCGGCCTATCCCGTCGTGGGACCGGACGGCCGCATCGAAGGGCTGATCACCCTCGCCCGGCTCCGCGCCGTCCGGCCCGGTGACCGCGCTTCGACGCTGGTGCGTGAGGCGGCGATCCCGCTCGCGCAGGTGCGGACCGCGACGCCGGACCAGCCGCTGTCCGAGATCCTCCCCGGCCTGTCTCCGGACACCGGTGGCCGGGTGCTCGTTTTCGACGGCGACCGGCTGGCCGGCATCGTCACCCCGACGGACGTCGCCAGGACGATCGCGGCCCACGAGCTGCACCAGGCCGCCGCTCGCCACTGATCCGGTCAGACACGCACGTGTGGCACCCGGTCCGGGCTGATCCGGGCGGCCACCGTGGCCCGGAAGTGCGGGCACTCGGCGATGTCTTCGTGATCGCAGTCCAACGCGCAGTCGATCAGCTCCAGCGACGCCTGCGCCGCGGCGATCCGGGCGGCGAGCTCGGCGCGTCGGCGACGCAGGACAGCTGTCCGGCCGGCGGGATCCGGTGCGGCGAACATCTCCCGGATGTCGTCCAGGCTGAACCCGGCTTCCTTCGCGCGCAGGATCACCGCGACCCGGTACAGGTCGGCTGAGCCGTAGCGGCGACGGGAGGCGGTGACCCGAGACGGAGCCAGCAGTCCCACCGACTCCCAATGCCGCAGCACGTGGGTGGCCAGGCCGAAGCGCTGCGCGACCTCGCCGATGCTCATCTCCGCGTCGCTTGACTTCATGTCGACATTAAGTCGCAGCATGGCGGACATGTCCAGCACCACGACCTCTCAGACCGACGCCACCGAGTCCCTGATCCGCCTGCTCGACGCCGCGGACACGCTGCCCGGCGCGGCCGACCTCCGCGCCCACACCTACGACCTGCTGCAGCTCGACGAAGGTCAGCAGGTCGTCGACGTCGGCTGCGGCCCCGGCCGCGCGGTCGCCGAACTCGCCGCCCGGCGGGCCCGGCCGATCGGCGTCGACCCGGACCCGCTGATGCTCGACGCCGCGCGGCAGCGCTGGCCGGAGCAGGACTTCCGCGAAGGCGTCGCCGATCAGCTGCCGCTCGACGACGGCAGCGTGGCGGGATACCGCGCCGACAAGGTCTTCCACGAGCTCGCCGATCCCGCGGCCGCGGTGGCCGAGGCACGACGTGTGCTGGTGCCGGGCGGGCGGAGCGTCCTGATCGGCCAGGACTGGGACACCTTCGTCATCGACTCCGACGACCCGGAACTGACCCGCGCCATCGTGCACGCCCGCGCCGGCACCGTGCCCAGCCCGCGGGCCGCCCGGGGATACCGGACCCTGCTGCTCGACGCCGGCTTCGAGGACGTCACCGTCGAGGTCCGGACGGCGATCTTCACCGACCGGCTGATGCTGCCGATGCTGACCGGGCTGGCAGCCACGGCATCGGCCGCCGGGCCGGTCGAGCGTGCGGAGGCGGACGCCTGGGTGGCCGAGCAGGCCCGGCGTGCGGAATCGGATCGGATGTTCCTGGCTGTGCCGCTGTTCATCGCCGCGGGCGTCAGCCCGAAACGGTGACGGCCAAGGCGACCCAGCCCACGCTTGTCGCGGCGAACACCGCCGCGGCGAGCGCCTGAAAGCCGCGTGCCCGACTGAGCCCAGGGCGTACTGCCAATGGCAGAAACAGCAGCGGTTGCGCAACGGCGCCGATGGCGATCAGCGCGGCGATCCAGAACAGCGGCTCGGGGACTGCGGCACCGACGGCGACCTGGATCGTGCCCATCATGACCAGGTCCAGATGGGCCTGCCGGATGCGCTTGGGCCGGCTGACTCCGGCGCGACGTAGCACCGACGGCGCCTGGATCACCAGAACCATGAGCCAGCCTGACAACGCGGCGACGGCGAGTTCGACGATCCCGGCCGTAACGAGCGGCTTCATCGGGCGAGAACCAGCTCGGCCACGCGGTCCGGATCGTCGATCATCGGCACGTGCCCGCTCCCCGGAAGGGGAACGTGCCGGGCAGCGGGCAGGACTGCTTGCGCCCGAAGGAATTGGTGCGGTATGAGCAAGCGATCCTTGGTACCCCAGGCAATGGTGATCGCGTGCTGGTCGAGTCCGGAGCTGTTGCGGAATCGATAGTGGCGGCTGTGGGGGAGGATCGCGCCGACACCGGCGGCCCCGGCGAATCCTCGAACCGTTCGTGTCGCCTCTGCCGCGCTGAACCGGCTCGGCTGGCCGAAGTAGACGCCGAGTGCGACCGCGCGCAACGCTTGCCGGCGCATCAGGTGGGACGCGATCGGTGCGAGAAGTTTGGCGAGTACGCGGGAGGCTCGCAGCACCGCGACGACGTACGTCACGTCCCGGGAGGACCAGAACCCTATCGGCGAGAGGGCGACCACGGCCCGCGCCCGCCCTCGCCGCGCCAGCTCCAGCGCGATCGCCCCGCCCAGCGAGTTGCCCACGACGACCGGCCGGTCGAGGCCCAGGCCGGCCAGCAGTCGCTCGACCTGCCCGGTCAGCTCCAGCACGTCCAGGACGCTTCCGCCGGGAAGGGAAGAGGCACCGTGGCCGGGCAGGTCGACGAGAACGAGTTCGCGGTAGGGCGTGAGCAGCTCGGCGATCGGGTCCCAGGCGTGCCGGTCGTGGCCGATGCCGTGCAGCAGCACGACCGGCGGGCCGCTGCCACGCCGCTCGAACGCCAAGGCGGGTTCCATCAGGGCCTCCTCAATAAAGCGAACACTACTGTTCGACTTATCTGCGATCGAAGCGTACCTTAACTCGAACAGTAGTGTTCGAGTTAAGGAGCTGGCGATGACACACCCCAGTACTCACGTGGCGCACGACGCGCCACCCACGATGCGCCGCTGGTGGGTGCTCGTGCTGTTGTGCCTGGCCCAGTTCATGGTCATCCTCGACGTCACCGTCGTGAACGTGGCGCTGCCGGTGATCGCCGACCAGCTGCACCTCGATCGCGCCGGGCTGACCTGGGTGGTCACCGCCTACACGCTGTGCTTCGGCGGGCTGATGCTGCTCGGCGGCCGCCTGGCCGACGCGCTCGGCCGGCGGCGGATCTTCCTTGCCGGGCTGGCCGTGTTCACCGCCGCCTCGCTGGTGTCCGGGCTCGCGGTGAACGCGACGATGCTCGTCACCGCGCGCGCCGCGCAGGGTGTCGGTGCCGCGATGCTGTCGCCGTCCGCGCTGTCGATCGTGACGACGATCTTCCGCGGCCCGGACCGCAATCGGGCGCTCGGCGTGTGGGCCGCGATCGGCGGTGCGGGCGCGGCCGTCGGCGTCCTGCTCGGTGGGGTGTTCACCGCGGGCCCCGGCTGGGAGTGGGTGTTCTTCATCAACGTGCCGGTCGGCGCGGTGGTCGCGATCGCGCTGCCGCCGCTGATCCGAAGCCTTCCGGCGCCGCGGTCCGCGCGGGTGGACGTGCCGGGTGCCCTGGTCGCCACCGCCGGGGTCGCCGCGGTGATCTACGGCCTCGTGCGCGCGGGGGACACCGGCTGGACCGACCTTTGGACGCTGGTCGCCTTGGTCGCGGGGCTCATCCTGCTCGGCGCGTTCGCCGCCATCGAGCGTGCGGTGCCGGAGCCGCTGGTGCGGCTGACGACGTCGGCGCGGCGGCCCGTGGTGGCCGGGAACCTGGTGATGCTGGTGGCGTCCGGGCTGTTGCTGTCGGACTTCTTCCTCGCCTCGCAGTATCTGCAGCACGCGCTGCGGCTCAGTGCGTTGCGGACGGGGCTGCTCTTCTTGCCGGTCGCGCTGGTGATCGGCGTCGGGACGCATCTCGGAGTCCGGGTCGTCGGCCGCTTCGGCGGACGGACGGCGGCCGCCGCGGGGTTCGCGCTGGCCGCGATCGGAGCCGCCCTGCTGATCCGGTTGCCGGCCGAGGGCAACGCGCTGCTCACGCTGTTGCCGGGATTCGCCGTATCCGGTCTCGGGCTCGGCGCGGCGTTCGTCGCCTCGACGACCACCGCCATGGCCTACGTCGACCCGCGCGACGCCGGCGTGACGTCCGGGCTGATCAACACCGGCCACGAACTCGGCGCGAGCCTCGGGATCGCGTTCGTTTCGACGCTGGCCGCGAGCAGCCTGGGTGCCGGTGCGGGTGTCGGCGGCTTCGGGACGGCGTTCGCCGGCGCGGCGATCGTGGCCGCGGTGATGGCCGTCGTGGTGCTCGTTCTGGTTCCGGCCGGACGTCCGCCGGCCACCGATGGGCCGGTGTTCGCGCACTGAGCCCCGTAGGGTTGGGCCTGTGAGCAGTACGACAGGCCGGCGCCGCGCCGACGCCGAGCGCAGCATCGCCGCGATCCTGGACGCCGCCGCGGCCTGCCTGGGCACGCAGCCGCAGATCAGCATGGCGGAGCTCGCCCGGACGGCCGGCGTCGGCCGAGTCACCCTCTACGCGCATTTCCCGTCACGAGAAGCTGTCCTGGAGGCGGTCCTCGAGCGCGCGATTGCCGAGGCCGGGGCCGTGATCGAGGAGAGCCGGCCGGAGGAGGGCACGGCGGACGAGGCGCTGCGTCGGCTGCTGCGATCGTCGTGGCAGGCCCTCGACCGGCACCGGCGGCTGTTCGAGGTCGCCCGGCGGGAGCTGGGCGCGGCCCGGCTGCGTGACTTCCACGACCCGGCGATCGAGCGGATCGACAAGCTCGTCGCCCGCGGCCGCCGGGACGGCGTCTTCCGGACCGACCTGCCGCTGAGCTGGCTGGTAACCACCGTCTACACGCTGCTGCACGCGGCTGCCGAAGACGTCAACGCGAACAGGCTTCCGCAGGCGGACGCCGGTCACGTCCTCGAGGCGACGCTGATGTCCGCGCTCGCGCCGCCTTCAGCCTGAAAGCGATTCGCCGGAACCGTCCACTTCGGTCTCTTTGTCCGCTCTCAAGGGCCGATCGTCTGGTGACATCCGTAGTGCCGCGGAGGAGAATCCCCCACGCACTTGTTCGCGTCACGGACAATTCTCCATCGTCGCCGGGGGTGCGGGATGAGACGTTCACGATCGGTGTTGCTGGGCAGCCTCTTCGGCCTGGTGTTGCTGGGGTCTTCGATCCCGGCCAGTGCGGCCCCGGACGAGAGCCGGCCGCCGGGCGGAGCCGTGCTCGACAACTTCCATCTGGTCGGGCATTCCGCGCTCGACGGGTTCGGTGACTACGGCGACATCTCCGCACACGGGAACTTCGCCTACATCGGCAGCCGATGCTCCGGCACCCACCAGGGCGGCGACGGTGTTCAGATCGTGGACATCTCGCACCCGAACCGGCCGCGCCTGGTGAGCAAGCTGCCCAATCCGGCTTACACCCGTGCCGAGGACGTCACCGTGCTCGACGTCCGCACGCCGTCCTTCACCGGCACGCTGGCCGTTGTCGGTATCCAGGCCTGCTTCAGCAGCGGGCACGAGACGGAGGTCGTGCCCGGCGTGCGGCTGTTCGACGTCACGGACGCCGTGCACCCGGTCCTCCTCGGGCAGTGGGACCTGCCGCAGGGGACTGTCGGCTGTCACGAGATCGACGCCGTGCAGCGCTCAGACGGCAAGGTCCTCGTCGCCTGCGCCCGCAACCTCGTCGACCACCGGAACAGCAACGGCGCGACCGCACTGCACCTGATCGACGCCACCAACCCGCGCAGTCCACAGAAGCTGACCGACTGGTCGCTCAACCTCACCACCGACCAAGGCGTCGGCTGCTCGGCCATTCAGTTCGCGCACAGCGCGCGGTTCGAAGACGGTGGCAACTCGGTGTACGTCTCGTACTGGGACGCCGGAACCGTTCACCTCGACATCGCGCAGCCCGCCACACCTGTGGTGGTCAGCGACACCAAGATCACGCCACCGGACGAAGACGGCGACAACCACTCGATGACGTTGGCGAACAACGGCAAGTGGCTGATCATCAACACCGAGGACACGTCTCCGGAGGACTGCCCCGGCGAGTCCGCGTATGGCGGTTGGGGCGAGGTCCACGTCTACGACAACACCAACCCGAAGCAGCCGGTGTTCCTCGGCACCTTCTCCACCGGTGACAGCCGCTCGACCCGCACCGACGGCGAGTTCACCGACCACAACACCGAAGTCGCCGCAGGCGGCCAGCTCTTCTCCTCCTGGTACTCCGGCGGCATCGTGTGGTGGACGATGAACGAGCACGGCGTCAGCACCCAGCGCGGCCAGTTCGTGCCGCCACCGAACAGCGATGGTTCGCCGGCGTCGGTCTGGGGCGTCTCCGTCGACCAGACTCACAACGTCATCCTGGCCAGCGACATGACCAGCGGTCTGTGGATCGTCAAACCCGCCCGGCTCGGCACCCTCTGACCACCCTGGAGACATCGATGGGACGCTCCCGCCTACTCGTGTCGCTGCTGGCCGCCTGCACCTTGGCGACCGGCAACACCGCCTACGCCGATTCGCCGGCCGCATTGCCCACCGGCCCGGTCGACGCGCAGAACGTGGCATGGCTGGCGCACGCGGACACCCCGTCCGCGGTGGCGGGCCTCGCGTTCATCGACTACCCCGGGCGCCACGACTCCGACGTCATGTTCGCCGACGGGGTGTTCGGCCTGCGTGCCTGGTCGCTGTCGGACCCGAAACACCCGAAACTCATCGGCGAACTGCCCGCGTCGGCGCTGGCGCTGCCCGGCGACGACGTGAGCAAGGGCTTCTGGGAAGGCGAGCACCTGCAAGTCGACCCGGTGCGGAAGCTCGTCTTCCTCACGCGTGATCCCCGGGCCTTCGGCGGGAACAAGCAGACCGGCACCTCGGGCATCGACCTCGTCGACGCCCGCGACCCGGCCCACCTGCGGTTGATCGGCTTCCACGAAGAGCCGGGCGGGCACACCTCGCAGTGCATCAACGACTGCCGCTACCTGTGGAGCGGCGGGCCGTCGCACACCGGCACCGGAAACCAGCCCCCGGACTGGCAGGGTCAGCCCGCCTGGGTCACCGACGTCAGCCGCCCCGAACACCCGTACACCTTCCCAACGCCGGTCGATCTGCACCGCAACGACGGCGTCACCGACTACGTGCACAACACCGACGTCGATGCCGCGGGTGTCGCCTGGGCCTCTGGCGCGGGCGGCGTCCGCGGCTACTGGACCACGGGGATCCACTTCGACCCCGTTCAGGGCCGGGTGCGGATCGCCACCGCCGCCGATCCGGTTCCGTACGCCGGAGGGAAGATCATCAGCCCGAACGACGCCACCTACACCTTCGACCACAATTCCTGGCACCCCCTGCGGTCCATCGGCGGCTTCGCGCCGGGCGAACTGCTGTTCGTCACGGACGAGGACTTCGGTGACACGTGCGCCGACGCCGGACGGCTGCTCATCGTGTCGCTCAAGGGCAGCTATGGCGGCGAAGCCTGGCGCTCGACGCCGGAGCACCCCTTCCGGCTCACCGTGGTCGGCGACTGGGGACCGGTCGGCAGCCCGGGTGAGCAGCCGAACGCGGACTGCTCGGCGCACTACTTCGCGCCGCTGCCCGGCGTCGGCGACGGCAACATCCTCGTCCAGGCATTTTATGGGCAGGGCACGAAGTTCATCGACTTTTCCGATCCCCGGCACCCGGTTCAGGTGGGCTATTTCTTCCCACGGGGGAGCGAGGCTGCTGTCCCGGCTTACCATGACGGTCTGGTCTATGCGGCGCAGTACTCCGGCGGGATCGACGTCCTGCGCTTCACTGCGCCGCGTCGCTCCTAGTCCACCGTGTACACCAGGATGAAGATCGCGGCCGCGAACTCCTTTAGTCGGAAGAAGATTCCCGTCTGCTCCTGTTTCCGTCCTGGAGAGGGGTTCGGCGGGCCCGCTGTCCGAGGCCTGGCGCCGTCGGCTCTCGCCCGGGGCACCAATGCCCCGCATGCGCCGGGTCTGCGGGAAGTCAGTTCGCGAGCGACACTGCCTCGGCGGCCGAACCGGTGGTGCGGTGCGTCGCCGGCGCGGCGGTCCGCGGCCGTCGCGACTGACCCGCAGCTTTGCTGGACGCGGCCGGGAGGCCGACGACATCCGCGTGGACTTCATCGGGTTTACATACCCTACCCCCGTAATGTTATGGTGGCTGATGTCGGCTGATCGTCTTGTGCCGGCGCCGAGACTTGACTCGAAGGGACGATGTGATGGAGACCAGCGTGTACACGGTCAAGGGCATGACCTGCTCCGGTTGCATGAACAAGGTGACGGGCGCGGTCAGTGGTTTGGCCGGTGTATCCGAGGTCGATGCCGACATCGCCAGCGGCGAGTTGACCGTGGTCAGCGAGGGGCCGGTGAACGCGCAGCTGGTTCACGCTGCCGTCAAGGACGCCGGCTACGAGGTGCTGAGCTGAACGCGATGCCGGGACGGGACGGGTCCGTTCCCGATGCTGTGGTCAAGATCGTGGAAAACGGGCCGTATCAGGTGAAGGGTCCGGTGCGGCTGGTCGATCACGACAACAATGAGTACGACCTCGAGGGCAAGCGTTCGTACTTGCTCTGCCGTTGTGGACAGTCCGCGAAGAAACCGTTCTGCGACGGCGCGCACGCCCGTACCGATTTCACCGCCGAAGAACGCGCTGAGACAGCGGTACGGCAGTAGGCGGGCCCGGGTGGTTGAAAGGATCCAAGCTGCCCAGCCACCCCGCGGCACTAAGATCGGTGGGCTTCCGCGTGCTGGTAGTACACCGTTGGATAAAGGAGTTCAAGTGGTCGGATCCGCATTGCGTCGCCAGTCACCCAGGATCCGCGCCGCGCTCCGGTCGGACACGAGCCGTGCTGTTCTGGCCTGTGTGCTCGGTTGCGCAGTCCGCGTGCTCACGCACAAGAATCGCAGTGAACGTTCGTTGCCGGACGGCCCGGTTAGGACCGAACGAGCCGCACGATCGCATCGGAGGCTTCACTGAGCTTCGTCTCGGCGTCCTTGCCGCCAGCCGCTGGTGCCTGCACGACACAGCTCGAAAGGTGTTCGTCGAGCAGTCCCGAGGAGAACGACTGCAGTGCCCGTGTCACCCTGCGCAGGGCTTCGGGCGAGTTGATCCTGCGTCGTCCGGCTCGCAGTAGCAGGCGTGTCGACGATGCGGCGGCCGGCCGGTTCCCAGGCCGTCGGCCGCCGCACGCACAGCGGGTCGAGTCCTTAAGGAAGAGACCCGCCGTTGTCGGGCCGGCACGAAGCCGACGCCTCGCGCGGAGACCCCGTGCAAGGTGCCGCGCGTACCAGCCAGAGTACTAGACGACGTAGTAGACCGGGTGAGTGGGCTCGGGGAAGTCCACTGAATGCTGCCTGCTCCGGCTCGCTGGACTTCCGGTTGGTGCACCAAGGGTTTCGAAACCGATCGGACCCGGCCTGGTGCTGGAACCGGCGCGGTGGCCGGCTCCAGCACCATTCACTCACCCGAGAGCAGCCGGGTTCGCCGGAGCTGCCGCAGCCATGCTGCGCTGTGCCCGCAGCCGTGCCCGGTCCGCGCGCGGCTGAACGCCGTTCACGCCCTCGGTGCTGGTGGCGTACGTCCCGATCACCCACGCGGTGGCGTCGGCGTTCCGAGCCGCGGCGACGCGGTTGATGTTGCCGAGGTTGTCGCAAGCGAGGTGGTAGCACGGGTCGAAAGCGACGCCTGCCTGGCCGCCCCACTTCGCGGCCTGCGCGGCCGTCTTGAGCTCCTCGGCTCCGGTGAACGTTCCGCCGACCGGGATCCCGGCGTTCATGAAGCCGACGTAGTCGGTGCGGCCGTCGAAAGGCGTGCCTTCGGTCTGTACTCCGCGGGATGCGAATCGATCGGCGAAAAGCTTCTCGATCTGGGCCGAGCCGAACGGAGCCGGACCGGAGTTCGCCCCGTCCGAGTTGTCGCCGTCGAAGACGAAGTAGCCCGCGTTCTGGGAACCCATCATGTCGAAGTTCAGGTACATCGCGATGTCCAGCTGCTGCTCGAAACTCAGCGAATTCACGTAGGCCGTCGAGCCGACGATGCCGAACTCCTCGGCGCTCCAGAAGCCGAACCGGACGGCGTTGTTCACCTTCGGCTTCGCGCCGAGCTGCAACGCGATCTCCAGCAGCATGGCGCCACCGCTGCCGCCGTCGTTGACCCCGGGGCCTTCGAGCGTGGAGTCCACGTGGGAGCCGGCGAGCACGACGTTGTCCTTCCGGCCAGTCTTGGTCTCGGCGATCACGTTGACGCTGGTGCGGTTTTCCCGGAGCTCCCGCAGGTCGAGAACCGTGGCCGCGCCCTGCTGGGCGCTGAGCGCTTCGCCGTCGGCCTTGCTGATCCCGCCGGTGGGGATCCGGGCGGTGCTCGGGTCGCCGAGGGTGCCGTTCAACGCACCGTCGACGTTGTTGTAGATGACGGCGCCGACTGCGCCCGCATCAGCCGCCAGCTGCTGCTTCAGGGCGAAGGCGCAGCCGCCGCGCTTGATCAGCGCGATCTTGCCCGACACGTCGACGCCGGCGTAGTCGGTCGCTTCACAGCCGGGCGTGGTGTCCGTTCCCGCGGGGACCACGCCGAGGGGTGCGGTGATCCCGCCCGCCGGGGTCGCCGTGCTGTAGGTCATCAGGACGATCGGCACGGACTTTCCGGCCACAGTCAGCTTCTCGGCCAGCGTCTGCGTGAACAGGAACGGGAACTCCTGCTTCGTGACGTCGAACCCGGCGGCGGTGAGCTTGTTGGCGATGTAGTCGGCGGTCTCCTTGTGGCCGTTGGTGCTCGCCGCCCGGTTGCCCCCGTTGCGGTCGGCGAACCGCTGCAGCGCGATGAAGTTCCGGTTGATCGCGTCGATGGTCACCTTGCGGGTCAGCTGACGGGCCAACGCCGGCCCGTCAGCGTCGCCGGCCGGCCGGGGAGCCGCGTCGGCCGGAACGGCGGCGAAGCTGATCGCCGCCGCGGCGGCGCACAAAGTGGCACCCAAGCGGAGTATCGGTCTTGCAGGCTGCATGGCAAGCTTCCCTTCTTTCGAGCACGGCCCCAGGGCCACTAAGAGGGATAGTAGTCACGACTGTCCGATTCGGGCACCGACTGAAGTGTGGAGGCGCGGCTTCGTGCTGGGGTTCGACGGAAATAGACAACTATGTTGGATAGTACTCGACGCGGTTTGCGGTACGCGAAAACCCGTCGACATCGCCGTATGGCCGGCGGACCGCGGTTGAACAAGTCGTTGCCCGGGACGTGTATCAGCGACTGCTGTGCCGGCTCTTCATCGGACGAGAGCACTACTAAGCTCCTTCGCAGACAAGAGCCCTCGCGACCCGCGCCTGCGAACCGCACGTACGAGGAGGGCGCAATGCCAGGCACAGCCGGACCGGCAGCCGATGATTCCATCCACGACAAGTACGAACTCTGCACGAAGGCCCTGTACAACGGCGCTCGCAAGCTCAGCGAGCTGGACGACGTGATCGGCCTCGGGCTGGCACCGAAGCAACGCGGGGACGTACTGCTCCGCGACGAGCCCGCGGTGGTCGTCTACGTACGCGAGAAGAAGCACCTGAGCGAACTCGCCGACGATCAGCTGATTCCGGCGACGATCGACGACGCGCCGACCGACGTCGTCGTCCCCGGCCACCGTCCGGGCCAGGCCCGGACCGGCCAGGACTTCACCAATGTCAACTGGGCAAAGGTGCACGCCGGCAACCCGGACCGCGAAGTCAACCTCGAACCGCAAGCCGACTTCGACGTGGACGACGTCGCGGTACTGCAGATCGACGACACGTTCGTCACCAACGGCACCATCGACTGGGCCAAGGCGACCAAGCGATTCCTGGCCGGCCACGCCGACGTGTTCGACTTCGTCACCTTCTACATCGACACCGCCACCGGACTGCCCGGCCAGGGTTCCTTCCACAGCGGCATCTACAACACGACGACAGGCATCAACTACTACGGCGGGTCGACGCTGAACCAGCGTTCCGCGTTCGGCAGCACCAAGCTGCTGGCCTTCCAGTCGATCGGCTGGATCGGCAACCAGGTCCTGCTGCAGGAGACCGGCCACATGTGGGGCGCCTACGTGCGCAACCGCGATTCCCGGAGCGGACCGAACCGCTACGACCTGCTGATCAGCAACAGCGGGCAGGGGATATACCACTGGGGCCGCTACTTCGACAACGACCACTCGCCCATGGACTACGACGGCATCGACTGGCAGCCGCTGGGCGGAAACCAGTTCGCCGCCCACGGCATCGCCGACGACCGCTACCACTTCTGCCCATTGGACCTGTACCTGATGGGCCTGGTCCCACCGGGAGAAGTCGGGCCGTTCTCCGTGATCCAGAACCCGTCGGCCAGCACCGGCACGATCACGGGCACCGCGAAGAAGATCGGCGTCGACAACGTGATCTGGGCGGAGGGCCCGCGTAACCCGGCGTGGCCGAACACCCAGAAGGTGTTCAAGCAGGCGTTCATCGTGCTGACCAAGGACACGAGGGCCTCGAAGAACTTCATCGGCCAGGTCGCCGAGCAGCGGCGTGCGTTCACATGGCAGTTCTTCAAGGCCACCCGGTTCCTGGGCCAAGTCGACACGACGTTGCGCCCGTACGTGCTGCTTCCGCGGATCCAGCAGGTCGCGGTCTCGGTCGACGACGACCGCGCGGTCGTCGGCTGGGAATCGTTCCCGGCCACCGCGGGCCGGGTCAACTACGCCCTGACCCCGGCGGCGTTCCGGCGGGACCAGGCGCACACCGATCCGTTCCTCACGGTCTCGGACACCCAGGTGAGCTCCTCGCACGGTCTTCAGCTCACCGGCCTGACCCCGGACACGACCTACCACCTGGAGATCGTGGCCGAGACGGCGGAGGGGCTGGTCGCCCGCGGCGAGTCCGTGCTCTACACGCGCAAGACCGCGGACACCTGCGCGCCCGACATCAGCAACGTTTCGGTCGCGTTCGTCAAGGGCAAGACCGACGCCGTCGTCGCCCGGTGGCACACCGACGAACCGGCCGATGCGCGGGTGCGCTACGGCACCGGGACCGGGCCCACCCTGCAGCGCTACGACGGGCTCCCGGCCACCAGCCACGGGATCTCGCTGACCGGGCTCGCCCCCGGCAGCTACGTCGTGTCCGTGGAGAGCCGCGACGCGGCGGGCAACCTGACCGTCGAGGACAACGGCGGCAGCTACTACCGCGTAACGGTACCCGCGCCGGCCGCGACGAACCTGACGGCGATTGATCCCGCTGAGCTGGCCAGGCGTACCGCCGAGATCAACGACGCGGCCGAAAGGGGAGATGTGGAGCGGGCGATCCACGCTACCGGGCAGCTGGTCCTCGACGTCGGCGCAGCCGAGCTGGCCGGGATCGCGGGGCGTGACGGTCTGTCCGGAACCCCGTTGGAGGTCGCGGAAACCGCACTCACCGCGCTCGGCGAACGGCTGGGAGCCACCGTGAACGTCGTCGAGCGTGGCGAAGGGTACGTCGATCTCGAGGCAACGCCCGATCCGCTGCGCGCGCTTTGCCTGCGGCTTCCTGCAGACACCGTCGCGCAGGAAGCGGCGTTCCCCGTGTTGCCCGGCGTGGTGGCCGCGGTGGATCCGCGGCTGGCGCTCATCCCGCATCCCGATGGTGGGCCCGGCCGCTACCGGCTGAGCGAGGTGTCCGGCTCGCGGTGACATGCGGTTGCCGCCGTCCTGGCGGAAACGCACGAACTTCCGGTGTCCGTGGCGGTGAGTGAGGATTCGCCCGCCGCCACGAGCACCGGACAACGCTCGCAGGGAAGACGGCCGAACTGGTGGTGGACGTCGGTCAGCTCGATCCGATCAAACCGGCGATAGTTGCGGTGGCGGCATGCAACCGCTTGATCGCGTTGCGTTCGATGGCTTCGGGGCGGTGGGCCAGCCGAACCTGCACTTCCAGGCCGGTGTCAGGCATCGCCAACTGACAAAGCTGGCCTCGCCGTAGCGCTTGGGCAGCTGCGAAACGAGGGAGGACGGCGACGTACCCGTGGCGCACCGCGAGGTCGACGACGACGTCCGGAGCGCCGACCAGCCGGACTGGGTGTTCGATGCTCCGCTGCGGCCCGGTGAACGATTCCGCAAGTTCGAGCGCCTGATCGCTCCAGTTGTGCACGGCCAGCGGCGTGGTCAGAAGGTCCTCCGGCCGGAGATCGCTCCGGTGGGAGGCCGGATGATGCGGCGCGGCCACGGCCGTGATCGGCGAGCCGGCGACCAGCCACGCGTCCAGGCCGGGTGGTAGCACCCGCTGCAGCACGTACGCGGCGTGGGCGCTGCCGTCGAGCAGCGCGGCGACCGACTCGTCGCTGTGCGCGATCCGGCACACCAGATCGACCGGTTCCCCCGCCATGGCTGCGAGGACGGCCGGGAACACCACGTTGCCGATACTCGCCGGTGTGGCGACGACCAGCCGTTCCCGTCCCTCCGCCCGAACAGATGCTTCGGTCTCGGCCAGCAGCTCGAGGCATCGCCGCGCGTAGGCGCCGAGTCGTTCACCCGCCGGGGTGAGCGTGGTTCCGCGGTGACTCCGGTCGAACAGCCGCGTGCCGAGCCGCCGCTCGAGCGTCGCCATCCGCGCGCTCACCGAGGGCTGGGCCAGCTGGAGTTCGACCGCGGCGCCACCGAAGCTGCCCGCTCTGGCCACGGTCAGGAACACCAGCAGGTCCATGGTCTCGATGGCCGGACCGCTCATAGGCAGAGTCTAGGACTGTCCACAGGGAACCGCTCTACCGCCAACGCGGTGACGGAGGGACCGTGTGAGACATCGTTTCACCTGTTCGAGTGATCAGGAGACTGTCTGTGGACGTGGCGCAAGAACCCGTTTGGAGCGTCGAGCGGTCGGTCGCCCGTCAGTGCAAACGGTGGTCGACGCACCCGCCGGGGGTGCTCGACCTCCACGTTGCGGAGATGGACGTGTCCGCCTGCCCGCCGGTGTTCGACGCGGTCGGCCGGGCGGTGCGTGAGGAGGCCTTCGGGTATCCCGTGCCGGACACGCTCACGGAGGTTCCCTGGGCCGCGGCGAAATGGCTCGGTGAACTCGGCCTGAGCGTGGACGCCTCCGCCATCCGAATCGTGCCGGACGTGATGCGCGGGATCGCCGTGGCGATCCGGCGGCTCACCCGCCCGGCGTCCGCGGTGCTTGTCCCGACGCCGGCCTACCCCCGGTTCTTCGAAGTGACGTCCCTCGCCGGTCGCGCGTACGTCGAGGTGCCGATGCTCGAGGGGCCCGACGGGCTCGTGCTCGACCTCGACGCCGTCGAGCGGGGACTGCGCGAGGGCGCGGGCAGCGTGCTGCTGGGGAACCCGGTCAACCCGACCGGCACCGTTCTCGGCGTGGACCAGCTGTCGGCCCTGTCCGAGATCGTCGACCGGTGGGGCGCGAGAGTGATCGCCGACGAGGTCCACGCCCCGATCCGCTACGGCGTTCCGTTCGTTCCCTATGGTGCCGTGAACGACGCGAGCAGGGCCCATTCCGTCACCGTGACGAGCGCGACGAAGGCCTGGAATTTCCCGGGACTGCGCACCGCCGTGGTTGCCTTGACTTCGCCGGACGATGTCGAGGTGTGGAACGGCCTCCGGCACGCCGAGACGAGCGGGACCAGTCCACTCGGGATGGTCGCCACGGCTGCCGCGCTGGAGCTCGGCGGTCCTTGGCTCGCGGCGGTGTTGCGGGCGTTGGACTCGAGCCGCCGCATGGTGGGTGAGCGCTTGGCGCGCGCCGGTCTCGGCGAGATGTACCGAATGCCGGACGCAACCTATTTCGCCTGGCTGGATCTGCGTTCGTGGGATTCCTCGGCTCCGGCCGCACGGCTGCTCGAGACCGCCGGCGTTGCACTCGGCGAAGGTGCCCACTACGGCGCTGCCGGGGCGGGGTTCGTCCGGTTGAACTTCGCCACCCCGCCCGCCCAGCTCTCCCAGGCATTGGACCGCATCATCGCCGCCGTGCGCAGCGGAGGCCGTACGAGAGGTAGCCGACCATGACCATCGCCCCGAGTCTTCCGCGCCGGATCCTTGTCCTGATGGTCGCCGGTGCCGCGCTGACGGCGTGTTCCGTGGGGGGTCCGCGGAACAGCGGCGACCTGCTGGGCCAGGTCCGGCAAGCCGGCACCCTGCGGGTGGCGAACACGCAGTCGAACCCGCCCTGGAACTTCCTCGATGAGGCGACCCAGCCGACCGGGTACGACGTCGACGTCGCACGCGAACTCGCGAAGCGGTTGGACATCAAGAACGTCGAGTTCGTACCGTCCACCTTCCAGAGCTTCATCGAGGGTGTCCGCGCGGGGCGCTTCGACGTGGTGATTTCCGGCCAGACGATCACTGCGGAGCGCAAGAAGCAGGTGGACTTCTCGGTGCCCTACGAGGTGAACGGGGTTTCGATCTTCGTCAAGTCCGGCAACCGGGCCATCGGCGGCGTGAGCGACCTGGCGGGCAAGGTGATCGCGGTCTCCGCCGGCACGACCCAGGAGGCCTACGTGAAGAACAAGATCCCCGGGGCGACGGCGAAGACCTACCAGAACGCCACGCTGGCACTGACCGACCTGGCCCGGGGCAATGCCGATGCGGCACTGGTCTCTCGCTTCCAGGGCGCGTATCTGGCAGGCAAGAACAACCTGGCGGTCGTACCCGCCGGGCCGCTGCTGGAAAGCGAGGTCAACGGGATGACATTCCGGCAGGGCGCGGGAGCCTTCAAGCAGGAAGTCGACCGGGTGGTCACGGACATGATCAACGACGGCACGCTGACCAGGATCTCGCAGAAGTGGCTCGGCGGGCTGGACATGGCTGCCGAGCTGAAGAAGCTGCCTGCCGGTCAAGGCTCGTGATCCGGTGCGGCCAGGACGGATGAGGAGACGACCATGAACCTGTTCGCTGGGTTGTTCCCGTTACTGCTCCAGGGGATCTGGGTCACGCTGTTGCTGGGTGTGGTGTCGTTCGTGCTGGGGTCGTTGCTGGGCGGGCTGATCGCGCTGGCCCGGATCTCACGCTGGCGGGCTCTGCGGGCCGTGGCCATCGCCTACGTGTCGGTGTTCCGCGGTACTCCGCTGCTGATCCAGATCTTGGTCATCTACTTCGGACTGCCGCAGATCGGGATCCAGTTCGAACCGATCCCGTCGGCGATCCTCGCGCTGACCCTGTTCTCGGCCGCCTACCTGTCGGAGAACTTCCGCGGCGGGATCGTCGGTGTCGACAAGGGGCAGTGGGAAGCCGGTTTCTCCATGGGGATGCCCTACTGGCGGGTCTTCCGACGCTTGATCGTCCCCCAGGCGCTGCGGATCGCCACTCCTGCGGTGGGTGGCCGTTTCATTGCTCTGATGAAGGACACGTCGCTGGCTTCCGTGGTCACCGTGGTGGAGCTGACCCGGGTCGCCGAGAGCGTTGGTACCGCCACTTTCCGTTACATGGAAGCGTTTCTGGCCGCCGGCCTCATGTACTGGATGATCAACACGGTCCTGCTGCTCGGCCAGAACGCGCTCGAGCGCCGGTTGGGGAGGGCGTACTGATCATGGCCGACTTCGTGGTGGAAGCACACGGAATCCGCAAGTCGTTCGGGCCGCTACCGGTGCTCAACGGCGTGGACCTCGCGGTGTCCAAGGGCGAGGTCGTGGTGCTGATGGGCCCGTCCGGGTCCGGCAAGACCACGCTGATCCGCTGCCTGAACCTGCTCGAGGAGCCTGACGCCGGCCGGCTGAGCCTGTGTGGCTGCGCCTTCGAATGCGGACCCCGTCGCGGGAACCGCGCACGGGCCCGGCTCACCCAGCGGATGCGGCAGCGCACCGCGATGGTGTTCCAGCACTTCAACCTGTTCCCGCACATGACCGCGCTCGGCAATGTGATCGAGGGGGCGAGGTTCGTCCGTCGGCTGTCCGGAGAGGACGCCGCGGCGCTCGGCGAGCGGCTGCTGGCCCGAGTCGGGCTCGCCGACAAGCGAGACGAATACCCGGCCCGGCTTTCCGGTGGTCAGAAGCAGCGCATCGCCATCGCTCGCGCGCTCGCGATGGAACCCGAAGTGATCCTGTTCGACGAACCCACCTCGGCTCTCGATCCCGAGCTGCGTGCCGAGGTCCTCGACGTCATCAAAGAGCTGGCCGGGGAAGGCATGACCATGGTCGTCGTGACCCACGAGTCGCACTTCGCTCGCGAAGTCGCCGACCGGATCGTCTTCATGGACGGCGGCGTGGTGGCCGAGACGGCCGCGCCGGAAAAGTTCTTCACCGATCCGGCGCATCCGCGGGCCCGGGCGTTCCTCCGGCTCGTCGATCCGGGACACGGCTGACGAAGATGTCTCAGCCTGGCCGGCCGGGCGGGCGCAAACCGGCCAGGGTGATCTCGACCAGCCGGTCGGCCGCGGCCTCCGAGGCGAGGCCGCCGGCGGCGGTGAGCGCGTGCAGGCAGTAGGTGGCCAGCTCGCCGGGGTCGATGTCGGCGCGGACGGCCCCGGCTTCGGCTGCCTCGGTCAGCAGATCCCGGAACATGCCCAGCAGATGGCTTTGGGCCTGCGCGACGTGCTCGTCCGGATGCAGGAGGGCGGCGAGTTCGGTGCCGTACGGCTGGCTGTGGTGGTGGCGTACGCGCTCCTGGTGAATGAGAGCGTAGGCATGCAGGACCTTCTCGAGCCGGGTCGTCGCGTCATCGGCCTTGTCGCGGACCTCGGCGAGGCGGGCCAGATGGCTGCCGATCCGGCGCTCGTGCCAGGCGGACAGGATCGATTCGACATCGGGGAAGTACTTGTAGAGAGTCGCTCGCCCGATGCCGGTCTTGTCGGCGATCCGCGACATCGTCACCGATGTCAGGCCGTGTTCGGCGACGAGTGCAGCGGTCGTGTCCAGCGTCGCCTCACGCACCGCCTGGCGGTGCGCCTCGATCGTCTCGTTCCACAACTTCGGCACCAGCCGATCGTACACAACGGCCTAGTTGATACAGTATGCATTGACAGCGACATACTGTATCGATAAAACTTGGCGCGCCCGACCCCGAAAGGTGTGCGCTCATGGCCGGACCGGCTTCTCGCCCCCATCCACACGCTCCGGAAGACCTTTACGTGACCAGGCCGCCCTGGGACATCGGCAGACCACAGCCAGCGTTCCGCGCCCTGGCCGAGGCCGGCGAAATCCGGGGCAAAGTGCTCGATGTCGGTTGCGGCACCGGGGAACACGTCCTGATGGCGGCCGGGCTCGGACTGGATGCGACCGGTGTCGACCTGGCCTCGGCAGCACTGCGCGCAGCCGAGGAGAAGGCCCGCGAGCGAGGACTCACGGCGCGGTTCCTGCAGCACGACGCCCGCGGACTCGCCGAGCTCGGCGAGTCCTTCGAAACGGTGCTCGACTGCGGGCTCTTCCACATCTTCGGCTCCGGAGACCGGGCCGCGTTCGCCGAGAGCATCCGCGCTGTCCTCGTCCCTGGCGGCCGCTACTTCATGCTGTGCTTCAGCGACCGGGAACCGGGTGACGGCTGGCCGCACGTGCACCGGGTCACCCGGGACGACATCGCGGCCACGTTCACCGACGGCTGGCGGGTCGACTCGATCCGACCCGCGACGATCGAGATCATCGTCGAGCCGTACAGCATCCGCGCGTGGTCCGTCGCGCTCACGAGGAGCTGAGTCATGCCGGTTGCCGAAGCCGACGTCCGGACTTCCCGGGCGAGCCGGTTCGTCGTCCAGCTCTGCCGGCACGCCGAAGCGATGAGCGGCCGGGCGAAGCACTTGCACGGTGGCGACGCCGAAGCGGACCATCCCGAGGTGGTACGCGTCGAATGCGACGAAACCGAAGGACGGATCGAGTTCAATTGGGGTCTGTGCGTCCTGCGGTCCAGTTCGGACGCTCTGTCGATACGCGTCGAAGTCGACGGCGAGGAACGCCTCCGGTGGATCCAAGACCTCCTTGCCACCGACCTCGAGCGCTTCGGGCGCCGTGACGGCCTCGAAGTCACCTGGCGCGGGAACGAACCGAGCCGCGAAACCGTCGTCGGTCGAGGCAATCGTGGCACAACGGTCGCTTTGGTCGCGGCCGCCGCGGTGGCGGTCGTCGCGCACGTGGTGGCCGGCCGCGCCGCGCTGGCATCGTGGCAGTGGACCAGCGTGGCCGCGGACCTCGTCCTGGGCGCCGTTGTCCTGAAGATCCTCGTGGTGGTTGTCTTGTCGCGGCGAGGGATCCGGAAACGCCGCGGCCTTGCCGCGCACGCCCTCGGTCACCTGCGCTCTCTAGGGCCCAAGGCCGGACCACCGGAGTGAGGGGGATCAGCCGCCGGTGAGCGGGCAGGCGACCACCGCGATTCCGACGAGGAGCGCGGACCCGGTGATCGCGGGCAAGGCGGTCGCGGCAGCGGCCACGAAACCGCAGGAGAGCACCCGGTGCAGGCGCCCGGCCGGTGCCTTGCCGGAGTCGAGCCGCGCCAGCCGCAAGTCGACGTTGCCCTGTGCCATCGCCAATGTGCCGTCCGGGGCCGAGTGCCCGGCGACGCCGATCAGTGCCGTCCGGACCGCGTCCGCGCCGCACGCCCGGACCGCGGCCGTGTCGGCGACCAGTTCGACCAGTTCCCGGACAGCCGCCGGGGCCCGGCGGAACAACGGGACGAACGGCAGCGCCTTGCCGAGGGCGTCGACCCAGGTGAGCACGAAGTGGTGGCGGCCGCGCAGGTGTGCTTGCTCGTGCGCCAGCACGGCGGCGACCTCGCGAGCCGACAGGTGCCGGCTCAGCCCTTCGGTGGCGACGATGACCCCGCGGCCGTCGGCCAGGCTGAAGGCCATGGGTTCGTCGTGGTCGAGCCACCAGGTCGTGGGGGAACCGGAGTCGCACCGTGCGGCGATCCGCAGGATGGACAGGTGCTCCCGCCGGGTCCGTGCCCGGCGACGAGCGACGCGGACTCCGGTCACGGCGAACCGGCCGAGCAACGCCGTGACGAGGAGGATGCCGAGCACGCCTGCGAACTCCTCGGCGCGCGGAGAGGTGCCGTGGGAGATCGCTTCGAGGCAGCCGTGGATCGCCGACGCGATGCTGGTGCCGTTCCCGTGCCCGGGGAACAGGAGCAGTGCGATGCCGGACACCGTCGCCGCCAGCACCCCGGCCGCCGACAGCAGCCAAGCGGTCAGCAGGGCGAGCGGCTCCGTGCGGGTCAAGTCCGCGCGGCCGAGCAGTGCCGGCGCCAGCCAACCGGCGGCGAAGGCGCCCAGCAGGAGCGCGAGTGCTGCCGTCATCCGTCGGCGACCGTCCGCCGGAGTCCCTGGCGCAGGACGGCCGACTCGTGATCGGTGGCCGACCGGGCGAAATGCAGCAGCACGGCCTCCGGATCGCCCGACTCGTCGAGCACCTTCCGCAGGGACCGCGCCGCGGCCTCGGTGCGGGTGACGGCGGGGTCGTACGCGTAGGCCTTACCGATCCGTTCGCGGCTCACCCACCGCTTCCGGTGCAGGTTGTCCAGAACTGTCATCACGGTCGTGTAGGCCAGCGGCTTCCCGGTGTCGAGCCGGTCCAGCACCTCCCGCACTTTCATGGGCGCGCCGGCGGTCCAAAGGACGTCCATTACCGCCCGTTCCAGCTCGCCGAGTCCCTGCACGGGCCCTCCACCGGATAGTCGGCCGACACTACTAGGGGCCCTAGTATAGCTTAGCCGTTCAGGCCTGCACCAAGATCGCGGTGACCGCGATCAGGACGAGACCGCACATTCCCATGGTCGCGATGCGCCCGGCCCGGGTGTGCGGATCGGACCGGAGGGGGAACAGCAGCTGCCGTCCGAAGGTGTAGGCCGCGACGGCGCCGGCGAAAGCGGCGCCGCCGACGGCCGGTGTCACGGTGAGGTCGACCGCCAAGCTGGCCAGCCCGATGACCAACGCGAGAGCCGCCTCGGCAAGCTGAACGGGATGGCGGCGGATGGCCAGCCTCCGGTCGGACGACCACAGGCCCCACCGCGAGCTGGTCGGTCGTCCGGCGCAGCAGCCGCTGAGGAAGCACCCGGGCCGGCCGACGGCCATGCCGAGGAACAACCCGGGGGCTGTGGCGTCGAGCAGCGTGCCCACGGGCAGCCCGGCCATCGTCGCGCCGATCGCCAGCGTGCCGAAAGCTCCGACGAGGAAACCCTGAATGCACGCGCCGGCGGTGAGGATCGTCCGCGGGTGCCGACGGTGCTGAACCAGGTACCACGCCTTCGCCGTCGCGAAGCCGATGGTGCAAGCCAGTACGGCGAGCAGGAAAGTGCCCAGGACGTCGAAGTGGGCGCGGGACACGAGCGTTGCTTGCAGCGCGATCGCGACCACCGCGCCGAGGCCCACCAGGACGGGCCACCAGACCGGGTGCACCGCGGGGCCGTGTGCCAGCACGACCAGCCGTGTCCGTGCGACCGAGACCTGCCGCGGTAGCGCGAGCCCTGCCAGTGAGGCGCTGCGCGCGACGGGTTCGGCCACGACGCGCCATTCGCCGGGGGTGATGTCCGATATCCGTGCTGTGATCGCGACGGGTCCGCCCCGCGCGGGGATCTCGTCGATGCGCTCGATCCGCTCGAAGCGATCGGCCGGTCCCCGGACGACCGCGCCGCTGCGGGTCCCGCGAAACCGGACAGCGACCGCCGCCGAATCCTGCCCCGGTGGGACGTCGAACCGGTAGGTGACGGCGAGTGCTTGCGGCTCGGCGTCCATGACCGCGTCGGCGCAGCCTCCGCGTGCTGTCCGTCCGGCCGTCGATTGCGACGGCAGCTCGGGTGGTGCCGGAGCCCGGACTATCTGCTCCGCTTCCTGGTGGGCAATGGTCGAGCGGACCGCTTGGCGCCAATCAGTGTTGTCCGTGTGTGGTCGCGCGGGCCTGCGGGGCTTTGTCCGCTTCCTTGGCGTCTTGCCACTCATTGACGAAGGGCACTGCGTGGGAGGAACCGAGCGGCGACTCGACCGGGGTTTACTACCATTCATAGTACGAGTGTAGATAGTAGGTCCGCCGCGCCTTGTGAAGTTTGCGTGAGAAGTCCGCTTGAGCCGACTGGCTCATCCCCCTGTTGCTGCTATCCATCATAGTAGATATGACTACTATGGAGGATAGTTGTCATTGAGGGTGGCCTGGGTAAGCCCGGGTGTGAGCGGAGGGAAGGGAGTCCGGCGGATGACCGAACACGCTGAGGTCGACGACGGTAGAGCTGGAGCGGTGCAGGGTCCGGTTGTCGATCGATCCGAACCTGGCGGCCGCGACGAGCTCGTCCGGGCCCAGTTCGACGATCCGGCCGACGCGGCCTCCTATGCCGCGTTGTACCGGAGCCGGGGGCCGGTCGAACGGTACTTCTCGTCCCGGATGTGCGCCGTCATGGCGGCGCTCGAGCGGTCGCCGGGCGGCGACCTGGTCGACATCGGGTGCGGTCCGGGGATGTTCGCGCAGCA
The DNA here is from genome assembly GCF_053605345.1 of Amycolatopsis sp. NPDC003865. NCBI lineage: Bacteria > Bacillati > Actinomycetota > Actinomycetes > Pseudonocardiales > Pseudonocardiaceae > Amycolatopsis > Amycolatopsis sp. NPDC003865. Next base: position 33,731 of record NZ_JBSGJA010000031.1, on the reverse strand, counting down.
ACTGTGGCGGTCTCGCCCGGATGACTTTCGGATCACCGTTGTCGACCGGTCGCCCGCGATGATCGCGGAAGCCGCGGCCCGCGTCCGGGGCTCGGACGTCCGGCTGGCAGTGGGGGAGGCCGAAAACGTGCCGTTTCCCGAAGCCAGCTTCGACATCGCCGTGGCGATGGGGGTCCTGGAGTACTGCGACATCGCCGCGGGGCTGCGTGAGTGCGCGCGGGTGGTGCGCGAGGACGGGCTCCTGCTGGTGACGATGCTCAACCCGCTCAGTCCGTACCGGATGTTCGAATGGGGACTGTACTGGCCGCTCCTGCGGCTGCTGGGCAAGGTGGAGGGCATATTCGGCCGGCCTGCCGGGAGACGGCACGGCCGAAACCGGACCGGGATCCGGGCGGTGCCGTCGCGGAAGCTGTGCGCGTTGCTCCGGGATGCCGGGTGGGAGCCGGTCGACGTCGTCCACTACGACGTCACGCCGGTCGTTCCACCGTTCGATCAGTTTTTGTGGCGGTGGTCCAAGCGGTGGCGTGATCATCCGGAGGTCACCCTCGGTCGTGGGGCGAGGAGGTGGCTCGGCAGCGCCTACCTGGTGGTCGCGGCCCGGGGCGGCCCGGTCAGGTCTCCGGTGTCGGCTCCAGTCCGGCGACCAGGTTGAAGGCGCCGGTCAGGTGGTTGAGCGACACCAAGCCCACGACGTCGGCGAGCGTCCTGTCGCTCCAGCCGTGCTGCCGCAGCTCGGCGATGTCCTCGCCGGTGATCGACGACGGCTCGGCAAGTACCCGGACGGCGTAGGTCAGCAAGGCTGCCTCGCGGGCGTCGGTCGAGGTGCCCTGACGTGCGAGTGAAATGTCCACTTCGTTCAAGCCGGCGTCGCGGGCGGCGTCCGAGTGGGCGGCAAGGCACAGCGCGCAGCCCAGCCATTCCTGAACGGCCAACGAGATCTTCTCGCTGAGCGCGCGCGGAAGCTTCACACGCTTGATCGCGCGGGACAGTTCGAGGTAGCCCTGCAGTAGGGCGGGGGAATGAGCCATCGTCGCGGTCATCGCGCCGGCGTCGCCGTGCCGGTCGACGATTTCCTGCAGCAGTTGCCGGGACCGCTCAGGTGCGTCGGCCGGGGTGAGCGGAGTGATGCGTGTCATGGGAACTCCTGTCGCCGATCGGCTTGTTGCCTACCGTACCCCCCTAGGGTATAAATGACGTATGAGTGAGACGACCTCCGGCGCCGGCCAGCACGGCTACAGTGCCGGCAAAGAGGACTACCTGAAGCGCCTGCGGCGCATCGAGGGGCAGATCCGCGGGCTGCAGCGGATGGTCGAGGACGACAAGTACTGCATCGACATCCTGACCCAGGTGTCCGCGGCCACGAAGGCGCTGCAGTCGGTGTCGCTCGGCCTGATGGACGAACATCTGCAGCACTGCGTCAGCCAGGCGATCGCCGAGGGTGGCACGACGGCCGAAGACAAGATCCGCGAGGCGAGCGACGCGATCGCCCGGCTCGTCCGTTCCTGAACCGAAAGGGAGAGAGACCATGAGCGTGCAGACCTACACCGTGACCGGCATGACCTGCGAGCACTGCGTCCGCTCGGTCACCGAGGAGATCAGTGAACTCGGCGGCGTCACCGACGTCGTCGTGGATCTGTCGACCGGCAAGGTGATCGTGACCAGCAGCAAGGACCTCGACGTCGCGGACGTGCGCGGCGCCGTCAAGGAAGCCGGGTACGAGCTGACCGCCTGAACCGCGGCAGCTTCTCGACCTGCGGGCGCCTGCCCGCGGTGAGGACACGGACATGAACACAGCAGCGAAGCTCTCCGCCTACGGTGCGGCGCTCGTCCTGGTCGCCGGTGGCGCCTGGGCGACCGGCACCGCTGTCGGTCCCTTCTCCAGCGCGGCTGGAGTGCACGGCGACGAGGACGCCGGGCACGGGGACGCCCACAGCGGCACCGTCGCGGAGGCCGCGAGCACCCACGAGCCCGGCGGGCTCGCGTCGTCCAGGGGCGGCTACACCCTCACGCCCACCAGCACGACGCTCACTCCCGGGACGAAGACGCCCTTCACCTTCCGCATCACCGGCCCGGACGGGCACGCGGTGACCGCCTTCGACGTCGAGCACGAGAAGCGGCTGCACCTCATCGTCGTCCGGCGGGACACCGCCGGTTTCCAGCACGTGCACCCCGACCTCGCGGCCGACGGCACGTGGAGCGTGCCGCTGTCCGTCGTGGACGCGGGCAGCTACCGCGCGTTCGCCGACTTCAAGCCGACCGGCGCCGAAGCGACGACGCTGGGCGTCGACCTGGTGGCACCGGGTGACTTCCGGCCGGTCGATCATGCGCCGTCGAAGACGTCCGCTGTGGACGGCTACCAGGTCCGGCTCGACGGCGACCTGGTACCCGGCAACACGTCGAAGGTCGCCGTCACGGTCACCAAGGACGGCAAGCCCGTCACCGACCTGCAGCCTTACCTCGGCGCGTACGGCCACCTCGTGGCCCTGCGCGGTGGCGACCTGGCCTACCTGCACGTCCACCCGGACGGCGAACCCGGCGACGGCAAGACTCCCGCGGGCCCCACGGTGACGTTCTACGCCGAGGTCCCCTCGGCGGGCACCTACCGGTTGTTCCTGGACTTCCAGCACGCCGGGAAGGTCCGCACGGCCGAGTTCACGCTGACCACGTCCGCCGCCACCGGCGCACCCGCGGCCGAAACCGGCCACGGCGCCCACGGCTGACCACCGCGATCAGGGAAGGAAAGACATGAGCACCGAAGTCGAACGTCCCCAGGTCGCGGCCAACGAGGTCGAGCTGGCGATCACGGGGATGACGTGCGCGTCGTGCGCGATGCGGATCGAGCGGAAGCTGAACAAGCTGGACGGCGTGACCGCGACGGTCAACTACGCCACCGAGAAGGCGAAGGTGGTCTACTCCGGCGACGTCGAGCCGCAACGCCTGGTCGAGCAGGTGGAGGCCGCGGGCTACGGCGCCACGCTGCCCGTCCCGAAGACCGAGGCACCGGAGGCGGTCGAGGAAGAGGATCCGACGCGGGCGTTGCGGCAGCGGCTGATCGTGTCGGCGTTGCTGTCGCTGCCGGTCGTGCTGCTGGCCATGGTGCCGGCGCTGCAGTTCACGTACTGGCAGTGGATTTCGCTGACGCTCGCCGCGCCGGTGCTGGTGTGGGGTGCGTGGCCGTTCCACCGCGCGGCCTGGGCGAACCTGCGCCACGGCGCCGCGACGATGGACACGCTGATCTCGCTCGGCACGCTGGCGGCGTTCCTGTGGTCGTTGTACGCGCTGCTGTTCGGCACTGCGGGCGTGGCGGGGATGACGCACCCGTTCGAGCTGACCATCGAGCGGATGGCAGGTGACGGCAACATCTACCTCGAGGTCGCGGCCGGCGTGACGACGTTCATCCTGGCCGGCCGCTACTTCGAGGCCCGCTCCAAGCGCCGCGCCGGCGCCGCCCTGCGGGCGCTGCTCGAACTGGGCGCGAAGGACGTCGCCGTACTGCGGAATGGCCGTGAGGAGCGCATCCCAGTCGACCAGCTGCAGGTCGGGGACCGGTTCGTCGTGCGGCCCGGCGAGAAGATCGCCACCGACGGCGTGATCGAGGACGGCAGCTCGGCGGTCGACGCCAGCATGCTCACCGGCGAAAGCGTCCCGGTCGAGGTCGCTCCCGGCGACTCCGTGGTCGGCGCGACCGTCAACGCCGGTGGCCGGCTGGTCGTGCGGGCGACCCGGATCGGGTCCGACACGCAGCTCGCGCAGATGGCGAAGCTGGTCGAGGACGCGCAGACCGGCAAGGCCCAGGTCCAGCGGCTCGCCGACCGCGTGTCCGCGGTGTTCGTCCCGATCGTCATCGCGCTCGCCGTGGGCACGCTGGCCTTCTGGCTCGGCGCCGGAGGCACAGCGTCGGCAGCGTTCACCGCGGCGGTGGCCGTGCTGATCATCGCCTGCCCCTGCGCGCTCGGGCTCGCGACGCCGACCGCGCTGCTGGTCGGCACCGGCCGCGGCGCGCAGCTGGGCATCCTGATCAAGGGTCCGGAGGTGCTGGAGTCGACCCGGCGGGTGGACACCGTGGTGCTGGACAAGACCGGCACCGTCACCACCGGCCAGATGGCGCTGGTCGACGTCCACACTGCCGACGGCGTCGAGGCGGACGAGGTGCTGCGGCTGGCCGGCGCCCTGGAGAACGCCTCCGAGCACCCGATCGCCCAGGCGATCGCCCGCGGCGCCCGGGACAGGGTCGGCGACCTGCCCGAGGTCGAAGACTTCACGAACATCGAAGGGCTCGGTGTTCAGGGGGTCGTTGACGGCGCAGCGGTGCTCGTCGGCCGGACGGCGCTGCTGGCCGAGTGGAGCCTGCACGTGCCCGACGAGCTGGCCAAGGCCAAGGCCGAAGCCGAGCAGCTCGGCCGGACAGCGGTCGCGGTCGGCTGGGACGGGCAGGCCCGCGCCGTCCTGGTCGTCGCCGACACGGTCAAGCCGACCTCCGCCGAGGCGATCGCGAAACTGCGTGGGCTCGGGTTGACCCCGGTGCTGCTGACCGGCGACAACGAAGCCGTTGCGAAGGCAGTGGCCGCCGAGGTCGGAATCGAGCAGGTGGTCGCCGAGGTGCTGCCGAAGGACAAGGTCGACGTCGTCCGGCGGCTGCAGGAGCAAGGCAAGGTCGTGGCCATGGTCGGGGACGGCGTCAACGACGCCGCGGCCTTGGCGCAGGCCGACCTGGGCCTGGCGATGGGCACCGGCACCGACGTGGCCATCGAGGCCGCGGACCTGACGCTGGTACGCGGCGACCTGCGGGCGGCGGTGGACGCGATCCGGCTGTCGCGGCGGACGCTGCGGACGATCAAGGGCAACCTGTTCTGGGCGTTCGCCTACAACGTCGCGGCGCTGCCGCTGGCCGCGGCGGGCTTGCTGAACCCGATGATCGCGGGCGCGGCGATGGCGTTCAGCTCGGTGTTCGTGGTCAGCAACAGCCTCCGCCTCCGCGGTTTCCGCGCGGCGAGCTGAGTGGTTCCGTGAGGGCCGCCCACCAGCCGGTGGGCGGCCCTCACGGGCAGGAAATCAGGCTGGTCCCGATCACCAGAGCGGCGGCGACCGCTGCGGGGGCAACCAGCGCGGCGAACCCGCCGGCCACCGACACCGCCTGGGCGACGAGCCGCGAGCCGGAGCGGACGGTCAGCCGCTGCAGCCGGATCGCGGTGTCGCCGCCCGCCATGGCCAGCGAGCGCCGGGGACCCCCTACCGCCCGGATGGACAGGAGGGCGGAACGCAGAGGCTCGGAGCCGCACTGCGTCGCCGCCGTCCGGTCGGCCGCCAGCTCGACCAGCAGCTGGACCGCGCCGGGCAGCTCCCGCATCAGCGGGATGAACCCGAGCGTGCGGCCGAGGACGTCCGCCACCGCCGTGAGCAGGTGGTGACGGCTGCGGACGTGGGCCCGCTCGTGCGCCAGAACCGCGTTCAGCTCCCGCTCCGACAGCCGGTCCTTCAACCCCGTGCTGGCGACGATCAGCGCCTGGCGCCCGCCGAGGCTGTAGGCGACCGGTTCGTCCTCCGGCAGCCAGAGGGTCGGCAGCGGTCGGCCGTCGGCGGAGCCGGACAGCCGCAGCGCGACCAGATGGCGGCGGTGCAGAACGTTGCGGCGCCGACGGCGTCCGGCTGAAGCCAGCGCGAGCCGGGTGGTCGCGGCCAGCACGACGACGGCCGCCACGCTCCCGGCTATCGGGTCGAGGGCGGGCAGGCCGCCGTGGCCGACCGCGACCCAGCAGTCGTGCAGCACGGCCAGGACGGCCGCGGCCGGGCCGTGGCCTGGCAACGCCAGGAGCAGCACGCCGGCGATGGTTCCGGCGATGAGCCCAGCCGCGGTCAGCAACCACCAGGCGAGCGCCGTGCCGGGGCCCACCTGGGCGGAGAGCCTGCTCAGCGGCCGTGGTGACCACCAGCCGACCACCAGAACCCCGAGCAGGAGCGCCGCCGCGGTGATCACCGTTTGCGCGGCTTCCGGCGCAGGGCCTTGCGGAGGAAGTCCGACTCCTCCTCAGACGCCGAACGCACGAAGTGCAGCAGCACCGACTCCCGGTCGCCGCCGGAGTCGAGCAACTCCCGCAGCGTCTGCGCGGTGGCCTCCTCACGCGAGGTGACCGCGGTGTATCGGTAGGCGCGATTCTCCATCTCCCGGACGACCAAGCCTTTGCGGTGCAGGTTGTCCAGCACCGTCATGACGGTCGTGTAGGCCAGGTCGCGATGCTGGTTCAGCTCGTCGAGCACTTCCCGGACCCGCATCGGCTCTTCCGCGCTCCAGAGCACGTCCATCACCGACGCCTCGAGCTCACCCAGCTTCAGCATGGCACCTCCGCGCAGAAGGATACCTGTCCGGCCGGGATCACCCGACGATGCGCCGGGCGCCCATCAAGTGGCCGTCACCACGGATCGGGCGCACATCGACCAGCTGGCCCTCGGTTGGCGCGTCAACCATCTTGCCGTCGCCGACGTACATGCCGACGTGGTGGATGGCGCCGGCGTTGCCCGAACCGTCGTCGTAGAAGACCAGGTCGCCGGGGACGAGCTGGTTGAGCGCGACGGCCTTGCCCGCGGTGAACTGCTGGCGGCTGGTCCGCGGGAGGGTCACGCCGGCCTGCTTGTACGCCCAGGACGTCAGGCCGGAGCAGTCGAATTCGCTCGGGCCGGTGGCACCCCACTGGTACTCCGAGCCGCGCTTGGACAGCGCGGCCTGCAGGGCGTCGTTCGCGGCACCGGGCGGGCCGAGGTAGGAGCCGTTGTCCTGCACCTTGCCGAGCTTCTGGCGATCGGAGGAGGGCAGCTGGCCGAGCGCCTTGCGCACCTCGGCGATCTGGCCCTTGAGGTCTTCCTGGCGCTTGCGGACCTCCTCCACGGCCGCCGTCGCGTCGTCGGCGGCCAGCTGGGCCGTCTTCTGCGCGCTCGCGGCGGAGGTCTTGGCGTTTTCGGCACGATTCACAGCGTCGCGAAGCGCACCGAGTGTGGTGTTCTTCTGGTCGGCCAGCATCGACAGCGCCGAAGCGCGATCGAGGAACTCCTGCCGATTGCCGCTGTCGAGCAGCATCGCGGCGCTGTTGAGTTGTCCGCCGTCGAGCGCGGACAGGGCGATCTTGTCGACCTGCGGCCGGAACTGGGCGATCGCCGCCTGCGCTTGGGCCAGGTCGTCGTTGGCCTTGGTAACGGCCGCGTTCGCCTTGTCACGGTCCGCCTGCCGGGCGGTGAGCTGATCCTGAGCTGTGAGCAGGTCCTCGTCGGCCTTGGCGGCCTGCGCGCCGAGTTCCTGGTAGCGCTGCATGGGGTCCTGGCTGCTCGTGGGCGGCTGCGCCGGCTGAGCGCTCGCGGGAATCGTTCCCAAGCCGATGAGCAATAGGGCAGCGGTGGCGACGAGCGGATGTCGCATGGATCGCCGATGGGGTGTCACGGGTACCGAATCTCCTGTCGTGGGGACCTGCGTTCGAGTGGACCGCCCCGCCGGCCCGCGGTCACAGTAAGGTAACGCGCGAACCTTGTCCACTAGTCCCCTTAGTACTAGCCAGGTAGTTGTCATGACGCTGTGAGCGTTTTCACGGGTGAGTCCAATGGGGACGCGGGTCACAGGCTGGGAACACGCTGAAGGCCGTGCCGGGATTCCCCGGCACGGCCTTCAGGATTTCGAGGTTGTCAGCTCTGCGACAGCAGACCCTGCATCTCCGTGATCTCCGCCTGCTGGGCATCGATGATCTTCTGGGCGAGCGCCTTGGCGTCGGCGTTGCCGCCCTTCGAGAGCTCGGTCTTGGCCATCTCGACCGCGCCCTGGTGGTGCTTGATCATCATGTCGAGCCACATCTTGTCGAACTCGGCGCCCTTGGCCTGCTCGAGCTTCTGCATGTCGGCCTCGGACATCATGCCTGGCATGGAGCCCATCGACCCGTGGTCCATGCCCGGCATGCTCGGCATCGACGAGGTCGCCGGGGCGCCCCACGTGGACAGCCAACCCTGCATCTGCTGGATCTCTGGGCCCTGGGCCTTCTCGATCCGGCTCGCCAGATCGATGACCTTCGGGTTGGTGCTGCGGGACGGCACGAGCTTCGCCATGTCGATGGCCTGGCTGTGGTGCTGCACCATCTGCTGGGCGAACGCGATGTCGTCGGCGTTGTGGCCTGCCGCCTGCTGGCTCGGCGCCGCGGCCGGCGCGGACGAACTGGAGCCCATGCCGGGCATGGACTCGTGGTCGCCGCTGCTACACGCACTCAACACGAGCGCGGACACGACGGCGATGCCGCTGACGAGCAGAGTTTTGCGCATGACAAATCCTTCTCTGTGAATTGCTGGGTAAGACCGGTGAGGACCGCGGAGAACGCGGCCGGTCAGGTTCGCAGGACGCAGAGAGAGGTGAGGATCAGCCGACCACGTCTGTCGGGTGGACGCCCGGGGATCGGAGAGCCGCGGGGGCTCGCGGGCGCCGTAATCGCCGCCGGGCGCGACTGCCGGAGCGCCACGAGCGCGAGGAGGAGTGCCACTGCCGCAGAGATCACGGCCAGGCAGAGGTGAAGGAGGCCGTGTGCGCCGTCCGGCATGCCGGGGTGGTGCTCGCCGGTGTCTGTGCCGACGACCTCGACAGAGACGACTTGGGCCGTCGGCGTGGCGTGCATCACAGAAGCGCCCTGGCGGTTTCCGGCCATGCTGACGTGGTGCATGGCGACGACGCACAGCGCGAGCGCGCACAGCAGGATCACCTGCTGTGCCTTGCCGAGCCGGGGCGTTGCCATGCCTCTACGGTACTCAACCCCCGTCAGCCGAGCCCGCCGTGGTCCGCTGCTCGGCTACGCCGAGTTCTCGTTGGTCATGAAGAAGTAGGCATAACGCTCGTCCAGCTCGTTTTTCGGGACGAGCTGGACGGCGTGCGGGGTCAGCCCGCACTTCGTGGCAAGTTGCCAGAACGAATCGATCGGATAGGTCGTCATCTCGGCCAGCCCGGACCGGTAGGAGCGGTGCCGCGGCCTGGTTCGCCACCGGCCGGTGTCGTACTTGATCTGGACCAGCGCCAGGCCGCCCGGAGCCAGGAGTTCTCGCGCGATGCGCAGAAGTCGCTCGCCGTAAGCAGGTGTGGGGATGAGCTCGAAAACGTAGAAGCACAGGAAAATGTCACACTTGACGTCGATCTCCCGAAGAGCGGCTTCGGGGTGGTCGACCGCGATCTCGATCGCGCGGAAACTGGTGTCACAGGTCGCCGCGACTTGCCGTCGGCACTCGTCGAGCGTCTCCGGAGAAATGTCGACACCGATGAATTCGCCGCATCGCGGTGCAAAATGGACGGCATTCGCCCCGCCGCCGCAGCCCCATTCCACGACGTGGTTCCACGGCCGCGCCGAACCGACCATCCGGGCCCCGGCCTCGAACATGGTCAGGTGTTCGGCGCCGATCCGCGCCCAGACGTCGTTACCCGCAAAGGGATCCGAGGCCTTCCAATGCGAGTTGGCCTTCCAGTGGCCGTCACGCGGCCTCTTCCAGTATTCCTGAGAGTCGGCTGCTATCGTCTCCTCGGCTTGCCTGACACCAACCGTGGCGAGGCTTCGCTGCAGGAGCTCTTCGCCTCGCCTGACGACCTGTTTCGCTCCGGTCGCCGCCGACGAAAGGTAACTAGCCAGCTGAGTCATGCAGTTGGTGCCTTTCCGGACGGCTTGGGCAGCGAAACCTGAGTGCTATCGAGCGTAGTACTATTTTTGATGGTTGACCATCTTCGTTACCGCATGACAAACGGCGCGGTGTGGGCGTGAACCGCCCACACCGCGCCGCTGGCCGTTTGGTCAGCTCCCGGAGAGCATCCCCTGCATCTCGGTGATCTCACCCTGCTGGGCGTCGATGATCTTCTGGGCCAGCGCCTTGGCCTCCGGGCTCGCGCCCTTGCCGAGTTCGGTCTGCGCCATGTCGAGGGCGCCCTGGTGGTGCTTGATCATCATGTCGAGCCACATCTTGTCGAACTCGGCGCCCTTGGCCTGTTCGAGCTGCTTCATTTCGTCGGCGGACATCATCCCGGGCATCGATCCGCCGGACATGCCCGGCATGGAGCCGTCGCTCATCCCGGGCATGGTCGGGGTGTTCATGCCGGGCATCGACGCGTTCCAGTTCGACAGCCAGCCTTGCATCTGCTGGATCTCGGGATCCTGGCCCTTCTCGATCCGGCTCGCCAGATCGATCACCTGCGGGTTCTTGCTGCGGCCCGACACCAGTTTCGCCATGTTCACGGCTTCGGTGTGGTGGGGGATCATCTGCTGGACGAAGGTCACGTCGTCGGGGTTGTGCCCGGCCTGCTGACCGGCGCCGGCACCGGCGGCCGGTGCGGAGGACTGCATCCCGGGCATGGAGGTGCTGCCGGAGTCGGTGCCGCAGGCGCCGAGGAGCAGGGCCGAGGCCAGGGCGATGCCGCTGATGAGGATGGTTGTGCGCATGTCGGATCCTTCTCTACTGGTCAAAGGGAATCGAACGGGTCTCGGGGAGAGCCGATCGATCACACTCGCAACACGCAGAGAGAATTGAGCGCAGCACGCCCGTGCAGGTCCGGCGGCTGGCTGGGCCGAGGCGCCCCGCGGGGGGTCGGTGTCGGCGGCGCGCCGAGCCGGGAGAACCCGGCGAACGCCAGCGACAACAGGAGCAGAAGCGTCGTCCCGTCCAGGATGGCCAGGCACACCTGCGTCATCACATGTGCGCCGCACAGCGCGCAGGCATGGTGCGGTGAGTCGAGTTCAGAGGCCTGGACCGTTACGGCCGAAGCCGGTTCCGCGTGTTGAGCGACGGTTTCGGCCGGGCTGAATATCGCACCTGGAGCACTGACGTGGTGCATCAGGATGACGCCGAGAGCGAGCGCGCACAGCAGGAACAGCCGCTGTGTCCTGCTGAGCGCGCCCGCCGGCATGGCATCTCCGAACAACGACCCCCGGGCCGTTCCCGGGATACGCCTCCTACACGGACGCCGGGGCGAGCCGGTTCATCGCTCCGAGGGCGCGGAGGCACCACGCGCAGCCCGCGCCGAGCGCAGTGAGGGCGAGCCATGGTGCGGCGGGAAACCCAGCGTCTCGCGCGAGGTCGAGCACGCTGCCGGTGAAGAGGTTCCCCAGCAGGATTCCGACACCGACAACCGTGTTGTAGAGCCCGTAGTGCGTCGCGACGAGGTTGCCCCGCGAGAGCGCGACGATGGTGTCCATCTCGAACGGGAAGACGACGACCGTGCCGAGGGAGAGCAGAACCGCGGACAGAACCAGGGGAATCCAGGCCAGCACGCCGGAGTCGCCGGTCCATCCGGAACTGAGAGCGGGCGGCAAGAACGCGATGGCCATCAGAGCCAAGCCTGTGGCCAAGCACCGGCCCGCACTCCACCGTTCCCGGCACCAGGCCGTGACGCGCAGCTGCCCCGCGATCGCGAGGGCTCCGGACAGTCCGAAAAGGATCGTGATCAGCGCGGTGCCGGCGAATCCGGAACCGGCGATCCGCCGGGCTTCCAGCGGCAGAGCCAGGTAGATCTGGAAGGAAAGTACGTACGAACCGATCATGGCCAGCGCGAACAGAACGAACGAGCGGTTGCCGAACACGGTGGCCCAGTCGTGCCGGATCGACCGCGCGGCCGGTTCCCCGGTGGCTGAATGCGCAGGCAAGGCGCGGATTTGCAGCACGGTGAGCACGGCGAAGACGGCGGCCGCGGTGAGGCAGGTCAGTTTGAAGTCCACGCTGGTGAGGGCCAGGCCGACGACAGGACCGAGCAGGATTCCGGTCTGGTAGAAGACGTTGAAGAGGGCGAACGCCTCGACTCGCCGCTGGCCCGCGTTCTCGGCGAGGTAAGCGCGGACCGCGGGGTTGAAAAGTGCGCCGGCGAACCCGGTGGCGGCCGACGCGACGATCAGCGCGGGAACCGAGTCGACCAGCCCGAGCAAGGCGAACCCGCCGGTGCGCAGGGCGCACCCGGCGATGATCAGCGGCTTGTAGCCGAACCGATCGGCCAGCGTTCCGCCGATCAGGAACATGCCTTGCTGGGAGAAGTTGCGCACGCCCATGACCAGCCCGACGACCCAGCCGGCCAGCGCGAGATCGCCGGAGAGATGGGTGGCCAGGTAGGGCATCAGCATGTAGAAGCCGAGGTTGATGGTGAGCTGGTTCAGCATCAGCAGCCGGGCCGGCCGGTCGAAGGACCGGTATCGGGAAAGCGGTGATGTCACTGGTGCACCGCCAGGGGCCCCGCTGCGACCGGATCCACGACCTGGGCGCACCTCGTCCAGCGGTCGACGACTCGCTCGGCCGGGTGGGTCAGCGTGTCCGGTTCGGCGCCGGGTGGGACGTCGAGGAGCCCGTGCCGGGTGCAGTACTCGTCGTTGTAAACGGTGTCGAAGTAGCGGTGTGGTCCATCCGGGAACACCGCTGCGATCCGCGCGTCGGCCGGCTCGGTGCGGGCCAGCCAGCCGGCGACGAGCGCGACCGCGCCGACGCTCCACCCGCCGGTCGCGTGCTGCGACGCGGCGAGGCGCCGACAGGTCCACACGGACTCGGCCGGCGAGACCCAGTGGACCTCGTCGAAGCCGGCGTAGTCGACGTTGCGCGGGTAGATGCTCGAGCCGAGCCCGCGCATCAGCCGCGGCCGCGCGGGCTGGCCGAAGATGGTCGAGCCGACGGTGTCCACGCCCACGACCTTCAGGTGCGGGACATACTGGCGCAGCACCTGCGAGACACCGGCGGAGTGACCGCCGGTGCCGACCGAGCAGACGAGGACATCGACGCGGCCGAGCTGGGCGACGAGCTCGAGCGCCAGTGGCGCGTAGGCGGCGATGTTGTCGGGGTTGTGGTACTGGTCCGGGCAATACGCACCCGGGAGGGTGGCCAGGAGCTCTTGGACCCGTTCGCGGCGGGCTTGCTGCCACCCACCGGTCGGGTGCGGCTCCGAGACCAGATCCACGTGGGCGCCATGAGCGGTCAGCATCCGATGCACGATCGGCTCCAGGCCGGGGTCGGTGACCACGGTCACCGGGTGCCCGTGCACGATGCCGGCGAGCGCGAGTCCCAGCCCGAGAGTGCCGCTGGTCGACTCGACGATCGGAGCGCCGGGCGCGAGTTCGCCGCGAAGCCGGGCCTGTTCGATCATGTGCAGGGCGGGACGGTCCTTCATGCCGCCCGGGTTGAAGCCTTCGAGCTTTGCCCAGTAGCCGCGGCCCGGTGGGGCGTCGGGCTGGTCGATCCAGAGCACCGGGGTGTTGCCGACGGCGTTGGCCGGGTTTTGGCACCGCGCCGCGGTCGTGAGCAGCCGGGGCGGCGAGCCCGTTCCAGGGGTGGGCAGGCCGTTGACGGGCAGGGTTGTCCTCATCGAGTTCTCTTTCGCGTGTGTGCCGCTCGGGCGGCGAGGGGACGGTGAACAGGCCGGCTTCTCCGGGCTGATCACGTCCGCGAGACGCAGAGCTCGATGAGGTAATGCGGTCCCGATCTGACCACCGGCGGGCCGGCGGCGGCGAGATCGTTCCCGACCGGCGGTTCCCGCCCGGTCACGAGGGCCGCGAGCGCGGCCAGTGCGAGGACCTCGAGCCAGGAGCCGTCGGTGATGCTCCTGAATCCGCGGCACACGGTGTCGTCGACGCCGTGGGAGCGGTGGTGACCGGGTGCCGGGTCGCAGTCCTGGTGTTCCGGTGCTGGTTCGGCGGCCTGGAAGGCGACGACCTGGTCGGTGGGGGCGTGGTCGTGCGTCGCGTGTCCCGCCGGGCAGCAGAGGCCCAGGTGCAGGGAGAGAAAGCCGAACAGCACCACGAGAAGCCAGCGGACGTGCTTGCTGGTGCGACAGTTCGTAGTCGTCGAGCCCCTCACAGTTACCGGACCGTATCAGTGATGATCTTGTGCATGCCACGTTCCGGGGGATGATCACCGGAGGTTTGGCCGGAATTCACTCGATTCAGCTCTTCTACTACTGTAGGTAGTTGCCGTGCGTAGTGTCGGCGACCCGACGATCGGCCGGGGCCGGTCGGGTGAGCGCAGCGGGCTTACTGCGGGCATGCACAACTAGTCTACTTAGTAAAGTAGTAGTAAGTGGCGTGTTTGCGACTTTCGTAGCTGTGAAGCCAGATCTTGCCGGGTTAACTTTCCGTCTGCCGTCCGTACTCCCGGATGGGTCCCCAACGGAATCAAGGAGTTTGCCATGCGCAAATGGCGACTGCTTCTCCTGGTGCCGCTCGCTGTGGCGGCACTCGGCCTCACGACGACCGAGGCATCGGCGAGCAACAGCTGGGGCGGGTACCACTGGGCCCGCTCGTCGACGTCCACGACCCTGCGGCTGACCATTCTCGACAGCGTCACCTCGACCTGGGATGCCAACCTCAGCAAGGCCAACTCGGACTGGAACCGCTCGCCGGTGTTCGAGAACGTGATCTCGGCGAGTGACACAAGCACGACGACGCGGCGCAGCTGCCCCGCCTCGTCCGGCCGGGTCCGGGTCTGCAACTACACCTACGGCAGCACGGGCTGGCTCGGCGTCGCCGAAATCGACCTCTCCAGCGGCACCCACATCGCCTGGGGCACCACGAAGGTCAACGACTCCTACGGGATGGGGTCCGCGGCCAAGCAGCACGTCATGTGCCAGGAGGTCGGGCACGACTTCGGGCTGGACCACCAGTTCACGAACGCCCAGTCCTGCATGGACTACGCGGGGCAGACCGACCCCGCGTACGTCTCGCCGAACTCGCACGACTACAGCGAGCTGCTGGCGATCTACAACCACGGTGACGGTTCCGCCGCGGCGGCGTCGGCTCCGTCGCAGTCGAAGATCACCGCGGGCGGCGTCCAGACGTCCATCTACTGGAACGACTGACCGGGTGACTCGGCCGGCCCGGATGTGTTCCCGGGCCGGCCGAGCGCCCTGCAGGTGAGGAGTTTCTCATGCGTTTGCGCGGTCTCGTGCTTCTCCTGATCGGCTCGACTGTCCTGGTCGCGTGCGGCGCGGAACCGGATCCCGGTGGTACACCGTCGATCCCGCCGCACCAGCCGTCCGTGGTGACCGGGCCGTCCGGCACGCTCGACGTGGTTGTGCGCGAGCCCGCGAACCGGTCCAAGACCGCTGTCCGTTACCTGCGTGTGGAGAACGACCAGGGAAAGCAGGTACTGGAACAGGAGTTCCGGACGGCGCCCGCGGAGTTCTCGGCACCGTTGGGTGCCGCGCGCTACCGGGTCATCACCTGGAGCCGGGACTGCTCTGGTCCGTGCGAGAGCGCGACCGACGCGACGCTGGGCAAAGCGACGCGGATCTGCGGAACCCGCGTCACGATCGCGGAAGGTGTGGTGGCCCGGGTCACCGTCGAGGCGCCGGCCGATGCAGATTGTTCAATGAGCCTCGCCTGACGGCTTGCCGGCGGCCGCGATGAACAGGGGCAGGGCGACGAACAGGCGACCGGACCGCACCCGTTCGACCTGGTCCGCTGTCCACGTCTCGAAGTCTCGGTCGTTCACGGCGCCGACGGACAGGGCCGCGTGCGCGATGCCGGTGAGCATGCGGGAGCATGATCTCGTCTGTGAACATCGCCGTCTGCACCTGGACGGTGACATCGGGTGAACCCGGCGTCGAGCAGTAGCGTGCGGTAGCCGCGTGTCGAGCGCGGGCTCGGGACCGCGTCGGCCCTGGCGTGCACGATGGTGCGGGTGAGGGCCGGGTCGCCGGAATCGATGACGAAGGTGTCCCAGTCCTGTCCGATCAGGACGATGCGGCCACTGGGTCTCAGGACGCGCCGAGCCTCGACGAGCGCCTTCGCCGGGTCGTCGAGGTCGTGGAACACCTTGTCGGCGCGGTAACCCGCCGCGGTGGCGTCGCCGAGCGGCAGATCGCGGGCATCACCGAACCGGAAGTCGCTGTCCGGCCAACGCTTCCGCGCGGCGGCGATCATCTGCTCGCTGACGTCCAGGCCGACCGCGGTCACTCCGTGGCCGCTCAGCTCGGCGACTGCACCGCCCGAGCCACACCCGATGTCGACGACGAACGCCCCGGGTGCGGGATCGAGCAGGTCGTAGGTCCGGGGGGGGTTTCGGTCGGCGAGGTCGCCGGCCGCTTCGGCCTTCCGGCGCACGTGCTGCCGGACTTGTTCCGCGTGGCGGTGATCATGCGCGCCAAGGAGGCCGGGTTCGGCCTCGAGGGCATCCGGCAGATGATCGCGACGCCGGACGTGGTGGAGCGCCGGGACATCCTGCGGCGGCAGCGCGGCGAGCTGGCGCGCCGGATCGCGGAGGCGCATGCCTCCCTGGCGCTTATCGAGTGCGCGTTGGAACGCGATCCCGACGACTTCGCGCAGTGCGACGAGTTCCGCGCCATGGTTGCCGCCCGGATCGGTGTCGAATCGCGGCCGCACGATCAGATCTGCGCTCAGTATTCGTAGGGGTCCGCCGGTGCCGCGACGGACTTGAGTGCGGCAACGACGTAACTCGGTGTGTAGCTGTTCGCGGGGGTGGCCGTGTCGGGCCGGACGGTCCCGGTCGTCTCGATCCACTGGTCGTCTCGCAGCGCCGCCACCCCGGTGCCGGTGAGCCTGACCTTGACGGGGAACGCGTCCGCGGCGCAACAGCCGATGACCAGGCGCGCCAGGTAGACCGAGTTCCGGCTGTGCGCGACGAAACCGGTGAGGCGGACTGTGCGCCCGTTCAACGAGTTCGTGGCGTCCCAGCCGGCTCGCGTCACGACCTCGGTCAGGGTCATCGGCAGCGGATCGCCGGCCGGGAGTGGCGCGAACGCTGTCGTTTTCACCTGTCTGGCTTGTGAGATGACGCGTCCGTCCGAGCGGTTCACGCTGTCGGCTCCGAGAGCCGGCGGGGCGATGAGGAAGATCGCGAGCACGGGCAGGATGAGCATCCACGTGCTGCGGGTGCGGTGGCCATGGGCAGTGTGCTCGGGCGAGGAGTCCGGTTCCGCACGGCGTGCGGTGATGATGTCCCTGGTGATCGCGGCGACGGCCAATGCGGCCATCGCGGCACCGGCGAGGATCAGCCACGGTTGCTGGACCGGCTTGACGTAGCGCAGGTAGCTGCCGTCCACCGCGATCTTGATCAGCGCCCCGCCGAGCAGGAGCAGCAGGATGTTCTGGGATTCCCGCCTCATCGAGCACCTCCGAGGAACAGCAGGCCGGCGCCGACGCCCGCGGCGATGGCCACGAGGAAGGCCGCCGGCGCGAACCTGACGACGAACCGGCGGCCGAACGTGCCGCCGTAGAGCGCGATCAGCTTGACGTCGACCGCGGGGCCGACCACCAGGAACACGAGCCTGGGCAGGAGGGGGAGCGCGGACATCGAGGCCGCGACGAACGCGTCGGCCTGGCTGCACAACGCCAGCACGACCGCCAGCACGGCGAGCACGAGGACCGCCAGGACGAGGTGGCCGCCGAGCGAGACCAGCCAGGACTGGGGGACGAGGACGTTGAACACCGCCGCCGTCAGCCCGCCGACCACGAGGAAACCGCCCGCGCCGACGAGGTCGTGCCGGGCGGTCTCGGCGAACACCGACCAGCGTGAAGCTGTGGGATCGGTGGCCGTCTTGCGCAGGACCCGTTCTGCCATCCACTCGGCACGTCCGACTTTCGTCCAGAGCCAGCCCATCACGACCGCCGTCGCCAGCGAGCCGGTGAACCGGGCGGCGACCATCTCCGGCCGTCCCGGGAACGCCACAGCTGTCGCGACCAGGACGACCGGGTTGACCGCGGGCGCGGCCAGCAGGAACGCGAGCGCGGCGCCTTGAGGGACGCCTTGCTGCATGAGCCGCCGGGCGATAGGAACAGACGCGCACTCGCACCCGGGCAACGCCACACCGGCGACGCCCGCCACGGGAACCGACATCGCCGCGTTGCGGGGCAGGAGCCGCTGCAAGAGCGCAGGCGATACGAAGGCGGCGATCGCTCCGCTGAGCAGTACGCCGAGAACGAGGAACGGGAGGGCCTGGACGCAGACGGCGACGAACACGGTTGCGCCGGTGCGCAACGCGGGGACGTCCAGGAGCTGGATCAGCCATTTCTGCCCGACGAGCGCGAGTACAAGGATCGCGCAGAGCACCTCGAGCGAGCCGACTTTGCGGCGTCTTCCCGCCGGAGCCGAGCGCTCGGGTGCGGCCGGGTCGTCCTTTGCGGTCGCTGTCACGCGGGACATGCTGCCACGTGTGGTACGAACAGAGGTAGTAGACCCGTGGGAGCGGGCGCGGGTCCGTGAGGAACAAGACCCGCGCCCGCCTTACGCGCCGGAGCGGGGGGAGGATCCGGCGCGGTCGCGTGACGGCCTTCGTGCGGCGCCAGGCGACATAAGCGACATACTACGCTAGGTAGTAGCTCGTCGGCAACGGTACTGGTTCGTTCCTGGGCTGCCGGCACTCAAGTAGTTCGAGAGTGTGGGCCTGTCTGTCGTCATTCTCGCTGTCAGTCATCGTGGCCGCCCGACGTGGGATCGCAGTAGTCGATTTGACTGGTCGGGTGGAACGGGCCGAGAAGGATCTCGCGTTTGAAGGCCCCGCCGTCGAAGATCTCTTCGGCGGAGAGGTCGAAGGTGAACTGATCGCCTGTGCGCAGCTGCCGTCCGGCGATGACCACGGGCATCCGGACCAGGTAGATGGCCGACCAGGGACAGCAGTAGTAGTTGCCGATGGCGCCGCCGGCGGGCGTCGCGCCGGCGACGATCGCTCCGCATCGTGCGGCCGCGGTGATCTGGGCCAGGATCGTCAGGGTTGCCGCTGGGTCCGGGTCGGACCGCCAGAGCAGATCGATCGCACGACGGGCGGCCGGATCCCGCTGCCAGCGGGTTCTGGTCGCCGGGTCGGTCAGGCACCAGGGATCGAATCCCGGTTGTGTCGGCAGGGGGAGGTCGGGGCCGGAGATCAGGGTGATTTCGGCGCCGGGTCGATCGAGCAGGCTCGGCATGGCGAGCAGCTGGCCGGCTCGGTAGTAGCTTTCCAGTGCCCGTTTGATCGTTGTCTCGATGCGCTCGTGAACCTGTTCCCCGGTCGAAGGGGACCACAGCGACTCCGCGAAGGACACCCCGGCGTCGGCCTCGGCCACGATGCCCGCGAGTTTCGCCGCGACGGGCTCCTTGCCTTCGGGGACGCCTGCTCGGGTGAAGTCGGCCAACGCGACCTGGAGACGTTCACGCATCGAACGCGCGGCTGTCACCATCGCCGCGAGATGGGCGCGGGGGCAGGGCTCAACCTCGACCCAGCCGGGCAGCGGGGCCGGCAGGCTCAATTCGGCCCCGACGTCGTAGTTCCGGTCGTGCTCGGCCCGGCGTGCGCGCGCGGACCACTGTTCGATCTCGCCGAAGCAGGCTGCGGCCTGCTCGGCGGTGACCGGGGGCAGGAAACCCACCGTGCGGGGATCGGTCAGGTAGTCGGCTTCGACGAACTGCTCGCCGAGCGTGTGCAGGACGAAGGCGTTCCAGGAGCACAGCAGCTGGGTCGATTCACCCGGCTGGGCGTTCCAAAGGTCGGTTCCACCGCCTGCGAGACGTTCACGGAGTTTCTCCGCTGCCAGGAGATCGTCGTAGGCAGCGGCTCCGGCTCGCCGGTACGCCTCGACCGTCTCCGCGGAGACCTCACCACGCAAGGCCGCGGCCAACCGGGTCATCAGCCGTGGGCGCGCGGCTTCGTCTTGTCGCATTGACAGTCATCCATCCGATCCGGCACCGGATCCGGGTGGACCGCCGGATCCTTCTACTTCCCCGGATAGTAGAGGATGGCGCATGCCTCCCGGTCCTCTGCGGTACTACTATGTGAGTTAGTATTTATGAGAGAAGTGATCAGGGAGGCGGGTTTGATGCCGAAGATCTCCGCGCGGGCACTCAAGCGCCGGCAGCAGGAGCGGGCCGGTGCGGCCGATGCCCGCAGTGGCCTGCGGCGGCCGCAGAAGGCGGCGTACACGGCGGCTTACCGGAAATGGCTCGTCGGGCGGATCTTCGGGTTCGTCCTGATGGCTGTCGGCGTCGTGATGGCTCTGGTGCACATCGGCGCACACCTGGGAAACTTCTCGCTGTTGCCGACGGTGGGTCTGCAGGACCTGTTGATCGGCTGGCCGATGGCGGGCGTGCTGTTCATTATCGGAGGGGTCTTCGCGTCCCGGCGAATCCGGGCCTGACGCGTCCCCGGGTGGCGGTTCATGCGGCTGTGCTCGCTCGGCGGCGCAGGAGCCAGTATCCGAGCGCGACGCCGGCGAGGGCGCCGCTGATGTTGGTGATCAGATCGGACAGGCTGCAGTACCGGCCGGGGATACGGGTCTGCGTGGCTTCGATGATCACGGGCAGCAAAACGGACATCGTGGCCGCGGGTGCGATACGCCCGGTGAGCACGACGACCGAACTGGCGAGCGGTAGCAGAAGCAGCAGGTTGAGCAGATTGCCGACCATGCCGCCGCCTGACCGGGCAACCGCGTTCACGAGATTCGGAAGGTCGTCCGGCAGGCAGTTCCGCGTGCCGTTCACGTGTTCCTCGGCGCCAGGTGTGAGGGTTATCGACAGAACTGCGACCAACAACAGCAATGTTGTCGTTACTGTCGGCCTCCGCCATCCTGCTCGCCGGGCGAGCGGTCGGGCTATCGCCATCGCGGCAAGGGAGCCAAAACCCATGACGGCCACTGTCCAGCTGGAGAAGGGGACCTGCGTGGTCAATGTCGTCACGCCTGCTCCTGTGCGTACTCGTCCCCTGTGGACATTTCGGCTAGCCGCCGTTGCCAGAATACTACTAATGTGGATAGTATGCTGCTGTGAGGCCCGCTTGCGGGACTCCTCACCGGCGCGGTGGGTACGGATCACGCTGCTAACACGGTTCGTACCCACCGTCGGTCTCCGGGTGGCGGGATTTTCCGAGGTGTGGGTTGAGTGATCCTGTCGCCGCCCGGCGCCGGGTTCACCCGGTGCTGGTTTCGGTTCCTGTCGGCTGCTGGGTGGCCAGCGCGGTGTTCGAGATCGCCACCGTATCGGGGCAGGATCCCCGGGAGTTCGTGACGGCATCGACCTGGCTCGTCGGTATCGGCTTGCTCGGCTCCGTGGCGGCGGGGTTCGCCGGGTTCGTCGACGCGATGCCGATCCCTCCCGGCTCGGCGGGCTATCGCGGCTTGCTGGTCCACATGAGCCTGGCGATGGCCGTGATCTTGCTCTACCTCGTGGAGTTCTTGATGCGCTTGGGGATTCCGTCCGATCGTCCGGTTCCGGCCGCTCTGCTGGTATTCGCGTTGTCGAATTCCGCGGTGCTCGTGGTGACGATCTGCTGGGGAGCCGTGCTCGCGCGCCGTCAGGCGTGACGGCGCGCCGTGGCCTCGACATCGGCCTTGACCGCTTCGAGCAACCGCACCACGGGTTCGAGTTCGTCTACTTCGCGGCGGCAGGGTATGCAGAACCGGATGTGCCGCCGGTAGGCCGTTGCGTCCGCGGGCTCGAGGGCGCCCAGCAGGTAGGTGGCGGCGGTCGTGACTTGTGGGCAACTCCGTTCCACGGCCTGCGTCCTTCCGGTAGCCTGCCGATCAACTACTAGTCATAGTAGTATATTCGGGGCGTCGCCGGGTCATTGCCCGGGCGCGGGCTGGACGGAACCACCGGTCCGGGACGCCGGACGGCGCCCGGCCCGGATGTCGTCGAGCGCGGCGGTCAGGAGCCGGGGATCGACCTTGCCGGTCGCCTTGGCGACGATCGTCCCGGCGCCGTCGACGAAGAACGTTTCCGGGATGCCGAAGACGCCGAACTCCATGGCCGCCCGGGAGCCGGGATCGGTGACGTACTGGTAGCCCTTTCCGCGGCCGAGTTCGTCGAGGAACCGGACCGCGGGCCCGCGCTGATCCTGGTAGCCGATGCCGACGAAGGTGACGCCGGTGCCGCTGTAGGTGTCGGCCGCAGCAGCGAGGGTCGGTTGTTCTTCACGGCACGGGACGCACCAGGACGCCCAGAAGTTGACGACGACGATCTGTCCGCGCAGCGATCGCAGGTCGAGGCTGCCCGCGCGCTCAAGGTACGGCAGCGTGAGGTCAGGTGCCGGTTCGCCGATCAGCGGAGTGTCGACCAGCTCCGGGTCTTTGCCGAGGCCGGAGCCGAGGACGGCGCCCACGGCGATCGCGGCGACCGCGACGGCGAGTGCGACCCACCGCAGCCAGCGCATGGTGGAGCTGTAGGCGTCGGTGCCGGGCGTGTTGCTCATCGGCCCGCCTTGTCCAGCTCTCGCCGGGCGGTGCCGATCATCGCGTCGACGTCCTGTTGAGCCTGCGGAGACAGCCCGGGCTGCGCACGCAGCTGCTGAAGGGTGCGCAGCGCCGCGGCGGGATCGTTCCGGGCGAACAGCTCGAGGTTGGCTTGCAGCCAAAGTGCGGTGCCGGCCGCGCCGATACCGGAGGGCAGCGACGGCGTGGCGGTGGCCGGCAGCATCTCGTTGCCGGTGACGAAGCCGTTCTGCGGTCGTTGCTGCACGGCTCCGGGCAGGACGACGATGGCGGCGACGGCGGCCAGGACGACCGTGGCCAGGTAGATCGCCGCTCGCGTCCGCGAAGAACGGCGAGGCGCTGGGGGGTCGTCGGCCTGGAGGAGGCGTTTCATCGCTTCGGCGGCGGTTCGCTCGTACTCGGCCCGCAGGCGGGTGGCCGCCTCCGGGGGGATTTCGCCGGCATCGACCTGGGCTTCGAGGGCGATGATGTCGCGGAATGCCTGGTCCCGCTCGTCGGCGAGCTGTTCTCGGCTCACGGTCATGGCAAGTCCTCCACGCGGTGGTTCCGGCGTGCTTCCTCGAGCGCCTGCGCTACTTCGCGGCGGCTCTCCTCCGGCAACAGCGGGACGCTCGTGCGGCGGTGCCGGACGAGCGTGGTGAGCACCCCCGCCCCCGTGAGGAGGCCGATGGCCGGCAGCAGCCACACCCACAGCGTGCGACCGCGGGCGGGCGGGTCGAGCAGCACCCAGTCGCCGTAGCGAGCGCGGAAGAAGTCCAGGACCTGCTGGTCGGAACGGCCGGCGGCAACCTGCTCCTGGACCGCCTGCCGCATCGCGGTCGCGGTCTCGGAGGGCGAATCGGCGATCGAGACGCTCTTGCAGACCGGGCATCGCAGCCGCTGGTCCAGTTCGTAGGCCCGGTCGCCCATGCCGCCTCCGGCACCGAGCAGCAGGGCCGCCGTCACCGCGAGGAGGACGGCGATCCCGGCCAGGCAAGCTACGGTGACAGCTTTCCTACGCATGGGCAGCCGGCTCCCGGTCCGGGGGGACGTCGACGCTCGCCGGGCGCCGGCGGCGGCGTTCACTGAGCGCCCACAGCCCGCCGGCCGCGATGACGAAACCGCCTGCCCACAGCCAGGACATCAGCGGGTACCGGTACAGGTTCACCGTGACACTCCCCGGCGCGAGCTGGGCCAAGGCCACGTAGATGTCACGCCCCGGTGTGCTCCAGACGACCGGAGTGCCGACGGCCTGCGGCTGGTTGGCGAACGTCTCGAGCCGCGGCTGCGCGGACCACCGGACTTGCCCGTTTTCGCGGAACTCGAGGTGGACGTCCCGCTGCGTCCGATCCGGTTCGACGTGCTGCTCCGCGGTTTCGAACGTGACGGTGTACCCGGCGAACTCCGCGGAGGCTCCCGGCGTGAGGCTGATCGTGGTGCGCGTGGCGGTCGCCCCGGCCACGGAGATCGCGACCGCGACGATGGCGATGCCGATGTGGGCGAGCTGGCCGCCCCAGTACGCCCGTTGCCCGGACACCAGGCGCCACATCCCGGACGGGCGCCGGTTCGGGGCGGTGACCACCAGCTGCCGGGCGCTCGCCGCGACGATGGTCGTGGCCAGGAAGACCACCGCGACGACCCCGGCCGAGCGGACACCGGACACTGCGACCGCTGCGGCCGCGGCGCTCCCGGCGACGAGCGGGAGCCGCAGTCGCGTCCACAGCACGCCCGGGGTGGCCCAGCGGTACGGCGTGAACGGTCCGGCACCCATCGCCAGCAGTAGCGCGAAGGACAGGGGCACGGCCATCCGGTCGAAGAACGGCCGGCCCACCGAGACCTGGCTGCCGCTGAACGCCTCGATGAAGATCGGGTACACGGTGCCGAGCAGGACGACGAAGGCGAACAGGCACAGCAGCAGGTTGTTGACCAGGAAAACACCTTCGCGGCTGGCCAGGCGCAACGACCTGGTGCGGTTGGCGACGTGTTCACCGCGGAGGGCGAACAGGGTGAACCCGCCGGCCAGGACGAGCACGAAGAAGCCCAGCAGCGCCGGGCCGACACCGGACTGGGTGAACGAATGCACCGACGCCACCACCGAGGAGCGCGTGAGGAACGTACCGAGGATGGTCAGCGCGAACGTGGCCAGTGCCAGCACGAAATTCCAGGCCTGCAGCATCCCGCGCTTGATCTGGACGACCGCGGAGTGGACGAACGCGGTGGCGACGAGCCAGGGGATCAAGGCGGCGTTCTCGACGGGGTCCCACGCCCAGTAGCCGCCCCAGCCGAGGACTTCGTAGGACCACCACGCCCCGACGACGAGCCCGGCGGTGAGGAACGTCCAGGCGACGAGGTTGGCGCGGCGGGTCCGCACCAGCCAGGCGACCCCGCCGCGGCGGATCAGCAGGGCCGAGATCGCGTAGGCGAAGGTCACGGTGAAGCCGACGAAGCCGAGGTAGAGCAGCGGTGGGTGGATCGCCACCATGATGTCGTTGCGCAGCAGCGGGTTCGGTCCCGGCCCGTCGGCGGGCGGGTTGGGCAGGATCGTGAACGGGTTGGCGACCGTGGTCACCAGGCCGAAGAAGAACGCGGCGACGACTCCCATGACCCCGAGCGCGCCGGTGCCGAGCCGGTCGTCGGTGCCGGTCACCTTCCGGCAGGCGATGACGACGTATCCGGCCAGCAGGAGCGTCCACAGGACGATGCTGCCACCGAGCGCCGACCACGCGCTGGTGATCGTGAACAGCAGCGGCGTGTTGCGGGAGTGTGTCTCGGCGACGTAGGACATGGTGAAGTCGTCGGTCAGCAGCGCCGCCTCGAGCGCGGCCATGGACAGCACCGCGCCGCCCAGCATCACGACCGTGGCCGCGCGCAGCTGTCCGATTCTCACTTTGCCGGGCGTCCGCTGGGCGCGGAAACCGTAGTAGGCGAGCACCAAGGAAGCAGCGAGGCCGAGCAGGGCCCCGGCCCAGCCGGCGGCGGGGAGGGCAGTGGTCACCGGGGATCAGCTCCTGGGGACGCCGCCGGTGTCGTCGGCGGCCGGTAGTTCTCGTCGTGCTTGACGATCATCGTGTCGGACAGGAAGACGTCGCCCTGCCAGGAACCTTCGACGACCACGCCGATGCCGGGCTGGAACAGCTGGGCGAGCGCGCCGGTGTGCCGGACGTCGACCGCGGGACTGTCCGGCGTCGTCGAGGCGGCGACGAGGAACTCCAGACCCGATGCGGTGTGCCGGACGCTGCCCGGCCGGACGAACCCGCCGAGCTGGAACCGCCGGCCGTCCGGGTAGTCGGCGTGCTTCGCGATCGCCTCGGCCGGCGTGAGGTAGTAGACCAGGTTGCCGTTGAGGTTGCCGAACAACAGGACGCCGACCAGCACAGCGACGATTCCGACGCCGGAAACGGCGAACAGGCGGTACCGCTTCACCGCTCCTCCCGGTCCCGCCGAACCGCGTTCGCGCGCAGACACAGCTTGAGCGTGTACCCGGCGAGCGCGGCGAAGGTGATCACGAAACCGATAGTCACCCAGGCCCATTCAGCCATCGCTCACCGGTCCTTCCCAGCGCGGGGCGGCGACGACGCCACCGGCCAGCTCGCGGTCCGCCACGGCCTGTGCCGTGTCGAGGTCGTCCTCCCGGACGGCCAGCCGCAGCCGGGCGCGCAGCAGCATCCCCGCGAACACGGTGAACGCGAGCAGGTTGAGCAGCAGGACGGCCAGCATGCGGTGGTCGATCGTCGGATCGCCCGGTTTCAGCACCGTCGGCGGCTGGTGCAGGGCACGCCACCACACCACGGACATGTGCACGACCGGCACCTGGACCAGTGCGACGACGCCGAGCACCGCCGAACGTCGAGCGCGAGCGTCCGGATCGAGGGTCGCGCGGCGCAGCGCCAGGTAGCCCACGTAGACGAAGAACATCAGCGCGGTCGTGACGAGCCGCGGGTCCCAGGTCCACCACACGCCCCAAACCGGTTTGCCCCACCACGACCCCAGAACGATGGTCAGCGCGGTGAACAGCACGCCCAGTTCGGCGCTCGCCGCGGCCAGCCGGTCGAACCGGGCGCGCCGCCGCCACAGCCACAACGCGCTCGCGAGACCGGTCAGCCCGAAGCACAGATACGCGACCCACGCCGTCGGGACGTGCACGTACATCAACCGCTGGTAGTCACCTTGCACCCGGTCCGGTGGTGCGAGCACCGCACCGGCCAAACCGGCCGCGAGCAGGGTGATCGCGACGGCCGGAAGCCATCGCCCGAGCAGGTTCACGACAACTCCTCCAAGGCGTTCGCGCCGACCATCAGGGCGAGCCAGCCGATCGCGGCGACGGTGATCAGGAGCACCAGCCACAGCCACGGTGCGCGTCCGTAGCCGGCGGCGTTCCCCGCTTCGGTCGCGCCCAGCAGCAGCGGGAGCGCGAGCGGGCACACCAGCATCGGGCCGAGCGTGGTGCGCCCGGCCATCCCTTGCACGAGGGCCCCTGCCAACGTGCCGAGCGCGGCCAGCCCGGCCGCGGTCAGCGGCAGCACGGCCGGCAGCCACGGCCACCCCGCCAGGTCCGGCTGGTAGAGGACGATCACGACCGGCAGGAGCACGAGTTCGAACATGAGCAGTACGACCGTGGTGCCGGCGGCCCGCCCGGCGAGCCGCGCGGCCGCCGGCGCGCCGGTCAGGCGCAGCATGGCCAGGTGGCCGGGCGGGTCGGTGACGGTCTGGCGCAGCGTGACCAGCACACCGAACAGCAGGACCACGACCCAGTACATGCCCATGCCCAGTTGCGCGAGCAGCGGCCGGTCGGCGCCCACGGCCATCGGGGTGAGTAGCAACGCGGCAGCACCGAACGGGGTGATCACCCAGAGCGTCTCGCCCGCGCGAGCTTCGATTCGCAGCTCGGTGCGGGCCACTTCGCAGGCCTGGCGCAGGGGAGCGGGGAGCGTGGGGTTCACTGCCACTCGCTTTCCGGCGCCGGTTCGCAATACTTGGGGACGAGACCGCCGTCATCGAGTTCCGCGACGTGATCGGCCAGCGCCCAGACGCGGGGCGCGTCGTGCGAGACGACGACGGCGGCGCCACCGCGGGCGCGGACACGCTGGACGACCAGGTCGACGAGGCCGAACGAGGTGCGATCCAGCCCGGCGTGCGGTTCGTCGAGCAGCAGCAGCGAAGGCTCGGTCAGCACGATGCGGGCCAGGTCGGCGCGCCGGAGCATTCCCTGCGAGCATTGCTCCGCCCGGCGTCCAGCCGCCCGGCGCAGGCCGACGACGTCCAGTGCCTCCAGCACCGCCGCCTCGGTGCGTCCGGTCAGCCTGGCCACGTGGCCGAGGTTCTCCGCCAGCGTCAGCTTCGGGTGCATCGCCGACTGGTGGCCCACGAAGGCGATCGAGGGCCGCACCGCGCGGACCTCGGCGGTGCCCAGCCGGGCGCCGAGGACGAAGCACCGGCCGGAGACCGGCCGCACCAGAGTTGCGAGCACGCGCAGCAACGTGCTCTTGCCGGCGCCGTTCGGGCCCAGGACGCCGAACACCTCGCCAGGGCGAACGACCAGGTCCAGTGCACGCAGGACGGGCGCGCGGCCGACGTCGACGCCGAGTCCGGCCACCGCGATCACCGGCTCCCGCTGCTCTACTATCATCCTTCGTAGACTACAAGCCCCGGTGTTACGCGGGGGTGGGCCCCTACCGGCAGGGTGTTTTCGTGGATCTGTACACGTCGTTGTCGCTGGCCGTCGTCGCCGGGATCATCTCCTTCACGTCCCCGTGTGCGCTGCCGCTCCTGCCTGGTTACGTCTCGTACGTTTCGGGGCTCGGTTCGGGGGCCGGACAAGGCGCGACAACGGTGCGGACTGGATCGCGCATCGGTCTCGCTTCGGCGTTGTTCATCGCCGGCTTCACGGTCGTCTTCGTCGCGCTCGGGGTTACGGCATCAGCATTCGGTTTGTTGCTGGCCCAGCACAAGCAAGCCCTGGCGATCGCCGGCGGCGTACTCGTGGTCGCCATGGGACTCGTCACGCTCGGCGCCATCCGGATCCCCCTGCTGCACCGGGAACTACGGTTCGACCTGCACCGGGTGCGCCGCGGGCCGGCGGGCGCGCTCGTACTGGGCGCGGCGTTCGGACTCGGGTGGACGCCGTGCGTCGGGCCGGTGCTGGCGTCGATCCTCGCAACCGCGGCGAGCACGGCGACGGTCGGCACGGGGGCGCTGCTGCTCGCGGCCTACTCGCTCGGGCTGGGGGTGCCGTTCGTGCTGGTGGCCATCGGCATCGCCCGCGGCCGGCGCAGCCTGCGGTGGCTCCGCGGGCACACGCGCAAGGTCGAGGTCGCCGGTGGGGTCCTGCTGATCGTGATGGGAATCGCGATGCTCACCGGGGGGTGGACACAGTTGATGAGCTGGATGCTGGCGATGTTCGCGCGGCTGGGGTGGCCTCCGCTGTGACGTCCACGGCGCAGGTCTCCGGACCGCATCCGCGCCGGCGCCAGCGGATGACGACGGCGGCGGCGAGGGCGAGCAGGGACAGCGCGGCGAGCGCCGGCTGAACGGGAGCCCAGATGCCCAGCGCGCCGGAGATGCCGAGCAACCCGACCACAACCTTGTTGCACACCGGGCAGCCGACGGCGAGCACCGCGGCGGTCACCGAACCTACAATGCCGCCGCGACCCCGGACGTCACCGGCCGGACGGGGTATCGCCACCCACAGACCGGTCAATACGGCAGTCAGGGCCAGCACGGGGACTTCCCACCACCGCACCGGCGTCATCCGGGTGAAGAACGACGTGTCGATCACATCGGTCGGCACACCGACGGCGAGCGCGCTCAACGCCGCCGCACCTGCTGCCGCCGTCCAACGGCGCCAATCATTCCACATAGGACACCACCGTCATCATCGTCGACTCCCCGTGGTAGACGTTGTGGCAGTGCGTCAGCCACTGCCCGGGATTGTCCGCGTCGAAGTCCACTTCGACCGTCCGGCGCGGAAGGACGAGCACGGTGTCCTTCCGCGGACCGGGCGCGTTCTGCCCGCGTACCTGAAAGGTGTGGCCATGCAAGTGCATCGGGTGGTACATGTCGGAGTCGTTGACGAACCGCAGCCGCACCCGCTGTCCCCGCCGGACTGGGAGGCCGTCGGCTGGGTTGTACGGTTTGCCGTTGATGGTCCAGTCGTACTTCGCGCCCGGACCGGCCAGCTTCAGGTCGTGCGTGACGTCGGGCGCTCGGTTCTTGAGGTCGACCTGCGGTGCCGCCGAGAAGTCGCCGACCGTCTGCACCTTCGCCTTCTTCAGCAACTCGACGCCGCTGTCGTTCGCCGTTCGGGCGCGGCTGTTCCCGGCGTGCACGAGGACCTGGGCGTAGCCGCCCTTGCCCTCGGCGAGGGCGAGGACCGGGACACCGGTGGCCGGCACGGTGAACACGGCGTCGATCCGTTCCCCCATGCCGAGTAGTACCGCTTCGGTCTCGCCGGACGCCGTGGTGGGGAACCCATCGGTGTGGGTGACCCGCAGCGAGACTCCGGGCACGCCGACCCGGAACGCGGTGTCGGCGCCCGCGTTGATCAGGCGCAGCCGGACGCGCTGCCCGGGCTTGGCCGCGAACGACGTCGGCGCGGTGGCGATCCTGCCGTTGGCGAGGAAGTGCGGATAGGTGACGTC
This sequence comes from Amycolatopsis sp. NPDC003865, assembly GCF_053605345.1. Lineage (NCBI taxonomy): Bacteria > Bacillati > Actinomycetota > Actinomycetes > Pseudonocardiales > Pseudonocardiaceae > Amycolatopsis > Amycolatopsis sp. NPDC003865. Next base: position 3,961 of record NZ_JBSGJA010000031.1, on the reverse strand, counting down.
GCCGGCGTCGCCGCCGAGCAGGTCGGATTTCGGCATCCCGCCCATGTCACCCATGCCCGGCATGGACGACATGTCACCCATGTTCATGCCGTTCTGCTTGAGGTTGGCCAGCACGGCGTCGGGGTCGGTGGCGGTGCCGTCGATCCAGTCGTCGAGCACGACCACCAGCTCGGTGTCGTAGTCGCCGCCGTCGTCCGGGTCTTCCACGATGAGCGGTGCGTAGAGGCCCCGGTCGAGCTGGACACCGACGTGCGGGTGGAACCAGAAGGTGCCCGCTTCGGGGACGGTGAACTCGTAGGTGAAGTCGCTGCCCGCGGCGACCGCCGGCTGCGTGAGATCGGGCACGCCGTCCATGTCGTTGCGCAGGGCCAGGCCATGCCAGTGGATCGTGGTCGGCTGGGGAAGCCGGTTGCTCAGCTTGGCCTGGAGCACTTCGCCGCGCTTGACCCGGATCTCCGTGCCCGGGAGCGTGCCGAAGCTCCACGTCTTGACCTGGACGCCGCCGAGGTCGACGTCGCCGACCTGGGCGCTCAGGCCGACCGGGCGGACGACGGCGCCGGCCGGCCGCCGGGCGGCCTCGGCGCGGGCGATCAGCGGGGACGTCGGGCCGACCTTGGCAGCAGGCGGCGTCGAAGTCTCGGAAGAGCACGCGGCCAACCCGAAGGCGGCGGCAGTGCCCGCGCCGAGGACGAGAAAACCGCGCCGGTTCAGCACGCGGCCCGCGGTCGATGGGTGTTCGGCAGGCGTCATGGAGTCCTCTGCTGGGCGACCGGCTGTCTACTAGATCTAATAGTACATGGGTGGGCTTCGTCTCGTCGCGCCGCAAAGGCGGCGTTGAAATTTCTCCACTACTCGCGTTAGTAGGCCGGTGGGAGGGGGTAGCCGGGCTGGTCACCACAGCCGACTCGCGAAGGAGAACCCGACTCATGTCCCGACTGATTCCCGCCCGTGCCGTCCGCCTCGCGGCGGTCACATCGGTGCTGGGAGCACTGCTGCTGCCACCGGCGGCGAACGCCGCGACGTCGGCACCCGCGCACGGCGCAGACGCCACGGTGAGCCACGACATCACCTTCATCGCCATGCTCGTTCCGCACCACCAGATGGCCGTCGACATGGCGTCGGTCGCCCGCACCAAGGCGACCGGCTCCGATGTGCGCCGGCTCGCCGCGCACATAGCCGACGAACAGAGCGGGCAGATCCGCCGGATGAAGACCTGGCTGGCCGACCACCGCGCCGCGCCCGAGCCGCCGCCCGGGCCGGTGCAGGAAATGGCCCGGCAGGATCTGCGGATGCTCCGCTCCGCCTCGGGTACCGAGGTCGATCGGATGTTCCTCATGATGATGCGGCCGCACCACGCCCAGGCGGTTTCCGAATCGGGCGACGAACTGGATCACGGCCGCAACGGGTTCGCGCTCTCCATTGCCCGCTCGGCCAAGAGCGACCAAACTCGGGAGATCTCCGTGATGAACGACCTGCTCGCCGGGATCGGTTGAGCGAGCGCCGGGCGGGGTCCGGCGCCGCTCTGGCCTGGGCCCTACCCCGGCGCCAACCCGTCAGGTGGATGCTGAAGCGCGGTTCTCCGCGGCACGTCGGCGGACCGCCACCGCGGCCCAGCCGACCAGCCCAAGGCCGACGGCGAGGAGCGCTGCGCCCGCTACGACCTCGTCCGTGTAGGTCGGTCCGGCGCCCGCGGGAAGATACACCGGCCGGGTTTCGGTCGCGGACTCGTTCTCCGAGTGGGCCGGGAGCCAGATCTCGGTCGCCTGATCGTTGATCCGGAGCTCTCCGTAGACGAGCCAGAGGCCGCTCGACGGCACCTGGAGCGACCCGGTGAGGGCGTCACCCTCGCGGGCAAGCAGCCCTGAGACGGTTTGGCCCGCGCGGCGCGCCAGCAGGCGCATCGGCCGGACCTCCGGTGCCGGATCGCCGGCGAAGTTCCGGATACGCACTGCCAGGCGGCCGTCCCCTTGTGTGTGGACGGACATCTCGGCAGTGGTGACTTCAGGTCCTTGACCCGGGTCGTGTGCCCGCGCCGGCGGTGCCAGCAGCGACGATGCCGCGGCCAGAATGACCAAGGCCACCGCCGTTCGCGCAACGCGGTTCCGGGCCACGACCGCCACCAGAATGGCCACGAGGACCGGGAGCACCATCGTCGCGGCCAGGAGAACCGGCCTGGTTGGCACGGAGCTGATGCCGGTCGCCGAGGCGACGAGTTGCAGCCCGGTCATCGCGATTCCGGCCAGCGGCCACCGTGCCGCGCCGAGTCGCCCTCGCAGATCGAGTACCAGCAGCCCGAGCAGGGCAAGTGGCAGGTCCGGCGCGATCCAGCCCGTGGCAGCCAAGACGGCGAAGAGACCTGCCCGCAGGAGGAGGTAGCCCAGAACCGACCAGCCGAACCGCGTCCGGTGTCCGGAGATCGACCGGGCGATCCACGCGACTCCGAGTCCGACGACCACCAGCAGTGGCAGGTAGAGCGACTCGGAGAACTGCGGGACGTCGGTGTCGTACTCCAGCACGATCAACTCGCCGGCGCCGAGGAGTACCGCGCCGAGCGCGGCGTGCAACGCCGGCGGGCTGTCGTCGCGAAGCCCGAGGAGCACGGCGATGACCAGCACCGCGGTTGCCAGCACGGACAGCAGATGGGGCGGAGACCAGAGTACTGCGTCGCGTCCGAACAGTGCGTGCCAAGCCGCGTCCACGGGTGCGGCACCTGCGGTGGCGATCCCGCCCGCGACCGCTAGTGCCAGGCCAGGCACCGCGGACAGCCGGCGGAGCGACCGGCTCCGCAGGAACTCGGCAACCACCCAGACCGCGAGTGTGGCACCGACCAGTGCCATCGAGGCGTACAGCAGCAGGTGGGGTGGAATGAACGTGCTGTCCCGGCCGCGCACCGTGTGCCAACCGTCGTCCCAGTAGGTGGCGACCAGACCGGCCGTTCCGCCGATGACGACAGTCCAGGTCCCAGTGGGAGCGATTCCGTGCCGTGGCTCGGGGGTGTCCACCGCTGCCTCCTCATCTCGCGTTAACCGTATAATACCCCCAGGGGGTATTTGGTCAAGCGTGAAACGGCTGCGATCTACTATCGCATCTAGTAGTGTGTCGCCGAGTCGTGCGTGTGCGGGATAGGAGGTCTCCGGTGGCGCCGTTCTGGTGGGGTGTGGCCTTGGTTGGTGGGTTGGTCGGGCTGGGAGTGGTGTTCTTCGTCTGGGCCACCGCCGCCGGGCACGGAACCGGTGATCTTCATCCGGAGAATGACGCGCAGCTGCGGGCCGCCGCCAGGCAACTGATCGCCGACATGGACGAGAAGCGTGACGGCGGCCAGTCGTGATCCGGAGCTGTCGGTCGCCCGCGATTCAGTGTCCGCCCCGGTCGTCTGCGGGGTCTTCGCCGGGCGAGATGGTGTCGGCCAGCAGCTGCGACGGCGCTTTGGCGTCGTGGTGCTTCTGCTTCCCGAGGAAGCCGATTTCACTCTCGGTCTTGAGGCGTTCGATCATGTGCGGGTAGTGCAGCTCGAACGCGGGCCGCTCGGAGCGGATCCGGGGCAGCTCGGTGAAGTTGTGCCGCGGCGGCGGGCAGGAGGTCGCCCACTCGAGCGAGTTGCCGTAGCCCCACGGGTCGTCCACCGTGACGATCTCGCCGTACCGGTAGCTCTTGAAGACGTTCCAGATGAACGGCAGCGTCGAGGCGCCGAGGATGTACGCGCCGATCGTGGAGATCGTGTTCAGCGTCGTGAACCCGTCCGAAGGAAGATAGTCGGCGTACCGGCGCGGCATGCCCTCGGCACCCAGCCAGTGCTGGACGAGGAACGTGCCGTGGAAGCCGATGAACGTGGTCCAGAAGTGCCACTTGCCGAGCTTCTCGTCCATCATCCGGCCGGTGATCTTCGGGAACCAGAAGTAGATGCCGGCGAAGGTGGCGAACACGATCGTGCCGTAGAGCACGTAGTGGAAGTGCGCGACGA